>NZ_JBICVO010000007.1:0-477626 GCF_043199105.1 Streptomyces sp. NPDC048644
CCCAACCGTTCGGATTCCATGTACACCATGATCGAAGGTGAGTGGGACGAGGTCATGAGCGTCATCAAACGCGCCACGGAAGCGGTCGCGCTCAAAGCACCCCGCGTCCAGGTGAGCATCAAGGTCGACGTGTGGCCGAATATGCCCGACCCGCTCAACAACAAAATCGCTCTCCTTGAGCAGCGCATCTCGGGCACCGGCGGCGACGAATCCCAGCCGGGAAGCAGGGGTTGAGCACGCAGCGGACGGTGCCCTTGAAGGGCTGAGCCGTCCACCGACGGCGTCACCTGACCAGGCCCGCAGACCTGCGCTTCTCCGTTCTGCGGGGAAACCTTCAGTGCTCCTGGATTCCGAGTTGGTTCGCGGCAGCAGCAACGGTCTGGGCGAGCAGGACGGCGATGGTCATCGGTCCGACGCCGCCGGGCACCGGCGTGATCAGACGGGCGCGGGTGAGGGCGGTGTCGAAGTCCACGTCGCCGACGTTGCCCGGGTTGTATCCGGCGTCGATCACCACCGCGCCGGGCTTGATGTCTTCGCCCCGGATCAGCCGGGGCCGTCCCACGGCCGCTACCACGACGTCCGCTTCCCGGACGATCGCTGACAGGTCCGCCGTGCGCGAGTGGCAGTACGTCACCGTTGCGTCCTTCGCGAGCAGGAGCATCCCCATCGGTTTGCCGAGAATCGCGCTGCGTCCCACCACGACGGCGTGCTTGCCAGGGAGTTCGACGTCGTACGCGTCCAGCAGCCGCATGAGCCCGCCGGGAGTGCAGGACACGAAGCCCGGCAGCGCGAAGCTCATCGCGGCGAAGGAATGCATCGTGACCCCGTCGACATCCTTCTCGGGGGCAATGGCCTCGAACGTCGCCCGCTCGTCGATGTGCGGGCCGCAAGGATGCTGGAGCAGGATGCCGTGGACTTCCGGATCGTCGGACAGGGCGGCGAGGGTGTCGATCAGTTCGGCGGTCGTGGTGGTGGCCGGCAGGCCGATGTGCCGGGACTGGATGCCTGCCTTGGTGCAGCGGGCCCGTTTCATGCGGACGTACGTGGCCGAGGCGGGGTCCTCTCCCACCAGCACCGTTGCCAGACAGGGACTGGTTCCCGTGCGCCGTGAGATCTCCGCCGCTTTGGCTGCGGCCTCTTCGACGATGCGTTTGGCGAGGCCGGCGCCGTCCATGAGCTGGGCCGTCCGATTCGGGAACATCGCTGCCTCCAGGCGCTGCTGACCACTCGCCCAGGCGCACGGCATCGACTTCTCGTCAGACCGCTCCCCGGTGGTGCTCCACCTCAGCGCCAGTCACGGCCCACGCCGCACGGTAGTAGACGCCGCATCCTCACCAGGCACCGACGGGATCGGGGGGCTCTGGGGGGCCAGTTCGGCCAGGACTTGCGAGGTGGAACGCGTCCAGGACTGCTGCGGACGTCATCATCGGGCCAACAGCTCCAACACGCGGCCGGCTTGCCGTTCCACCGTGCCGGGAGGGTTTCGGGGACGGTCCGTTGCCTCGCCTGCCAGCAGGAACAGCCAGACCAGGGCCAGCAGTCGGCGACTCTCCCGCAGACGTGCGGTCTCCACTGGGGAAAGCTCGAATTGCTCCAGGAAGGCTGAGACGTCCAGCGGATGCTCCACCCAACTGCCCACGTGCTCGGTGATTTCCGCCAGTTCGAATGCCCGGTCGCTGCGGCCCGAGTCCTCGAAGTCGACGACCTGGATGCGGGAGCCGTCCCATAGATAGTTCGCGAGGTTGCCGTCACCGGGGCCGAAGACCGGCGGAACCTCCCGCCGAGTGTCGGCGCCCAGCCCCGACCGGGCCAGCCAGTCCAACCCGGTGTCCATGGCCTGCCTCACCGGGCCGCCCGCTCGGGGGCGAATCGTCACGGCCCACTCGTCGAGGTGGCTGACGAGTTCGTCTTGGTGCCCGGGTCTGAGCGGGATCCGGCAGACGACGTCGGCCGGCACGGCCTCATGCAGAGTGGTCACTGCCTTGGCCAAGGCTTCGATCTTCTTGCCCTCAACAGCGGTGCCACGCAAGGGAGTACCGGCAAGTCGAGACATCACCACAACCGGCTCAAGAGCTGCGAGGTCGGCCGCCCGGGGCTCCGGGGCCAGTCCCGGAGCGTACGTGGCCAGCAAAGTCAGAGCCCGCCACTCGCGCTGGGCGCAACCACCGTCCTTCCTCGGGAACCTCTTGATCACATGGTCAGCGGTCATCTCGACTGCGTGGGTGCCCCATCGGCTGGAACTCATGGGCAGAGATCCTGCCAGGCTCGCCATCAGCGCCCTTGCGGACGTGCACCGAAAGCCGCGATCCGCGGGTGCTGCGCGGTCGCCGGGATTCCCCGCGCTCATTGGCGTTCTACGTGAACGCCGTAACGGGGCCGCCCTCGGAGCGTTCGGTTTGTAGCCCTTGGTGCGAGGGCTGGCCGTTCAGAGGTCGACAGCATCCGAGTGTTGAGCGGTCAGGCGGCCGGTACGGGCGCGGAGTCGGCGATCACCTTCTCCTCGCGTAGCGCGTCCAGAACGCGGCTGGGACGGTCTCGCGGAGGGCGGCTGCGTCTCCCGCGATGCGGCTGGGCTTCGTGGCGCCGGGGATCGCGGCAACCGTGGCCGGATGGGCGAGGGAGAACTGCAGGGCGGCGGCCTTGATGCCGACCCCGTGCCGCTCGGCGATCGCCTTGATCCGCTCCACCTTGTCGATGACGGCCGCTGGCGCCTTCTGGTACTCGAAGTGTGTTCCTCCGGCGGGGATTCCCGAGCTGTAGGGGCCGCCGATCACGATGTCCACGTCCTGGGCGGAGGCGGTCGGCAGCAGGCGCTGCAGGGCGCGGTCGTGGTCGAGGAGCGTGTAGCGGCCGGTGAGGAGGAAGGCGTCGGGCTTCGGCTCGTCCAGGTCGAGGGTGAGCTCCAGGGGCTCCACGCGGTTGGCTCCCAGGCACCGGGCCTTGATGACGCCCTCCTCGCGCAGCTCCTGCAGGACACGGAAAGGCGCCCGTGCGGGCCGTCTCGTAGGCGGCGGCCAGCCAGTCGTCTCCGTAGAAGTCCTGCGCGACGTCGTGCACCCACACGATGTCGAGGCGGTCGGTCTTGAGGCGCTTGAGGCTGTCCTCGATGAAGCGCAGGGTGGATGTGCAACCCGCAATCCGCTGGCCGGCTGTACGTCTCCCAGTCGCCTCTCAGTCGTCGGATTGCCCGGCTTGAGAGGAACCTGGACCACGCCCGACGGCTCGGCAGCGGTGCGGCAACGCCCCAGCTCACGAGGCAAGCGTTGCGGTCACGAGCCAGGTTCTGCCGTCTGGATCTTCGCTTCTCGCACGACGTCAAAACACTGGCTGTCTGGGCGCGTTCGGTGTCACGTGCCAAGGTGAGCGCTATGACGGCAGCGGAGACAACGAACGTAGCGGTGGACAAGGTCGAAGCGTTGGCAGCCGATGCTTTGCGCTGGCTGCTCGGGAGCGCGCGGGAGGTCGGTGACAAGGGCCTGGCCTGGGCCGCCATGCCTTCCGATGACGAGCCCGACCCCTCGCTCTACAGTGGCACGGCCGGTATCGTCCCCGTCCTGCTGGAAGCGTGGCGGCACTTCGGAGACGACCGGTACGGCGACGCCGCCCTGCGCGCCGCCCGCAGCCTGTCCGCCGTCGTCGACGGCTGGGAGGACAACTCCCTCTACTGCGGCCTGGCAGGCATGGCGCTCGCGTTAAGGGCGGTCCACGATGAACTCGGCGCCCCGGATGCCGCTGCCGCCGCGGACCGGGCTCTGGATCTGGTGCGCGCACGTTTCGACGGGACGCGCTGGGGCGACTGGTTCGAGCTGATCGGCGGCAACGCCGGCATCGGCCTCGGCGCGCTGGCAGCGGGCGACACCGACCTGGCCGTCCTCGCGCTGGAGCCCTACCTGCGCACGGCCGAGCAGACCCCGGCAGGGTTGTGGTGAACACGGCTGCGGGGCGATGTGGTGGTGTCGGTGGACTTCCGGCTCGGTGTGTTCGGTTTGTTCGGGGTGCCGGGGATGCGTGGGTCGGGCACTTTCACGTTGCAGGATCAGCAGGCGGCGTTGCGGTGGGTGCGTGAGAATGCCGGGGCGTTCGGGGGTGATGCCGGGAACGTGACGTTGTTCGGGCAGTCCGGTGGTGCGGTGGGGGCCTGTGCGCATCTGGTGTCGCCGGGGTCGGCGGGGCTGTTCGACAAGGTGGTGTTGCAGAGCGGGTCGTGTGCCGTTTCGTGGCCCAGGGGTGGGTTGAAGCCGGGTGGCGCGGCCGGTTCGCACTTCCGTCCGCTCGGCTGCGCTGCGGGCGGGGCGGTTCCACCGCGTTCCGGTGGTTGTCGGGCAGACGCGGGACGAGTTGCGTTTCCTCGCGCCGCTGATGCGGGTGCAGGGACTGCATTTGACGGCAAGTCAGTATCGCAGGCGGCTGGAGTCGGGGTTCGGTGTGCGTGGGGCCCGGCGGGTGGCGGCGTTGTATCCCCCGGCGGCTGAGGGGGATTCGTGGGAGCAGTTGTATGCGGCCTACAGCGACCGGATGTTCGTGTGTCCGGGTATGGCGGTGGGTGATGCGCTCTCCCGGCGGTCGCCTGTCTACGGTTACGAGTTCGCCGACGCGGAGGCCCCTCCGTATGCGCCGGTGCCCGCCGGCTCCCGTGTCGGGGCGTCGCACGCGGCGGAGCTGCTCTACCTGTTCGACATCAAGGGCAAGCCGGTCGATCTTGAGGGGCATGCGTTGTCCTACACCCGTGGGCAGCGTCGGCTGGGCGCCCGAATGATCGACTACTGGACGCACTTCGCCTGGACCGGGCGTCCCGGTTCGGCCGGCGTTCGCTATTGGCCCCGCGCTGTGCCGGGGCGGGCCGGCTCCCCTCAGCTGGCGTTCGCACCGGGCGCGGGTGGAATCAGGCCGGTCGACGGTGCGCGGGAACATCACTGCGCCTTCTGGCGGACCGTGAAGGATGCGTGAACTGCCCGGTGGTGGAGGGTAGTTGGGGGGTCGGTGCTCGGTTGTCGGCCTGGCTTGTTGGCCGTTGCGCGCCCTGGGGGTGGGGGTCAGCGTGCGTCGTGGACGAGCAGGGCCAGTTGCGTCCGGTTGCCGACGCCGAGTTTGGCCAGTGTGCGGGAGAGGTGGAGTTTGACGCCTGCGGTGCTCAGGTGCAGTTCGGCGGCGATCTGGGCGTTGGTGCTGCCCTGTGCCACGCATCCGGCGACGGCGCGTTCCCGCTCGGTGAGCCGGTCGAGCAGGGCCCGCGCGCGCCGGCGTGCGTCGTGCCCTTCAGGGGTGGTGACCTGCCGGATGAGCCCGCGCAGTGCGTTCGGGGACAGGACGGGATCGCCCGCGGCGGCCTGGCGGATCGCCGTGACGATGTCCGGCGGCGGTGTGTGCTTGGCGATGAATCCGCAGGCTCCCGCGCGCAGCGCCGCCAGGACGTTCTCGTCCGTGTCGAACGCGGTCAGGACGGGAACCGCCGGCGCGGCGGGCCCGGCGGCGAGCGTCGCGGCGGCGCGCAGCCCGTCCGTGCCCGGCATGTTGAGGTCCAACAGGACGACGTCCGGGGCGTATTCGGCAGCCAGCGCCTTCGCCTCGGCGCCGTCCGTGGCCTCGCCGACGATCTCGATGTCCGGCAGGCCGCCAAGCATGGTCGTCAGGGCCAGGCGTACGAGGGCGTCGTCGTCGACGACGGCCACGCCGATGCGTGCGGTCACGGCTGCCAGGGCAGCCAGGCCGACAGGCGGAAGGTGCCGTCGGGGTGCCGGCCGTGCTCCAGGCTGCCGCCCGCCAGCGCCGCTCTCTCGCGCAGCCCGGCCGGTCCGAAGCCGTCGCCTGGGATCGTGTGCGGCCGGTGTGCGGCAGCGGTAAGTCGGTTGTGCACACCGATCCGGATGCCGTGTGCGGTGCGGTCGATCCGAACGGTGACGAGGTGCCCGGGGGCGTGCTCGCGTGCGTTGGTCAGTGCTTCCTGGAGCACGCAGTACACGTCGCGCCGCACGGAGTCGGGGACGCCGTCCCAGGAGGCGGGGAACGCGTCGAGTGCCACCGGACTGCCGGCCCGGCGGGCTTCGTCGGCAAGTTCCAGGAAATTCCGGGGAGTTGACGGAGGGTCGGCAGGAGGCTGTGCGCCACGGAGGACGCCGACCACGTCCTTGAGGTCCAGCAGCGCGTCGTGCGCGCCCGCTCGCACGATCTCGGCGGAGCGGGCGATCTGCGCGGCCGGTGCGTCCGGCCGGGACGCCAGCGCTCCGGCGTGCAGGCTCAGCACCGACAGGCGGTGCGCCAGTGCGTCGTGCATCTCCCGCGCGATGCGCAGGCGTTCCGCGCGGCGGGCTTCCTCGGCCCGGTGACGCTGTTCGGCCTCCGCGCGCAGGGCCCGCTCCCGCAACACGGCCACCAACTCCCGCCGGGCACGCGCGAACAGACCTACCAGCAGCCCCACGCCGCTCAGCAGTACCACGGACCCATATGCCAGCAGGCCGCCCTGACCGTGCTGACGGACCGCGAGGTCGCACACCGTCACAGCCGCCAGGAGCACCGCCACGGCCACCGCCGGCCCCGTACGGCAACGCTGTGCCACCCCGAAGGCCGCCGCCCCGGCCGGAAATCCCGCCGTCCGCGCCAGCGCCGAGGCCAACGCCAGGCCCACCGCCACCGGAACCGGCCGGCGGCGTCGATCAGCAGCCACCCTCCGGACGGGCGGACGGGCGGACGGGCGGACGAGAAGTACTCCCCGGCCAGCGTCCCGGCGGCCGGCCCCGAGGAGACCAGTACGAGGCCGAGATCCACGCTGCGGTCCCGTACCGATGCCCGGCCGCATCCCGCGCGCAGCGCCGCCGGCAGCAATGCCGATCGCTCGACGGCTGCTTCGCTCGACGGGCTTGTCACCTGGTCATGTCAGGCGTTGGGGCGAGGGTGGGCCGAGCCAGTGGTCGAGTGCGGCGCCGACGTCGGGGCAGTTGTTGCGGATGGTGTCGAGGAAGGCGTTCAGCACCGGGGAACGGTCCCGGGCAGCGAAGGACAGGACCAGGTCGGGCAGGGGCGTGCGCGGGGTCACCTCGCAGAACCAGGTGCCCCGTCGTGGGGCCGACAGCATGCGGGAGGGCCCCAGTCCCACGCCCACACCGCAGGCGGCGAGGCCGATGATCGTGTGGATGTCCCTCGCGACGGTCGCTCCGGAGAGGGCCGGCGAATCCTTGCCCAGCAGGGTGTGCAGGCCGGTGATGACGGTGGGCTCGTCCTCGCCTGGCGCCACGATCAGTGGCTGGTGCCGCAACTGGTCCGCGCTCACCGTCGGTTGGCCCGCGTAGGGGTGCGTGCTGTTCACGACGGCGACCAGGTGGTCGTGTCCGATCGGGACGGACACCAGTCGCTCGGCGCCGGCGCCCCGTGGCCGGCCGAGGGTGATCGCCACGTCCAGTTCGCCGGCGACCAGGGCGGCTGTGCTGCGGCTGGTCGCCATCTCGTGCAATTCCAGCCGTACGTCGGGCCGTTCGCGTCCGAACCGGCCGAGGACGTCCGGCAGGGGTTCGAGCAGCGCCGATGCGATGAACCCCAGGCGCAGTCGGCCGGTTTCGCCGCGTGCGGCCCTGGCCGCGTCGACCGAGGCCGCCGTGATCTCGTCGAGCGCTCTGCGTGCCCGGGAGAGGAAGGCCGCACCCGCCGCCGTCGGGAACACCCCCTGGCGGGTGCGGCTGAACAGCCTGGCGCCCACCTCGCGTTCGAGGTCGGCGATCTGTTTGGACAGCGGAGGCTGTGCGATGCCCAGAGCGCCGGCCGCCCGGCCGAAGTGTGCGTGCTCGGCGAGGGCCAGGGCGTACCGCAGGTGCCGCGCCTCCATGTCAGCCTCCCGGCAATATCTCCTGGGTATCATGGGGCAGCTTGCCAGATCTTTTACTGGATGGCCGGGGCCGGGTCGCGTGGAATGCCGTCATGACAGACCTCTCCCCCAGCCACACCGTCTTCGTCTTCGTGCACGGTGCCTGGCACAGCTCCGGACAGTGGGCGGCGACGCAGCGCGCGCTCGCCGGACTCGGTGCCGCCGGCGTGGCCGTCGACCTCCCCGGGCACGGCTTCGACGCACTGCTGCCCAGCGGATACCTCCTGCCAGGACAGCCGGGCCTGCTGACCGAGAAGTCCCCGCTCGCCACCGTGACGATGGACGACTGCGCCGAGAGCGTGCTGGACACACTCCGACAGGTCCGCCCTCACCGCCGTGTCGTGCTCGTCGCGCACAGCGCGGGCGGCGGCCCCGCGTCGCTGGCCGCCGAGCGGGCGCCCGAACTCGTCGACGCCCTCGTCTACCTGTCGGCTTTCGTCCCCGCCGGACGGCCGCGGTTCTCCGACTACATCAGCTCGCCCGAGAACGCCACGGCACGGGGACAGCGTCTCCACCTCGGCGACCCCGAGGAGCTTGGCGCCATACGGATCAACCCGCTCTCACGGGATCCCGCCTACGTCGAGGATCTGCGGCAGACCCACTACCACGACACCCCACCGGACCGCTTCGACCGCTGGCGCTCGGCGCTGAGCACCGATCTGCCGCTGGCGATCCCGACCACGCCGGTCACGGTGACCTCCGCGCGGTGGGGACGGATCCCTCGGACTTTCCTGCGCTGCGCGGACGACCGGGCGCTGCCGCCGGCCGTGCAGGATCTGATGATCGCGGAGGCCGACCGGGCCGTGCCGGGCAACCCGTTCACCGTGCGTACCCTCCCGGGCAGCCACACCCCGTTCGCCGCCCGGCCCCGCGAGCTCGCCGCTGCTCTGCTGCCCTGAGCATCGAGCCGTTCAGCCCTTCGGGGGCGCGGTGGCGCTCTTGTCCTTCCTGGTGCGTGTGGTGTCGGCAAGCCCGCGGAGTTCGGCGGCGACGCCGTCCCATGCGGGCTCGGGAAGCTCGTGGCCGACTCGGGGCAGGAGGACCAGGCGCGCGTCGGGGATCCGGGAGGCAATCGCCTTCGCCGCCGCGGGCTTGATGAGGGGGTCGTCCGCCCCGTGGAGCACCAGGGTGGGCCGGGTGATGGCGCTGATCGGCCGGCCGTGCCACTGCGCGCCGATCTGGCGGCCCTGCGCCTGCTGGTCCCGTACGCCGTTGTCGACGTTGCGTTCGGCGGCTTCCCGGGCCGCGCGCTCGTCGAAGAGGCGGTTCGGCGATGCGAGGAGACGGGAGACGGCGACGCCGGCCGCGATGGCGCCATCGGGGGTGTCGGGGAACTTCATGCGGGCGAACTTCGCCAGGGTTGTCATCCGTATGTACCGCATGGCCTGAAGGCCCGCGACATCTCCGGGAACGGCGGCCATGGACGTGAGCGTCCGGACGCGTTCCGGGTGCCGTAGCGTCACGCGCTGGGCGACGGCGCCACCGAGTGAGACGCCCAGCAGATGCGCCGACTGCCACCCCAGAGCATCCATGACGGCGACGGCGTCATCGGCCATGTCCTCGGCCGTGTACGCCTCTCCGCGCTTTTTGAACAGTGCGGAGAGGGGGTTGCGGGTGGCGGTGGGTGGCAGGTGGGTCGATTCCCCGCCATCGCGCTGGTCGTAGCGGGCGACTGCGAAACCCTGCGCGGCCAGCGTCCGGCACAGGCCGTCAGGGAACCACAGGCGGTTGGCGCCCAGCCCCATGGCCATCAGAAGCGGCTCACCGTCGGCCCCTTCGGTCAGCAGGTCGAAGGCGAGCCGGACCGCGCCGTTCCGGGCCCAGCGGACCGGGCTCCACAGGCATGCCGATGACGAGGACATAAGAACCTCCCTAAACTGCGATCATCGTTCGCAGTTTAGGATAAGAGACGCACCACGGGAACGGATGAGGAAGGTGGAAACTTGCCCCAGGAACCTGTGTCCGTCTGGGCGCGGCCCGGACGCGGCACCCGCGGCCCCACGGCCGTGCACAGCCGCGCGGAGCTGACCGCCGTCGCCGTCGAACTGGCCGACCGGGACGGCCTGTCGGCGGTATCCATGCGCCAGGTGGCCAAGGCGCTGGGCACCGGCCAGGCGTCGCTCTACCGCTACCTCTCCAGCCGCGATGACCTGCTCGACCTGATGACGGACGCGGCGACGGGAGAGGTCGGCCTTGACGTCCCCCTGCGCGGTGATCCCGTCGAGGACCTGGTCGCCCTCGCGACCCGGGCCAAGACGGTCCATCTGCGGCACCCCTGGCTGTCCGACGTCCCGCCGGAACCTCTGCGGCTCGGCCCCCAGGGTCTGGACTACCTGGAGTACGCGCTGCGGGCGATGGCACCCGCCCCGCTGGCAGGGCGGACCAAGCTGGAAGTCGTCGCGCTGATGAGCGCCCTTGTCGCCCAGTTCGCCAGGACCGAACTCCAGGGAAACCGCGGGCATGCGAGCCGCCAGGCGGCGCAGGCCGCCTACCTGAGCGAAGCAGCCGCCCAAGGCGATCATCCGTACGTCGCGTCCGCCATGGCCGATCAGACCGAAGCGGACCCCGCACAAGCCCCGCAAGCCCTCTTCGAACGGGCGCTGCGGCAGGTACTCACGGGGCTCCTTTCGTCCGGAACCGCCCGCGGAAAATAGGCGGGCCGCCCTCCCGGCGGTGCGGAGGCGGCTCAGGCGCCGCGCTGCACCGGGCCGATGAGGGTGCCGGTGGCCACCTTCAGCTTGCCGTCGGCGACGGACGTGCCGGGGATCTCGCCGCCCGGAGCCTGGAGCGTGAAGGACACCTCGTCCGCGGCGGTGCCGCCGTGGGCGCCGGCGGGGACCTGGATGTCGAAGTGCACCGGGTGGCCGGGGCCGAAGGTGACCGCGGTCTGCTGGGTGCCGTAGTGGCCGGCGGTGACGCCGTTGTCCTTGCCCTGGTGCGAGAAGCGCACGTCGGTGGGCGAACCTGCCAGCGTGCACGACTCGTACCCGCGCGGCGCGGTCAGGGTGACGCGGTAGTGATGGTGCTTCGCGCTGTCGGGCGCCACGGTGATCTTCCCGGTGTGGTTGGCCGGACGGCATGCGGAGGGGGCGTCGCTGTCGGCCGTCGCCGGCGAAGCCTGCGCGACTCCCGCACCCGCGGCGGCCACCGTCGCGGTGGCGGCGAGGGCGACGGCGATCTTCCGGTTGGTACGCATCTTGCACACTCCTTGCCTTGCTCGATGGCCCTGCCGGATGTTCCCGTTCTCCGCCGGAGCCATGGTCAACACCACTCCTTCCCCTGCCCGTTGGGGGAAATGTCGGAGGAACGTCACAGTCGTGCCGCAGGACGCGCGAGCCACATGTACCGGTGCCGTTCGTCCGCGCCCAGGCTTGCGCGGTGGCCTCCCCTGCCGGTCCGGGCGGCAGTCCGTTCCGGCCAGGCCGTTTGCTGCGGGCAGGTAGTTGGAATGTTCTGGCGCATGGCGAAGGGCGGAGGGCGAAGGGCGAAGCAGGCGAGCCTCCGGGGCGGCAAAGGGGCCGGCCGGTTCCGGGAATCCGGGAATGCCCGAAGTCGCCGTGGTATCCACCTTCCCTTGAGCAGGGAAAAGTACTTTGGATTGTGTGCCGCAGCGCCGTCTCCGTTTTCTGCGAAGTGAAGGGTGTTTCCATGGTCGTGTCTCCGCGCCGGGTCGGTCTCGAACTCGAATTCCCGGTGGTCGAGACCGCCACCGAGAAGGGACTTGACCGGGGCGGGGCGCAGCGGCTGTGGCGCTCGCTGGCCGCGCACGACACGTCCTGGTCCCTGGTCGAGGAGACGGTCGTGGGGGGTGTCACCGGTGTGCGCCGGCGGACGGCGGGCTTCGATGAGCTTCTGAACACGGACACCGGGGTCTGCACGGTCGAGATCTCGCTGGCTCCTCAGGAGACGGTGGGTCAGGCGGTCGAAGCCGCGGGCGATGTCCTGCGGATGCTTCAAGGTCTGCTGGACGTCATGGGGTACACGATCCTGTGCGCGGGGGTGCAGCCCCGCACCTGGGTCGATCCTGCCCGCAAGACCCGGAAGGACTGGTACTTGCTCCTGACCCGGCGGTGGCATTTCCACCACTGGTTCGTCCCCATCGCCTCCCATCAGGCGGCGGTTGACGTGACGCCCGACGAGGCGGTCCGCGCCGTCAACGTACTGAGTGGGTTCGCGGGGGTTTTCACGGCGCTGACAGCCTGTTCGCCCATCGCCCGTGGGGCCGTTCAGCCGTGGAAGGAAATGCGGAACTGGGTGTGGTACGAGCGGTCCATGAGGGTGCCGGCGCCGGAAGCCGCGTATACGTCGAACGGAATTCCAGAGGAACCCTTCTCCGATATGAGTGCCTATATCGAGCACTTCTGGGATTCGCGCATCTACTTCTTGACCAACCGCAAGAGCGGTGGCTGCGAAGTCCTCGGCGGGAAGTCCTTCAAGGATTTCCTTCTCTCCCGTGATTCCGTGCCGGCTCGGCAGATCGACGGAACCCTGGTGCAGGTCGCGCCCGACCGGGAAATGCTCGACCGCATCCATCAATACGGGTGGCCCGCCGCGAAGCTGCACTACGCCTTCGATTCCCGCACCGATCTCGATGGGGTGCGCGCCGCCCTCACGCAAGGAACGATCGGAGATTACGTCGAGGAACACGCCGTCAACTGCTATGTGGAGAACCGGACGTGCGGGGTGGCTCCGCAGGGGGAAGAAGGTGTGGCCGCGGCACTGACCTTGGGCATCGTGGAGCGGCTCGATGACGCCGAGGCGCTGTTGAAGGAGTTGCCGTGGCAGGAGTGGCGCAGGTGGTGGCTACGGGCCAGCACCCACGGTCTGAGCGCCGAAGGCGAGCGGTCCATCGCCGTGATGCGCAGAGTGCTCGAACTCGCGGCATCCGGACTGCGCGCACGCGGACGGGGTGAGGAGGCTTTCCTGGCGCCCCTCTTCACCCGGCTGGAACGGCGCGAGACGCCGGCCGACCGCATGATCGCCGCCTTCCGCGCAGGAGGGGTGCCGGGGCTGCTGTCGGACTTCGGGCGCTCGTTGTAAGACGTCCGCTCCGGGGCGGTGTGTGGGGGGAGTTGGCCGCCGGTGCGTGGCCGCCGCTTTCCGGTGCGTCATGTGCGGCCGGGTTGCCTGCGCCGGGTGACGCGGCCGGGGCCAAAAAGCGCTCACGTGCCGGTGTGGGCAAGCGGCGGGCATGTGCCGGGCAGCCATGACGGGGAGGTGGTCGGGGGCGCCGGCGCGCGGTCAGTGGGGGCCGGGCGGTGGTTACGGGGCACGGCCGCACGGCTCCGAGCAGGGCGGATTCCCCTTCGGTGGTGTGTGTGACGGGAGGTACCCCGTGTTTGCGGGATGCCGGATGTCACCTACGTGTTCACGTGATGGTCGAGGGTTCTGCTGCGCTTACGGTGACTGCAGATCGGCCAGTGACCATCGTGGCTCTGGCTGTCAACGAGGTCAGGGGGAACTCGGTGAGCGACGTGCGATTTACTTGTCGAAGGCCCGGCCATCACGGTCGGCTGCCCTGCGGCCGATGGTGACTGCCGCTTTTCATGAGCCAGGGCCCCGGTAGCCAAGGGGCGGACACAGTAGCCCCGTTGTCGTCCCGGTGAGCACCGGCTGACGCGCGGACCTGCCGCTCGTCACGTCTCCGGGGCTCCGTGGCGGAGCACGCGCGCTGCCACGTACCGGCTGTGCCCTCCACGCCGCGCCGTCCGTGCGGTCCCGCATCGGTACCGCACGGTGTGCGTGGCGTCCCCGCCGCGCCTTCGCCGTCCCTCCCCCTCTCACTTCACCTGCGCTTCGCCCTCTCCTGCATGCACGCACCCGGGCAGCAAGTCAGGCCCGCCGTGCCGGCCGACGCCGTTCGCTCCGCAGCTACGGAAAGAGACGATGACCTTCCCGGACACCGCAGATCACGCGACCCCATCCGCTACGGCGAACCCCGCCGATATCTCTCCAGCCCACAGTCGCAGCGCGCCCGCCACGGCGGTCGCCGACCCCGTCGCCCTGGTGCGGCGCCATCTCATCCAGGAGCCGCCCACCGGCCTCCCGGTACCGGTCATCGAGCGTCAGCACGGCGCCCGGATCGAGGCCAGGGACGGCACGGTCTGGCTCGACGCCGCCGGCGGCGGGTTCGGCAGCGGCCATCCCGCCGTGCGGGCCGCGCTCGCCGAACAGGCCCGCAGGACCGCCCTGTCCAGCCGCATTCTCATCAGCAGGCCGCTGGCCGGCGCGGTCACCGACCTGGCCGCCTTCTGCCCGGGGCCGCTGGCCGTCAGTTACCTGTGCAACAGCGGCAACGAGGCGCTCGACTCGTCGCTGAAGCTGGCCAAGGGAACCCATCCCGGCCGGCCCACCGTCCTCGGTATCCGGGGCGAGTCCTACGGGACGCTCAGCCACGGTCAGTCCCTGCGGTCGGGGCGTCCCGTCCTGCCCGGCGCGCCGCTGCGGCCCGAGACCGTCCCGGCCGACGCGCCGGAGAGCCTGCTGGAGCGGGTGGACGCCTCGGTGGCGGCCGTGGTCATCGCTCCCGCCGCACCAGGCCGCCCGCTGGAGCGGCTGCCGCGCTCCTGGTGGGTGGAGCTGCGCGAGCGCTGCCACCGCACCGGTGCGCTGCTGGTACTCGACGAGCGGCTCACCGGTCCCGCCCGCCTGGGCAGTGACCTGGGCACCGGCGCCCTCGGCATCTTCCCCGACGTGCTGCTGTTGGGCGAGACGCTCGGCGCGGACGCGGTGCCGGTCGGCGCCGCCGTCATGACTGCCGCGGCCTACCAGCGGGTCTACGGCGGGCGCAATCCCAGCCTGCACGGCTCCACGTTCGGCGCGAACCCGCTGTCCGCCGCCGCCGTATCGGCCGTGCTCGGCGCCGTCGCTTCCGACCAACTGGCTGTCAGACAGCGGGAGTTCGCCGTCGAGGCCGCCCGACTGCGGGACGGTCTGGCGGATTTGGGGGACACCGTGCGCGAACTGCACGCCGACGGCTCGCTGCTGTGGGTGCGCGCCCGGGACGCGGCGACCGCCACTGCCCTGGCCGGCGCGCTCGCCCGGCGCGAGGTCCTCACCAGGCCCCCGTCCGGCGACCTGCTCACCCTGCTGCCGCCGCTCACCGCGGAGCGGACGGACACCGACCAGATCCTGGCGCGCCTGGCCGACGCACTCAAGGACGTTGCCGCGCACCGGCCCGAGGAGGCCACCGCATGACCGCCACCACCGCCGCGACATGGGACCGGCAGCGGGTGCTCACCGCGCTCGGCCGCCACTGGAACCCCACCGCCGCACTGATGCTGGCCGCGACGTCCCGTCAGGTCGAGTCGCACGCCCGCGGCAGCGAGGTGTTCGCCGAGGACGGCTCCGCCTACCTGGACTTCGCCGGAAGTTACGGCGTCTTCCTCGTCGGCCACCAGAACGACGCTGTGCGCACCGCCGTCCTGGAGGCGCTGGAGCAGGCGCCTGCCGTCCCGCCTGGCGCCGTGCACCCGGCGACCGCGGATCTGTTCGCGCAGCTCGCCGAGGTGCTCCCGGAGGAGCTCGACCGGTTCACCCTCGGCTGCTCCGGCGCCGAGGTCTCCGAGGCCGCGCTGCGCGCCGTGTTCCTGGCCCGGCCCGACCGCC
The DNA here is from genome assembly GCF_043199105.1 of Streptomyces sp. NPDC048644. Lineage (NCBI taxonomy): Bacteria > Bacillati > Actinomycetota > Actinomycetes > Kitasatosporales > Streptomycetaceae > Streptomyces > Streptomyces sp. NPDC048644. Next base: position 15,461 of record NZ_JBICVO010000007.1, read on the forward strand.
GCAAGGTGGTCATCGTCGACGGCGGCTACCACGGCAAGACGCTGGGCGCGCTGACCGTGCTCGGCCAGGAGGAGCACCGCCGCGACTTTCTGCCCCGCGACCCGAATCTGGTCGTCGTCCCGCCAGGTGACGCGGACGCGGTGCGCCGCGCGCTGGCCGCCAGGGACGTCGCCGCCGTCTTCGTCGAACCCGTACTGGGCGGCGCGTACCTGCGCGTCCCGCCGGCCGACTTCCTGCCGGACGTCGCCCGCGCCTGCCGGGAGAGCGGGACGCTGCTCGTGGCGGACGAGATCCAGACCGGCTTCGGGCGCACCGGCAGGCTGTTCGCCATCGAGCACTCCGGCGTGGTGCCCGACATCATCCTGCTGTCGAAGGCGCTCACCGGGGGCTTCCTGCCGGTCGCGGTGGCCGCCATGACCGGCGATGTCCTCGACGCGGCCCGCCGCTCGGCCGACTGGCACCCCGGCGTGCTGGAGGGCACCACCCCGTCCGGGGCGGCCATGGCAGCGGCGGCGGCCACCGTCCGCGAGGTCCGCAGGCGCGACCTTCCCGCGCGGGCCGAGCAGGTCGGCAAGGCGCTGCGGGAGGGGCTGCGGGAGGCGGTGCGCCGGCACCCGCGGCACCTCGTCGACGCTCCCGGCATCGGCCTGATGACCGGGCTGCGGACCCGCAACCCGTCGGTGGAGAACCTCATCTCGATGCAGATGGCCGCGCGCGGCATCCACCTCGGGCACTCCCTGAACGAGCAGATGGATCAGCCGGTGCTGCGGTTCTACCCGCCGCTGACGGTGGAACCTGCCGACATCCAGCGGGTCCTGACGGCGCTCGACGAGTCCCTTGCGTGGCTCGACCGGCGGCCGGCCTGGCTCATGGAGCGGATCACCTGGCTGCTGCGCCGCCAGTACCGGCTGCCGCCTGCGCTCGTCCTCAAGCTCATGCACTCGAATCTCAAGGTGAACTGGTAATCCGTAGGGGGAGACATGGAGATCGCCATCACCGCCGCCCGCTCGCCCCAGTGGCACGAGGCGCGGGACTTCGCCCGGGAGAGCTACCGGGCCATGTACGGGGCGCTGACCGCGCCGGAACCCGACATATTCGTCACCGTACGGGAGAGAGCCGACGGCCCCGTCATCGCGTGCGCCGGGCTGAGCAACGCCGAGCAGGGCACGTTCTTCTCGGAGCACTATCTCAAGGCTCGGATCGAGGACGCCCTGGCCGCCGTCTCACCCGACCCGGTACGGCGCGGTGAGGTCGTGGAGGTCGGCCCGCTGGCCGGTGCGGGCGGCGCCGGGCAGGAACTGATCCGGCTGCTGCCGATCATCGCCTGGTGTCAGGGGAAGCGCTTCATTCTGGCGACCGTCACCGACCGGGTGCGGGACCTGATGTCCCGGCTGCACGTCCCGTTCGTGCCGCTCGCCCCGGCCGACCCGTCCTGGATGGACACCGGTGAACGCCGCACCTGGGGCACCTATTACGACCACACCCCGACGACCGGCGCGGTGCCGCTCGACAACATCGGCCAGCTGATCAACAGTTCCACCGGCCGGTACAGCTTCTCGGACCTCGTCGTCCGCACCCCCGTCCCGCTGACCGAGGCGGTGTCCGGTGCGCACGCTTGAGCAGGCACTGACCGCACTCGCCGACGACCCGCGGCCCCTGGTCGAGGTACTGGCGGCCGACGGGTCGGTGGCCCACGCGCTCTCCTACCGCGACGGCGTCGCGGCGGCATCGGCGCTCGCCGCCGAGCTGCGCGCCCGCCCGGTGGCAGGGCGCGGGCCCCGGCCGGACGGCGACCCCACCGACCCCGGCCAGCTGCACGTCGGCGTCGTCATGGGCAACAGCCCCGAGTTCGTGGTCGCCGACCTCGCCGTGCTGGCCGCTGGCGCCGCTCAGGTGCCGGTGCCGCTGGCCTTCACCGCCGAACAGGCCGCCTCGATGCTGGCGGAGGTGGACATCTGCCTGGTCGACGCGGAAGGCCGGGAGCAGTTGGCGGCCTGGGGCCGTGAGCAGGTGCTGCCGCCGGCCGCCGCGCTGGAGGTGGTGGACATCGGCCGGCTCACCGCCGCCGGGCCGCTGCCCGGTGGCAGGCCGCCGGAGCCGGACCGTATCTGCAAGGTCATCCACACCTCGGGCACCACCTCGCGGCCCAAGGGCGTCTGCATCCGCGCGGCCGGCCTGGACGCGCTGCTGACCTCGCTGCGCGACGCCATGCCCGCGTACGCCTACCGCCGCTATCTCTCGCTGGTGCCGTTCAGCCTGCTCATCGAGCAGGTCACCGGGATCTACCTGGTGGTGTGCGACGGCGGCACGGTCGTCCTGCTGCCGCCCGACGTTCCGCTCGTCGGCACCTCTTCGTTCGCCCCCGAGGCCGTTCTGCCGTATCTGGCGGCGGCCCGGCCGACGGCCCTGGTGGCCACCCCCGCACTGGCGGAGTCCCTGGCGGCCCGCGCCGCTGCCGCCGAGGCAGCCGGCCGCTCCCCCTCCGATGAGCTGTTCGGCTCCCCCGAAGCGCCCCTGGTGTGCTGTGGCGGCGCGCCGGTCGATCCGCGCACCCTGGAGAAGCTGGACGGCTACGGCATCGCCGTGTACGAGGGGTACGGGCTGAGCGAGAACAGCTCCGTGGTGAGCTGGAACACCCCGGCCGCCCGGCGGATCGGCACCGTCGGCCGGCCGCTCGCCCACGTCCGTGTCACCACCGCCCCTGACGGTGAACTGCTCGTCCGCAGCAGCTCGTTGTTCGCCGGTTACAAGGGTGGTGACCCCTCCGGCTGCGAGGTGGACGCGGACGGCTGGCTGCACACCGGAGACCTCGCCGAGATCGAGGACGGCTACCTGCGTATCAAGGGCCGCAAGAAGAGCGTCATCATCACCGCGGCCGGCCGCAACGTGGCGCCGGAGTGGGTCGAGGCCCAGTACCGCACGGTGCCCGGTATCCGGGCGGTGGCCGTGGTGGGTGACGGCCTGCCCGCGCTGCACGGTCTGTTCCTGCTCGACCCGGCGGCCGACGCCGATGCCGTACGGGACCGGCTCGACAGCGTCGCCCGTGCCCGCCTGTCGCAGGTCGAGCGGGTCGAGGTGGCGCATCTGCTGCCGGCCGACGAGGCCCTGCACGCCGAGTACTTCACGGTGACCGGCCGGCCGCGCCGCGCCGTGATCCAGCAAGCGGTGACGACGGGCCGCCTCGCCTGACGCCTCACCTGACGATCCCCATGTGTAGGAGGAGAGATCAGCCATGACCGAGCACACCCCGACGATCGAGAACGCCGTCGTCACCCCGTACGGCTCCGGCACCGGGCTGCTGGTGCAGCCCCGCGACGGCCGCACGGACCTGTCCGCGCTGCCGCCCGCTGAGGTCGTACGCGCCCTGGGCCGGGCCGGGTTCCTGCTGTTCCGGGGCTACGACGCGGGCCTGGAGGCGTTCTCCGCCTTCGTCGAGGCGCACTCCGAACGCGTCACCCTCGACCCGGCCCGCTCCTTCCACGGTGGCACCACCGCCCAGAAGGTGGACGCCGGATACGACGCGGTGGGCCTGCACCTGGAGAACGGCAACAGCCCGTTCGCGCCGACCATCACCTGGTTCTACTGCCAGAAGGCCGCTTCGGCCGGCTCACAGACCACGGTGTGCGACGGCTACCGGGTCTGGGACGCACTGAGCCCGCGGACCCGCGCCCTCTTCGACGCCCGGGACATCGTGTACACCCGGCGGGTGGAGGAGGCCAAGTGGAAGGGGTTCGCCGCCTTCCACCTGGGCACCGATGACGCCGCCTCGGTCACCGTCGAGCAACTGCGCGAGCTGGCGCAGGGTGACGGCGAGACCGTCATCGATCCCCTCGACGACGGCGCCATCCGCTACGCCTACCGCATACCCGCCGTCCACGCCACGCTCTTCGGGCCCCGTCCCGCCTTCGCCAACAGCATCCTGGGCCCCTCCAACCACTACGAGAAGCCCCGCATCACCTTCCCCGACGGGACCGACCTCCCGGAGGCCGTCCTGACGGAACTGGCGAAGGTCACCGAGGAGCAGACCGAGGAGCTTGACTGGGCCGACGGCGACGTCGCCCTGATCGACAACACCCGTGTCATGCACGGCCGTCGCCCGATCGTCGACACCGAGCGCACCATCTTCAACGCCCAGAGCGACCTGGACACCCAGCTTCTGGCCGCGTGAGCCGCACGCACGGACCGGGCCCCGGACGGCAGCTGCCGGCCGGGGCCCGGTCGCGTCAGGAGGGCGTCCTCACCCGCGTGTCCGCGCCCGCCACAGTTCCTCGCGTCCCGGCTCCAGCAGGGTGTCGTGGACGGTGTCGGACGGCTCGCCGCCGAGGGTGCGGACCGCGGGGCGGGCGGGGCGGTGGGCGGGCCAGGCCGACTCGGGGGCCGGGGCGCCGGTGCGGACGAAGGCGCCCCACAGGGCCCGCACCTGCCGCCGCAGGCGGGTCATCCCGTCCTGGTCGGCGCCGTCGAAGACCGGGGCGCGGCGGGCCTCTTCGCGGCCCAGCAGGAACGGGATGTCCAGGCAGTGGCAGGCCCGCAGTACCCGGTGGCGGCCGGGGAGCTGCCAGTCGAAGCGGTAGAGCCAGGTGCGGGCGCCGTGTGCGTGCAGGGTTTCGGCGAACTCCTGGGTGGGGGCGGCGAAGAACGCGTCCGTCTTGAGGTCCTCGAATGCGGTCGCCAGCGCCCGGGACGGTGCCGGGGCGGCTGCCGTGTAGCGCGCCAGCGCCTCATCGGCGCGGGCGCCGAACTCGGCGCGGAACTCCGCGAGCACCGCCGCCCGGTCCGGTGCATCCGGCTGGCCGCCGAACCACAGGGCGCACTCGTGCCGGGTGGTGCCGAGCAGGATCTCGGTGCCGTCCAGCGGCGGGGAGTCGCGCAGTGCCCGTGCGAGGTCCGCGGCGACGACGGCGTCGTCCGCGACGAGTTGGAAGGGCGGTCGCACGTCGCCGGCCGGCCGGGGCCGGGTCAGTACGTGCTGCTGCGCGGCCCGTATCTGCTCGGCCGGCATCAGCCGCAGCTCCTTCGGTCCTGCCGCGCCCGCCGCCGTGCGGAAGACGTCCGCGGTCGTGGCGGCTGCCTCCCGGGTCAGCGGGTCCATGCCGAGCGGCGCGCTGTGCAGCAGTGCGCGCCGGAACAGCGGGCGTACCTGCGGCAGGGCGAGCAGCGCGGCCAGCGCCTGTCCGCCGGCCGACTGCCCGGCGACCGCGATCCGTTCCGGATCCCCGCCGAACGCGGCGATCTCCGCCCGGACCCAGCGCAGCGCCGCGATCTGGTCCAGCAGGCCCGCGTTGGTGGTGAATCCGTCCGGGGACGCGGTGCGGAAGGTCAGCTCCGTGCCCGTCCCCTCGATCGTGGCGGGCTCGGCACCTTCCGGCGCGAGGAACCCCAGTGCGCCCAGGCGGTAGTTGACCAGCACCACCACCAGGTTCTCCTGCGCCGCCAGCTCCGCGCCGTCGTAGCGCGGCAGGTCGGCGCCGCCGGTCAGGAAACTGCCGCCGGGCAGCCACACCAGGACCGGCCGCTTGCCGCCGCCCGGCCCCGGCGTCCAGACGTTCACCGTCAGGCACGCCTCGGTCTGCTCCGTCTCCGGGTCGCCCATCAACGCACCGACGGGGGACGGGAGTTGCACGGGAACGGTGCCACGGGGCCCGTCGGCGGCCAGCGGCTCGCGCCACGGCGGCGGCGGGGCGGGCGGCGCGAAGCGCAGGAGGCCCACCGGCGGCGCCGCGTAGGGCACCCCGCGGAACGCCGCCACGCGCCCGTCCGACCCCTCCCGCCGGCCGCGCACCGGCCCCTGGGAGACCTGCACCTGCACCTCTACGGACTCGTTCGTCAATGCCATGGCGTCGGTTCTTCCTCTGCTCTGCGTTCGTGCGGTCACCGGAGCGGTTCCGCGGTCATTTGGCCACCCGGCTGGGCACCCAGCCGGACGGCGTGTTCGCCAGCACGTGGCGGGCCAGCTCCACCCGCCGGGAGATCCCCAGCTTGGCGAAGGAGCGCCGCAGGTGGGAGTCGATGGTGTGGGTGGACAGCGAGAGCCGGCTCGCCACTTGACGGTTCGTCAGTCCGTCGGCGACCAGTCGTACGACGCGCAGCTCCGACGGTGTCAGATTGCTCCAGCCCTCGGCAGGTTCACCCGCCTCGGCGTCCGGCCGCCCGGCCGCCGGGCGCTCCGGCGGGCAGACCGGCTCCCTCGGGCCGCGTGCCGCCCGCGCCGCCGGCGCCTTGTCCGTGCCGGTCACCGTGCCGGACACCGGCCGGCTGCCCAGCCACCGCTGCACCCGCTTGCGGCCCAGCGCCGCGCCGCTCGTCACGTAGATCTGCTGGGCCTCCGTCAGCCGGTCGACGGCGTCCCGCTGCTGCCCGGCCCGTAACGCCGCCACCCCGGCGTCCTCCAGCACGGACGCCAGCGCCAGCGGGTGGCCTGCGCCCCGCAGCACGCGCACCGCCCGGCCCAGCGCCGCCGGATCGCCGGCCTGGAGCCCCTGGGCGTGCAGCGCCGCCCCCGTCACGGCCGGTACGCCGGGGTTGCGGCGCGCCAGCCGTCGCGCGAGCGCCGTCACCGCCGCCGCCTGCCGGCCCGCCTCCGCCCTGCGCGCCATCCGCACCAGATGCGGCAGGACGACGGGGTCGGCGGTCAGGAACGCCACGTGCTCCCCCGGCGCCTCGTAGAGGTGCCGCAGGTGTGCCACGGCCGCGCCGGAGTGCCCCTGCGCGTCCAGGTGGACCGCGCCGGCGAACGCCGCGAGCGAGCCCAGCGGTCCTGGCGTCCCTGCCTCATCCGCCGGGACGCGGGCCAGCACACCGGCCGCCTCACCCGGATCGTCCCGCACGGTCGCGATGAGCGACAGCATCCCGGCCAGCGCCCACTCCAGCGACGAGGTGCCGGCGCCGGCTGCCCGCAGCCCGCTCTGTGCCTCCCGCGCCGCCTCCGCCAGCCGCCCGCAGGCCCACTCCTGCTGTGCCCTGACCAGATGCAGGGCCGGTGCCTGCACCGGATGGTCCCGGCCGTCGCGCACCTCGCGCAGCGCATCGGCGGCCTCCAGCGGCCGGCCGTACGAGGTCAGCGCGGAGGCCAGCCACAGCCGGAGCAGCTCTCCGGTGCCGGCCCCCACGCTCTCCTGGGCGTGAGCGGCCACCGCCTCGCGCGCCAGGTGCGTCGAGCACGCCAGGTCGCCGCTTTCCCTGGCCGCCAGGCTGAGCGCGGCGTCGGCCAGCGCCACCACGGTCCGGTCGCCGAGCACCGCGCCCAGTTGGAGGGCGCAGCGCGCGGTGCGGTCCGCCTCCTCCCGGCCGCCGGGGCGCAACGCCGAGCAGAGCGCCTTCAGGGCGTACACCTGGGCCCGCAGGCCCTGTTGCGGCGCCACGTCCAGCAGCGCCCGCTCCAAGTGCGCTGCGACCTCGCCGATGTGACCGGTGTGGACGGCGAGCACGGCCAGCTCCCGGGCCGCCTGCGCCCCGGCCGGGGTCTCCCAGCGGGCCTGGGCCAGCGCTTCCCTGACCAGTCCGGCCGCCCGTGGCGCGTCCCCTGCCTCGGTCAGGAGCCGCACCGCGGTCGCGACGGGGGTGGCGGCGACGGGTTCGTAGGCGCGCAGCCGCTGGAGCAGCCGCCGCGCCGCGTCCCGGGCGCAGGACGCCGGGTCCGTGGCCGCCGCCTCCTGCCGGACGAGGCCGGCGGCCGGTTCGGTGTTCTCCGTTTCGCTGCCGAGCACGGCGTGCGCGGTCACCTCGCTGCCGCGCCGCCCCTCCTGCCGGTAGGTCCTGGCCACTTCCGCGTGCAGCGCCTGGCGTACCGGACCGAGCAGCGTGGCGTAGAGCGCCTGCCGTACGAGCGGGGCGCGGAAGGCGAGCAGCGGCCCGGTGTCGGCGAGCAGTCCTGCGTCCACCGCTTCCTGGGCCGCGGACGCCAGCCCCATGGCGGTGGTGTCGGCCAGGGCTGCGGCATGCCGCAGGGAGAACGCGTCGCCTAATAAGGAGCCGATGCGCAGCACGTCGTACGTCTTCTGCGACAGCCCGTGCCAGACGGGGGAGATGGACTCCGCGCAGCCTTCGGGCAGTTCCCTGCCGCGCACCCGGGCGGTGCCGTGATCGGTCCGGATCCGGCCTGCGGCGTGCAGCAGCCGGACCAGCTTGGCCAGCAGGAAGGGGTTGCCCGCCGCGGTGCCGAGCAGCCGCTCGGCCGCCGGGTCCGGTGTCCCGCCGAGCAGCCGGCCGGCCAGCTCACGCGCCGCCGGGCCGTCCAGCGGCGCCAGCGGCACCACCTCCGCGGCCTCCTTCGCGAACTGCGCGAACGCCTCTCGCGCCGACCGTTCCCGCGGCACGTCCGTATGGGCCAGCAGCCACATGACCGGCGCGTCGGCCAGGCGGTGCACCAGATCCGTCAGCGCGGCGAGCGTCGAGGGGTCGGCCCATTGGGCGCCCTCCATCGTGATGAGCAGCCCGGCACGGCCCGCCCGGCGCGCGATCAGCGTGGCGAGCCGGCCTATCAGCCGCCCCCAGCCGGTCGGCTGCTCGGGCAGGACGGCCAGTTCCTCCGCCTCGCCGGGGTCCAGGACCGGCAGCGGTCCGTCGCCGAGTGCGGCGAACAGCGGTGCCAGCGCGGCGCGTCCGGCCGGCTCGGCCACCCGTGTGCCGACCACGCCGATGCCCCGCTCCGCCGCTTCCTCGGCGGCTGCCTCCAGGAGCCGGCGCTTGCCCATCCCGAAGGGCCCGGACAGCACCAGGCATCGCCCCCGGCCCGCCGCGGTGGCATCCAGACCGGCCCGCAGCACCGCCAGCTCCGTCCCCCGCCCCACAAGAGGTCGTTCCCCTGTGACCGACGCCCAGCTCTCCCGCTCCATCACGCTCACCTCTCCTACGATCCGGTTACCGCTGCCGTACGGTTCTCCTGGCGTTCCGGCGCACCAACAGGCCGTCCAGGGCGTCCCAACTGGCCCGGACGATCTGCCGGGCAGCCGCCGATGCGTCCTCCGGGTGCCCGTCCGCGATTGCCTGGACCAGCGTCTCGTGCGGCTCCGCCCCGCACGCCGGCTGCAGGTCCTGTCCGCCGATGAGGTCCAGGCTGTGCTGGATGCGCCCGACGAAGAACCGGTAGCTCTCCGTCAGCGCGGCGTTGTGGGCGGCGCCGACGACGGCCAGGTGCATGGACGCGTCCCGCCGTGCGAAGTCGCCGCCCTCGCCCGCGGCTGCCCGGCGCCGCTCGCGGAGCAGTTGCCACAGCCGCGCCAGGTCCCGTTCCGTGCGGCGCTGCGCGGCGAAGCGCGCGACCTGCACGTCGAAGCAGAGCTGCACCTCGAACATGTCCCGGATTCCGGCGAGTTCGATCTCGCGGAGCATCGGGGCGGGACTGCACGTCGAGCACACGTACGTGCCCTTGCCACGCTGCGGGGCCAGCATGCCGGTGTGCACCAGCGCGCTCACCGCCTCGCGGACGGTGGGCCGGCTCACCCCGAGCCGGGACGCCAGCTCGCCCTCGGACGGGATGCGCGAGCCGACCGGCCAACTGCCGCTCTCCAGCTCGTCGTGGAGCCGCGCGATGACTTCGTGCACGGTGCGCTGCTTGCCGATGTGCCGCAGGGTCACGTGGTGTCCTCGGTCTCAGTTGTCTGGTAACCGGTACCGGCGTCGGTTGCTCCTGATGCTCCCGGTGACGCCGGTACGCGCCCGGTCGCCGGCGTCACCTCAACGTGAGCGCCATGGCATCGGGCCGGGCGCCCGGTGGGATTCCGTCCCCGGAGGCCACTTCGGCCCCTGCCGGGGCATGGGCCTCCGTGGCAGGGGCGCGGGGGCGGGCAGGCCCGGTCGAGCCGCCCGCCCCTGCTGCTCACCGTTCGGTGGCCGCCCCGGGAGCGGCGTCCGCCGCCTGCTGACCGCCCGCTTCCTCCGGAGCCGTGCCGTCCGCGGCGGCCTGATCCCGCGCGCCGTCCGCGCCGTCGCGCCGGCGCCAGGCGGCCGTACCGCGCCATACGCACCAGGCGCCGAGCACGCCCGCGAGCCCGATGCCGCAGAGCGAGAGCCGCGCCTCACCCGCGGATTCGGGACCGCCGAGGTGGACGAGCACTCCGGCGATGGCGGAGCCGATGGCGTTGGAGACGAGCTGGACGGTGTTGATCGCCGCGGCGGCGGTGTCGCCCTCGTCCTCCGAGCGGACGCCGCCCATGACGCGGGTGGCCACATGCGGCCAGGCGATCCCGATACCGGCGCCGCCCAGCAGCAGGCCCACCACCCAGGCGACGACGACTCCGGCGCCCATGTCCTGGGTGGCCAGCAGTCCGGTGGCCACGAAGCCCACCGTGATGAGCAGCGGTCCGGCCGACGCCACCCGGCTCTTGCTGCGCAGCCGCGCGACGCTCGCACTGGGAATCTCGCCCAGCGTCCAGCCCAGCGCGATGGCAGCGCCGACGAATCCGGCCAGCAGCGGGGCCAGGCCGGCCAGCCGTTGCCCGAACAACGGGATGAACGCCTCGATCTGCGAGGCCATCGACAGCAGCGCGATGGCGGCGTAGCACCAGGGCAGCGGCGAGGAGAAGGAGAACGCCGAGCGGGGCAGGATGCGTCCGCCGCTGCGCCGGTCGTACGCCAGGCCCAGCACCAGTCCGGCCACCGCGGCCACCAGCAGCGCCACGAGCGCCGCCGTCGAACCCACCACGTTGCCGATGCTGACCAGCAGCACCGATCCCACCAGCAGGATGACGGTCAGCGGCGACGCGACCGGGGGCACGTCGCCCGCCTTGGTCGCCGGGACGGCCAGCGGCACCACGGCCATCACCAGCACCGTCGCCACCAGCAGCGTCACCAGCGCGCCGCGCCACAGGTCGAACTGTGCGAACGCCCCGCCGACCGCCGGGCCGAGGAATGTCCCCACGCCCCACATACCGGACACCAGCGCGGTGCCGAGCGACCACAGCCGGTCCGGCAGCAGCGACCTGATCAGCGCGTATCCCAGCCCGGCCAGCAGGCCGCCGCCCAGCCCCTGTACGAACCGGCCGACCAGCATCGTCTCCATGCTCGGCGCCACCGCGCACACCACGGTGCCGACCGCGAAGGACCCCAGCGCAAGGAAGTACGCGTTCCTGGCGCCCAGCCGCGGCAGCACCGTGCTCACCAGCGTCGATGAGATCACCGACGCCAGGAGGAAGACCGTCGTCACCCAGGCGTAGAACCGCCCGCCGCCGATGTCCTCCACCGCGGCGGGCAGCAGACTCGTCGTCAGGAACACGTTCGTCGCGTACAGCCCGACACCACCGGCCAGGACCACGGCCACCCGCCGGTGCTGCCCTCCTAGTAAGTCTCCCCAACTGCCGTGGCCTGAAGACCCGTTCGCCTGCTCATCCTGCTCACCCTGATCACTGGACATGCGGCGAAGATAAAACCTCAGGAGGACATGAGGTCAACCCCGTATCGTCCGGGGCATGTCGAACGCCCATCAGCTGCTCACCGTCGGGGAAGCCGCCCACCGCAGCGGGGCCACTGTCGCCGCCCTCCACCACTACGAGGACCTCGGCCTGCTCACCCCCCAGCGCACTGCGGGAAATCAACGCCGGTACCCCCGCCACTTGTTGCGCCGTATCGCCCTGATCCGCATGGCCTCCGGCGTCGGCATTCCCCTGGCCGACATCCGCGATGCGATGCATTCCCTCCCCGAGGACCGCGCCCCCAATCGCCTCGAATGGGAACACCTCACCGGTCTCTGGCGGGACGCCATCGAGGAACGCATTCAGACCCTCCAGCAGATGCGTTCCCAGTTCATCGAATGCATCGGCTGCGGCTGCCTTTCCATGAACCGCTGCACCATCGTCAACCCCAACGACGAACTGGCCCCGCCGGGGACGGCATTGGAACTCGGGGAGGGAAAGCGGCGGCAACGAAAGAGCTGAGACCCGTGGTTACCCGTTCGTAATGCACGGGAACTCCCCCAGCCGGCTCACTTACATCACATTCCTTCAAAACCTGACATATCGCCATTGCGTTCCCTTCTCCGCGCTGGCAAAGTGATCTTTCGTCCGGCATATTCCAGACGAAATCAACGGGAGGACGCACCACCATGCGTAAGTTCAAGATCCTCGGAGCACTGGCTGGAGCGGCGCTTGTCGCCGGGACGGTGGCAGCCACCCCCGCAAGCGCCGCCAGCGGCAGCGACGTTTCCCTGCGCAGCGTCAAGCGCGGCAGCGTCACTTGCTTCAATTACTCGTGGAACCCGGCCGGAATAGCGACCTACACCGTGTACTACCACAACACGTGCAAGGGCAGGCACGGCTTTTACGTGACGACCAATTCCGGGCTCTCCCACGAGTGCATTTCGGTGGCGGGGGGCGCGAAGGGCCACAAGGCGTTCGTCACCAAGCCGATCAAGTTCGCGTACAAGAAGAGCTGCTGAGCGTCGGTTGAGTTCTTCTCGGCTGTCCAACGGGCACGCGAGAATCTCCTGCGCGGCCGGCCTGCGTAGTCAGGCCGGCCGATAGCGCCCTCCCCTTCGGCGGGCACCGTATTTCACGGTTGCCCACCGAAGGGGAGGGCTCTTTGCTCGCGGGTCAGGCCACGGTGGTCAGAGCGGGTTCCGTCGGCTCGGTGGCCGACGGCCTGCGTGTGTCGTCGCGCGGCAGAAGGAGGGGCGTGGCCAGGAGGAGCAGTCCGGCGATGCCGATCGCGACGCGTGCGCCGGTGACGGTGGCCAGGGCTCCCCACAGGGCGGTCAGTACGGCGATCGCGCCGGTGGTGGTCACGTTCCAGGCCACCAGGACCCGGCCGGCCCGCTCGGCCGGCACCCGCTGGAGACGCTCGGTCGCGAACAGCGGGTTGAACACTCCCATGCAGGTGATCAGGGCCAGTTCGACGGCGATGACCAGGACCACGCCGGCCGTCCCCGGCATGACGAGGAACAGCCCCACGGGCCACAGGGCACGCAGCGCCCCGGCCACGGTCAGAATGCGGCGCCGCCCGTAGCGGACCTCCAGGCGCGGGGCGAGCTGGGCTCCGGCGAACCCGCCGATGCAGGGCAGGCCGAACGCGAGCCCGTAGAGCCAGGCCGGCCAGCCCAGATCGTCCAGCAGCAGAACCGCCATCAGCGGTTCGGTGGCCATGATCAGCGCGTTGACGGCCACGGTGTTCCAGAACAGCGGGCGCAGTTGCCGGTCGGCGTGGATGAACTTCCATCCCTGGGCCAGGTCCGCGGCCCGGAACTTCTCGGCCCCGGCCCGCTCGGGCCCGGTCTCCTGCTGCCGGATCGCGCCGATCCCCAGCGCGGACAGCAGGAACCCGACGGCGTTGGCGATCACGGTGACCACGGGCCCCAGCAGGCTGATGGCCGCGCCTCCCAGGGTCGGGCCGACGGCCGTGGCGGTCCATGTGGTGGACTCGAAGCGGCCGTTGGCCACCAGCAGGTGCTCGGGCCGCACGATCTGCTTGAGGTAGGCACCGCCGGCGGAGGTGAACGCGATGTTCGCCGCCGCACCGACCACGGAGACGATCACCAACTGCGGATAGCTCAGCCGGCCGGCGACGTAAGCGGCCGGAATCGTCAACAGGGCGGCGCACCGCACCAGATCGGCGACGATCATGACCGGCTTCTTGCGCCGCGCCTCGACCCACGGGCCGAGCGGGAGCGCCAGGACCGCGCCGACCGCCAGACCCGCGGCTGCCAGCGCCGAGACCGCGGCCGGTCCCGCGCCGAGCACCTGGATCGCGATCAGGGGGAACGCACCGAACCCCAGCCAGGTGCCGACCGTGGAGGCGGCGAACGCCGACCACAGCCATCCGAACGAGCGCCCGAGTTTCTGCCGCGCCATGAAGATCCTTCCGTCCCACACCGTCGTTGACGGCGAGGATTCGATCAGGCGGCCCCACCGGGAATCCAACAACGGCAGCACGGCGAGCTACAACCGCGGGTTGTGGGCCCGTAGGGTCTGGGCGTGGACATCGAAGCCGTGCGCACCTTCGTCGCCGTCGCGGAAACCGGGCAGTTCCAGGAAGCCGCCGTGGACCTGCGCCTCACCCAGCAGGCCGTCTCCAAGCGCGTAGCGAACCTGGAACGCACGCTCGGCGTGGCGTTGTTCGTCCGCACCGCCCGCGGTGCCCGTCCCACCCTGGACGGGCAGGCGTTCCTCCCGCACGCCCGCGACATCCTGCGGGCCGTCGAGCGGGCCGCTTCCTCGGTACGTCCCGGAGAGCGGGCGCTGCGGGTGGACGTGCTCAACCGCCGCATCGCCCCGGCCCTGGCCCTGCAGGACTTCTACCGGTCCCACCCGGGCACGGACCTGGACGTGGTCACGCTCCCGGACACGAACGTGAGCAGGGCGGTCGATGCCCTGCTGGCGGGCGAAGTGGATGCGACGTTCCGTGCCGTGCCCGCGGGCGGTCCGCCCGATGGGGTCAGCGCCGAGCGGGTCCTGGACGACCCGCTGCAACTGCTCGTCGGCCCTGGCCACCCGCTGGCCGCCGCCAAGTCGCTGCCCCCGGCGGCCCTTGCCGGGCACCGGATCTGGATCCCCGGCATCAAGCAGGGCACCGAGTGGGCCGCCTACTACGACGAGCTCACCGAGGCGTTCGACCTGCGCATCGACGCGATCGGCCCGCACTTCGGCACCGAAGCCCTGATGGACGCGATCGCCGACTCCGCCGCGCTGGCCACGCTCGTGGGAAGCCGGGACAGGTACGTGTGGCCGGTGGCCCACGGCCTGCGGCGGATCCCGGTCGAAGGGCCGACGCCGGTCTACCCGCACTCCTTCCTGTACCGGACGGCCGACCCGCACCCGGTGCTCGCGGCGCTGCGCAGGCACCTGCTCCAGGCACGGCCGGCCCCGCCGGCCGAGGTGTGGGCACCGAGCTGGGCGGGCCCGCGCTCCTGACGCCGCAGGTCCGGTCCTCCACCGTGAAGAGCGGCTGGGCCGGCGGGCCGACCAGTTGCCGATCGAGTGCGCCTGCGACAGCATCGCACCTGGTCACAGGGGGTAAATCAGTGGTAGCCGCAATCGGTTTCGTGTGCCACGGTGAGCTGTATGGAGGGGAATCAGCGCAGCCATGCTCATCGAGACCACCACCATCACGACCCGCACGGGCCCGGTCGCAGGGGCGGCTCCTGGCCGGCCGGGGTACGGCACCGGATCGCCCACCTCGTCAGGCCGCACAGTCACGAGGCCGGTGACAAGGTCGACGCGGCGATGGAGACCTCCAGGGAGGGGATGCGCACGCTGTGGATCTCCCTGGCCGTCCTCGGCCTGACCACCGCCGTCCAGGCCATGATCGTCGCGCTGTCCGGGTCGGTGGCGCTCCTCGGCGACACCATCCACAACGCCGCCGACGCACTGACCGCCGTCCCGCTCGGCATCGCCTTCGTCCTCGGGCGCCGGGCGGCCAACCACCGCTACACCTACGGCTACGGCCGTGCCGAGGACCTGGCCGGCCTGCTCATCGTGACGACGATCGCCGCCTCTGCCGCGCTGGCCGCCTGGGTGGCCGTCGACCGGTTGCTCAACCCCCGCGACATCACCCACCTGTGGGCGGTGGCCGCCGCCGCGCTTGCCGGGTTCGTCGGCAACGAGTGGGTGGCCCGCTACCGCATCCGCACGGGCCGGCGGATCGGCTCTGCCGCGCTGGTCGCCGACGGCCTGCACGCCCGCACCGACGGGTTCACGTCCCTGGCCGTCCTCCTGGGAGCCGGTGGTGCGGCACTCGGCTGGCACGTCGCCGACCCGGTCATCGGCCTGCTCATCACCGTCGCCATCCTGCTGGTGCTCAAGGACGCGGCCCGCGAGGTGTACCGGCGTTTGATGGACTCCGTCGATCCCGGCCTGGTCGAGGACGCGGAGCACACGCTGCGTGGGGTCGACGGCGTGCTGGGCGTCGGGCAGGTGAGGATGCGGTGGATCGGTCACGCCCTGCGCGCCGAGGCCGACATCGTGGTCGCCCCGCACCTGACCGTCGTCCGGGCTCACGAGGTGGCCGTCGCCGCCGAGCACGCCCTGATCCACGCGATCCCGAGGCTGACCGCGGCAACCCTCCACACCGACCACGCCCCCACCGGCGCAACCGACCCGCACGCGGCTCTGTCCCACCACGGCGAGCGGCCCGGCGCGCCGGCGGTGGGAGCGGCCCGGCCCGGCCGGTGGACGAAGGCCGGCCGCGCGGGCAGCGGTTGCCCCATCCCGTAAGGACATCCCGTAAGGAACGGCCGACGGCTCCTCAGTCCCGGTCCGCGTCGTCCGTCGGATGGGGAAGCAGGGGGAACAGCCGGGTGATCAGTGCCACCGGCCGGGCGCCGTCGGGCCGGGCCAGGGGGCGTAGTTCGCGGTCTTCGTAGGGCGCGAGCGCTCGTCGGACCACGTCCGCGACCCGGCTCATCTCTTCGGGCGTCAGGTAGGCGACGGCGCTGAAGGCTTCGTCATGACGCCATGCGGACGGCGCCTCGTCCCGCTGGGTCAGCCAGCGCTGCCAGCTCTCGTCCTCAAGCCCCCGGGCCAGGTCGCCGAACTGCTCGGCCGGGGGCCCGTCGGCAGCGGGGGTGCGCTGCCGCAGCCGCCAGGGGCGTGCGCGGCCCCCGCTGTGGGGGGCTTCTTCGATATGTCCGTGGCGCGCGAGCTGGCGCAGGTGGAAGGAGCAGAGGCCGGAGCTGTAGCCCAGCCGGGAGGCGGCTTCGGTCGCCGTGACGGCGCCGACTTCGGCGAGCAGGTCCAGCAGGGCGGTGCGGACCTCGTGCTCGCGCAGTTCCTCGTCGGCGCCGCGCGTCCGGTCGTGCGGAATGTTGACGTCCTCATCAGTCACTTTGCAAAGTCTGCTACTTTGCAAAGCGCTTGGCAAGCAGTCCGTGCTGGAAGGCGTCAGGCCGCGGCGGCGCCCGCGGCATCTGTGGCGTGCGCAGAAGGAGAGGCAGCTATGTCCGTTCATCACGAGCGGCCCCGTTCCGTCGACCGGCGAGTCCGCGTGCAGGGGCGCCCCGTCGACTCCTTTCCGGCTCTGCCGCCGGAGGCGGAACGGGGTGCGGTGCGCCGGATCACGGAGGTGGGCGAGGAGATCCTGAGCCGTCCGTGCCAGGAGGTGACCGCCTTCGGCTCCCCCGCGCTGTCGAGCCTGATCGACGACATGTTCCTGACGATGCATGTGGCCGACGGGGCAGGGCTGGCCGCGAACCAAGTGGACGTCGGCCTGCGGCTGTTCGTGTACGACTGCCCGGACGAGTACGGAATCCGGCACACCGGCCACATCGCCAACCCGGTCCTGGACCTGCCCGCTCCGGGCGACCGCCGGCTCGTCGACGACTTCGAGGGCTGCCTGTCCGTCCCCGGCGCCGGCAAGTCGGTCCCCCGCACCGACCGCGCCGTCGTCCGCGGTTTCGACAAGGAAGGCGCCCCTCTCGTCATCGAGGGGACGGGGTACTTCGCCCGGTGCCTGCAACACGAGACCGACCATCTCCTCGGCCACACCTATCTCGACCGGCTCTCCAAACGGGACCGCAAGGACGCCCTGCGTCAGATGACGGACCGCCGCGAGGAAGTCTTCGCCCGGCGTGCGGCCAAAGCCGCCGGTCTGGGGCGGTAGGCGCCGCGGGCCCGACGGCTGCGGGCGGGCGGATTCACGGCCGGCCATCCCACCGGCGAGGCCCGGTTCCCCCTCGCCCGCCCGAGGGCACGGGACCTCGGGCGGGCGGTCAACTCACCGCTCCAGCGGTGCCTCTCGCCGTCTCAGCAGCTCAGGTTGTCGCCGGGGACGGTCCCCAGGATCTGCACGAAGCTCTGGTAGCTGTTGATCCGGCTCTGCACCTGTCCGGGGTTGCCGCCGTTGCACTCGATGCTTCCGTTGATGCTGCGGATGGTCTCACCGAAGCCTGCGCCGTTGACCATCGCGTTGTGCGGCGTCATGGTGCCGGGGCCGGTCTGGGTGTTCCAGTACCACAGCGCCGTCTTCCAGGCCACGGCGGCATCCTGCTCCACCAGCGAGGGGTTGTTCAGCAGGTCGATGCCGAGCGCGTCGCCCGCCGCCTTGTAGTTGAAGTTCCAGCTCAGCTGGATCGGGCCGCGGCCGTAGTACGCGGCCTGGCCCGCGGGGCAGCCGTAGGGCTGGGTGGCGTCGCAGTAGTGCGGGTAGTTGCCGGTGTTCTGCTCCACGACGTAGACGAGACCGCCCGTCTCATGACTGACGTTCGCGAGGAAGGCCGCGGCCTCCTGACGCTTGACGGTGTCGCTGCCGGTGTTCGCGAACTCCGGGTAGGCGCTGAGCGCGTCGGTCAGACCCTGGTAGGTGTAGAACGCGTTCCGGTTCGGGAACATCTGGTTGAACTGGGCTTCGCTGACGACGAAGCCCTCCGCCTTGGTCCTGGCCCCGGCGCCCTCACAGGCATGGCCGGCCTGGGCATGCGCGGACGCGGAACAGCCGGACGCGGCCCCCGCGGGCGCGGCCGGCACCATGACGGCCACTCCCACGGCCAGGGCCGCGGCGCTCAGCAGTGCGGCGATACGTGATCTCATCGAGGAACTCCTTCGTGCGGCTGCACGCCCGCCGGGCACCGGACCCCGGACCTCACGCCGGGTCGCCGGAACACCGGGCGGGAAGCAGCCGCTGTGGGGGAATTGCCTTACGGAGCTGATCTGTTGGCGGCATCGCCGAAGGGCCGGAGGGATGCCACGGCACGCTGGACAGGACCACATGGCCGGGCCGTGAAGCCGGGCTGCGGTCTAGACCAACTTCAGGCTAGAGGTGCCGCGGCGAGCGCGTCCATAGCCCGTCAGAGGGAAGCGGGATCGCCGCCCATCCTGGCGGGGTGACCTCAAGTGGCCGTGCATCGTGGCGAGTTGCAACGGGATATGCCCTGCCGCAGTTGCTACGGGGGCGTCCTCACGACGGGCGGGCTGCCGCACGCGGCCTCGTCGTTGTCACGTCGGCGAGCCGTCCGGTCGCCGGCTTCGCCGGAAGGAGTTCATGCGCCGTCACGGCAGGGACGGCAAGGCGCCCGGCCTGCGGGGGAAGGGCGCAGGCCGGGCGCCGGATGGTGGGGCTTCGGTGGCTCAGTCCTCGTAGTAGTTGTTGACGACCACGTCGGGCTCGTCGTCGTCGAACGCCTCGTTGAGCAGCGCGCCGCCGACCAGACCCGCCGCGCCGGCGCCGATGAGCGCGCCCGTGCCGAAGCGGCGTCCCTGCTGCTGACCCTGCTGCTGTGGGTACTCCTGCTGCATCGGCTGCGGGTAGCCCTGCTGCGCCGGCGGATAGCCGGGCTGGGCCGGCTGCGGGTACCCCGCCTGGGGCTCGGTGCAGTACGGCGGCGGTGTGGTCTGCACGCGCTGGGCGCAGCTCCCGCACGCCTGGATCTGACGCGGTACGCCCCACTGCGGTGACCACGTCACGGGTGTCATGCCGGGGCCGTGGTGGGGGTCGAAGAAGCACGTCATGGGGGAACTCCCTGCTGGTTGCGGTGAGATGGCGGCGGAGCCGGGCACGGGTGCCTCCCAGGCGGCGGTCCCCGCTGCCGGGGCGGCGGGCGGCTCGGGGGGCGGGGCGGGAATCGCGGGCTGGGCGGGGGCGGCCGGTTCCGCGCGCAGGACGTCGACGCCGAAGTCCTGCGCGATGCCCGCGAGCCCGGAGGCATAGCCCTGGCCGATGGCGCGGAACTTCCAGTCCGAGCCGTGGCGGTACAGCTCACCGAAGATCATCGCGGTCTCGGTTGCGGCGTCGCCCCGCAGTTCGTAGCGGACGATTTCGGTGCCGCTGGTCCGGTCGGTCACGCGGATGTGGGCGCTGCGGACCTGGCCGAAGTTCTGGCCGCGCTGCTCGGCCTCGTAGAGGGAGACCGGGAAGACGATCTTCGCCACCTCGGGGGCCACGGCGCCGAGTTCGACGTGGATCTGCTCGTCGTCCCCGCCGCCCGCACCGGTCGGCCCGCTCCCCGAGTGCCGCACCGAACCGTCCGGGCTGCGGAGGTTGTTGAAGAAGACGAAGTGCTGGTCGGAAAGGACCTTCCCGGACTGGTCGCACAGCAGAGCGCTGGCGTCCAGGTCGAAGCCGGCACCTCCCACCTGCCAGCCGAGCCCGACGCTCACCTCGGTCAGGCCGGGGGCCTGTTTGCCGAGCGACACATTGCCGCCCTTGGTCAGGGCCACACTCATCTGCTTCCTCCACAACTGTGCTGACTTCCGGCGTCCTTCGGCTTCAACGCGGCGGAAATCGCCAGGGTTCCTGGCTTGCGCAAATCCTAAAGTAAGCTGCGGCGGCTCAGGGCGCGGTGACCCTCCCGGCGGCGGCCCAGTTCTCGTGCAGGCGGTCCAGATACGAGCGGGCCTGCCCGCCGGGGGGCACGCCGCGCGCGAAGGCCAGCATGTTGCCCGCCCCCGCGTTGTAGCCGAGCGCCAGCAGGTCCTGACGCGAGTGCGAAGCGGGCCACTTCGGGGGCAACTGCCGGGCCAGGTCGTGCAGATACCAGGCAGCCGCCTCAACGGCCAGGTCCCGGTCGTCGGGCAGCTCGTCCCACCTCCGGTCGGCGAAGTCCCGTCCCTTGCGGGTCTCGTCGAAGGCGGCGCGGTGCATGTTCGCGATGCCGAATGCCGCGTCGGGTTTGTAGCGCTGCCAGGTGCGCTCCAGCTCCGGGTCGTGCGGCTTGTACGCCTCGCAGTACAGGATCGCCATCAGCAGCCGCGGCTCGACACCGGCCCGCGCGGCGTATTTGCGGACCTGCGGGGCATAGTCGGCGGGGTCATAGGCCGAGGAGGGTTGGGAGGTGCCGCCGGGGGTGGCGGAGGGCTCCGTGTGGGGTGTGGTGGGGTGCCGTGGGGCGTGACCCTCGTGGGCCACGCCCCAGATGACCAGGGCGAAGGTCGGTACGGCGAGCCAGCGCCAGTGCCGCCGCGAATCAGCCATGTGCCGCTCTCCCACGTAGGTGTCGCTCCGGGCCCCCGCCTTGGTTCCATGATTGCGCAATGGATGAATTATGCGCGGGGTGCGCGCGGAGTGCGGCAACGTCTCGTCCGGGTGGCGGTCCCGGTCCGCTACGGGAGTGCGGACGTCTCTGCCGTGCCGCCGCCCGCGACGTGCCCGTCTCCGGCTGCCGGCAGGCGCACGGCCACGCGGCTGTCCTCGGCGAGCACCACGATGGCGTCGCGTTCGCCCAGCGACAACGGCGCGGTCTTGGCGGGGTTGAGGAAGACGCCGTACGCCGGGGGTTCGTCACTGTGGCGGGCGATCCGGTAGCCGATGGCCGTCTCGCCCCGCTGCCTGGCCGCCTCGACGACCGTCGCGAAGTTCACCGTCGTGCCCGGTGTGAGGTAACTGGCGGCGGGCTTGAGGTAGATCTCCGATCCCGCCGGGTCGAAGAGGTCGGTGAACACGGCGTACAGGTTGCGGTCCTCGACGAGTTGGGTCAGCAGGAGACTGATGACCTTGGTGCTGACGATGAAGTCGTCCGCCTTGGTGACCTGGGCGATCTCGCGGTTGGCGTCGCTGTTCATCTCGGTGACGATCGAGTACGGGCTGCCGGACCTGATCGCGATGTCCCGCAGGTGAAGGAGCGTCACCAAGGTGTGGTCGTCGGCGCGTTCGGAGTCGATGTCGTCATCGGTCAGCACGATGATGTGCCGGTAGCCCTCCAGGCCGAGGGATTCCAGCGAGGTCCTGAGGGTCGGTTTGCAGGGCTTGTAGCCCACCGTGAGGTTCTCCAGGTGCTGCCGGAAGGCGTCATCGGGCTGCCGGGAGGCCGCGATGTCGAGCAGCGAACCGGGCTCCACCAGGCGGTCGAGCAGCATGATGATTTTGGGTGCCCGGGAGTTCCAGCCGATCACGAGCGTGCGGTCCGGTACCGGCAGCCTGCCGGGGGACGAGGTGATCGCCGGCTCGATGACGGGAGGCGGGGTGTCCGACAGCGTGATGAGGAGGTCGTCCTCGGCGACCACCAGCACGTCGTCATCGGCGGCGATGACCGTATCCATCGGGGGATTGACCAGAATCTCCCCACTCGCCCTGCGCAATCCGGCCGGTACGCCGAGATCGAATCTGTTGAGCGCTTCCCCGTACGTGATGCCGGCCAGCGCGGTCGCAGGGTAGGGGTAGAACTCGTTACCGACGAAGCTGAGCAGTTCGTTGAAGACGGTGGACAGGCCGGACTGCCGGTGCGACTGCACGATCAGGCGTACGGCGATGTCGTCGGCGTCGATCACCAGAGCGGTCTCGCCCGCGGCCAGCCGGGCCGCCGCGGTGTTGGCCGAATTCTGCACGGCTGCCACGACGTGCGGACGGGTGCCCTTCCAGCGGCGGCTGTTGAGGAGCAGCAGCACCTTGATGACGTCGGTGTCGTTGTCGTCCCCGACAGGAGGCAGCACCATGATGGACTTGGCCGCGTCCAGGCTCACCAGTTCCAGGTCCGCCCGCTGAAGCGGGCTGCCGGACCGGCAGATCACCCGGGTGCGGCCGGTTTCCGGGATGTGCCTGCGGATCTCGCTCTCCATCTCGACCTTGTCCCGGTCGGCGAGGATGACGACGCACGAGCGCCGTTCGCTCTGGTTGGCCTCCACCAACTCCGCGATCACCGTGAACACTTGCTCCGACCAGCCCAGCACAATCGTGTGCCCACGCTCGATCAGCCGTGATTTGCCCCGTCGCAACTCCTGGATCCTGGCCTCCAGGCCGGTGGTCAGCACACCGATGAGCGCACTGACGATGAAGATCCCGCCGACGGTCACCGTCAGCATGAGGCCCAGAAACAGCGGCCCGCCGGCGTCCCCGCCCATCGTGCCGGGGTCGAGGGTGCGCAGCAGGCTCATCCAGGCCACGCCTGGCCAGCCGCCGTTCTGCTCGGTGTCCTCGTCGGTGAGCAGCACCACCAGGCCGGTCACGACGGCGATCAGCACGACCGACGCCAGGCCCAGCCAGCCGATCAGGGCCGGTGTCCCCCGGTCCATCGTCGCGTCGAACCAGTACCGCAATCGGTCCCGCAGTCTCGCACGCACTACAGAAGACCTCGCCCTCCGCCACCGGGGCCGCCGAACGTCGGCGGCGCCGTCATCACTACCGTCCTGAAGATCATTTAACCCTGATCCGCACGGTCGATGTACCGGGCGCGCACGTGCCCGAGTGGGCGCCGCCAAGCCCCCCTCGCTCCCCCAGTGTTTCCACAACGGGCCGACTGGCCAACGGAGTTGACCGTCCGGGCTCACCTTCGGGGCTCAACGCCGGTCCCCGCGGCTCCCGTTCGGGATCAGCCGCGGAGAAAGTACAGGACGGTCGTGGTACCGGCGGAGGCCACGAGGAGCCGGCGCAGTATCCGGGCGGGGAGGCGGCGGGCGAGGTGGGCGCCGCCGAAGCCGCCCACCGCCGCGCCGGCCAGCATGGTGACGAGGAGCAGCGGCGATGCCAGGGCGTCCGACGTGACGAGGAGGAGCACGGTCGCGCTGACGTAGACGGCCGCGAGCTGGGTGACCCGCATCGGGTTGCTGACCGCCGCGTCGAGGCCGAGGCCGACGCTCCACAGGGCCAGCATCATGATGCCTACGGCACCGCCGAAGTATCCGCCGTAGACGGCGAGGACGAACTGGCCGGTCAGCACGGCCCGCGGACTCATCCCGACCGGGCGGTCGAGCGCGCTGCTCAACACCCGGGAGATACGGCTCCCGAAGGCGACGAGCAGCGTGGCGAAGGCGAGCAGCCAGGGCACCGCGGCCTCGAACGACGCCGCGGGCAGCACCAGCATGAGACCGGCGCCGACCGCGCTCCCTGCCATGCTGGTCAGGGTCAGCGCCTTCGTGGACGCCCCTCCCACCGGGACGAGTTCGCGTCGGCAGACCGATGCGCTGACCACGGCACCGGGGACGAGGGCGATGGTGGACGACGCGTTCGCCGTGACGGGTGGCAGGCCGGCCGCCACCAGAGCGGGCAGCGCGACGAACTTGCCACCGCCGCCTATGGCGTTCAGCACGCCGGCGCCCACGCCTGCCAACAGGACGAGCAATATCTCTGACACCCGCCGATGGTCGCCCGGTGACCGGCGGGCCCACAATGCGTAATCGGCGTACCTGGTATTAGGCAGTGCCATAGGCTCAGCAGGGTGCGCTACGACTTCGACGACCTGCGGCTGTTCCTCGACATCGTGGCGGAGGGGTCGATCACGGCGGGCGCTCGCCAGATGCACCTGAGCCTGCCGTCGGCCAGCGCCAGGGTGCGTTCGCTTGAACACCATGCGGGTGTGGCCCTGCTGATCCGCGGCCGGAGGGGCGTGCGGCCCACTCCCGCGGGGACGGCCCTGGCCCGGCACGCCCGCGAGGTCCTGGCGCAGGCGGCGCGCCTGGAGAGCGCTGTCGCGAGCTACGCCAGGTCCCCGGCCGCTCCGCTGACCCTGCTGGCCGGCGGCTCGGCGATGCACCGTCTCGTACCGCAGGCCCTGGTGTCGTTCCTGCGGGCGCACCCCGACGCCGACGTGACGGTCTCCGAGAGCCGCACTCCGCAGACGGTCAGGACACTGGCCGACGGCGAGGCGGATCTGGGGGTCG
This sequence comes from Streptomyces sp. NPDC048644, assembly GCF_043199105.1. NCBI lineage: Bacteria > Bacillati > Actinomycetota > Actinomycetes > Kitasatosporales > Streptomycetaceae > Streptomyces > Streptomyces sp. NPDC048644. Next base: position 39,907 of record NZ_JBICVO010000007.1, read on the forward strand.
TCGTCGACGACGAGGCACGCGACTGCGGCCTGGCCATGGAATCACTCGGTGACGACTCCCTCGTGGTGATCGGCCAGGCGGGCGGGGTTCTCGCGGGCCGCACCGCGCTGGCCTACAGCGAAGTCGCCGAGCATCCCCTCGTCGGGCTCGATACCGACTCCTCGCTGCGGCGCTGGATCGACAAGCACCTCGGCCCGCACACTCCGGTCGTGCGGTACCGCACGAGCGTCGCCGACCTCAACGTCCTCGTCGGTCTGGTGGCCGCCGGAGTCGGGCTCGCCGTCGTACCGCGCCGCGCCATCGACCCCGACCGGCCGCTCGACGTGTGCGCACTCCAGGACCCGTGGGCCCGCCGCCGCCACCTCCTCGCCCGGGGCGTCAGCGACCGGGCACCCTCGGCGGCCACGGAGGCGCTCGCCACACACCTGCGGCAGGCGGCACTGTCCCTGCCCGCGCCCCCTGCGGCGGCCCGGCCCGCGTAGCGGCTGCGCAGCCCCGGGGGGGGGCACCGCTGTGCGGATGCGGGCCCGTTCGGTAACAGTCCCGTACCGGCAACGGGCGCTCGGCCTGCGGGGGTTGGCGCGTCTGGACAATGCCCCCATGGGGGGATCGCGTACCAGACGCATGTCGTTCATCTATCTGCTGACCCAGGCAGCCGCCATCGTGGTGGCGCTCTGGCTGTCGAAGCAGTTTCACGTGGCCCGGGTGTCCGCGACGACGGTCGCGCTGGTGCCCACGGTCCCCGGCGGCTGGCTGGCGTGGCTCTCCTACCGCAAGGACCGCGAAGAGGCGGCCCTCGATGTGCAGCCGAAGGCCGACGTGCTGGCCGCCACGGTGCTGGCCGCCGAGACGGACCAGCGCGCGCAGCTGATCGGCGAGGGCGGGCACCGTATCGACGTGCGTTTCGTGTACCGCGGCGAGCCGACCAACAACGCTTCCGGCGCCGAGCCCGAAGGCAGTCTGAGCGGTGTCGTCGCCTACTACGGCAGGCTGCGTCCGGCCCGGCTGGTGATCACCGGAAACCCCGGGGCGGGGAAGACACTCCTCGCCGTCGAGCTCATGATCGGCCTGCTCGCCGATCCGTCGCGGCCCGCCGTCGCTCCCGTGCCGGTGCGCGCCTCTCTGGCGGGCTGGGACACCACCCGCCCGCTGATCGCCTGGCTTGCCGAGCAGGTCCACGACCAACTGCGCGGTACGGGCGTCAGTCTCGACGACGCCCGCAGGCTGCTCGAACGGCATCGCGTGCTGCCGGTCCTGGACGGTCTCGACGAGATGGACCTCGACACCACGCCGCTGGCGAACCGCCGCGCGCCCAGGGCCCTGGCGCAGCTCAACCGCTATCAGGACGCCCACGGCAACGCCCCGGTGATCCTGACCTGCCGGACCGCCCAGTACGCCGAGCTGGCGAGCGCCGACGTGCGGATGCGCGAGGCCGCCCGCATCGAGATCGCGCCGGTCAGCTCAGCCCAGGCCACCGGATATCTGGCGGCGCGCATCACCAACCCCGCACGCTGGCGACCCGTCCTGGACGCCCTGGTGACCGACCCCGGCGGTCCGCTGGCCGAGGCACTGGAGACGCCCTGGCGGCTGAATCTGGCGGTGACGGTCTACGAGGAACGCGACCCGGAGACGTACCTCTTCCGCAGCGATCCCGCCGAACTGCTCGGCTTCTCCGCACCGAGCGCGGTACGCGACCATCTGCTGGCGGCGTACCTGCCGGCCGCCGTCCGGCACCATCCGACCCGGCCCGGTCGATACGCCCCGGAGGACGTGCACCACTGGCTCGCCGAGATCGCCGTCCATCTGGCGGACCCTGACGGGCGGCACCGGACGCCGTCGGGCGAACCGAGCCGGCCGGCGGGGCCACGCTCCGATGTGGTGCTGCATCAGATGTGGCCACTCGCCGGCGTCGGACGGGTCCGGGCCGTGAGCCTGCTCATCTCCGCCGCGGCGCTGGCGGTGGCGGCCTTCCTGTGGGGCCCGTGGTACGTGCTCCTCGTACTGGCGGTCTGCGGGCTGCCCCTGCCCCTCGTTCCGCCGCGTATCCTGCAGCTCCATCAGCTGCGGTCCCATGACTACCGCCGCCCGCAACTCCAGCTGCTGGTCAGCGGGTTGCTGCTGGGGGTGGTGGGCGGGTTCACCGTCGGGGTGGAGCGCGGCCCGGCTTTCGGTCTGCGGGCCGGGGTGGTGCTGGGGCTCGCCATCGGCATCGCCTCGACGCTGCCGTATGTCGTCCCTGACCTGTTTCCGCATCTGGGCAGCGTGGATCTGGTGGCCGCTCCCACCGACCCCCGCACCCCCATCAGGGACGATCTGACCCTGCTGTGCTGCGTACGTGTCACCGGTGCCGTTCTCCTGGGCGTCGTCAGCGGGCTCATCTGGGGTGGCGCGCTGGGCTGCGCCGTGGGGATCTACGCGGGGTGGCTCGGCACCCGCCGATCGGCCGGACGCCGCTATCTGACGTTCGTGCTGTGCGGCCGGGGGAAGGTGCCGTGGCGGCCTGGCGCCTTCCTCCACTGGGCCTACGGGGCCGGCCTGTTGAGGGTTTCCGGCATCGCCTACCAGTTCCGGCACCGTGAGCTCCAGGACTGGCTCACGGCCCATCCCGCTCGCCGGTGACAGCCCTAGGGTCTGCCTTGGGGGTACCTAACCTTCGGGGTAGAAGACGAACAGCGTGCAGCCGGTCGTCGTCTGCGGGACGTGCGAGGAACCTGCGGGGGCGTGGATGAAGGAGCCGGCGGGATAGTCCCGGTCGCCGTCGTTGAAGACTCCGGAGACCACGAAGACCTCCTCGGGCCCCGGTTCGTGCACGTCGATTCCCTGCCAGCACGTGTGCGGGTCCATCTCAAGAACGTGGGCATGCGCGCCGTCACCGCCGCGCCACAGCGGGCGCAGGCGGATGCCGGGGAAGAGTTCGCGGACCGGGGCGTCCTGGACGTTGAACCACTCGTAGCCGGGGGTTTTCTGGTCTGGCGTCATGGAGCCAGCCTCTCCGGCCGACGCACGCCCGGCCGAGTGTCAGAGATGACATCCTGCGGTACTTTCCTGCCATGCATCGCGTCGTCGCACTCGTCCACCCACCGCAGTCGACCTTCGAACTCAGCAGCGCGGCTGGTCAGCATCTGCACCGGCTCGTTCGCGCTGGCGCACGCCGGGCTGCTGGACGGGCGCCGGGCGACCACGCACTGGGCGCGGGCGGACGAACTGGCCGCCCGCTTCCCGGCCGTCCGGATCGATCGGGACGTGCTGTACGTGGATCACGGTGACGTGTCCACCAGCGCGGGCGCCGGAGCCGGCATCGACCTCTGCCTCCACCTGCTGCGCACGGACCAGAGGGCCGGATACGCCGCGCAGGTCGCCCGGAGCATGGTCATGCCGCCGCACCGCGAGGGCGGGCAGTTGCAGTACGCGGCACCGCCGCACCCCGCCCGGATCGACGGTTCGCTCGCGCCGTTGCTGGAGTGGGTGACGGGGCGGCTCGGTGAACCGCTCACGGTCGATGACCTGGCCGCGCGGGCCGGCGTCTCGTCCCGCACGCTGGCCCGCCGGTTCACCGACCAGCTCGGCACCGGCCCCGGCCAGTGGCTGCTCGCCCAACGGATAGCGGAGGCACGGGAGTTGCTGGAAACCTCCGACCTTCCCGTGGACGCCGTCGCCCACCGCGTCGGCCTCTCATCGGCCACCAACCTCCGCAGGCGCTTCCTTCGGGCCCTGGGCACGACACCGGGCGCCTACCGCAGGGCGTTCAGGGCCGCTTCGCGGTGACGCCGTGCGGGCGGGGGCCGGATGTGCTTGCGCTGTCCCAGGAAAGGATCTGCGTGGCGAGGTCGACGAGGATGCGGGACGCCTCGGCGCGGTCGTACAGCGATCTGTGCACCAGCAGGGACAGTTCCACCCGGTTCTCCTCGCCGAGCAGGACCTCCAGGTTCAGATCGGCGTCGTTGTCGAGCTTCGCGGGATCCCTCGGGCGGACGGTCATCTCCGGCAGGCCGGCGGTCTGCTGCCACACCTGCGACGTGACCGGCGACGCGAAGTAGCTGTACGAGACGGAGAGACGGACGGGGCTCCCGCGCCGCGCCTCCTCGGCGGCCTTGGCGAGCCGCGCGTCCCGGTAGGAGTGCCGGGCGAACTCCCAGGCGTCGGTGTACGCGTCCCGCGCCGCATGGAGCGCCTCCCGGGTCGTGCGCGCACACGACAGGTCGACGGCGGCGAGCGACCGCTGGAAGAAGCAGCCGACGGCGGTGGGATGGGCGGGGGGCCGGGTGGAGAAGGCCGAACGGATGACGAAGGCCGACTGCCCCGAGAGCGTTTTCAGCAGCACCGCGAACGCGCCGAAATAGACGACCGACGGCACTACCCGATACCGGACCGACAGCCTTTCGACCGCGGCGTGCAGCAGGGCCGAGCCGAGCGCCAACCGCCAGTACACGGGCTCCGGTTCGGCCGAGCCCCCGTCGGCGGTGAGCGGGAGCGGGCGGAAGGCGGAAAAGAGCGTCCGCGGCACTTTCCGCAGACACCGCTCCAGGTGGGAGGCGGCGCTCGCGCGGTACGTCAGCTCCTCGGCGGAGTGGTCGAGGCGTGCCTGATCGGTGGGCGTCCAGGGCTCCCCCTCCCCCGGGCCGTCCGGCGCGTCTCCCGTCCCGGCGCCGGCGAGCAGCGACGTGAAGTCCTCCCACAGCCGCTCGATGCTCGCGGCGTCCACCGCGATGTGGTGGAAGACGGCGATCAGCCGCCCCGCCGTCCCGTCGCCGGTGACGTGCAGAAATCTCACCGGACGCTCCCGCTCCGGGTCGATGTCCCGCGCGGCCACCCGGGCGAGCAGGGCAGGGAAGTCCTCACCGGGGCGGAGAGCCTGCGACTCCACGGTGCTGTGCCCGTCCGGTGGATGGACCAGTTGGACGGGCCGGCCGTCACCGCCGGCCGGGAACGTCGTCCGCAGTGCCTGGTGGCGTCGGACCAGTGCCTGCACGGCGGAGACCACCCGCGCGTACGTGCAGTGCGCGGGAAGCGCCCAGACCACGGGGATCCTGGTGTTGATGCGGGGGTGCGCGTACCGGCCGTACCAGTAGTGCTCCTGCCCCCACATCAGCGGCACGGGCTCCATCTCGGCTGCCTCCCGGGCGCTCGGACGCTCTTGTCAGACGCTCTTGCGGAACACCGTGATGTAGCGGCCGGGGTTCCCCTGGTACGGCGCGCCCGTCCATCCCGCCCACCGGCCGGCGAGCTCAAGACCGGCGATCCGCGCCATCAGGTCGAGTTCGGACGGCCATACGTAGCGGTACGACATCGGGTAGAACTGCACGCCGGTTTTGGTCACCACCATCTGCTGGCGGTTGACGCGCTGGCCTGCGCGGTCGTGCTCCGCGGCGATGAGGACGGCCGAGTCGGCCGCGGCGTGCATCGTCTCGGCGAAGGTCGACTGGGCGTAGTGAGCGGGGCTGAGCAGCGACAGCTGAAGGACGAACGAGCCTCCGGGGTCGAGCCGGGCGGCGACGTTCTCGAAGCAGCGGACCTGCTCGTCCTGGGTCAGCAGCAGCATGAACGTGTTGAGGACGCAGTAGACGACGCCGAACGTTCCGGGCACCGGAACCTCGGCGAAGTCCCCGATGACCACCTCGATGTCCGCGGCGTCGGGTTTGCGGCGGAGCTGGTCCGCCATCGGCTCGGAGGAGTCGATTCCCACCACCTCCACTCCGCGTCGCGCCAGGGGGACGGCGACCCGGCCGCTTCCCACGCCGAGTTCCAGGGCCCTCCCCCGGCCCGCCAGTTCCGCGAGGAAACCGGCGGCTTCGTCCGCGTCCTGGGCCGTCGCCCAGCCGAGACCGTCGTAGTCCTCCACCCGGTCCCAGCACTCCGTGTTGCCGTACGACTCCATGGCCTGGTCCTCCCCACTCGGTGATGCCGGATCCGGCGCCTCGTTCCTGGCGCGGACTACTGCTCGGCCAAGGGCTTCATCTCGGTCCACACCGCGTCCACATGGGCGAGGCACTCCCGCTCGGAGCCGCGGAAGCCCTCTTCCCGCCAGCCGGCGGGGAGGGCGCGGGACACGTCCCAGATCGAGTACTGGCGGGTGTCGTTGACCACCACCGCGTAGGTGAGGTCATCGGCCGGGTTCATCGCGTGCCTCCTCGGGTGAAGGGATCCCGGCCCTGCCGGTCACGGGATCCTTGTCCTGTGCCGCCCGGCCGGTACGCAGCAGGCCCCAGCCCGCCACCGGCACCAGCAGCGCTGTCAGCAGACCCGACACCGCCAGGCTCGGCCGTACGCCGAGCAGTTGCACCAACGGCCCGCCGAGCGACAGGCCGGCCGGGGCCGCGAGGCTCGTACCCGCGGCCCAGAGCGTGACGACGGGCTGCTGCTCCATTTCGTTGAGGGTGGATTGCAGGAACGTGTAGACGAGCGGGGTGAAGGGCGCCCAGACCAGGCCGCCGAGCGTGAAGACCACGGCGACCAGCCAGAAGTCCCCGGCCGCCGCGAGACCAATGGGGCACAGTGCCCACAGCGCGATCCCGGTCACCAGGGTGGGCTGGACGGGGAGCCTGCGCAGCTGGTTGATGCCCAGCGCGCCGACGAAGGCGCCGGCTCCGAACATGCCCCAGAGCAGGCCGAGTCCGGCGCCGTCGGCGTCCAGCGGCCCCCGGACCAGCAGGGGCAGAGCGATCTCGACCGGCATGTAGAAGAAGTTGAAGCAGCAGACCACGACGAAGAGCCGGGCGGCCTGTGAATCGGCGCGCAGCACCCGCCATCCCGAGACCGGACCCGCCGCCCCGTGATCGTCGCCGGTCTTCGGGCTGTGCGGCGCCGGCCGCCCGGCGGACGGCGTCCTGGGCACCACGGTCGCCACCACGACCAGGAGCAGCAGAGCGGCGGCACCGTCGAAGAGCAGTGCCAGGCCGGGGCCCTTCGTCACCACCAGCAGCCCGCCGATCACCGGGCCCACGATGTACTGGGCGCCGCTGCTGATCGAGCCGAGCAGGCCGTTGACCGCCAACCGGCCTTCGGCGCCCACCATTCCGGTGGCGATCAGCCGTCGGCTGCTGCTGCCGACGAGCCGGAAGGAGGAGCCCATCAGCAGCCCGACGACGAGTACGGGCAGGCTCAGCGCGTCGGTCAGCGCGAGCACGCCCACGGTTCCCGAGACCAGGGACCGCAGCACGCAGTCGCTCAGCAGCAGCACCCGGGGCGGCGGCCTTCTGCGGCCGAGGCCCATCGCCAGCGAGAGCACGGTGGCCAGCACGAAGGGTGCCGTCGCCACCAGGGACACGGCGAGCGAGGCGGGAAACGTGCCGTGGATCCTGAGCGCTTCCATCGGCAGCGCGACGATGATCATGCCGTTGGCGATCTGCGAGAACATGTCTCCCAGCAGCAGCGCGGCCAGTCGGCGGTCGGCGAGTACCTGACCGTACGAGAGGGCGCCGGGCGGCTCAGTCGCTGTTCTTTTCATAGATCCTTCCCACGCGTGCCACGAAGTCGCCGAAGCAGTCCGCCTCCAGGACGGTGCGCGTGCGCAGGACGAGGTCCAGCGCGGCGCCCGACTTCGCCGCGATCCGCGCGGCGTCCATCGAACGCCCGCCGAGCGCGAAGAAGTCGTCCTCGTCTTCCAGGTCGTCGACGCCGAGCACCTCCTGCCACGCCTGGTGTGCCGCCGCCCGCACAGGTGGGGGGACTGCGGCCGACGGGCCGGGTGCCGGGTGCGCGGACGGGCAGGCGGGGGCGGGCGCCGGTTCCGTCGTCGGCAGGGTGGCGAGCGGGGCGTCGAGGTCGTCCAGGAGTGCCTGGAGCGTGTCGAGCACCCGGTCCGCGAGAAGTCCGGCCGATTCCGGTGACCGTGTGGCGGACGCGTACTCGACGCGCATGATCGTGGCGTCGGCCGTCTCGATCCAGGCGATGAGCAGCTCGCACTTGGCGGTGCGGCCGGGGAGCCAGTGCGGGGTCCAGGACAGTCCCGCCCGGCCGCGCAGGGGGTCGGGCAGCCGGACGTGGTCCAGGATCGTCCGGGTGTAGCGGTCGTGTGCCGCCCGGTGCTGCGGCACCGATGCCACCACCTGCTCCAGCGGGACCGCCCGGTGCTCCCAGGCTTCGGCGCACGCCGTACGCACCTGCTCGACGTGTGCCCGGCGCGAGGCCCCGGCCGGCAGTTCCAGCGGGATGGGCAGGGTGTGGACCAGGTTGCCGATCAGCCTTTCCGTGCCGGGTGTGCGTACCGACATCGGGGCCGCCAGCACGGTGTCGGCGGGGAGCGAAGCGGGACGCAGGGCGGCGCTCAGTGCGGCGACGAGGAGCATGAAGGGGGTGCATCCGAGCCGCGGAGCGGTGCTGCGCAGGGTGTCGACGACCGCGGCCGGCACCGGTCGTTCGAGAACGGCGCCGGGCCTGGACGCCATGCCGGGAGCCGGGGTGCCGCCGGGCGGGGCTGCCTTGGCGAGCCGGTTCGCCCAGTGGCCGACGGAGCCGCGGAACCGGGTGCTCGTCCACCGGCCGCGCTCCGCGCGTACGTACTCCGGGTAGGTCACGGCGGGTGGCTGCGGCGCGGGTGCCGTACCGCCAAGCGCGGTCTCGTACGCGGTGAACAGCGCGTGGAGGAGGATGCCGGTGCTCGCACCGTCCCAGATGAGGTGGTGGACCGCGAGGACGAACACCGCGCGCGTGGGTGACAGCCGGTAGAGGCGGGCCCGTGCCAAGGGCCCGTTGCCGAGGTCGAAGGGCGCGAACAGGCCATCGGCGTCCGCCAGGGCGATGGCGTCGTCCAGCGTGTGCGCACCGGCCCGGCACGTCACCTCGGTGAGGCCGGGCCCGGCATCGGGGCCGGTCCGCACCACTTGGACGGGGCCCGATTCCCCCGTCACGAAGACGGTGCGGAGCGCGTCCTGGTCCCGTACGACCGTGCGCAGGGCGCTGCGGAGCGCCGCGCTGTCGAGCGGGCCCGACAGGTCGAAGGCGACGGTCTCCACGTAGGTGGCGGACTCCGGGGCGAGGCGGTCGTGCAGCCACATGCTGCGCTGGCTGCCGGAGAGCGGTACGGCGAGCGGCGGCTCCCGGTCTGGCCCGGGTGCGCTCCCGTGCCGGGCGGCGAGTGCGCGCAGCCGCCGGCGGGCCGACTCCGGGTCCTGGGCGGCCGGTGCGCGGTTCATGGCCCCTCCGTCCGCTCGATGACCGTCAGCAGATCGGCGACTTCGTCGTCGCTGAGCCCGTCGATCCACCGCGTGTCCGCCGCCCGCGGTGCCAGGTCCGCTGCCGCTTCCGGCGCGGGGGCTGCGGGCAGCGCGGACAGCAGGGAGGCGAGTTGCCTGGGAGTGCGCTCCGCGAAGAGCGCGGAGGCGGGCACCGTCAGGCCGAGGTCCTGCTCCAGCAGGCCCTTGAGGCGGCCGAGTTGCAGCGAGTCGCCGCCCAGGGCGAAGAAGTCGTCGTGCCGGCTCACCGCCGGTACGCCCAGGACGGTGCGGAACGCCGTGGCCACCGTCGTCTCAAGCCCGTCGTGCGGCTGCTCGAAGGTATCCGTCAGCGTGTTGTCCGGGTGCGGTTCCGGCAGCGCCCTGCGGTCCGCCTTACCGCTGCTGAGCAAGGGAAGGGCGGACAGTTCGACGAATACCGGGGAGGCGACGACGCTCGGCAGCCGTTGCGCGAGGAAGGCGCGCAGGTCGTGCGCGGTCACGGTGTGCCCCGGGCGGCGGACGAGGTAACAGACCACACCGGAACGGGAATCGACCCGAACCAGGGCGGATGCGACCGCGTCGTGGGCGAGCAGCGCCGATTCGACCTCGGCGGGGCTGAGCCTGACGCCCTTGATCTTCACCTCGTCGTCGGCGCGTCCGACGTATCTCAGGAGTCCGTCGGCCGGCCGGCGGACGAGATCACCTGTGCGGTACATCCGCTGTCCCCGGCCCCGGAACGGGTCGGGCAGGAAACGTGCGGCCGTCATGCCGGGTCTGCCCAGATAGCCGTGTGCCAGACCGATGCCGCCGATGTACAGCTCTCCCGCCGCGCCTTCGGCCACCGGGGTGTGCTCGTCGTCGAGTACGTAGGCGTGCGTGCCGCGTATGGGGAGGCCGATCGGGGGGAGGGAGTCCCCGTCAGGGCCGGGTGGGGACGCGGGCAGCGGGGCGATCAGGCGTACGCCGGAAGTCTCGGTGATGCCATAGGAGTTGTAGACGCGGAAGGGGAGGTTCCGTGGCCAGGTGCGCAGTTGCTCGCCACCGGTGACGAGGGCCTGGAGGGACGTCCCGGTCGGCCAGTCGAGTTCCATGAGCTGTTCCCCCAGCCGTGTGACCGCCACGCTCCAGGTCACCCCCGCCGCCAGCAGGAGGCGCTGCACGGCTGCGGCGTCCCACTCGGTGCCCTCGTCGGCGAAGGCCACGCAGGCGCCGCTGGTCAGCGGTGACCACAGCTCCCAGCGGGTGAGGGCGAAGCCGGGTGAGGACAGCCAGCTGCCGATGGTGCCGGGGCCGAGCCCGAAGGTGTCCCGGGTCCAGAGCGCTTCGTTGACGATGCCGCGGTGCGGGATGCCGACGGCCTTGGGTTCGCCGCTGGATCCGGAGGTGAAGAAGACGTACGCGGTCCGTTCGTCGCCCTGGCTCCGGGGTGACCACGCGGTGCCCCGCTCCCCCGCGGCGCCGGCCCCGGTGATCTGCTCGTGCGGTCCGACGACGAGCTGCGCGCCGGACATCACCAGCAGCCGCTCGCTGCGTTCCCTCGGCAGCAGCGGGTCCACGGGCACGCAGACCCCGCCCGTCTTCCATACGGCGAGCGTGGCGACGATGTGTCCGACCGACCGGGGCGAGGCGACCGCGACGGGGGTGCCGGGGCCCGCCCCTGCGGCGGTGAGGCGCTGGGCCAGGGCGTGGGCGCGGCTGTCGAGTTCGCCGTAGCCGACGGTCCGGCCGCCTCCCCTGACGGCCGGGGCCCGGGGCCGCCGCCGGGCCTGCCGCTCGAACAGCTCGTGCGTCGCGGCGCGGGGCGAGGACGCGTCGGTGGCGCCGGGTACGGTGCTCCGGCCCGGTTCCGTCACGCGGCGTTCCCCGACAGCGACCCGAGTTCACCGGCCGAATCGGACAGCTCCGTGCACGCGTCGTAGAACCCGTCCGCGTCGTACTCCTTCGGACCCACGGCCGGAAGGAAGGTGAGTCCACGTTTCATTTCCTCGCCCCTTGACCGCGTCGGGGACAGCTCATCGGCGACCGCACGTCGAGTCGTACAGGTTCCGGTACTGCTTCTCCGCGAACTCGATTTTCGCTAGGGCGCGGCCGGTGTCCAGAGCCACGTCGTGCGGTATCTTCAGCGGGTTTCCGGCCGCCTCCGCCATGAGCTGCGACTTGGCCGCCCGCTCCATCACGATGAAGAGCCAGGCGGCCTCGCCGATGCTCCGCCCGCCCGCGAGGAACCCGTGGTTCTGCATGATGACGGCCGTGCCTTCCCCCATGGCCTCGACTATCGCCTTTCCCTCCCGCCTGGCGTCGACGAGCCCCAGGAACTGCGAATAGATTCCGTGTCGTTGATAGAGCGCGCAGGCGTCCTGCGTAATGGGGTCGAGCTTCCTGCCGAGGGACGACCAGGTCTTGCCGTACATCGAGTGCGTATGGGCGAAGGCGACGAGGTCGGGGCGCGCCCGGTGGAGTTCCCCGTGGATCGGATCGACCGACGGGTTCAACTCCCCCTCACCGGCCAGAATGACGCCCTCGTTCCCCACCAGCAGGAGGTCGTCCACCGTCACCTGGTGAAAGTCGAGGCCGAAGGGATTGACCCAGTAGGCGTCTTCGTTCTCGATGTCCCGCACACTGATGTGGCCGGCGATCCCCTCGCTGTATCCGAGTGCGGCGAAGAGGTGGATCGCTTCCACCAGGGCGTGCCGCTGCTCTTCCCGGGTACGCGGCAGGTGGTCCCGCGCGGCTGCTGCCATGGTCTGGGACATTCTCATTCTCCTTGCGGGACGGCGTCGCATACGCACCGGAAACCGAATTCGCTATGCCTGGTCACCGGCGATTTCCGATGCGGTCTCGCGGATGCGGGCGCGATACCCCGCGCCACCCAAAGAATTGAGCCGAATACTATCCGTGGCTTTCCCGGCATCCCGCGCCCCCGTTCGCCTGCGGCCCGTGCGAGCCCCGGGCGGACCGACCGGTCCGCCCGGGGCCGATTTCTTACGAGAGGCGAATGACTACCACTTGGTGGCAGCCTCACCGGCTTCGCGGGAAGCGAGGAAGTCCTCGTTCGTCATGAAAATCACCTCCTTGTGGACGTTGACAGATCACCAGATCGCCGTGCAGGAACACGGCAGCTCATAGGGCACATCGCGTCATTACAGAAGGAGGGGCAGCCGACGAATGGTCTGTGTGTGTGGGGGGAAGTCAGGCGATCACGGAACTGCTGACCAATGAGAAGGTAGGCAACGATCGACGAGATGAACAAGAGGGCTCACACGCCTCACCCGAAACCGCGGCCCGGAATCCGCGGGAGGAACTCTCCGTTCCCTTTCCGCCGGACGGTCCGCCGCGAGGCTCTGAGCAGTGAATTTCCGCATGCCGGTAAGGCTCCTCGCGAGCCGACCGAAAGCGCATGTGACATACGCCACACGCATGTGCGGCCGTTGGATTCACACACCGAAACACCCGATTCCGTTTGCCATATCCATTCACTGGGTATTCCCTCAGGCATTCCGGAGGCGGTAGCGGCAGGAGAGGACCCGCATGCCCTACCGAACACCCCCTGAACGACGGCAACTTGACACCACACCAAGCTCCTCCGGCGGCCCCCGCCTCCTCCACGATCTCGTTCTACGACAGGCACAGATCACTCCCGATGCCATCGCCGTCCAGGACCCCCAAGAGGCGCTGACCTACCAGCAGTTGCTCGCGCGGGCGGACGCGCTGGCCGCCGCACTGCGCACGGCCGGCACCGGCCCCGACGCACTCGTCGGAGTCTGCATGGAACGTTCCGTACGGCTGGTGGTGTCCCTCCTGGGCATCCTGCTGGCCGACGGCGCCTACCTGGCACTCGACCCGGAGCACCCGGTGGCGCGCCTGGCACACATGGTGCGGGTGACGGCCACGCCGCTGGTGCTCGCCGACGAACGGAACCGGCCGACGGCCCTACAGGCACTCGGCGAGCATGCGCACACGGCATCCGTCCCCCTACAGGGACTGGAACTCCTGCACTCCCCCACCCATCCGCCGACGCCGGCACGCAGGCCGCCGCAGCCCACCGACCTGGCGTACGTCCTCTTCACGTCCGGTTCGACGGGAACACCCAAGGGCGTGGCGGTACCGCACCGAGGGATAGTCGCCAACCTCGGCGAGATGCAGTCCAGGTACGGGCTCGGGCGAGACGACTCGGTGCTGCAAAAGGCCCCGTACTCCTTCGACTCGTCGCTGTGGGAGATCTTCTGGCCGCTGACCGCGGGCGCCCGCATCGTGCTGGCCGAGCCGGGAGGGCATCGGGATCCGGCGTACCTGGCGGAGCTGATACGCACCGAGTCCGTCACCACGGTGCAGACCGTTCCGTCGTTGCTCGCCCTCCTGGTGGAAGGGGATCTGCTGGTCGGCGCCGAGTCGCTGCGCCGCGTGCTGTGCATCGGTGAGGCCCTCCAGTCGACGACGGCCAACAGGTTCCGGGAGGTCTCGACAGCGGAACTGCACAACCTCTACGGCCCCACCGAGGCATCGGTCGGGGTCACCCACTGGCCGTGCAGGGCCGTCGAACCGCCCGGCACCGTCCCCATCGGCCACCCCATGGCAGGTGTCTCGGCCCACGTCCTGGACGACTCCGGGAGCCCGGTCCCCACCGGCGCCACCGGCGAACTCCACCTGGGCGGCGGGTTCTTGGCCCGCGGCTACCTGGGGAACCCGGGACTGACGGCGGCACAGTTCGTCCCCGACCACGTCTCGGGCACGGCCGGTGCCCGGCTGTACCGTACGGGCGACCTCGTCCGCCGTCATCCGGCAGGCCACCTGGAATTCCTCGGACGGACCGACCACCAGGTCAAGGTGGACGGGCTGCGGGTGGAGCTCGGCGAGATCGAGGCCCAGCTCCTGACACACCCCGCGGTGACGCGCGCCGTGGTGGTCGTCCGGGAGGACATGGGGAGCACGCCCAGACTGGCGGCATACGTGGTGGGCAACGGCGAGCTGACGCCCCAGTCCCTCACCGCCCATCTCGCAAAGACGCTTCCCCCCTACATGCTCCCGGCGTTCATCGTCCCGCTCACCACCCTGCCCCTCACCCCAAACGGCAAGGTGGACCGCACGGCACTGCCACGACCCGCACGAGGCCGCCGGCGGAGCCCGGGGCCATCGGATGCCGGGGGCGGGGGCGTCGTTCCCCACGAGCGCGCCTGAACTCCGGGAGACCGAGGCGGGGTGCGGCATCGTGACGCCGTGACGCCGTGGCCCCGCCCAGTTCACGCCTGTTTCTCCCATAGGGGCGGCCATGACGCGTCACCCAGCGTCGCGGTACCAATTCGAACGGGTGGGATTGACGTTCCCCATGGCCAGTAGTGAGGCGGCTTCTCTAGGCTGCGGCGGCATGAAGGCGGCGGCAAAGCGGCCGGCCGCCTCGCGACGATCGGCGCGGGGAGAGCAACGCATGGACAGCTACAGGGCATCCGGCAAGTTGGTGCGGGACCGGATCCCGCAGATCATCCGCGAGGACGGGGCCGAGCCGGTCACCTACACCGCGGCGCCGGCGGAGTACCGCAGCAGGCTGCGGGACAAGCTGGGCGAAGAGGTGGCGGAGTTCCTCACCGCGGACGAGGACGCGGCGCCGGAGGAACTCGCGGATGTGCTGGAGGTCGTACGCGCGCTCGCCGCAGATCTGGGAATCGATGCGGAGCAGTTGGAGAAGATCCGCGAGACCAAGGCGAGCGAACGGGGCGGCTTCGCCGAACGGATCGTCTGGACGGGCAACTGCTGATCGATGACCACTCCGGTGGTCGCTCGGTACGCGTCTTCGTGCGCAATGCCGCACGCGATGGGCGCCGCTGGTGGGTGGGCGCCTTAAGCTTCAGGCTTGGTCAGGACGGCGTGGCACCCCCCGGCCAGTGGCAGCGCGGGAGCATCAGAGGCAGGGACGAGCCCGGCACGGCGGGAAAGTACGGTGATCTCGGCGGTGTCGATGCCCCGTTGGAAGGTTCCCTTGCTCGGGCTGGACCAGAAGCCGTCGTGGTGCGGCGCCCATCCGCCGTCGGCAGCTGCCTTGGCGATCTCCTCCGGTGAGCGGGTGACGATCACGATGTGGCCGCCGGGGCGGGCGAAGGACGCCGCGTCCTTGAGTGCCTGGATCCGCTGCCAGGGGTCGGGCAGTACGTTGAGGACGTAGACCGAGGTGATCAGGTCGAAGCCGGTGCGGGCGGGGCGGGGCCAGCCGAAGTCATCGTGCGGGTCAAAGCCTTCGGTGTCCAGGCCCATTGAGCGGTAGTGGGCGATGTCGGCGCCGCGACCGCAGCCGTGGTCCAGGACGCTGGTCAATCCCAGCGGGCCGGTCAGGTACTCGGTCACCACTCGGGAGGCGGGTGAGGGGGCCTGGCGGCTCATCGCGGTCTTGTGCGGCCGGTACCCCTCTTTCGCGGAAGGGATGCTGGGGTCATGACCGGTCAGCTCGCTCAGCGCGAAAAGCACGTCGTCCGGCTCGGTCTTCTGAAGGGTGACGGGCAGGTCGACGAGCAGCGCGGAGTGATCGGTGAACGCCTGTCGGCCGGTTCGCACCGAGGCGTCGGCGGTGACGGTGGCCGTGAGGTGGTCGCTGAGCAGCGCGAGATCGCAACGGAAGCGGCTGAGCTTGCCGGCGGAGAGTCGCTCGAAGGTGAAGACGGGCGCAGCCTCGGCGGTGGTGTCAATCAGGCCGGTACTCTGCATGAGCTTGCGCAGCGCCGCACGTTCGGTTCCGGTGGTGAAGGTGCTGATGTTCTCGCCGAGCAGGCCATCCTCGGGGCGAGGGGCGAGGTTGAAGTCCCCGCAGATCAGCAGCGGGCGGCCCCCCTCGGCGACGACCATCGCGGTCAGTTCGGCCAGTTGGGCGGCACGGGCCGCGCCGGCATAGGCGTCGAGATGTACCTGGAGGACGACCAGCCATGCCAGCTCGATCCGCTGGACCCATGGGTGGGGTGAGGACACGGTGGGCGAGGTGAGGTCCTCGCTGATCCAGGCGGCCAGGTTTCCGTCGCCGCCGGCGAAGGTGAAGCCTTGCAGGATGGGCGGTGTCCGGTCTGCGGGCTTGAAAGGTTCCTGGGCGAGCACAGCTTGGACGCCGTGCTCGCCCAGCCACGCGGTGAGGTTCGCGCGGGCGCCGGCGGCGCCGAGACGCTTGTTGAGGTTGATCGAGGCCAGCAGCACGAGAGCTCCTTACGTCACAGGGGAAGGGGCCTGCCGGAGGCGGCTTCGTCGCGGAAGGCGTCCCACAGAATGTTCAGTGGGTGGGAGGCGTCATATGTCTCGCGTTCGCCTTTGCGGGCGAAGACGCCGGAGATCAGTTGGAGCGTGGGGGCGAACCCGTCGGCGAGGTCGATGAGCCGGAAGTCGTCGCTGGTGGGCAGGCGGCCGTCGACGGCGGCCTGCCCGATGGAGCGGGCGCACAGCATGCACCCATAGGTCATGCGGGAGCGCAGCAGGGCGAGTCCGTAATAGATGTCGTCGATCTCGGCGGAAATCTGCAGTTGTGAGCGGAAGTCGGGCCCGTACCAGCGCTCGACGAAGTCGGTGATCACTCCTCGGGAAGGAATGACCAACGGCAGGTTCCGCAGCCGGTCGACGCCGACGGTCTTGGCGGCGAGTTCGCGCACAGGAAGGTTCGTCAGCAGGGCGAGGCCCTCGCGATGCCATTCGAGGAAGTCGTAGTCGGGGGCAACCCGCTCGGCGGCGGTATCGGCGGCCAACCCACCACACAAAAGGTCGACTTGGTTGGAGTCCAAGCGGGTCCAGAAGTCGCGGGTGCGCACATGCACGACCTTCAGTTCGACTTCCTGCTCCATCAGTCGCGGGGCGACACGCTCCCACACCCGGCCCAAGAAACCGAGGGTGAATTCGGTCGTTCCCACTGTCAGCGTTGAACCGAGCCGGCGGCGGGAGTCGGCGATGCCCTGCAGCCAGTCGGCGAAGGTCGCTCGAGCACGCTCGACGACATCCAGCCCGGTAGGGGTGAACAGGAAGTTCTTGCCCCTCCCCTGCTTCACGACCAGCAACTCGCCCGTCAGTTCCTGAAAGTTGCGATTGAGAATGTCCAGTTGCTTTTGCACGCTTGACTGCTCGCGCCCGAGCACCTTCGCCGCAGCCAGTGCGGTTCCGGACTCGCGGACGATGATCAGTGTTCTGAGCTGATCCCAGGTGAGATCCAGCAAATCCGGTGAACACGAAAGAAGATCAACGCGGAAGCCCTCCGGTCCTGGCACCTTCAGTGGTCCGGACGGTAACGACGGCACCATTGCTCCCCCTCCCTGATGTGACCTCAATCAGTTTGCTGTTCGCACGGCCAACAGAACTGAACTTCTCCGCATTTCACCCCGAGAAAACCTTTAAATGTCCAACCGGACATATGGATATCACGGACTACCCCGGGGAACATTTCGGCAGCCGCCTTCGCTCCGAAAGGCGATTCCCGGACTGCCCGAATCCGGAGGTGAGTCATGCTCTCAGCCGAGTCGATCACTCGCCTGATCAATCAGCGTTCTCTGGAATGGTCCGCCCAACTCCACAGTGAGGGACTGCCGTTGACGCCCGGGGGCGCCACGGCAGCCGCTCGCGGCACGGAGCACGCGGTGATCGACCTCGCCGATCCGCTGCAGCTCGACTCCACCGCACTGCGGCTGCACCACGGCATGCCGCCGGCCCGCCTGCTCGCCTGTGCCCTGGACGAGGCCCGCAGCGGCGGCGCCATGTCCCGCCCGTTCTACGGCAGCGGGCCCGACCTGAAGAGCCGATACGCCGACGAATTCCGCGTCGGCCCGATCCAGAGGTAACAGCCATGGACTGCCAGTTCTGCACCGAGTTCACCGCACGTGAGAGCACGACCCGGATCATCACCGAGACCGCTGGCGGCTGGATTCTGCTGCCCACCGTCGGAGCTCTGACCCCGGGCTATTGCCTGTTCATGCCCGTCGAGCACCTGGACGCCGCCGCCGACATCACCCCCGCCCGCCTGAAGCGGGTCGCGTCGGAGACGGAGGAGATGCGCGCGCTGATCCAGGCCCGCTACGGTCCGGTGATCCTGGCCGAGCACGGACCGCGCGACTGCGAACTGGGCGCCTCTTGCTGCAGCCACTGCCACCTGCACCTGATTCCCGTCCCCGACCCGGACGCCATCACCGCCGCCTACGAGCAGACCGGCGGCCCCGGCCGGCGGCTCTCCTCCATGGCGGACCTTCCGGAGGCCGCGGGCGGGTCCTACCTCTATCTCTCCCCCAGGCCTGGCGAGCACCACTACTGGCCATCGGCCGGCTTCGCCCGACAGTTCGTGCGCCGCGTCTGCGCGGACCAGCTCGGCATCGGCCACCTCTTCGACTGGCGCGATCACCCCTTCATAGCCCACCGGGAGCGCACGTTCATCGAGTTGTCCGCCGACATACGCCTCCCGAACGCCGCCTGACGAAGGAAGGGGGACGGCGAGATGGCGATATCCCGCCCGTTACACGCGCTTCCCAACGCCGAGCTGACCGCGGCGGCCATGGACAGGCGCTGGCCGAAATGGCAAACCATGGCCCTGCTGCACTCGCTGAAGCTGCCCGTGCTCAACGCCTGTCTCATTCCTCCTGGTCACGACGCGGAGGCGGTGCGAACCGCCGCCCACGCGTTGGCGACCGCCACCGATGCCGAGCGGCTGATGATCCGCTCCGACGGCGGTGCGGAGAAGAAGCAGTACTACCGTGGCGGCAACGTCTTTCCCGTCGAGGAGATCCCGCCGAGGGCCGGCAGGTTGCTGGCCGACGGGCGGGCCGTGATCCTCGCGGAGCCGACCAACCGCTTCACCAACAAACTCACCGTCCTGGTCCGCATGGACCGGCTCGGCCCAGGCCGCCCGGGTTCCTTCACCCTGGAAGCCCTCGGGCCGGGATACGACGTGGCCGACCTGACCCGGGGCCAGATCCCACCGCAGGTCACCGCCCACCTCGACGACGTCGACTGGAACCGCTACCAGCCGCCCCGCTGGCACGAGTGGCAGATCACCGGCGACCGCTGTCCCGGCGGCGAAAACGCCCGTCGGCAACGCCGACTTGAGCGACTGGCCACCCAGACCCTCACCGACGGCGGCCATCTGGACGGCACGGTCGGCGCCGAACACGCCGAGGCATGGCTGCGAGAGCACGGCTTCCTGCACCTCTTCGGGCCGCAGGCGACCCGTGAGGCCCTGGCCAAACGTGCCCGTCGGCTGTTCGATGACGCCTTCTTCCTCGCCCTGGCCCAACCGAACCGGAACTGGCACTGCCTGGCCACCGCATTCTCCGTGTTCCACAACGCCGGCACCAACTACTGGGACTTGGTCGACGGCGAACGCAAGTACGCCACGACGGCACCGGCCGCCGCCCGAACCAAGGAGCGAGCCGCATGATCACCAAACCGATCTACCTCGACCACCAGGCCACCACGCCCTTGGACGAGCGTGTCCTGGAAGCGATGCTGCCGTACCTCACCAGCCAGTACGGCAACCCCTCCAGTCCGCATGCCTACGGACGCGTCGCCGCACGGGCCGTGCGCACCGCCCGCCGCCACGTCGTCGATCTGGTCGGCGCGAAGAACGAGCTGGAGATCGTCTTCACCTCGGGCGCCACCGAGGCCAACCATCTCGCGATCGTCGGCGCTGCCCTGGCCGCCCGCCCGTCCGGCGGACACATCATCACCACCGCCATCGAGCACAAGGCCGTCCTCGCCGCGTGCCGGCGGCTCGTCGAGCACCACGGCTACACACTGACCCGCGTCGGTGTCGACCGGCACGGCCGCGTTCACCCCGCCGATATCGCCGCGGCCCTCGCACCGAACACCGTGCTGGTCTCGGTGATGCACGCCAACAACGAGATCGGTACTCTCCAACGGCTGGCGGCCATCGCCGAGATCACGGCCCCACGCGGCATCCTGCTGCACACCGATGCTGCCCAGAGCGCCGGGTACGGCCTGCTGGACGTCGCCGGACTCGGCGTCGACCTCGCCTCTTTGTCCGCCCACAAACTCCACGGCCCCAAAGGCATCGGCGCCCTCTATCTCCGCGGCGGCATCGGCATCACCGCCCAGCAGACGGGCGGCGGACAAGAACGCGGACTGCGGGCCGGCACCCCCAATGTCCCGGCGATCGTCGGCTTCGGCGCCGCCGCCCGCCTCATCACCAGCGACGCCGTCCCTCCTCCACGCCGCCTCCGGTTCCTGCGCGACCGGCTCCAAAACGGCCTCCTGGCCGCCATTCCCGGCACAAGCGTCAACGGGCACCCACACCGGCGGCTACCGGGAAACCTGAGTCTTACCCTCCCCGGCATCGAGGCCGTCGAGCTGCTCGACCGCGTCCCCGACATCGCCGCATCCACCGGCTCCGCTTGCAACACCGGAAGCGGCGAACCCTCCCACGTCCTCACCGCGATCGGCCTCACTCGCGCCCAGGCCCGCGCGACCCTCCGACTCAGCCTCGGCCGCACCACCACCGACAACGACATCGTCCAAACCATCGACCTCGTCACGCGAGCCGCACACTCCAACATCCACTGCTCCAGCCCCACCGAACCGCCGGACCCGCCACAGGGCAGGCTCTGCGGCAACCCCATCGCCCGGTAAACACTGATGGCAGCCGCCGTTGACCCTGCGGCACAGGACGAGTAGCTGCTGCGTATGAGCCACCCGTCCTCACGCACGACACGATCGGTGCACCGGCGTCGAGCCCTGCATACCGACAGATCCCGAGCACCGGACACCGCAGGCCCCCCGCCCACCGCTCATCCCCTAGCCAAGCCCCCAACCGCCCCAAGCAACACACGGATCAGACGGTCGTTTTCCGGAGCCGGGCCGTAAGGGAAGGGGAGTCGGCGGCGGCTGTAGCCGTAGGCCAGGGCGTTGCGTGGGTCGGCGAATGCCTGTTGGCCGCCTGCGCCGCTGTGGCCGAACGCGCCCTGGCCGAGCACCGGGTACACCTCGGACGTGGCGTGGAAGCCGACCGCGAACGCCTTGTGCTCGCGGGTGACCAGGTCGTAGCCGATGGAGTGGATCTGGGCGAACGCGGCGGCGGTGCCCGGTGTCAGCAGCGGCGGCATGCCGTCCAGGGGGCCGATCGTGGCCGCGTACATCCGGGCCAGGCCGCGCGCCGAGGCCACGCCGCCCGAGGAGGCAGGCCCTTGGGCCCGGATCGTCCGGAAGTTCGGCAGCTTCCACAGTTCCGGGTTCTGCGGGTGATGCCGGTTGAACGCGATGCCGGACAGGCTGTTCGCGCCGGTCGCGCGCGCCGCCAGTCCTGCCAGCCGCTCGGGGGTCGCCACCATCGGCTGTGCGCTCAGGAATCGGGGTTCCTGGTCGTCCGGAAGGCCGAGGTGGACGTCCACCCGGTACGGATCCCGCACGCGTGCGGCGAAGTGTTCCTGGATGGTCCGCCCGGTGGCGCGGCGCACCACCTCGCCGCTCAATGCCGCCACGACCATCGCGTGGTAGCCGAACGTGCTGCCCGGCCGCCAGTACGGGCGCTGCCTGCCGAGGCGTTCGGCGACGATCCGGTCATCGGCGAGTTCTTCGAGCGTGAACCCGGTGTCCGCGCCGACCAGGCCGGCCCGGTGCGACAGCACCTCGCGAAGGGTGATGTCCTGCTTGCCTTCCACGGCGAATTCCGGCCAGTAGTGGCTGACCTTCCGGTCCAGGTCCAGCACGCCTTCCTGGACGAGCAGGGCGACGACCAGGTGCGCGGCGCCCTTGCTCGCGGAGTACGCGCCGAGCAGCGAATCGCCGGTGATCTCCGGGCCGGTCCACAGGTCCACGACCCGTTCCCCGCGATGGTACGCCACCAGTTGCGCGGCGATGGCGCCGCCTTCATCGGCCGCTGTCGCGGCGAACTCGTCCCGTACCGGCTCGAACCCGTCGGCCACGGTGCCCTGTACTGCGTTGTCCTCCGCCATCGCTTCCTCCCGGCGCCGTCGCGTGGTGTCCGGCCGCGCCGGACACACCGTGCGCCTCATAGATTAGTAACCAGTGGTCAGAAATGGGAAGGGCGGTCCTTCCCCGACCCGTTGGGAGTCTTCGCCGTCGATACCGGCCCGCACCCGCCCAGGCCCACCGCTGCCCACCGACGCCCGCCGACGGTGAGTTCGTATAGTCGTGGCCATGGCTGATTCCGCGACCACCCGACAACGCCCGGGACGCCCCGCGCAGATCAGCCGCGAGCGGATCGTCGACGCCGCCCTCTCGGCCGGGAACCTCGACACGTTGACCATGCGGGAACTCGCCGGCCGCCTGGGGGTCACCCACGGCGCTCTCTACCGCTGGGTCACCAACCGCGACCGGCTCTTCGACCTCATCAACGAGGTCATGGTCGAGCGCATCCTTCCCCCCGACGGCCCGCGCGGCGGTCACTGGCGACCCTGGCTCGCGCGCGTCGCCTGGGCCATGCACGACCAGTTCCTCGCCGTACCCGGCTATGCCACCAGGACCTCACGGCCGCACCGCCACTCCCCCTCCTTCGGGCGGCTCAGGGAGGAGGTCGTCACCGCGTTCACGAACGCCGGAGTCCGGCCCGAACTGGCCGAGCAGAGCTGGTACATCTTCATCACTTCCGTCGTCAGCTGGCTCGCCGTCCAGGAGAGCCCGCTCGACCTCGGTCACGACGCCCCTCGCTTCGAGCTGTTCCTCGACACCCTCCTCCGGGGCCTGCCGGCCAGGGAACCAGGTACCGAGCGGCCCTGAGCGCCCCGGATATCGCGGCCCGCGGACACGCTCCGGGCCGGGCCTGTTCCCGCGGCGGCATGACGGGCCGGGCAGCGCGGCATCCTCTGCTTTCCCACAGGCCCCCTCGGCATCAACAACGCGATAAAGACGGGCAACACCGCATCAAGAGGGCGCCAGCGGACCCGGTGGCCTCGCGTCTCCTGCTTAGCGTCGGCGGTATGGGAACGCGAACCGCTCACGCCGCACCGGCATCCGCCGGACGGCGGGGCCACGTCGTCGACCGCCACTGGCGTGCGGATGCCCGGCACGCCCTTCGGTGCTCCTTGGCGTTCATCGGCCTGATCATGCTGCTCGATTGGGGTGCGGGCGGCCTCACGCTGCCGCGCGCCGGGCTCTGGGCCGGGCTCGGGGGCTTGGTCCTTGCGGTCCTGCTGCCGTCGCGCGTGACCGCGGGCGACGGATGGCTGGCGGTACGGGGTCTGGTGCGCGAGCGCCGGGTGCGTACCGATGCGCTGGTCGCGGTGCGGCGCTGCGGCAGCACCGCCGTCTGCCTCGTCCTGCGCGATGCGCACGGGCAGTGGCTGGAGCTGGATCTGCGCGTCCTGGACGCCAATCCGCTGATCCGGCATCTGCTCGACGCCGGTGCCCGCCGCTCCGCCGAGCGCGGCACGCTGCGCCACGGGGCGGACGTGGTGGGGAAGTTGACGGACCGGCTCGACGGGCGGGAGGCACGAGCCGTCCTCAAGGCGTCCGGGCTGCGGTGACCGAGGGGCTTCGTGGGGCGCGGCGGCCGGGCTCACCTGGTGGGGACCGGCCAATGTTCCGCAGATCGTTGACGACGGAATGATCTATGCCTAGCTTCACCGGGGCGCCGGTGCGGTCCCCCGCCGGCGGCACCACCACCGCATCCGGGAGCTCGTCGTGCAGCCGTCCCGCCCGTCCGCAGGCAACTTATCCGCCGGCGAACCCGCCATTGCCCAACCGTCATCCGATGTCCGGCAGTTGCGCCGTGTCGCACTGTCCGGACTGCTCGGCACGGCCGTCGAGTTCTACGACTTCCTCGTGTACGGCACCATCGCCGCGCTCGTCTTCGGCGACCTGTTCTTCCCCGGTGCCGACCCCGCGGTCGGCACGATAGCGGCCTTCGGCACCTTCGCCGCCGGCTATGTGGCCCGCCCGCTGGGCGGCATCATCTTCGGTCACTTCGGCGACCGGCTCGGCCGTAAGTCGATGATGCTGCTGACCATGACCCTGATGGGCAGCGGCAGCTTCCTCATCGGCGTGCTGCCGACGTACGGCACGATCGGCGTCTGGGCGCCGGTGCTGCTGGTCGCCCTGCGCGTCGTGCAGGGCATCGCGATCGGCGGCGAGTGGGGCGGCGCGACCCTGATGATCGTCGAGCACGCCGAACACAGCCGGAGTTCCCGCCGCGGGCTGTGGTCGAGCTTCACCCAACTCGGCGGCCCGCTCGGCTCGGTGATCTCTGCCGGAGTGGTCACGCTGCTCTCCGCGCTGCCGGACGGCCAATTCCGTACCTGGGGCTGGCGGGTGCCGTTCCTGCTGAGCGTGGTGCTGCTGGCCGTCGGACTGTTCGTGCGCCTCCGGGTCGCGGAGAGCCCGCTGTTCACCCAGGCCAAGCGGGAGCCGCTGGACCGGACACCGATCGTGGAGGTGCTGCGCCGGCCGAAGCCCGTGCTGCTCGCCGCCTGCGTCGGTATCGGCGCGTTCACGTCCCAGTCGTTGCTGACCGGCTTCATGATCTCGTACGCGGTGGGCCACGGCTACAGCAGGCCGCAGGTGCTCACCGCCGTCACGGTCGCCTCCTGCGCGGCGCTCCTCGTACTGCCCGTCGCCTCCGCGCTGTCGGACCGGGTCGGCCGCCGCCCGGTGGTCCTCGCGGGCGCCGTCCTCTCGGTCGTGCTCGCCTTCCCTGTCCTCGCCCTGGTGAACTCCGGTTCGCCCGGCCTGCTGATCCTCGCCCTCTGTCTCGGGCTCGGCGTCGCCCAGTCCACGATGTACGGGCCGCTCGGCGCGCTGCTCACCGAGATGTTCGGCACCCGCGTCCGCTACACCGGTGCCTCGCTCGGCTATCAGGCGGCAACCCTCGTCGGCGCGGGCTTCTCGCCCATGCTCGCCAGCAGCCTCCTCGCCGCGTACGACGGGAGCAGCACGCCGGTGTCGCTGTTGCTGTGCGCCGGTGGGGCGATCACCGCGCTGACCGTGTGGCGCCTGCGCGAAACGCACACCGACGCCCTGGACTCGGCGGCACCCCGCGCCGCCGTCCCGAGCCAGGCAAGGACGTCCAGTTGAGAAACGGATGCCGTCCAAGGTCTCTTTCCGGCCACCGGTCCCGAGTTCGAGGCCGATGATCGACCATTACTTAGGTTAGGCTAACTTCTGTTGGGTGATCGTGACTGCGCCCGACCGAGAAGAAGACACCCCACGGCCTCGCCGCACCACGGGCGACGGCCCCGGCACATCCGCCCAGGACACCGACCTCCCGTCCGGCCTCGCCGCCACGGGCATCACCGTCGCCTACGACGGCGTCGACGTCGTGCACGAAGCGGATCTCCGTCTTCCGCGCGGGCGGGTCACCGCACTCATCGGCCCGAACGGCAGCGGAAAATCCACCCTGTTGCGGGCCGTCGCGCGCCTGCACCGGGCCCGCGCCGGCCAGGTGACCGTCGGCGCCGACGGCACGGACCCGGTCGACGCGCTCGCCCTCTCCCGTACGGATTTCGCCCGGCGCGTCACGCTGCTCGCCCAGAGCCGCACGACCCCGGCCGGCCTCAGCGTCCGCGAAGTGGTCGGTTTCGGACGGCACCCGTACCGCGGCCGGCTGAGGGGAAGCGACCCGGACGGCGCGCGGCTCGTCGAACACGCCCTGGCCGTCACGAACATCACCGCACTCGCCGACCGCGGCGTCGAAAGCCTCTCCGGCGGCCAGCTCCAACGCGTCTGGTTCGCCTGCTGCCTGGCGCAGGACACCGAAGTGCTGCTCCTCGACGAACCCACGACCTACCTCGACCTGCGCTACCAGGTGGAGGTCCTCGACCTCGTCCGGGATCTCGCCGACACGCACGGCGTGACCATCGGCGTCGTCCTGCACGACCTCGACCAGGCCGCCGCGGTGGCGGACCAGGTCGTCCTGCTGTCCTCGGGGCGCGTCGCCGCCGCCGGGACTCCGGCCCAGGTGTACGACCCCCAGTTGCTGACCGACACCTACGGCATCCGTATCGAGGTCGAACCCGACCCCGCCACGGGCACCCCCCGCACCCGCGCGGTGGGCAGCCAAAGCGAGCAGCAGAAGCTCCTCCGGAATTGGCACCCCCCGCACCCGCGCGGTGGGCAGCCACCACCTCCGGCTCGAAAGGCCCTGAACCACCTCATGACGACCAAGCACTGGGCATGGCCCGTGATCGTCGGAACCGCCGCGATCTCCCTCGTCGGCTGCGGCACTTCCGAGGCGCCCAAGAAGGACGCCGCCTCCGGCGCCAAGCTGACGCGCTTGTGGACGCACTGGCCAAGTGAACGTGCGCACCCACACGACGGAGACCGCACACGCGCCGTCGACCGGCCCGGCGGAGCAAGCGCCATCCGCCGGGGCCGTCCGGCCGGCGCGCCGCGGCTCGCTCGCGCTTCTCACGTTCGGGGCGCTCCTCGCGTTGCTCGCCCTCGCGGTCGTCCACATCGGCCAGGGCACGGCGGCCATCGGGCCGCACACGCTCTGGCGTGCCGTCACCACTTTGTGGACCGGGGGCGACGGTTCGGGCCAGGCGGACGCCGTGCTCGTGGCCTCGCGGCTGCCGCGGCTCGCCGCCGGACTCGTCGTCGGCTGCGCGCTGGGCGCGGCCGGAGCCGTCCTGCAGTCGGTGTCCCGTAACGTCCTGGCCTCGCCCGACACGCTCGCGGTGAACGCCGGCGCCTACCTCGCGGTCGTCGCCGTCGCCGCGTTCGGCGTCACCCTGCCCGCCCTCCCTGCCGGTGGCACGGCCCTGATCGGCGGGCTGCTCGCGGCCGGCGTCGTGCTGGGCCTCGCCCGTGCCGGTGCGGGCCCCACCCGGCTGGTGCTGGCGGGCTCCGCGCTCACCCTCGGGCTCAGCGGACTGAGCCAGCTGCTCCTCCTGCTGCGCCCCCAGCAGACCACCGGTCTCTACGCGTGGGGCAACGGCTCCCTCGCGCAGATCGGCATGGAGACCATCGACCGGCTCGCGCCGGTCGCGCTCGTGGCGCTGATCGCGCTGGTCGTGCTCGGCAGGCGGCTCGACATACTCGGACTCGGTGACGACGAGGCCCGGTTGATCGGGTCAGTCCCCGCCTCACCCGGGCCGTCGCCGTGGTGCTCGCCGTGGTTCTCTCCGCCGTATCCGTCACCGTCGCCGGGCCCATCGGCTTCGTCGGGCTGTGCGCGCCGGCGATCGTCCGGCTGGCCGGTGCCCGCGTCCCCGCGCTGCTGCGCCACCGCGCGTTCATCCCCGTCTCGGCGCTGGCCGGCGTCCTCGTCGTGCTCGGCGCTGACGTCCTGCTGCGTGCCCTCTTCGGGGCGCAGGCGGGCACGGCCGTCCCGACCGGCATCGTGACCAGCTTCTTCGGCGCCGTGGTGCTCGTCGTCCTCGCTCACCGGTCCAGGGACAGGGGATCCACAGGACCGGACGCGGCCTTCGCCAGGCTGCGCAGCCGTCGTGCCTTCGTCCTCACCCTGTCGGTGGTGACCACCGCGCTGATCGCGGCGGTCGTCGGGGCGGTCCTGCTCGGCGATGCGCCCCTGCTGCTCGGCGACGTGGGGAACTGGCTCACCGGCCGGTCGGGGCAGCTCGTCACCTTCGTGCTCGACACCTGGGTACCCCGGGTCGCCGCGGCGCTGCTCGCCGGTGCCGCGCTCGCGACGGCGGGCGCGGTGGTGCAGGCGGTCTCCCGCAACCCGCTCGCCGAACCCGGCATCCTCGGCGTGGTCGGCGGCGCGGGCGTCGGCGCCGTCCTCACCCTGACGGTCGTTCCGCTCGCGAGCTTCTGGCTGATCGGCGGGTCCGCGCTCGCCGGTGCCGCGGTCGGCGCCACCCTGGTCTTCGGGCTCGCGGCACGGCACGGGCTGGAGCAGAACCGGCTGGTGCTGATCGGCATCGGTGTCTCCGCGGGCGCGACGGCGCTGGTCAGCCTGCTGATCGTGCTGACGGATCCGCACAACGGGACGAAGGCTCTCGTGTGGCTGTCCGGCTCGACCTACGGGCGTACGTTCCCCGAGATCCTGCCGGTGCTCGCCGCGCTCGCCGTGTCCCTGCCGGTCCTCGCCGTGCTGCGCCGCGACCTCGACCTCATCGGCCTGGACGGCGACACGCCCCGGCTGCTCGGGATCCGGCTGGGCACCATGCGGCTGGCGCTGCTCGGCGTCGCCGTCGTCCTCACCGCCGCCGCGGTCGCCGCGGTCGGCGTCATCGGCTTCGTCGGACTGGTGGCACCGCATGCGGCGCGCGCCCTGGTGGGCCGGCGTCATGCCCGGGTGGTCCCGGTGGCCGCGCTGCTGGGCTCCCTCCTGGTGGTGGTCGCCGACGCGGTCGGCCGGACGGTCATCGCGCCCGCCCAGGTCCCCGTCGGAGTCGTCACCGCGGTGATCGGTGCCCCGTACTTCGGGTGGCTGTTGTGGCGGTCCAAGGGAGACGGGTAGCGCGGGCGGCGGGAAGCGCGGGTCGGACCGGAGCCGGACCCGCGCCCCGCCCCCGTCGTGGTCGGCGGAAGCCGCACGGGTGCGCCGCTCATCAGGTGGGCTCGACGAGCTGTACGCGCCTGCTGTCGTCGTCGGAGAGGAACGACGCCAGCGCCCGTCCCTGCTCGGCGACGGCGGTGCGGTCGGCAGGGGACAGCCGGCCCAGCGGGGTGACCCGCACGGTGCCGGCCCTGACGCACCAGGTCGCGGCGACCCGGCCGTCGACCAGAACGACGCGGGCACCGGTGACCGACAGGCCGCGGTGGGTGTCGTCGATGATCCGGCCGCGGTCGTGGTAGCCGAGGACCGCGTTGTCGAACGCCGGGAGGAACCGCACCGGGGCGGGGGTGTCGGGGTCGGGGCGCGGGGCGTCGGGGAGGTCCAGCAGTTCCCGGCCGCGCTCGTCGCGGAAGGAGACCAGTTCCTCGCGCAGCGCGGCAACCGCGGCGGGCAGCCCGGCGAGCCCGCACCAGGCGCGCAGGTCGGCCGATGCGGCAGGCCCGAACGCGGCCAGGTAGCGCCGTACCAGCGCCTGGCCCACCGGATCGGAACGGTCCGGGGACAGCGGGTCGATCTCGCGGCCGAGCCAGGAGGAGAGCAGGACGTTGCGCACCCCCGCCTTCGTCCGCCACAGCCCGCGCGGTGGCAGCTGCGCCACCGGGACGAGGGCGGCGACCAGCATCTCCCCCAGCGCCCGCGGCCCCGGCGCGGGCCAGCGCACGGCCAGCGCACGGGCCAGCTCCGTCATCGAGCGGGGTTCGTCGTCGGCGAGCACCGCCCGGCCCGCCGCGGCGAGTTCGCCGAGGTCCACCCCTTCGAGCTCGCGGCGGTAGGTGCCCAGTACCCGTTGGCGCAGCATGGCGCCGTGGCGGGCCCGCCAGGCCAGCGCGTCGTCGGCGGTGACGAGGTGGACGGTGCGGCGCATGAGGTGGGTGCGCACCACGTGCCGCCCGGTCAGCAGGTCCGACAGCGCCGCCGGGTCGAATGCGCGCAGCCGCGACCAGAGCCCGACGAACGGTTCCTGGGGTTCCTGTGCCTGGAGACCGCCGAGATGCGCGACGACGTCGATGGCCGGCACGTCGGCGCGTTCGAGCAGCAACTGCCGGGCGAGCGTGGCGCGGTTGAGGGCCCGGGTGCCGAGAACGGTCGTCGAGGTCGTGCGGCGGCCCGCGGGGCGGGGGCGGGACCGGGGTGCTGGATCCGGTGCGGAGCGACACGGCCCGTCCGGACTCCCGTCCGCCCCGTCTCGTGCTGTCACGGTCACGCCGTTCCCTTCTTCTTCTCGGATTCTGTGAGCCTTCGGGTCAGGTCGGTGCCGGGCGGTCGGCAGGCGCCGCCGCCCGGCACCGGTCAGGTGGCGGTCCGCCCGTCGAGCGTCTCGCGCAGGATGTCCGCGTGTCCGGCGTGCTGGGCGGTCTCGGCGATGACGTGCATCAGTACCCGCCGTACGCTGCGCACCGCTCCCGGCTCGTGCCAGGGCGCCTCCGGCAACGGGTGCGTCGCCGACAGGTCGGGCACGGACGCGATGATCTCCTCGCTGCGGGCGGCGACCTGTGCGTAGCGCGCGAGGATCCCGGCCGACGTCTCGCCCGGCAGCATCCGGAAGGCGTTGCGGTGGTCGATCGCCCACTGCGGGAATTCGCGTGCGGTACCGGCCGCGAGGTCGGCCCAGGTGACGCCGTCGGGCAGGTCGTAGCGCATCGCCGACGGGCCGTCGGTCACGAAGCGCAGCCACCCTTCCTCGATGGACGCGACGTGCTTGATCAGTCCGCCCAGGCACAGCGCGCCGGCCGTCGGACGCGCGCCCGCCTGCTCGTCGCCGATGCCGCGCACCGTGTCGGTCAGGGCCGCTCGCGCGCTCGCGAGAGCGGCGAGCAGGTCGGTCCGCTCGGCGTCGGTGGCTGAGGAGGTTGTGGTCGTGGTGGTCACGGTGTTCGGGCCCTTCCGGTGGTTCTCGTCGTACGGCACGGAACAACAGTCACAGGGGAAGCGGCCAGGGTGTGTCCGCTTCTCCGGGCACCATGGGACGCATGCCGAAGACCTCAGCGCGACTGCTGTCCCTGCTCTCGCTGCTCCAGGCGCGCCGGGACTGGCCCGGGGCGCTCCTGGCCGAGCGGCTGGACATCAGCCCGCGCACCGTGCGCCGCGACGTCGACCGGCTGCGCGAGCTTGGCTACCCCGTCGTCGCCACCAAGGGCCCCGACGGCGGGTACCGGCTCGACGCCGGCGCGGAGCTGCCCCCGCTGCTCTTCGACGACGAGCAGGCCGTCGCCCTGGCCATCGCGCTGCGGATGGCTACCACCACGGGTGCCGGCATCGAGGACGCCGCGGCACGCGCGCTGCACACCGTCCGGCAGGTCATGCCGGCCCGGCTGCGCCACCGCGTCGACACCGTCCGGATCACCGCCGTGCAGCGGTCCGCGCCCCAGCCGTCCCAACAGGCCGACAGCGGCGTGCTCATGGCGCTCAGCGCCGCCGTCCACGCCGGCGAAGTGCTGCGCTTCGACTACCTCCCCGCATCCCCACCAGGACCCGACGGCGCCGGTCCCCCGCCGCGCCGGGTGCAACCCCACCACCTCATCACCTGGGACGGACGCTGGTACCTCGTCGCCTGGGACCTCGACCGCGAGGACTGGCGCACCTTCCGCGCCGACCGGATCACCCCGCGCATCCCCACGGGGCCCCGCTTCACCCCACGCGAACTGCCGGGAGGCAGCGTGGCCGCCTACATCACCCGCACGTTCCGGGGTTCCGACGGCAGCGGCGGCTGGCCCTGCCGCGGCGAGGTGATCCTCCACCTGCCCGCCGCCGATGTGTCCCCCTACGCCGACGACGGGCTCGTCGAGGAACTCGGCCCCGACCGCTGCCGGCTCACCCTCGGCTCGTGGTCCTGGCCCGCCCTCGCCGCCACCCTCGGCAGGTTCGACGCCGACATCGAGGTCGTCTCCCCCGCCGCACTCAAGGACGCCTTCGCCCACCTGGCCCGCCGCTTCTCCGACGCCGCGACGAGCGCGCCGCCCTCGACCGCGTAGGCCCCTGCGTCCCGGCGTTCCACCGGGCCCGCGGCACCGGCCAGGGACGGAGAAGCGGAGCACGCGGCTCGCCCGTAGCGTGAGAGGCGTCCGTCCGTACGTGGTGGCGGCCGGTACCGGCCGGGCCCACGACGTCAGGAGTGATCATGACCGGTTCTGCCACCCAGGGAATCAAGACCGTCCTGCATCCCGTCTCCGACCTGGCGACGGCCAAGGAGGTGTACACCGCCCTGCTCGGTCTGCCGCCGCAGATCGACGAGTCCTCCTACGTCGGCTTCGAGACCGCGGGCCAGCACATCGGGCTGGTGCCCGGCGGTGGGCCGCAGGGCATGACCTCGCCGGTGGCGTATTGGCACGTGCCTGACATCGAGGCGAAGCTGGCCGAGGTGACCGCCGCGGGTGCCACCGTGCAGGAGCCCGCGCACGACGTCGGCGGCGGTCGCCTGGTGGCCACCGTCACCGACCCCGACGGCAACGTCATCGGGCTGCTCCAGGACCGGTGAGTGCCGCGTCTCCCCGCGCCGCATCCGGGCTCGGCGCGGGGTGGCCAGGGGGCAGCGGAGCGTTGCCGCGGGTGCGCCGACAATGGAGGGCCAGCCTTACCGTTCGAGGCCGGCCGGATCCAGCCGGCCGGCGCCGACGGAGACCGCGCACGCGGCCCGCGAAGAGGAGACGAAGACACGATGAGCACGGCCAAGAGGACGGAAGCGCAGTCGTCTGCGCCGCGCGGTGCCGACAGCCATGACGTGATCCGCGTGCACGGCGCGCGGGTGAACAACCTCAAGGACGTCAGCATCGAGATCCCCAAGCGCCGGCTGACGGTGATCACCGGCGTCTCCGGCTCGGGCAAGAGCTCGCTGGTGTTCGACACGATCGCCGCGGAGTCGCAGCGGCTGATCAACGAGACGTACAGCGCCTTCCTCCAGGGCTTCATGCCGACGCTGGCGCGGCCCGAGGTCGACGTGCTGGAAGGGCTGACCACCGCGATCATCGTCGACCAGCAGCGGATGGGGGCCGACCCCCGCTCCACGGTCGGCACCGCGACCGACGCCAACGCGATGCTGCGGATCCTCTTCAGCCGGCTCGGGCAGCCGCACATCGGCTCGCCCAACGCGTTCTCCTTCAACGTCCCCTCGGTCCGGGCGAGCGGTGCGATCACCGTCGAGCGCGGCGCCAAGAAGACCGAGAAGGTGACGTTCCACCGCACCGGCGGCATGTGTCCGCGCTGCGAAGGCCGGGGCACGGTCAACGACATCGACCTCACCCAGCTCTTCGACGGAAACAAGTCGCTCGCCGATGGCGCGATCACCGTCCCCGGCTACAAGGCGGGCGGCTGGAACTACCGGCTCTACAGCGCGTCGGGCTTCTTCGACCCGGACAAGCCGATCCGCAAGTACACGAAGCAGGAGCTGCACGACTTCCTCCACCGCGAGCCGACCAGGATGAAGATCGAGGGCATCAACATGACCTACGAGGGGCTGATCCCCCGGGTCCAGAAGTCGATGCTCGCCAAGGACAAGGAGGCGATGCAGCCGCACATCCGGGCGTTCGTGGACCGGGCGGTCACCTTCACCGCCTGCCCCGAGTGCGAGGGAACCCGGCTCAGCGAGGCGGCCAGGTCGTCGCGGATCGCCGGGATCACCATCGCCGATGCCTGCGCGATGCAGATCAGCGACCTGGCCGAGTGGGTCCGCGGCCTCGGCGAGGGCTCCGCCGGCTCGTCGGGCACGACGTACTCCATGGTGGCGCCGCTGCTCACCGCGCTCCGGCAGACCCTCGACTCGTTCGTCGAGATCGGCCTCGGCTACCTCGCGCTCGACCGGCCGTCGGGCACGCTGTCGGGCGGCGAGGCGCAGCGCGTCAAGATGATCCGGCACCTCGGCTCCTCGCTCACCGACGTCACGTACGTCTTCGACGAGCCCACCACGGGGCTGCACCCGCATGACATCCAGCGGATGAACGGCCTGCTGCTGCGGCTGCGGGACAAGGGCAACACGGTGCTCGTCGTGGAGCACAAGCCGGAGACGATCACGATCGCCGACCACGTCGTCGACCTCGGTCCCGGCGCCGGTACGGCGGGCGGCACCATCTGCTTCGAGGGCACCGTCGAAGGGCTGCGGGCCGGCGGCACCCTCACCGGCCGTCATTTCGACGACCGTGCCGTCGTCAAGGAGACGGTGCGCAAGCCCACCGGCACGCTGGAGATCCGCGGCGCGAGCGCCCACAACCTGCGGGACGTGGACGTCGATGTCCCGCTCGGGGTGCTGTGTGTCGTCACCGGTGTCGCCGGGTCAGGCAAGAGTTCGCTGATCCACGGCTCCGTGCCCGCTTCGGACGGTCCGGTGTCGGTCGACCAGGCGCCCATCCGCGGCTCGCGGCGGAGCAACCCGGCGACGTACACCGGGCTGCTCGACCCGATCCGCAAGGCGTTCGCGAAGGCCAACGGCGTGAAGCCGGCGCTGTTCAGCGCCAACTCCGATGGCGCCTGCCCCAGTTGTAACGGCGCCGGTGTCATCTTCACCGACCTGGCGATGATGGCCGGCGTCGCCACCACCTGCGAGGAGTGCGAGGGGAAGCGGTTCGAGGCGTCGGTGCTCGACCATCACCTCGGCGGGCGCGACATCAGCGAGGTGCTCGCGATGTCGGTGGCCGAGGCCGGGGAGTTCTTCGGCGCGGGCGAGGCACGCACACCGGCCGCGCACCGCATACTCGGCCGGCTCGCCGACGTCGGGCTCGGCTACCTCACCCTCGGCCAGCCGCTCACCACGCTGTCAGGCGGCGAGCGGCAGCGCCTCAAGCTGGCGACCCACATGGCCGACGAGGGCGGCGTCTACGTCCTCGACGAGCCGACCTGCGGCCTTCACCTCGCCGACGTCGAGCAGTTGCTCGGTCTGCTCGACCGGCTCGTGGACTCCGGCAAGTCGGTCATCGTCGTCGAGCACCACCAGGCGGTGATGGCGCACGCCGACTGGATCATCGACCTCGGTCCCGGCGCAGGCCACGACGGCGGTCGCATCGTCTTCGAGGGCACCCCCGCCGAACTCGTCGCCGCCCGCTCCACCCTCACCGGCGAGCACCTGGCGGCGTACGTCGGTGCCTGACGGGTCCTGGTACCCCCCCCGGGCCCGACACCGGCCGGGCCCGGGGGCAGGACCAGGTGGGCCGCCCGCCGAGGTGGGTGGCGGTCGCCTTCGCCTCGCCCCTGAGGGCCGGCCGCTCAGTCGCGAACCGCGTCCGCTGAGCCCCGCCCGGCCAGCAGTTCCGCCGCGGCCCTGGTGTTCACCGCGCCCGCACCGTAGGTACGGATGGCGGCGCCGGTCGTCAGGGCGGTGTCATCGGGCATCCCGACCGCGACCAGGACGGCGTCGGGGCGCCCCGCCAGCAACTCGGCGACCAGCGCCGCGGCCTCCTCGGCGCGGTGCGCGTCCCGGACCGCCAGGACCAGCGGCGTGCCATCCGCCGCCGCCAGGATCGCCTTGGCGGATGCCTCGGCCGCGGAGGTACGGATCGTCCGGGCGAGCAGGCCGAGTTCGGCGAGCGGGCCGGCCAGCTCCCAGTGGGCGTCGTCCGCCACGACGTTGCCCGCGGCGACCAGCTCGACCACGGTGGCCGGGCCGGGCAGTGCGACCGCGCCCTCGGCCCGGACCGCACGCCGTGCCGCCTCCAGGCCGGCCGAACGGTCCGCAGGGGCGGCCCAGCGGCGCAGGTCCGCCACCCGCTGGGCCGCCGCCTCCAGGAGTGTGGCGTCGAGCTCGCCCGCCCGTACCGCCGCCACCACGGCGTCCCGTACGTCGTGCCAGACGCGCTCGCCCTCGCCCGGCCCGAGCAGCAGCAGATCGGCCCCGGCCCGGAGCGAGTCGACGGCTGTGCGGCCCAGTTCGGCCGCGGGCAGCGGACCGGCGATGGCGATGGCCGTGCCGATCACCACGCCCTCGTAGCCGAGTTCCTCCCGCAGGAGGCCGTGCAGCAGGGCGCGGCTCAGGTTGGCCGGGTGCTCCGCGTCCAGGGCGGGGAACAGGACGTTGGCGGCCATCACCGAGCGGACCCCGGCCTCGATGGCAGAGACGAACGGGGGCAGCTCGCGGCTGCGGAAGGTGGCCAGGTCGCAGTCGACGACGGCCAGGGCGTGGTGCGAGTCGACCACCGTCGCGCCGTGCCCGGGGAAGTGCTTGGCGCAGGCCGCCACCCCCGCCGCCTGGACGGCTCCGATGAAGGCGGCGCTGTGGGCGCCCACCAGCCGGGGGTCCTGGCCGAAGGAGCGGACCCCGATGACGGGGTTGTCCGGGTCGCTGTTGACGTCGACGGAGGGCGCGAGGTTGAGGTTGACGCCGGCCGCGCGCAGGTCGGCCGCCAGCGCGGCGGCGACCCGCGTGGTGGTGCCGAGGTCGTCCGCGATGCCCAGCGCCAGGTTGCCCGGGTAGGAGCTGCCGTGGTCGGACTCCAGCCGGGTGACGTCGCCGCCCTCCTCGTCGACGCCGATCAGGGCGTCGGGGGCGGTCGCGCGCAGGGCGCGGGCGCTGTGCAGGACCGCGTCGGCGCTGCCGGCCCCGGCGTCGCCGTCCGGCGCGCCGGGGAACAGTACGAAGCCCGGCAGACCTGCGTCCAGACCGGTGTGCGCCCAGTCGGGCGCGGTGCCGGCGGTGACCCCCGGGAGCAGGCAGGTGTTGACCAGACGGTCGAGTTCACTCATGGCTGTCGTGTCCCTTGTCGAAGCGGTCGGTGCGATGGAGTAGGGCGGGTCAGTCCTGTGGGAAGAGCTCTTCGATGACCGCGGCCACCCCGTCCTCGTCGTGACCGCCGATGATGTGGTCGACGTCGGCCAGCACCGCGGGGTGGGCGTTGGACATGCCGTACGAGGTGCCGGCCCAGGCCATCATGGGAAGGTCGTTGGGCATGTCGCCGAAGGCCACCGTCTCCGAGGCCGCCACCCCGTGCCTGGCGGCCAGCTCCGCGAGCGCGAAGGCCTTGCTGACGCCCTGCGCCACCGCCTCCACCAGCCGCTCGCCGTTGGAGTGGTAGACGGTGACCAGATGCCCCACGGCGGGGTGCGCGAGCTCCACCAGCTCGTCGGCGGTCAGCTCGGGGTGCCGGCCGACCAGCTTCGGCGCGGGCCTGCCGAACAGGACGGCGTCGTCGGGGCGGATGACCGTGGTGTCGGAGTCCCAGTCGCCCGCCTCGTACCGGGCGTCGCCCGCCAACTCCTTGGCGTACTCCACCGCGAGGCCGATACCGGGGACGGCCGCCCGCAGCAGGGCGGCCACCTCGGTCAACGTCGGCACCGCGATGCCGTGTTCGGCGACGACCTCCTCCGTGTGCATGTCGTAGCTCAGGGCTCCGTTGGAGCAGATCGCCGTGCCGCGGTGGCCGAATGCCTCGGCGATCGGACCCATCAGCCGCGGTGGCCGCCCCGTGACGAGGACGAACTGCGCGCCGGCCTTCTCGATCCGCTCGAAGGCGGCGATCGTACGGGCCGAGATGGTCCGGTCGCTGCGGACGATGGTGCCGTCGAGGTCGGTGGCGACCAGCAGGGGTGAAGCAGAGCTCATGTGGTGTGTTCTCTCCTGTCAGCGAGGGTCAGGCTCTGGTCAGGCGATGAGGTTGTCGGGGTCCGGGGACGGCGTGGCCGGGCGGCGTTCGGGCTCAGCCTGCGCGGAGTTCATCGGACAGTTCCCGCAGTTCGCGGGCCGTTCGGGAGAGCGGGAAGCGGGCTGCGTTGCGGTAGCCGGCCGCTTGCACCTCGTCGAGGGCTTCGGGCGTACGGGCCAACTGGGCCACACAGGACGCGAAGGCGCGTGCCGAGCCGTCGCCTTCGGCGGCCTGTGCCGATCCCTTCAGCACCTCGGCAAGCCCGGGGACCGGCTGGTAGAGCACCGGGAGGCCGCAGGCCTGCGCCTCGACGGCGACCAGGCCGAAGGCCTCCAGCCGGCTGGAGGGGACGACCAGCAGATCGTGCTCGGCGAAGCTCTGCCACAGGTGGGGCCGGTCGAGCCAGCCGAGGTAGCGGACCGCGGACAGGTCGGCGGTCCGGGCCAATGCGTGGAACTCGGCCGGTGGCGCGGCCACGCTGAGGCTCGCGCCCTCGATCGCGGCCAGCCGTGCCAGCAGCTCCGCGGCGGCCTTCTCACTGGTGAGGCGCCCGGCGTAGAGCACCCGGAACTGTCCGGTCGCCCGTGGCACGCGCTGCGGCGGCTCGGTCAGGAGGTGATCGGGGATGCCCCAGGGGATCCGGGTGATGCGGTTCGACTTGACGGGGGTCAGGGTACGGAGCCGGTCGGCCATCGCCCCGGTCGGGACGACGATCCGGCCTGCGGTCGCCGCCGCGTCCCGCAGCACCGCCCGCTGGATGGGGTGGTCGGCGGCGAACAGCAGGTCGGTGCCGTGCACCAGGGCGAGCTGCGGCAGCTTGGGGAAGGCGCGCAGCAGGGCGGGGGTGGCGCCGAACGCGAGGTGCTGGAGGTGCACCACCTCGTGGTCGCCGCCGCCGAACCGCTCGCGGATGGCCGCGGTCAGATCGTCCACGTACGTCCAGAACGCCGGCCCGCTCAGCTGCTTGCCCGGCACGTCGAGCAGCTGCGGTCCGTGTCCGGGGGCGCGGGGCACGACCGGGCCCGGTTTCCGGGGGTCCGCGGTGAGCATGAAGGTGTCGGCGGGGACGAGTGGTTCGGGTCCGAGGTAGAGGTCCCAGAGCAGCTCGACGCTGCCGCCGGGGCTGCCGATGGGGAGGTCGAGTCCGGTGAGCGTCGTCATGAGAATTCCTGGTACAGCCGGGAGATGTCGATCCCCTGGGTCCGGGTGTATTTACGCCCCTGGCGCTGGTAGCTCAGGCTCGATCCGAGTGCGCTCAGGAAGACGATCTTTCCGAAGGTCATGCCGGGGTAGACCCGGACCGGCCGGACGACCTGGATCTCCAGCGTCCAGGCAATCGCGTGTCCCTGGTGGCCCAGCGGCGCGGAGACATGCACCCAGATACCGAGCGCGCCGACGGTGTGATCGCCGTTGATGAACTGGGCATAGCGTTCGGATCCGGTCCGTTCCCGGGTGACCCCCAGGTACAGCTCGCCCGGTTCCAGCACCATCCCCGACGCGGGGATGGTCAGCTCCTCGTACGCGGTGGGCCGGGCGGCGTCCAGTTCCCCCACGCACCGGCGGATCCGGTCGCCGAGGCACCAGTCGTAGGCGTTGGGGGATACCCGCTCCGGGTCGAAGGGCTCGATCACGATGTCCCCGCAGGCGACGGCGGCGGTGATGGCCTCGCGGGTCAGGATCACGGCGCCCCCACCCGGTCGCGCCAGTACCGTGACTCCTGCGGACCTGCCGCCTTCTGGTACTTGCCCGCGTAGAGCTCGACCTCGCCCAGAGCGGCGAAGAACATGATCTGGCCGATCTTCATCTCGGCGTAGACCCGCAGCGGCCGGACCGGCGACAGCATCAGTGTCCACTGCCCGTGGAAGCCGATGTCGCCGATCGGTGCGGTGATCTCCACGAAGAGGCCGAGCCGGCCGACCGAGGAGCGTCCGAAGAGCAGCGGTACGTAGCTGTCCGAGCCGACCTGCTCCACGGTGTGGCCCAGGTAGAGCTGGCCGGGCTGGAGGACGAAGCCCTCCGGTGGAATCAGGAGGGAACGGGTCGGGTTGGCCTGGTAGGTGTCGATGGTCTGGTCGGTGTAGCAGAGCAGCGTCTCGCCCAAGCGGACGTTGTAGCTGTTCGGGTTCACCTGGTCGGCACTGAACGGCGAGATGCCGATCCGGCCGTCGGCCACCGCCTCGGTGATCTCCGGTCCTGTCAGAATCATGGGTGCGTATCCCGTGTTCGTCGGTGCGGTCGAGGTCAGCCCTGTGCCCGGACCGCGGCGAAGTCGTAGTCGACCTGGTGCTCGATCCCCAACTCCCTCACCATCCGGTGCACGGTGGAGAAGTCGTTCATCATCAGCTCGTTGCCGGGGAGTTTGCGGGTGTCCTCGATGATCTCCTCGGCGTGCCGGATCCCGCTGAACTCCAGGAGCCTCGGCCACAGTTCCCAGTCCTCCGCGCCGAACGCGGTGATCGCGTCGGGCATCATCCGGACCCAGAAGTCGCGCTGTTCCGCGTTGAGCTTCGGGAAGATCTCGCGCATCAGTTCCGCGAGCACCGGCCCGTGCGCGGCCTCGTCGCGCGCGTGGAGCCGGGCGATCAGGGTGTGCATGGGCTGGATCCCCTTGCCGCGGGCGAGCAGGTCGAGGAAGCCGTTGATGCTGATCTCGCCGACCGCCGTCCACAGCAGGTAGAGCAGGTCCTTCTGCCACCGCTCGCCGTACTCGTCCGTCAGCGCGTACAGGCGCCGGTTGGTGACCGGCTGGCCGTAGTCGGGCTCGGCGGCGAGCCGGCGGGCCTCCCGGGTGCGCTGCATGGCGGCCATGTGCATATAGGTGTGCCAGACCTCGTCCACATGGGACTGCTGCACGACCTCCTTGACCTCGTAACGGTCGACTCCGGGGAACACCCCGTGGGCGAGCTTCGTGAAGGTCGGGTTGGCGACGAACTCCTCGGCGGCGATGACCCGTTCGTTGTACGAGATCCACGCCATCGTGTTCACCTGCCGGCGCTGTTCATCGGACGCGGCCAGAAAAAGCGGGTGTTCGGCAAACGGGAGCAGTTCGAGCGGGTAGTCGAGCAGTTCGGGGTCGTAGCCGCCCGGGTCGGCGACCGCCGCCATGTCGGTACGGATCGTCGCCCGGCGCGGCCAGGCGTCGGCCAGCCGGCGCAGGGTGCTGCGCCCGACGCTCGGCTTGGCCAGCAGCTCGGAGTCGAGAGTCTCGGGAGTGGTGTCCGGGGTGTCGGTAAACGGGGCGTGCGTAGTCATCGGTTGCCTCTCGTTCGGACGCGGACGTATCGGTCTGTCAGCGGGTGGGAAGCGTGGGGTTGACGGGCTGGAGGCGACGGGCAGGCGGGGGTGCGAGGGTCGCGCGAAGGGCGATCGGTCCCAGCAGGGCGACGGTGAGGGCCATCGCCATCGGCAGCAGCATCGCGGAGCCGAGCGATGTGGCCCCGGCGATCAGGCCGATGACGGCAGGTCCGGCGAGGTTGCCCCCGTAGGCGAGGGTCGAGACCCAGGCCAGGCCGCGACCGACCGAGCCCTCGTTGGCGGCGAGGCTGCTGAAGACCGCGGGTACCACGGTGGCCAGGCCCGCGCCCGCGACCGCCCAGCCGACGAACGCGAAGCCCAGCCGGCCGGTGGACAGGTGGGGCGCCAGCAGTACCAGCGCGTAGCCGAGTACGGAGATGGCTCCCGCCCACGCGATGCCGCGCACGGGACCGAGGCGCCGGCGGAGCCCGTCGCTGGTCAGTCGGGTGACGGTGAGCGCGGCGGCGAAGGCCGTGTACGCCAGCGGGGCGGTGGCCGCGTCGGCCCCCAGTTCCTGACGGGCGTGCAGGGCCGCCCAGTCGTAGCCGGCCCCCTCGCTGAGGAAGGCGGCCATGGCGGTGAGCCCGAGCAGCAGGATCAGTCCGGCGCGCAGCGGCACGGGCTCGGCCGCCTCGGCTGTCCCCCCGGCCTCGCCAGCTGCCGATGGGCCCCCGGCCGGCTGCTCGGCGGCCGTACGCTCCGGTCGCAGCAGCGCCCGGCCGGGCAGCAGGGACAGTGCAGCGACCACCAGCGCGCCGCAGGCCACCAGGGCCTGACCGCTGCCGTGCAGGTGCAGGCCGAGGGCGATCACGCCGCTGCCGGCCACGCCGCCCAGGCTCCACAATCCGTGGAAGGAGGACAGGATCGGCCGGCCGAAGCGCTGTTCGACCTCGATGGCCTGCGCGTTCATGGCCACGTCCAGGACGCCGAGACCGGCGCCGAGCAGGAACGCGGTCACCAGCAGCAGCCCGAATCCGGGGGCGAGCGCAGGACCGACGACGGTCAGGGCCGCGAGCGGTCCGCTGATGCGCAGCAGGCGCCGGCTGGTCCAGCGGTCGGACAGGCGCCCGGCCGCCGGCATCGCGACGATCGAGCCGATGCCGACCACCAGCAGCACCAGGCCCAGTTGGTGGGCACTGAGCTGGAGACGTTCGTCGACCCCCGGCAGGGAGGCGCTCCAGAGCGACCGTGCGACCCCGCAGAGCGCGAAGACGCCGAGAGTGGCGATCCTCGCCCGCTTCGCCTCCCGGTGCCGTTGCTCCGGGTGAAGGCCATCCGTCGTGCGCAAGGAAGGTCCACTGGGCATCTGCTGCACCCCTCGCCAGTTAGTAAACGTTACTAACTGACGGTAGGTTCTGTGATGCCGCGCCGTTGTGTCAAGGGACTCCCGTGGGGTGGGAGTGAACCCGTATGACGCGAGGGACAGTTGGTCTCGCAGAAACCATGTGTGCACTGCAGTCAACCTGACGCTGCGTCACATCTCCGGAGCAACAAGCCCGTTGGGCCGCCAGCGCCCTCGCCATCCGAAGGAGCCCCGATGACCGGATCCGCCGCCGACGGCCACCGCCCGGCCGGCGCCCCCCGGACCGCAGACACCGCCGTGGCCTGCGTGTTCTGCGATATCCTCGCCGGCCGGCTCGCGGCGGCGGTCGTCTACGAGGACGCCAGGACCATGGCGTTTCTCGACATCACCGCGGTCACCGATGGCCACACGCTGGTGATCCCCAAACGGCACGCCGCGGACCTGTGGGAGATCGACGAGGACGACGCCGTGGCCGTGATGCGCACCGTCCACATGATGGCGGCGCGCATCCGCGAGGTGCTCGATCCGGCCGGGCTCACACTGTTTCAGGCCAATCGGCCGTCCGGCTGGCAGGACGTGTTCCACCTGCACGTTCACCTGGTGCCCCGCGCGGAGGGAGACCGGCTCCACCGGCCGTGGGTCGCACGGCCGGTCGAGTTGCCCCTGCTGGAACCCATGCGGCGACGGCTGGCCTGCTGACCTCGCCGTCGATCCCGCCGGGCGCGCCAGAGGCCGGCGAGCCGCCAATCCCCCCTGGGTGGAAGTCGGTTGACAGTCGGGGCACCGACGGAGAGACTCTGCTTTCTATTAGGAAACCTTCCTGAATGGAAGGGGTCACTTCCGGCCGCACCCGACGGGGAAGGACTGCATGCGCTACTCCGGAATCTCCTGGACCGCCACCGGCTTCGATGTCTCGATCCTCGACCAGGACGGCGTCGAGGCCGAACCGGCCGCTCACTTCCCCGCAGGCCAGGTGGCAGAGGTCACCGCGTACCTGCTGGACCGTCAGCGCGCCTACACGGCAGTGGGCGAACACCTCGTGAACGTCATCGAGAGCACCAACGGAATGCTCGACGGCGGACTGATGAGCGCGGGCCTGCGGATGTACCGGGCCGATCCCTGGGTCCTGCCCGGCCGGCCCGCGTTCGGCTCGGTGCCGGCCGGCCAACTGGCCCTGGCCGCGGTCCGCGACCTGGCCGCCCTGGCCCGCCTGCACATCGAGACCGGCACCCTGACGGGGCGTACCGAGCAACTCGACGCAGGCATCGCCGAGAGCGCCGACGCCACCGAGGCCCTGAGCCGGGCCGGCCGCTGCCTGAGCCACGGCTCACGCGAGCGACCGGTGGTCGCGCTGACCTTCGACGACGGCCCCAACCCCCCGTACACCGGCCGGATCCTGGATGTCCTGGACCGCTACGGCGTGCCCGCGACCTTCTTCTGCGTCGGCCTGCACGCCCTCGCCCACCACGAGGAACTGGCCCGGATGGCCGACGCCGGCCACCAGGTCGCCAACCACACCTGGTCCCACCCCTTCCTGCCCGACCTCACCCGGGGCGAGCTGCGAGCACAGCTTGAGCGCACCGACGAGGCCATTGGGAACGCTCTGGGCACCGACGGCCCCCGGATGTTCCGGCCGCCGTACGGCTCCCGCACACCGGAGGTCCTGTCCTGGCTCGCCGAGGGCGACAACCCGGTGGCGCTCTGGGACGTCGAACCGCTGGACTGGGCGCTGCCCGGCGCCCCGACCATCACCCGCCTCGTCCTGGAACGGACCGCGCCGGGCTCCGTGATCCTGCTGCACGACGGCGGCGGGGACCGTTCACAGACCGCGGAGGCGCTGCCCGCGATGATCGAGGGCCTGCTCGAACGCGGCTACGGCTTCGTCCGGGCGGAGGAGCTCATGACCGCCGCGACACCCTGACCGGCCGCCGCACCCCGTCGACCGCGGCGCCGACGGGCCCACCGGTCCGCGCCTGCCGGACCGCGTGCCCGT
The DNA here is from genome assembly GCF_043199105.1 of Streptomyces sp. NPDC048644. NCBI lineage: Bacteria > Bacillati > Actinomycetota > Actinomycetes > Kitasatosporales > Streptomycetaceae > Streptomyces > Streptomyces sp. NPDC048644. The sequence goes on from NZ_JBICVO010000007.1 coordinate 83,636, forward strand.
CGACGCCGCCAGCGGGGCTGCCACGGCCCGGGACTGTCACGAGAGTTCCCTTTCCGTGGGGACGGGGGCATCGGCCCGGGGCTTGCGCTTCCGGGTGGCCGCGAGGAAGGACTCCGTGTCCTGCGGAGTGGCGAGGGCCATCACGATGGTGAGCACCGGGCCGAGCGCCAGGACGCCGAAGGCGACTTCGAAGGAGGCGGCGTCGGCCGCACCGCCCCCAGCAGGGGCGGTGCGGCCATCCCCGCCGCCTGGCCGCCGAAGACGGCGCGGCGACCGCCATGGCGGGCACGATCACCTTGCGGTGGGCGCCGGGACCGCTTGCGGCGAAAGCCCAAAAAACGGCCCCCACCTGCGGTGATGTGCCGCTTGGGGGTGTGCGAGAGTGCCCTGTGCCGTCGGGCGCCAGGGTCTTGCCGACGGCAGGAAGGACAACGGCGCTTCCGTTCGCGTCTTTTCGGTGCGTGGTGGGCAGGCTTGATCTTGTCCGCCCACCATGTGGTGCGGCGCACCGCACTACAGCAAAGGAATTCCTGTGTCCGTCGTCGCCGCCCAGTCAGCCGGTTCGCCTCCGATACCCCAGGCGCCCGGCGCGATGCCGCTTCTCGGTCATGCGCTGGCCCTCTACCGCGACCCGTTCGCTTTCCTCCTGTCGCTGCGTGACCACGCCGATGACCGTGGTCTGGTCCGTATCCGGCTGGGCTGGATGCCCGTCTACGTGGTGACCACGCACGAGCGGCTGCACGAGGTACTGGTCCGGGAAGGCCGGAAGTTCGAAAAGGGCAGATTCTTCCAGCGGTTGAAGGGCTTGGCCGGCGAGGGGCTTTCCACCGCTGACGGGGAACTGCACCGCCGCAACCGCCGGCTGATCCAGCCCATGTTCAGCAAGGAACGCATCGCGGGCTACTCCGAGATCATGAGCCGCAACGCGCGTGCCCTGTCGGATTCCTGGCAGCCAGGACAGCAGGTGGACATCTACGAGGCGGCGGCTTCCTACGCGATCGACAGCATCGCCATGAGCTTGTTCGGCTCCGAGATCGGGCGTCCCGCGGTGGAGACGATCCGCACGGAACTGCCGGTCCTGCTGGACATGCTCCTCAAGCGCGCGGCGTCCCCGAAGATGCTGGACCGGCTGCCGGTCCGCTACAACCGGATCTTCGACCGCGCCTCCCAGCACCTGAGCGGCGTCATCGACGAGGTCATCACCACCGCACGCGCCACCGGCCACATGGACGACCACGACGATCTCCTCGCCCAACTGCTGCGCGAGGAGGACCTGGACGACGTGCAGGTCCGCGACGAGGTGGCCACCCTGCTGTTCGCCGGCGCGGAGACCACCGCCTCCACGCTCGCCTGGGCATGGCACTACCTGGCCCAGCACCCCGTGTTCGGCGAGCAGGTGGTGGCCCAGGTGCGGGAGGTCGTCGGCGATGACCGGCCGGTGACGATCGCGGACGTCCCCCGGCTGACCGTCCTGCGGCGGGTCCTGGACGAGGTGATCCGCCTGCACGGCGTCACCCTCCTCATGCGCCGCAACACCGACCCCGTGACCCTCGGCGACACCACGCTCCCCCCGGGCACCGAGGTCGCCTTCAGCCTGTACGCCATCCACCGCGACCCGCGCCTGTTCGGCCCGGACGCCCACCGGTTCAACCCGGACCGCTGGCTCGACCCGGAGGTGGACTCGCGTAAATTCACGCCGTTCGGCGGCGGCAACCGCAAGTGCATCGGCGACCAGTTCGCCCTCGCCGAGGCGACGATCGCGGCGGCCGAGATCCTGCGGGTCTGGCAGCTGACGCCCGCCGAAGGTCACACGCCCCAGCAGGTGATTTCGGCCGTCGCCAGGCCCGACCGCATTCCCATGACGGTCCACCGCCGCTGACCACGCCCGACGGACCGCCACCACGCGCCGACGCCGCGCGTGCGGGACGCCCCGGACGGCAGCCCTGCCCCTCCTGACTCCGCCGAGCGGGCGCGGAGTTGAGGGGTAGGCTGCTGATCACTGCTGATCGTCACGCCCTGTGCCCCGTGCAGTGCGTGACGCGTCCCAGCCCCCGGGTCCACTCCACGGGCGACGGCTCAGACCACGCCGGAGCCCGAGGCCGCGGTGGCTGACGCAGCAAGAACAATCGACCGCCGTCCGGAGCCGCCTTATGACCGATCACCCCAACTCCCCCTCCCCGTCCGGCCCGCTGCCGCCTCCCGGCTGCCCCGCCCACGCCCATGGCACAGCCGACGGCCGCCAACGGATCTACGGCCCCGAAGCCGAGCCCCTGGGCCCCTTGCTCGAACGGCTGCGGGCGGAATACGGCGAGGTGGCGCCGGTGCTGGTGCCGGGCGACATCCCGGCGTGGCTGGTCCTGGGCTACAACGCGGTGCGGGACGTGAGCGTGAGCAGCTCGCGGGCGGTCTGTGACTCTCGACACGGCCGCGTCTACCAACAGGGCCTGGTTCCGGAGGACTCGCCCCTGCGGCCGATGACCGAGTACAAGCCGCTGGCCCCCTTCGTGGACGGCGAGCCGCTCGCGCGACTGCGCAGCGCCGTCATCGACGGCCTGGACTTCAACCGCCACAGCCTGCGCCGCTATATCACCCGGTACGCCGACCGCCTCATCGACGACTTCGCCTCCCGGCGCACCGCCGACCTGGTGACGGAGTACGCCGCGCAGCTCCCGGCCCTGGTGCTGGCCTGGATGTACGGCCTGCCCGAGGAGGAGAGCCCGGCCCTCGTGGACGCGGTGCGCGACCTGACCAGCGGCAGCGAACGGGCCGCCGAAGGCAACGCGTTCGTGACCCGCACCATGCAGGAGTTGCTGCGGCGCAGGAAGTCGGGTCAGACGGTCTCGACCACGTTCGGTGGCCGCGACTTCGTCAGCCGGCTGCTCGCCCACGAGTCACACCTCACCGACGACGAGGTGGTGGAGCACCTGCGACTGGTCTTCGTCGCCGGCTACACGCCGACGGTGGCGCTCATCGCCAACACCGTGGTGCAGATACTGACCCAGCGTCAGTTCAGCCGGAACCTGACCAGCGGTCAGATGACGCTGCCCGAAGCGCTGAACCGGGTGCTGTGGGACGACCCGCCGATCGGCCTGCTGCCGACCCGCTGGGCGGCCGGCGACATGGTCGTGGGCGAGCAGCGGATTCCGTCCGGCGAGATGATCGTCCTCGGGATCGAAGCAGCCAACGCGGACCCCACGGCCCGCGAGCCCGGTACGCCCGTCCCGCACAGCGAGGCACACCTGGCGTTCGGCGCCGGTCCTCACGAGTGCCCAGGACGCGACATCGGCATGGCTATCGCGGAAATCGGCATCGAGACCCTGCTGACGCGCCTGGAAGAGCTGGAACTCACCGTCACCCAGGGCGAGTTGCGCTGGCAGTCCGCGTGGGTCTCCCAGCGTCTGGAGGAGCTGCCCGTGCGGTTCTCCGCGGTCCAGCAGGCCGCACGGAAGGGCACCGGCCGACCGGCCGCCGCCGCGTCGACGGACAGTCAGGCGCCGGAGGCCGCCACCGACCGGCAGCCCGACAGCCGCACCCGGAAGCGCTCGCTGCTGCGCCGCTGAGCTGAACTCCCGCGCCGCGGGCGGCCGGTACGGCACCGTGCCACCGCGCATGCCCTGCGGCTCGGGGGCCGTGCTCAGGGCGTCGGGAATCAAAAAAGCGGCGCTGACGACCGCCCCCCGGGGCATCGTCAGCGCCGCACCACCGCGTCAGTCGGTGCCGAACTCCATCGCGGCGCGGTCGAGCATCTGGTCGTCGTCGCCCTCGGCACTGCCGCGGGAGGCGATGACCTCGGCGCCGCCCTGCGGCATCGCGCCGATCAGCCCGGTCGATGCGGCCTGGGCGGCACCGATGAGCGTCTCGTGGGTGTTGCCGACGATGCCGAGACCGGCGTACTGCTCCAGCCGGGCGCGGGAGTCGGCGATGTCGAGGTTGCGCATGGTGAGCTGACCGATCCGGTCCACCGGGCCGAACGCGGAGTCCTCGGTGCGCTCCATGGACAGCTTGTCCGGGTGGTAGCTGAACATCGGACCCGTGGTGTTCATGATCGAGTAGTCCTCGCCGCGCCGCAGCCGCAGCGTCACCTCGCCGGTGACCGCCGTGCTGACCCAGCGCTGAAGGGACTCGCGGATCATCAGCGCCTGCGGGTCGAGCCAGCGGCCCTCGTACATGAGGCGGCCCAGCCGCCGGCCCTCGTTGTGGTACTGGGCGAGGGTGTCCTCGTTGTGGATCGCGTTGACCAGGCGCTCGTACACGGCGTGCAGCAGCGCCATGCCCGGGGCCTCGTAGATGCCGCGGCTCTTGGCCTCGATCACCCGGTTCTCGATCTGGTCGGACATCCCCATGCCGTGCCGGCCGCCGATGGCGTTGGCCTCCATCACCAGGTCGACCGGGGAGGCGAACTCCTTGCCGTTGATCGTCACCGGACGGCCCTGGTCGAAGCCGACCGTCACGTCCTCCGCGGCGATCTCGACGTCGGAGTCCCAGAACCGCACGCCCATGATCGGCTCGACGGTCTCGACGCCGGTGTCGAGGTGCTCCAGGGTCTTGGCCTCGTGGGTGGCACCCCAGATGTTGGCGTCGGTGGAGTACGCCTTCTCGGTGCTGTCGCGGTAGGGGAGGTCGTGGGCGAGCAGCCACTCCGACATCTCCTTGCGGCCACCCAGCTCGGAGACGAAGTCCGCGTCGAGCCACGGCTTGTAGATGCGCAGGTGCGGGTTGGCAAGCAGACCGTAGCGGTAGAACCGCTCGATGTCGTTGCCCTTGAACGTCGAGCCGTCGCCCCAGATCTGTACGTCGTCCTCAAGCATCGCCCGGACCAGCAGGGTGCCGGTGACGGCACGGCCGAGCGGCGTCGTGTTGAAGTAGGAGCGCCCGCCCGAGCGGATGTGGAACGCGCCGCACGTGAGCGCGGCAAGGCCCTCCTCGACCAGCGCGGCGCGGCAGTCGACCAGCCGCGCGATCTCGGCGCCGTACGCCGTCGCACGGCCGGGCACCGACGCGATGTCGGGCTCGTCGTACTGGCCGATGTCGGCGGTGTAGGTGCACGGGACGGCACCCTTGTCGCGCATCCACGCGACCGCGACGGAGGTGTCGAGGCCACCGGAGAAGGCAATGCCGACGCGCTCGCCGGTGGGGAGGGAGGTAAGAACCTTAGACATAGGAAGAGTATGCGCGCGAATGCATGCTCATGCAACTGCGGAGGGTCTTCAGGTCCACGTCTCGCGCTTCCCGGGGCGAAGCCGCCCCCGCTTCCCGGGGGAAAGCGGCCCTCCCCCACGCCCGCGTCCGCGCTCAGGGAAGCATTCCCGCCGCTGCCCACACCAGCAGCAGGCCCGCGCCGAAGAGGATTTGGACCCATCCGCCGGCGAAGAAGCGATTCCTGAGCAGTGGCCAGGCCGACAGCCAGCAGAGCCCGGCCAGGACGCACAGGGTGACGATCGGGATCGTCCATGCGTACAGCGTCCCTTTCGAGCGGTGCGTGGGCCTGGGCGGGCGCGTTCAGGAGCGCGCGGCTGTTGCGTCGACGGTGAGCGGGATGTCCAGGGTGGCTCCCTGCGGCGTGGTCAGGCGGAGCGTGTACGTGCCGGGGCGGTTGTCGGTGAAGAGCTGCGGGAGGGTGAGGCGGCCGGCGGTGTCGGTGGCGTCGAGGAGGCGGGTGCGGGTGCGGACGGGGTCGCCGTGCTCGTCGTGCTCGCCGTGCTCGTCCTTGAAGTAGGGGCCGTAGGTGCTCGCCTGCGGGGGCTGCTCGGTGCGCTCGTCGGCGTCTTCCGTGCGGTGGAGCACCGTTGCGGTGAGGCGTACGCCGGGGGTGGGCGTGCCGTGATCCGTCGCGCGGATCCGCAGGGGTTCGGGGAACCGGCTGTCGGTGAGGGCGTGCAAGGGCTCCGTGGTGAGGAGTTCCAGGCGGTCGGGGACGGGCGCGGGCGCCTGCCGGACGGTCGCGGTGAAGGTGGTGGATCGGGGGCCGGGCTTCCCGGGGGTCGAGGCGGTGACGGTGACGTGGCCCGGCCGGTCGCCCGCCTGGATGGTGGGCGCCGTGGCGATGCCGCGCCGGTCCGTCGTGAGGGCCACGGTCGTGGTGCGGCCGGGGAAGTACGCCGCGGCGGTTCCGGTGATGCGGTAGGTCACCTTGGCGTGCGGCACGGTGTGCCCGTGTGCGTCGATGGCACGCACCTGCGGCCGTCGTGCGAACCGTTCGCCGTCCGTCCGGTGGCCGAGGTCCGCGTCTCCGATGCGTACCAGCCGGGTGACCGAGCGGTGGTCGGTGCCGCCGGCGGGGCGGTCCGGTGCAGGGTCGGGCTCCGTCGCGGGCTTCTCGGCGGGCTTGCCCGTCGGCTTGGACGGGGTAACGGGCTTGGTGGGGCGTCGTGTTGCCGTAGCGCCCGGCGTACGGGCCCGCTCGGCCGCGGTGTGTGCGGCGGGCTGGTGGCGGGCGGGGCGCGGCGGATGGCCGGTGGACGGGGTGCGGTCTTCCCGCGGGTCGGGGTGGTGCGGGGCGACGGGTGCGTCGTCCGGCGTCGTGGTGACCTTGCCCTGGTAGGTGCGCATCCACTCCCGCACGGTGTTCACGTAGGCGCGGGAGTTGTTGTAGCTGAGGACGGCCTTGTCGAGGTCGGCCGGACGATTGAGGTCGCGCCCGCCGGCACACAGGTAGTGGCCGGTGGCGAGGGCGGCGTCGTAGAGGTTGTTGGGGTCGGTCACGCCGTCGCCGTTGCCGTCGGCTCCCCAGGTGGCCCAGGTGGAGGGGATGAACTGCAGCGGGCCGATGGCCCGGTCGAACTCGGCGTCCCCGTCCCAGCGGCCGTGGTCGGTGTCACGTATGAGCGCGAATTGCTTCCCGTCCAGGCGCGGGCCGCGGATCGGATCGGCGGTGGAGCCATCGGTGCGCAGGCCGTAGCCGGAGGCGTGCACGGACTCGACGCGGCCTATTCCGGCGACGAGTTGCCAGGGCAGGTGGCAGGACGGCCGGGCGCCGCTCAGCGTCCGCTCGGCCTTCTTGTAGGCGTCCAGGGCGGTGGCGGGTATGCCGGTGCTCCCCTCGGAGACCCCCTCGGGCTTCCCCTCCTCCTGCGGCTTTTCCTTGGCGCCGTCCCGGCTCTCGCCCGTGGGCCCCGGCAGTTCGAGGTCGGGGACGCCGCGGGGCCGGGCCTGCTGCGCGCCGGCGCCGGGCCGGGCGCCGTTGGCGTCGGCGCTCGTCGGGCCGGTGACCCGAACCGGGCTGATCGCGGAGGCGGCGGTGAGGCCGGCGGCCAGCGCGCAGGCGCACAGGCTCTGGCGCACGCGGCGGGCGAGCAGTGTGGAAAAGGAGGACGACAGGGTGAGCAGCGGCTTCACGAAGGTGATCCTTGAGTCAAGGAGAGGCGAGAGAGCTGGGAAAGTGCGGGGGAAAGACGATGGCGCGGGGCGAGGTTCGGAATTCACCTGGGGTTCCCGTTGTCCACGCTACGGGCCTGCTGGTGCGGCGCGGTTTCCTTTCTGGTGCGTATGAGGGGCGGACGGCACGTCAGCCGGGTTCGGACGGCACTGAATCCGACGCGGCGCGCGTCTCCGTTCGGTGACGGCGCATCCGCGTCTCTCCAGCGGTGAACGCCGGTCACGGGCTGTGGGGTTCCTCGGCGAATGCCCTGGTGGAGGCGGATGCGGCGACAGCGGCCCGGCCTCACATCTCGGGGCAATACCCGGTAAGTGCGTGCAAGAACGTATCACCGGATGGAATCCCGAGCGACACAAGGTGTTGCGGGCGGTCGGGAGAAACCCGGTCGTCGGATTCCGGGTTCAAGCGATGCCTCCAGCAGGAAAATCGTCCGGCTCGGCATTTCAACACCCGTGCAGATCCACGTCATTGAGTCCGTGTCATGCGTGGCGGGTTCTTCCGGCGCGGCGGTGGATTCGGGGCCGTAAGGCTTTCGGTCTGCCGCGAGCCGGCCCTCCCGGCGAGCCCACACCCCGTCACCCGCCGGAATCCGGAGGCCCGGAGATGCCCATGTGACTGATCAGTTATGGGATTGGTTCAGTCGCCCGCACAACCATATGGGGCTATGAGGTTCCTCACCCATACTTGACACCACATGGGCGTTTTTATGCCTTAAGTCGGTTTGACATGTACCCAAGATCGGCGATTACGTTCTGGCTGTTGTTTTCAGGAAATTTTCATCTTTGGAGTGGGGTGTGGCGATGGGGGCGCGAACGCGCGTGCGTCGCGTCAGGGGCGTTGCCGGAGGAGCTGTCGTTCTCACGTTGAGCGGTGTGCTGGCTTTGGGGTCGTTGCCTGCGGCAGAAGCAGCGGCCACAACGGCCATGACGGCGGATCAGGAGACGCGGACCGGTTCATCGCACGCGCCGCTGTCCGAGGAGGAGGCGCGTGCCAAGGCCAAGCGGACCGGCGAGAGCGTGGAGATCGCGTCGCTGCGCAGTGAGAGCAGCGACGTATTCGCCACACCCGAGGGGGACTTGGAGGCCCGCGAGTATCTGCGTCCGGTGCGGGCGCGGGTGGGCGGCGAATGGAAGCCGGTCGACACGGACCTGGCGAAGACCTCCGACGGCACGGTCGCGCCGAAGGTAACGACGACGGGGATCGCGTTCTCCGGCGGCGGGGACGACCGTCCGCTGGTGCGCATGACGAAGGCGGGGCGTGCGCTCGCGCTGTCCTGGCCGGGGAAGCTCCCCGCGCCCGAGCTGAACGGCGCCACGGCCACGTACCGCGACGTGCTCGACGGGGTCGACCTGCGGATGGGCGCCCAGGAGGACGGCTTCTCGCAGCTCCTCGTGGTCAAGTCCGCGAAGGCGGCGGCGAGTTCGGAGCTGGCCGAGCTGAAGCTGAAGCTGCGTACCGAGGGTCTGGACACCCGCGAGACGGCGGACGGCGGCCTGGAGGCCAGCGACAAGGGCGCCAAGGGCGTCGTCTTCGAGGCGCCCAAGCCGATGATGTGGGACTCCAGCTCCGGCGGTGCGGCGGCCGGCTCCGATGTGTCCGGTGAAGGCGACGGCTCAGGCGAGGCACCCGCCGGTGCACGGCAGAAGCGCGCCGCCGTCACCGCTTCGGCCGTCACCGCGGAAGACGGCACCGGCGGCCACGAGCCCGGCGCGGGCGAATCCGGCAAGCTCGCCCCCGTCGACGTGGACCTCCCCTCCCAGGGCGACTCCATGGTCCTCAAGCCGGACCAGGACGTGCTCAAGGGCAAGGACACGCACTACCCGGTCTTCATCGACCCGCAGTGGTACTCGCCGCGCGCGTCGACCTGGACCATGGCCTCCAAGTACTGGGCCGGCTCCCCGCAGTGGAAGTTCAACGGCAAGCACGACGCGGGCATGGGCTACTGCGGCTGGAGCTACTGCGCTCCGTACGACACGAAGCGGCTCTTCTACCAGATACCGACCTCGAAGTTCGCGGGCAAGTCGATCCTGTCCGCGGAGTTCGTGGTACGCAATGTGCACGCGCCGTCGTGCTCGAAGCGCGAGGTGCAGTTGTGGCGGACCAAGGGGATCAACAACAAGACCACCTGGAACTCGCAGAACGCCTCCGGGTACTGGATCAAGAAGCTGGCGACGGAGTCGTTCGCCTACGGCTACTCCGGCTGCGGGGCCAGGGACGCGGAGTTCAACGTCAAGTCCGCGGTGCAGGAGGCCGCCGACAAGAAGTGGCCGAACATGACCTTCGGTATGAAGGCCACGTCCGAGGGCGACAAGTACGGCTGGAAGCGGTTCTCCGACAAGGCGTTCCTGCGCGTCAAGTACAACCGTCCGCCCTCGCAGATCAAGATGTCCCAGCTGACGATGGAGTACGGCGGCGTTTGCAAGAAGCCCGCGTCCGCGCCGCGGGTGCGCACGCTCGGCAAGATCTACGCCAACAACGTCACCGACCCCGACAAGGACAGCGTGTCGGTGCAGTTCCAGGCCAAGTGGGACGCGGGCGACGGCAAGGGCCTGATCCCGCGCTGGAATCCGGCCCGCACCGCGGCGAAGAAGTCCGGATCGAACTTCTCCATCGGCCTGCCGCAGTCGGTCCCGGCGAACAAGCAGGTCCACTGGCTGGTGCGGTCCTATGACGGCGCGCAGTACTCGCCGTGGTCGACCGCGGGCGATCCGACCGGCTGCTACTTCGTGTACGACACGAGCGTGCCGAAGGCGCCGACGGTCTCGTCGGGCGAGTATCCGGCATCCGATCCGGAGAACCCGGACGACCCGTGGTTCGACGGCGTGGGCCAGTACGGCAGCTTCGGGCTGAAGTCGTCGTCCACGGACGTCACCCGCTACCGGTACGGCGTCAACGCGGACCCGAGCGCCAAGAACGAGCTGTCCACGTCCGGCGGGGAGGCCAGGACCGCGAAGGTGCTGCCCGGTAAGCCGGGCCTGAACTTCGTCACCGCGCAGGCCCTCGACAAGGCGGGCAACGCCTCGGAGATCCGCACCTACCAGTACCGCGTGAAGGCAGGACAGCCCGAGCGCGCCACCTGGCAGCTGGACGAGGGCGCAGGCGCCACCGAGGCGAAGGGCTCGACTCCGGCGCGCACGGCCGCTCTGCACGGCGGGGCGCAGGCCGGCGCACCCGGCAAGAAGGGCACCGCGCTGCACTTCGACGGCGCCAGCGGCTATGCCGACACCGACATCCCGGTGGTGGACACCGACCGCGGTTTCACCGTCTCGACGTGGGTGAAGCTGGACAGGAAGCCGGACGGCGCGGCCATCGCCGTGACGCAGCCGGGCAACCACCGCCCGGGGTTCGAGATCTACTACTCCAAGGACCTCGACCGCTGGGTGTTCAACCAGTACACGTCCGACAGCCCCGACGCGAAGATCGTGCGGGCCATGGCGGACAAGCCGGGCGGCGTGCAGGTCGGTGAGTGGACGCATCTGGTCGGCTCATTCGACGGCGTCGCCAAGCGCCTCGATCTGTATGTCGACGGCAAGCCTGCGGGCGGGGCCGACCTGCCCAAGCCCTGGAACGCCCGGCGCGGCCTCCAGTTCGGCGCGGGCTCGTACGACGGCAAGCCCGGCGCGTTCTTCCCCGGCGCCATCGACGACGTCCAGATCTTCGACAAGCGGATCTCCGCGAACGAGGTCGCCAAGCTGCACGATCTCCAGCAGATCGGTGACCCCGGGCGCCCGGCGATCGCGGTCTTCCCGCTCGACGAGCCGGAGCCGGCGACCGCGGTCGAGGGCCACGGTGACGTGCTGCCCGCGACGTTCCACGGGGGCGTCACCCCGGGCCGCAAGGGCGTGACGGGCAACGCCGCCGCGTTCAACGGCACCGACGGCTACGCGCAGATCGGCCGGACCAGCGGCCCGCACGTGAACACCTCACGCAGCTTCACGGTCTCCGCCTGGGCCAAGCTCGACAAGAAGCCGGGCGGCGCGGCGGTCATCGCCGCGCAGGCGGGCAAGGAGCGGCCGGGCTTCGAGCTGTACTACTCCAAGGACCTCGACCGCTGGGTGTTCAACCAGTACGCGCAGGACAAGGCGGGAGCGGGCATCATCCGTGCGATGGGCCCGAAGGGCGGCACGGCGACGGTCGGCGAGTGGGTCCACCTGACCGGCGTGCACGACACCGTCGCCGAGACCCTGACCCTGTACATCAACGGGCAGGCGGCCGGCTCGGCCAAGCTCGGCGGGGCGTTCTACGCCGACCAGTCGATGTACATCGGTGCGGGCAACTACAGCGGCAAGCCCGGGTCCTTCTTCCCCGGTGAGATCGACGAGGTCCGTCTCTACGACCGGCCCGTCTCGGCCGAGGAGGCCAGGCAGCTGTTCCAGCAGCGACCGCTGGTCAAGGGCCGCTGGAAGTTCGACGCGGCGGACACGGGCGCCGCGGCCACCACGCCCGACGACTCCGAGTGGGGTCACCGGATGACCCTGGGCGGCGGCGCCGACGTGGGTGCCGAGGGCGCGTACATGGGCGACAACGGCCTGGTGCTCAACGGCTCCAGCGGCTACGCCGCCACCTCCGGGGTGCCCGTCGACACCGGCACCAGCTTCACGGCGACCGCGTGGGCGCAGGCCGCCTCGATGCCGGAGAGCGGGGTGTCCGTGGTGAGCGCGGCGGGATCGAAGCAGAGCGCGTTCACGGTGCGCTTCGTGCCCGACCCCAAGGACCCCGAGGCGACCGGGCGTTGGGAGCTGGCGATGCCGGACAAGGACGGTTCGCCGGCGGCGTACGAGCGGGTGACGAACACCGAGTTCTACGACGTGCGCGAGTGGAACCACCTGGCCGTGGTCTACGACGGCTTCGCCAAGCAGGCGCGGCTGTACGTCAACGGGATTCTGCAGGAGGTCTCCTGCGCGGACGGTGACGGTTCCTGCGAGGACCGGGCCTCCACGGGCGAGAACGTCATCAGCTTCAAGGCGAACGACGCCCTGCAGGTCGGACGGGTGCGGAAGGACGGCGCCTGGAGCGAGTACTTCGGCGGCTCCGTCGACGACGTCTGGGTCTTCCAGGGCGCCCTGAACGACAGCCAGATCGAGGAACTCGCCGGCTCGTGGTTCGACGTGCCGACCGAGGTGCCGGCCGGGTCCGGCTCCTAGGCCGTCTCGTCGAAGTCCCGCCGTTGCCTGGAGGCGACCCCGGCGGGACTTCGGCGACACGGCCTGGACCTCCGGATCCCACGACCGGCCGTGTTCCGGTGCGGTGCGTCTGACCTCTCGGGCGTACCGCACCGGTGTCCGTCGGCCTCGCCGACATCACCCCATCCACCCCTCGCACCACACCGTCCTGGCGTGGTGCCTCTCAGCGATGGACGGAAAGTCCCATGCATCCCATATCCGCACCGCCTCGCGGTGCAGGCTCAGTACATAAAGCGGTACATAAACGTGTCGCGCTGGCCTTGTCGTTCCTCATGGTCGGCGGCCTGATCCAGGGCGTGTCAGCCCTCCCGGCCGCCGCTGCGGGCAACGACCGGCCGGGCCTGCCGCACACGGACAAGCCCGTGCCGGGTCAGGACGGCGTCAACGTCCGGCCCCGCAAGCTCAGTTCGGGCCCGCTCACCCCCGCGAAGGCCCCGAAGGCCGACTGGCCCGAGCCGGAATCGGCCACGGTCGACCTGTCCGGGAAGTCCGCCAAGCGCTCCGATTCCGCCGGTGACCTGCCCGTCGGGCTCGCCCCCGCCGCCAAGAGCAAGGACGCGCTCGACGGCACGGTGGAGGCCAAGGTCCTGGACCGCGGCCACTCCGAACGTGCCGGTGTGGACGGCCTGTTGTTCACGCTCGCGCCGAAGAGCGACGCGGGCGACGAGAGCCACAAGGGCGACGAGGGCGGTAAGGACGGCAAGGGCAAGCCGAAGACCGCGGCCCGCAGCGCCGCCGTACGCAGCGCGCTCACGACCGCCGACGAGCCGGGGACCGAGTCCAAGGATGACAAGGGCGAGTCCAGGACCGGTTCAGGCGCCGGGCCCGGTGCCAGGTCCGCGGCCCCGGCCGGCGACGTCTCCGTCACCGTCGACTACGCGGACTTCGCGGGCGCGTTCGGCGGCGACTTCGCCTCGCGCCTCCAGCTGATCGAGCTGCCGGACTGCGTCCTCACCAGTCCCGGCAAGACCGAGTGCCGCACCGGCACCCCGGTCGCCGCGACGAACGACACCGACCGGCAGACCCTGACCGCGAAGGCGGTCTCGCTGCGCGCGGGCCGGGCCACCGTCCTCGCCGCCGCGGCCGACGCCAAGGGCGAGAAGGGCGACTACAAGGCCACGCCGCTGTCGCCGTCGGCCGCCTGGCAGACCAACCTCAACACCGGTGACTTCACCTGGTCCTACGACATGCCCGTGCCCGAGGTCCCCGGCGGCCTCACCCCCGACGTCGGCCTGAGCTACAACTCCGGCGCCATCGACGGGCGCACCGGCGAGACCAACAACCAGGCGTCCTGGGTCGGCGACGGCTTCGACCTCTCCCCCGGTTTCATCGAGCGCCGCTACAAGTCGTGTGCCGAGGACGGGCAGAAGAACGCCGACGGCAGCAAGCCGGGCGACCTCTGCTGGAAGTACGACAACGCCTTCGTGTCGTTCAACGGCAAGGGCGGCGAGCTGGTTCCCACCGGCGACGACGAGTTCAAGCTCCAGCAGGACGACGGCACCAAGGTCAAGCGGCTGAAGTCCGCCAACCGCGGCAACGGCGACAACGACGGCGAGTACTGGCGGGTGACCGACCCGGACGGCACCCGCTACTACTTCGGCTACCACCGCCTGCCGGGCTGGCAGGACGGCAAGGAGACCACGGACTCCACCTGGACCGTGCCGGTCTTCGGCAACAACTCCGGTGAGCCCTGCCACGCCGACAGCTACGCCAAGTCCTGGTGCCAGCAGGCATGGCGGTGGAACCTCGACTACGTCGTCGACACCCACGGCAACGCGATCTCCTACCACTACGGCAAGGAGACCAACCACTACGGCCGCAACCTCAAGGCCGAGGACGACACCCCGTACACCCGCGGCGGCTACCTCAAGCGGATCGACTACGGCCTGAAGTCCTCGTCCATGTACGGCACCAAGCCGCAGGGGCGCGTCATCTTCGGCAACGCCGAGCGGTGCCTGCCGAAGGACGGCGTCACCTGCGCGGCTGACACCATCGACAAGCAGTCCTTCCACTGGTACGACACGCCCTGGGACCTCAACTGCAAGGCGGGCTCCAAGTGCGACTCCGCCCGTCTGGCGCCGTCCTTCTGGACCCGTAAGCGCCTGACCGACGTCACCACCGAGGCGCTCAAGACCGACGGCACCTACGGCAAGGTCGACTCCTGGAAGCTCGGCCACCGCTGGGGCATGGCCGACACGGACTACCAGCTGCTGCTCGACAGCGTCCAGCACACGGGGCACACCGAGAGCCCGGCGATCACGCTGCCGAAGACCACCTTCGCGTACACGCAGCTCGCCAACCGCATGGACAAGACCGGTGACGGCTTCGCGCCGTTCATCAAGTCCCGCCTGTCCACGGTCGCCGACGAGTCCGGCGGCCAGATCGACGCCACCTACTCGGCGCCCGCCTGCGACGCGGCGAAGCTGCCGTCGCCGCAGTCGAACACCACGCGCTGCTTCCCGCAGTACATCGGCGGCGACGCGAAGAACGACCCGGTGCGGCAGTGGTTCAACAAGTACGTCGTCACCTCCGTGGTGGCGACCGACCGCACCGGCGGCTCCCCCGACCAGGTCACCGGCTACGACTACCTGGACGGCGCGGCCTGGCACTACAACGACGACGACGGCCTGACCAAGGAGAAGCACAGGACCTGGTCGCAGTGGCGCGGCTACGGCCACGTCCGGGTCAGGACCGGTGGCCAGGGCGGCGCCTCGGCCCTGAAGTCGCAGGAGGACACCTACTTCCTGCGCGGCATGAACGGCGACCGCAAGGACACATCGGGCGGCACCAAGAGCGTGAGCGTGTCCCTCGGCGACGGTGAGGGCTCCGCGATCACCGACGACGCGGCGGCGGCGGGCTTCCCGTACAAGAGCGTCCAGTTCGACAAGGCGGGCGGCAAGGTCGTCGGCAAGACGGTCAACCGCCCCTGGCACCACGAGACCGCCAAAAAGGTACGCGACTGGGGCACCGTCACCGCGAACTTCACCGGCACATCGGCGACCCAGGCGTGGACGTCACTCGACGACGGCGCGGGCGCCAAGTGGCGCACGGCGTCCACCTTCACGACGTACGACAAGGTGGCCGGGCGCGTCACATCCGTCGACGACCGCGGCGACGCCACGGACGACGCGGACGACAGGTGCACCCGCACCACGTACGCCACCAACACCGACAAGAACATCCTCCAGCTGCCCTCGCGCGTGGAGACGGTCGCCACGTCCTGCGGCGGCACGGCTGACCGTAAGAAGGACGTCATCAGCGACGTCCGCACGGCCTACGACGGCGGCGCCTACGGTGCCGAGCCGACGAAGGGCGACGCCACCGCGTCCGCGACGCTCAAGAGCCACGACGGCGCCAAGGCCACCTACCTGGAGGCCGGTACGACCTTCGACGACTACGGCCGCGAGCTGACGACGACCGACCTCACGGCCGACGTCACCGCCACCGGCGACAGTGCCCCGGTGCGCACCAAGCGCGCCGACGGACGCACCACCACCACCGCCTACACCCCGGCCGCGGGTCTGCCCACGCAGTCCAGGACCACCTCGCCGCCGGCCAAGCGCGGCGACGCCAAGACCGTGCAGACGACCACGTCGCAGCTGGACCCGCTGCGCGGAAACGTGCTCAAGGAGACGGACACCAACGGCAAGGAGACGCAGTTCGCCTACGACGCGCTCGGCCGCTCCACCAAGGTGTGGCTCGCCGACCGCAAGGCGTCCGGCACGCCGACGTACGAGTTCGCCTACACCGTCACCGAGGGCAAGCCGGTGGCCGTCGCCACCAAGCTGCTCGACAACAACGGCGGTCAGGTCACCTCGTACAAGCTCTACGACGGCTTCCTGAGGGAGCGGCAGTCCCAGGCCCCCGGCCCGGACGGCGGCCGTCTCGTCTCCGACGTCTTCTACGACGAACGCGGCCTGGTCGCCAAGACGTTCGCGGACTACTACGTGGACGGCAAGCCCGTCACCGAGCTGTTCAAGCCGGCCGACGCGCTGTCCGTTGAGTCGCAGACCCGCACCACGCACGACGGCCGGGGCCGCCCGGTGCAGGTGCAGATGATCGCCGGGAACGGTGACGGCGGCAAGGTCCTGAACACCACCACGACCAGTTACCACGGCGACCGGACCACGGTCGTCCCGCCGGCCGGCGACACCGCCACCACCACGCTCACGGACGTCCGCGGCAACACGGTGGAGCTGCGCAGGCACCACGAGCGGAAGGCCGACGCTCCGTACGACAGCACCAGGTACACCTACACGCCATCGGGCCTGCCGTCGAAGGTGACGGACCCGGCGGGCAACAGCTGGACCACCGGCTACGACCAGATGGGCCGCACGGTCGAGTCGCGCGACCCGGACAAGGGCACCACGACCAGCACGTACGACGACCACAACCAGCTGGTCTCCAGCACCGACGCCCGCGGCGTCACCCTGGTCAACGTCTACGACGACAGCGGACGCAAGACCGAGGTCCGCGAGGGCTCGGACACCGGCAAGGTGCGCCTGAGCTGGACGTACGACACCATCCCCGGCGCGAAGGGGCAGCTCGCCGAGTCCACCCGCTACGTGGGCGACGCGAAGTACACGACCAAGGTCGCGGGCTACGACCGTCTCTACCGTCCCGCGCGGACCGCGGTCGTGATCCCGAAGTCCGATGGCGCGCTCGCCGGCACCTACCAGACCGGCACCGCATACCGGCCGTCGGGCAAGGTCGCCTCGGTCAGCTACTCGGCGGCGGGCTCGCTGCCCGGCGGCTCGGTCAACTACGGCTACGAGGCGGACACGCTGCGCCCGACGTCCGTCTACGGGCAGGGCATGACGGCGTCCACCAAGTTCAGCCACACCGGCAAGCCGCTCCAGCACGAACTGGGCCTGACGGACGGCGGCAAGAAGACCTGGGTCACCAACACCTACGAGTGGGGCACCCAGCGCCTGGCCACCACCCGCGTGGACCGCGAGGAGCAGCAGGGCGTCGACCAGCAGGCCGACTACGCGTACGACGAGGCGGGCAACGTCCTGTCGGTCAAGGACGCCTCGCGCACCGGCACCGACAACCAGTGCTTCCGCTACGACCACCTGCGGCGGCTGACCGAGGCGTGGACGCAGGGCGACAAGACCTGCGGAGAGTCCCCGTCCGCCGGCGCCGTCGGCGGCCCGGCACCGTACTGGCACTCGTACAGCTACGACAAGGTCGGCAACCGCCTCTCGGAGACCCGCCACGACACGGGCGGCGACAGCAAGAAGGACGTCAAGCGCGCCTACACCTACCCCGAGCCCGGCACCCCGCAGGCCCACACGCTGACCTCGGTCACCACGGACGGCCCGGCCGGCACGCAGAAGACCGGCTACACCTACGACAAGACCGGCAACACCACCGGGCGCGGCGACCAGAAGCTGGCCTGGGACGCGGAGGGCAACCTCAGCAAGGTGACCGAGCCGGTCGCGGGCAAGCCCGACAAGGTCACCGAGTACCTGTACGACGCCGACGGCCAGCGCCTGCTCTCCCGCACGGGTGAGCGGACCACGCTGCACCTCGGCCACACCGAGGTCACCCTGGACAAGGGCGCGGCCAAGACGAAGGCCACCCGCTACTTCGACCTGGGCAGCGGCCACCAGGCCGTGCGCTCGGACGACGGCTCCTTCTCCTTCACCATCGGCGACCACCACGGCACCGGCCTGCTGGCCGTCGCGGCACGCGACTTGACCCTCAGCCAGCGCCGGGTGCTGCCCTTCGGCGGCACCCGCGGGCAGGCGCCGAAGTCCTGGCCCGGCACCAAGGGCTTCGTCGGCGGCACCGACGAGACGAAGGGCACAGGACTCACCCACCTCGGCGCCCGCGAATACGACCCGGACACGGGCCGGTTCATCTCCGTCGACCCGGTGATGGACACCTCGGACGCCCAGCAGATGCACGGCTACACCTACGGGAACAACAACCCGCTGGTGTATGCGGACCCGAGCGGGAAGTTCTTCGGGTGGTTCTTCAACCAGTTCATGAACAGCGTCATGGACTCGATCGGCGCGATCAAGAAGGCGTACAAGACCCCGAACGCGAACCCCGGCGCCTCACGGTCGAGGGCGTCGATCCCGACGGTCAGCAACCGGAACCTGGCCAAGGGCCTGAAGAACATCTACGCCAAGCCCCAGGCGAAGACGGTCATGGGCGACGGAAAGGCCGCGACCGCCATCATCTACGAGTTCAACAACGGGAAGCGCCTCGACAACAAGGACGAGTGGCACATTCAGAAGGGGTGGGGCGCTCTGAAGAACATGTCGTCGATCCTGGAGAAGGACCGAAAGGCCCGGGAGACGGGCAAGGGAATGGACAACCTTCTCAATGATCACGACCTCGCGGTCGCCAAGTCCGAGGCGAAGGAACTCTGGAACGCGCTCAACTCCCGCGATATCACCGGAAAGGTGGCGAGGACGGTGAAGCAGGATGCGGGCATGAAGGACGCGATCAAGAAGAACGTCGACGACGTCATCAAGACGTCGGCGGTCAAGGACCTCACGGGCCAGAAGTTCGAGCCGACCCAGCACAAGGGCCCCCAGCCGGTCGGCGAGCCCACCCGCCTGCGCGGATTCGCCAAGTCGTTCGGCATCGCGGGCGGCGTGGCATCGGCCGCCCAGGCACCCGGCTACATCAGGGATTACGGGTGGAAACGAGGTAGCTGGGAACTGTTCAAGGACGCATTCGACCCGCTCGGCGTCTCCAAGGGCCAGGACCCCTATTACCCTGAGGACAACGGCGGCGGAGGCGGCGGATCCATCTGCGACCCCTCGTCCGGAAACTGCGCCTGATGGGAAACACAATGAGCGACCTCGACCCACTGGAGGTTCCCGCACTGCTGCTACGCATGGTGCCGGAAACCGCGGAACACATCGCCGAGCTGTACGAGATGCCCGCGGACAAGGCCGTCACCAGCGAAGCCGCCCAGTACGACACCTTCGCACTCCTTCAGGAGGCGTTCATGGAGCCGGTCGTGCTGCCGGAACTCGCAAGGACGTCACCCGACGCGGAACTCATGGGCAGGTGCTTCGAGTTCGCAGACCTCCTGGTACGCAGCTCGACCCACGCCCTCACCGGACCCGTCTACTTCCAGGTCCTGGAGGCACTCCTGGAAGAGGAAATGTTCCTCCAGAGGGCCATCCCCTTCATGCGGGAAAAGACCCGGGAGAAAACGGCGAAGATGCTGATCGGGAACGGCAACGCCGTGCCTGACGCACTACTCCGGTGACATAGTCCGCACTGGAACGTGGGCCCCTTTCCTCAAGGAAAGGGGCCCACATCTCTGTTCAGCTCTTGCCGGACGGCGGAGCCGGCGTGGTGCCGCGCCATGCGTCGGTGGCGTCGATGTTGGCGGTGGCGCTGCGGGCGGCGTGGGCGGCGTCGCCCGCGCGCAGGGCGTCGAGGAGTTCTTCGTGGCCCCGGTGGTCCGCGCCGTTGAATCCGTGCTCGTCCCAGTGGGCAGTCATCGAGCGGCGCAGCGGCGGTCCGAGAGCGGTGTAGAGGTTGTCGAGCAGAGCGTTGCCGCTGCTGGTGGCGACGCCCTGGTGGAAGGCGTGGTCGGCCTGGATCCATGCGTCGCGGTCGCGGTGCTGCCAGGCGGTGGCGCGCTGGGTGAGCAGGTCGCCGAGGCGGGTGAGTTCCCCGGGAGTGATGCGGGTGGCGGCCAGGCGGGCGGCCTGGGCGTCGAGGGCCTCGCGGACTTCGAGTACGTCGCTCAGTTCGCTGTCGAGGCGCTGGATGGCGCCGGACAGTTCGCTGGTGGCACGCACGTAGGTGCCGTCGCCCTGTCGCGCCTGGAGGAGGCCGGCGTGGATCAGGGCGCGGGTTGCCTCGCGCAGGGTGCCGCGGGCGATGCCGAGCTGTTCGATGAGTGCCGTCTCGGTCGGGATGCGGCCTCCTACCGGCCACCGTCCCGAGGTGATCTCGGCACGCAGCCGCTGGATGACGTCGTCGACCAGTACCGAGCGGCGTGCGGAGGCGAGAGTCACGGAGGTCCTTCCTGACCGGGTAAGAGGGCTCACGGCCATTCTAGCCGTAAAGATTGGACGTTAAAGGTCAGACGTTTTATGTTTACTCGCATGCCGTTGACGCACCGCCCTCCGACTCCTTCGCCCGCCGTCCCCGCCCGGCCCGTCACCTCCCGCTCGCGGGCCGCCTGGCTGACCGCCGCCGGAATCGTGCTGATCGCCTTCAATCTCCGGCTGGCCATCAGCAGTTGCTCCGCGCTGCTGGAACAGCTCAGGTCCCAGCTGGGCTTCGACCCGCTCGTCGCCTCCCTGATACCGGCCCTGCCGACCCTGTGCTTCGCGGCCGTGGGCGCAACCGGCGCGATGCTGGCCCGCCGTGTGGGGACCGAGCCCGCCGTCCTCATGGCGCTGACCGCGCTGGGCGGCGGGCTCGCGGTCCGCGCGGTGCCCCAGACGTGGGCACTGCTGGCCGGCACGCTGCTGGGCTCGGCCGGGCTGGCGCTGTGCAACGTCCTGCTGCCGGCCGTGGTCAAGACGCACTTCCCGGACCGGGTCGCGCTGCTGACCGGGGTGTACACGACCACGATGGCTCTCGGATCGGCCCTCGCCGCGGCGGTTGCGGTGCCCGTCGCGGACGCGGCGGGCCGGCCGTCCCTGGGGCTGGCCGCCTGGGCACTGCCCGCCCTGCCGGCCCTCCTGGTGTGGGCACTGCGGCCGGGTTCCTGGAAGGCCGCGACGCACCGCGCCGGCAGCGGTGCGGTCTCGGCCCTGACCGCCGGACGTACCCGGTTCGGCCTGCTCGTGACCGCGTTCTTCGCCCTGCAGTCCCTCAGCAGCTACGCGGTCATCGGCTGGCTCCCGACCGTCCTGACGGACCACGGCATGAGCCCCGACCGGGCCGGGGTCATGCTGGGCCTGGCCCTGCTCGTCGGAGTTCCGTCCACGTTCGCCCTGATGCCGCTCACCCGGACCGCGGGGCGACTGCGGCTCGCCTTCTGCATCGTCGGGGTCTCGTTGATGGCCGGTTACGTGGGTCTGCTGTGCGCGCCGCTGGCCCTGCCCGCGCTCTGGGCCGTGCTGACCGGCCTCGGGCTGGGGGCCTTCCCTCTGGTCCTGGCCATCATCGGTACCAGTGGTCGCAGCCCGCAGGAGACCGCGGCGCTGTCGACGTTCTCCCAGAGCACCGGCTATCTCCTGGCCTCGGCCGGCCCCTTCGGCATCGGTCTTGTGCACTCCGCGACCGGCGCCTGGACGATGCCGCTGGCCGTGCTGCTGGTGCTCGCCGCCGGGCAACTGCTCGTCGGGCTCTCGCTGACCTCGGCGCGGGTGGTGCGCGACTGAGGCGGCCGGCGGTGGGTGTCCTTTCGCTGTGCGGCGGGCGGTGCCAGGGGCGGCCCGCCGCCCGCCGAGGTCAGTCCTCCTCGGTGAGCGCGCTCCGCAGCAGCGGGACGAGGTCGTCGGGGTCGGCTCGGGTCAGTTCGTCGAAGGCGCCCGAGTGGCGTCCGAGCATGACTCCGATGACGGCCGCCACCATGATCTCGGCCCGTAGCTGCGGCCGGTCGAGACCTTCCCTGACGAAGC
The DNA here is from genome assembly GCF_043199105.1 of Streptomyces sp. NPDC048644. Taxonomy (NCBI): domain Bacteria; kingdom Bacillati; phylum Actinomycetota; class Actinomycetes; order Kitasatosporales; family Streptomycetaceae; genus Streptomyces; species Streptomyces sp. NPDC048644. The sequence goes on from NZ_JBICVO010000007.1 coordinate 105,751, forward strand.
GGTCGCGCAGCGGATCCACCAGCCGGGCGTGCAGCGCAGCGCGTGCGGCGTCCTGTGCGGCGGGGTCGGTCAGCCGCTGCACGGCGACCTGGGCCAGCGGGACGGGGCCGCGGCGGTCGGCCCGTGCGAAGATCTCGCGCAGCCGCTCGGGTTCGAGCAGGTCGGCCGGGGGCGCGGCGCCCTGCTCGGCCTCCAGGGCGGCGACGTACAGCAGGGTCTTGCTGCCGAAGTAGCGGGCGATCAACGCCGGGTCCACTCCGGCGCGTTCGCCGATGTCGCGGATCGTCGTACGGTCGAAGCCGCGCTCGGCGAAGAGTTCGCTGGCCGCCGTCAGCAGCAGTTCGCGGCTGCGTGCCGAGTCGTGGCGGCGGCGTTGCGTACCCCCGCTCACCGCTGCGCCCCGGTGCTCCGCGGCGTGCTCTCGTCGTGGCCCGGCGCGGGGTCGCCGGCCGGCTCGTGGGGGCCCGCGGACCGCGGGCGACGGGTGCCTTGCCGGATCAGCGCGACGCTCACCAGCGCCGTGAGCAGCCACACGGCGCAGCCGAGCAGGCCGGCGGTGCGGTAGCCGTCGTTCGACGGCAGGGTCTGCCCGGGGGCGGTGTGGGCCTGGAGGATCACGGCGCTGAGCGCGCTTCCTGCCGAGTAACCGATGTACTTCACGACTTGATTGAAGCTCATCGCGCTGCCGGTCTCGTGCGCGGGCACCGCGCCCACGATGAGGGCGGGTGTCACGGCGAAGTTGAAGCCGACGCCGAGCCCGGCCACGGCCATGGTCACGCACACCCCCCACATGCTCCCGCGGGCGAACACGAAGCACAGCATGGCCGCGAGGGAGAGCAGGCAGCCCAGCGGCAGCAGCCGGGTCAGCGGATTCCTGCGCGCCAGGAGCCGCACCAGCCGTCCGGACACCAGGCTGGCCACCGAGAACGGCACCAGGACCAGCCCGGTGACGACCACGCTCGACCCGAAGCCGTAGCCTGCGCTCCGCGGCGTCTGCAGGTAGCGGGTCACCAGCGAGATCAGCAGATACGTCCCGATGCCGCCGATCATGGTGGTGAAGTCGGCCATGAGGACCGTACGGTCGCGGACCAGCCGCACATCGACCAGAGGGTGCGGCGCGCGCAGTTCGTGGATCACCCACCCGATCAGCAGCAGAACCGCCACCGCGGCCAGGGCGAGCAGCCGGACCGACGTCCAGCCCCAGCGCTCGCCCTCGGTGAGGGCGAACAGCAGCGCCGTCATCCCGACAGTGAGCAGCACCGCGCCCGGCACGTCCATCGGGTGTGCCGGACGCCGTGGGGGCTCGGGCAGCACGAGGGCGGCGGCGATCAGCGCCGCGGCGGCGGCGATCACCGCGAACCAGAATCCGGCGTACATCCCGAAGTACTGCGCGAGCAGCCCGGTGAGGGGGTAGCCGAGTCCGACTCCGGCCACGGTCGTGAGCGACAGCGTCGCCAGCGCCGACCGCGCCCGATCGGGCGGCAGGGCATCGCGGGCGGTGGCGATGGCGAGGGGCACGAGCCCCATTCCGACGCCTTGGAGCGCCCGTCCCGTGAGCAGGAAGCCGAAGCCCAGCGGCAGTGCCGCCAGCAGGCTGCCCACCAGCACCGTGGCCAGCCCGCCGATGATCACCTTCCGTCGGTGCGGACCGTCACCGAGGCGCCCCATCGCCGGGGTGGCGACGGCGCCCATCAGCATCGTCACGGTGAGCGACCACTGCGCGGTGGTCACCGAGACGTGGTCGACGTCGGCGATCGTCGGGATCAGCGGGGCGCCGAGGCTGCTGACGATCGCGACCAGCATGCCCAGACAGACCAGCACCGGGACCAGTGCCCGGTGCTCGCCCGAGGACGAAGTGCGTATGTGCCGCATGGCCACCCCAACTTGTCATCAACCGATGTCTTCACATGATGACACAGTGCCGGTGGCCGTCCGGGTACCGGCCTCCCGCCCGCCCCGGTCGCCTCCCCTGCGCACGCGAACGGCCCGGCGCCGGAGTCTTTTCCTGGCGCCGGGCCGTACGGGTCCGGGCTCTCGCGGACGGGCGCGAGGCAGCGATGCGCCGCCCCGGTTGACGTCCTCGTGTCGGCGGATGTGCCTACTTGCCCGCGCCGACGGGGTCAACCGTGATCGCGGCGGGCGAACTACCGTCGGATACGGCGATGTTGATGCTGAGGGGCAGGGTGTGGGAGTGGGTCTCGTTGGGCGGGGTGACGACGAGGCTGGTGAAGGTCACGCCGCTGCCGCCGGAGTTGTTCGGCGGGACGTGGAGGGTGAAGCGGGTCTCTTCGCCGGGCTTGACGCTGACCTTCTTCGGGGTGAGCTTGCTGCGGTCGGCGCTGGTGGTGCCGTCCTTGCCCTTGAGGTCGGCGCCGGGGAAGCCCTGGAGGGTGAAGAGGAGGAACTGCTCGTCCCCGCATCGGCCTTGTCGCCGCCCTGGCAGGCGGTGAGCGAGAGGCCGGCCGCGAGGGCCACGGCGAGGACGGGGAGCTTGTGGGCGCGCATCGTTTCTCCTTCAGGGCTGAACCGCCCACCCGGCACAGGTGGACCTTACCGAGCACTGAGACTCGACCGGCGCAGGTGCAGTTCCGCTCCGACGGTCTCTCATACGTGCCCGTGACAAACATGTGCGGGACGGCGGGCGGGCCCCGGCCCGTCCCGTACCGCGAGATGTCAACTCGCCCCCGCTCCCCCGCAGTACGGGAGGGTTCTCGCCGCCGGAACCCCCCACACCGGCGGTCCTTCGGTGCAAGGATGGCCGGAATCCGTGGAGTTGAGGGGGACCGGGTGGACAGGCAGGTCGTCGCGTACGCGCTGGACGATGGCACGCAGGTGGGGTTCGAGATCGAGCCGCCTCCCGGGTTCCAGCCGGCCGGCCGGCTGGGCGAGCGGGCCGGCGAGGTGCGGGCGGCCGTCGCGCCTGCCGTACGAGCCGCGCAGGAAGTGCTGTCGCAGGTGCGGGCGACCGGCCGCCCTGAGGAGGTCCAGGTGAAGTTCGGCGTCAAGGTGAGCGGCGGAAGCACCTGGCTCATCGCCGCGGCGAACAGCGAGGTCGCCTTCGAGATCACGCTGACCTGGAAGTCCGAGGAGCCGGCTGCTCGCTCATGAGCGCCGCTTCGACCCCGCGCGCCGGGTGGCGCCTTCCGCAGGACCGTTCGTGGGTGGTCGCGGTCCTCTCCGATGACGATGCGACGCCGGTCGGTGCGGGATTCGTCATCGACGACGAACGGATCCTCACCTGCTCGCACATCTGCGGATCCGAGACCGTACGGGTGCGTTTCCCCATGGTCCCCGGGCAGCCGGTGCGCCGGGCCCTGGTGGTCGCCCGTGGCACCGCCGAGCAGGATCTGGCCGTGCTCCGTGTCGATGCGGACGCAGGGATGCCGCCGGGTGTGCGCCCGCCTGCCCTGCGCTGTCCGCGGCCCGAAGACCTGGAGGGCGGGTCGTGGTGGGCGTTCGGCTTCCCCGGTGGCGACCCGCTCGGCGACAGCGCCAGGGGAGAGATCGGATCGGCCCTGGGGCACGGGTGGGTGCGGCTGGACACGGCTCCCTCCCACCGCATCGAGCGCGGCTTCAGCGGAGCGGGTCTGTGGTGTGCTCCGTACGGCGCCCTCGTGGGGGTCGTCGCTCAGGCGGGCGGCGGCAACGGCCGGGCGGTCACCCTGTTCGAGGCCGGGGACCTCCACGGTCTTGCCACCTGCCGCCCGCCGGACGCCGGTCCCGGCTGGACGCTGGACGGCGATACGCAGGCGGCCAGGCACTGGCGGCCACGCGCGCGCGGGGTGGCCGTCGACAGCGAGGGCGGCTGGCGGTTCCGGGGGCGTACGGCGGCGCTGCACCGCATCGTCGAGTGGTTCCGGCAGCGGGAGGACCACCGGCAGGTCCTGATGGTGACCGGCTCGCCGGGCGTCGGCAAATCGGCGGTGCTGGCGCGGATCGTCACCACCGCGGACCCGGCCGTCGGCGCCCTCCTGCCCGCCGACGACGACGCGGTACGCGCCGACGAGGGCTCGATCGGCTGCGCGGTGTTCGCCAGGGGCAGGACCGCGCTGGAGGTGGCGTCCGAGATCGCGCGGGCCGCGTCGGCCCACGTGCCCGAGCAGCTCCAGGACTTCCCCGCCTTCATGGCCCGCGCGCTCACCGCGGGCACCCCCTTCAACGTGGTCATCGACGCGCTGGACGAGGCCGCGTCACCGGAGCAGGCGCGTCTGATCATCCGGATGGTCGCCCGGCCGCTGGCCGAGACCGTCCCCTGCGCACGGGTCGTGGTGGGTGCCAGGCACCGCGATGACCTGGGTGATCTGCTGGGCGCCTTCAGGGCGGGGCGGGTCACCATCGATCTGGACAGCCCCGCGTACTTCGCGCCGGCCGACCTGGAGGCGTACGCGCTGGCCACCCTCCGGCTGTCGGGCAACGAGCGGGCGGGGAACCCGTATGCCGACGGTGCGGTCGCCCGGCCGGTCGCCCGCCGGATCGCCGAAAGGTCCGCGCGCAACTTCCTCGTCGCCGGACTGGTCGCGCGCAGCCACGGCCTTTACGACACGGAGCCGGTCGACCCCGATGCGCTGACGTTCTCGCCGGATGTGGACGAGGTCCTGCACGCGTACCTGGAACGGCTGGTGCCGCCCGTGGCGGGCGGCGCGGTCTCCGCTGCCGGTGCCCTCACCGCCCTCGCCTTCGCCCATATGCCAGGCTTCACCGCCCCGTTGTGGTCGACGGCCATCGGTGCCCTGCACGACGCGTCCGTCGATCCGCAGGCGCTGGCCCGGTTCGCGCGGTCCGCCGCGGCGAACTTTCTCATCGAGTCCGGTTCCGATCCCGACGGCCGGACGTTCCGGCTGTTCCACCAGGCGCTGGTGGACTCCCTGCTCGCGCAGCGTGCGGACTGGAAGGAGCGTGCCACTGATGAACGCGCCCTCACCCGAGCGTTCCTCACCAGTTGGTGAGGAACGCGACTGGGCCGCGGCCCCCGAGTACGTGCTGCGCTCGCTGCCCGAGCATGCGGCGCGCGCGGGGATGATCGATGACGTGCTCGGGGAGGACGGCTTCCTTCTCCACGGCGACCTGGTGCAGTTGTTGGCCTTCGCCGACCGGGCGGTGACCGAGCGCGGCCGGAACCGCGCGCTGCTGCTGTCGCTCACCCCCGCCGCGGCCGACGCCGGTCCCGCCGAACGGGCCGCCCTGTTCGCCGTGACCGCCGCCATGGAGGACATCGCCGACGCCCCGGCCCCCGTCGGCCGGGCAGCGGTCCCCTACCGGGTGGCGTGGGCCCGTACGCGTCCCCGTACGGAGGTCACCACACTCGACGGGGAGGCCGACCGTGCGACGGCGGTGTGTGTCTTCGAGGGGGACGACGGCAGGCCGCGGCTGGCCGGTGCGGGGTACACCATCAGCCAGGGAATGGGGTGATGGACCGTGCCTGCGGCGGGAATCGGCCGGCGGGAGTACTGGCACGGACGGCTGCACGTGTGGCACGCCGCCACCGCCGGTCTGGAGCACTCCCTGTTGTCGGTGTCGAGCGGGTTGCAAGCCGTCGAAGCGTTCACCCGGAGGGACGGCCAGGTACGGCTCGTGACGATCGCGGCGGACGTCAGCAGGGCCCTGGGACCGCCGGTCATCTGGGATCCGGCGACCGGTGAGCAGGAGTGGGTGCTGACCGCCGCCGGCCGGACGCACGCCCTGTGCGCCTTCGCCGGTGCCGACGGTGCGCCCCTGCTGGCCACCGTTGACATGCCCAACCGCGAGGTGCGCCTGTGGGACCTGGCCTCCGGCCGCCGGGTGGGTTCGATGAACGGATACGACGGCAACGTCGAGGTGTTGTGTGCGGTAACCGGCCCGGACGGGCGGGCACGGGTGGCCGCCGGCACCGGTGGCGGAACGGTGTACGTCTGGAATCCGGCCGACGGCACGCCGGAGCACCGACTGGCGGGCCACACCGGCAGCGTCACCGCGCTGTGCGCGGTCGAAGAATCCGACGGCGGTGTGCGTCTGGCGTCCGGCGATTCCGACGGCCGGATGTACCTCTGGAACCTCCGCACCGGCGTCCGGGAATGGGGCCTGCCGGCCGGTGTGGGCGGCATCGACGCGCTGTGCGCGTTCCCCGGTTCCGACGGGCGGGCGCAGCTCGCCGCCGGTGGGTCCGACGGCTGGCTGTTCCTCTGCGCTCCCGGCGCGGGCGGCGGCCCGCCGGACCGGAGGATCCACGCGGCCGGGATCCGCTCGCTCTGCGCGTACGACGGGCCCGACGGGCGCGCCCGGCTGGCCGCGGCGTGCTCCGACGGGACCGTACGCGTCTGGGATCCCCTCATCGCGCGCCGGAGCCGGCCCCAGCGGCGGCCGGCCGTCGTGCGGATGGCCGCCGTCTGCGCCGGTGCCGACGGCCGCGCCTGGCTGGCCACCTGCGCGGACGACGGTGTGGTGCAGATCCTGGACCCGGAGAGCGGCGAGCCGGTTCGTGAACTGACCGCGCACGAAAGGCCGGTGGAGGCGCTGACCGGGTTCACCGACACGGGCGGCCGGCCGCGGCTGGCCACCGGTGGGCGGGACCGCGCGGTACGCATCTGGGATCCCGAAACCGGCGCGCTGGAGCGGGAGTTGACCCGCCGTGCCCGATGGCTCAACGACGTGGTCGCGTTCACCGCCGCCGATGGCACCCAGCGGCTGGCCACCGTCCAGGGCCTGATCCTGGGGCGGGTGCGCGTCTGGGATCCCGCAACCGGCCGCTGCCGACGGAAGACCCGTACGGGCCCTGCCACCTGGGTCATGTGCGTATTCAACGGAGACGATCACGCACCGAAGGTGGTCCGCGGAGGCCCCAGCGACACCGTCTTCGTCACGGACGCGGAGAGCGGCCACTGTGAACGCAGGCTGGTCGACCCGCACGATCACCACGACGTACGGCACCTCTGCGCGCTCACCGGAGAGGACGGACGCACCCTGCTCGCCGTCGGCCGCAGAACGGTCCGCATCTGGGATCCGGGCACCGGAGCCGCGGAGCGGGAACTCGATGTCCCCGCCGGCAGCGTCAAGGCGATGTGCACGGTCACCGGGGGCGCCGGTCGGGCCCTGCTGGCCACCGGCGGGACCGACCGGGCGGTGCGCGTCTGGGACTGCGCGACAGGCGTCTGTCTATCGGTCATTCCCGTCCATCACCCCGTGCACGCGCTGTGTTCCCTCGGCCGCCGCCTGTTCGTCGGCTCGGAAGCCGGGCTGCTGGCCCTCGACATCGGCACGGGCATCGGGCCCGCGGCCTGAGCGACGCCGTGTGACGCGTCCCGGCCCGCGGGTGAGCCCGCCGTCACCGGCCCTGCGGGGCCGCCCGGTCCGCCCGCCGGGCAGGGGCGCAGGCCAGCGCGGTCACCTCGGCTCGCGCCGCGGCCAGCGAGTCGGCGGCCGGCGGGCGGAAGCGGGCCAGGTGCGGGACGAGTTTGGCCAGGGTCATCTCGGCGCAGACGACACGTATGTCCTCGTCCGCCACTCCCTGCCTGCCGAAGTACGCGCGCAGGTAGGGCGTTTGGAAGTCCCATGCCTCCCGTGGGGTGCCAGGACCATAGGCGCCGCCCCGTGTGCTGATCACCACCACCGACGTGATCGCCGACCCTGCGCGCCTCCGGGAACTCGACCTCGCCGTCCTCGACTGACGGGGCCGGTGCGCCGGTGCGGAGGGGCGATGGCGTGGGCGAGCGCGACGGCGCAGGTCACCCGGTTCCGTCCCGGCGTGCCACGTACCCTTGCGGCATGACGATGCACAAGACCGTCGATGTGAGTGTTGACGCGATGCTCGATGACCTCAGGACACTCGTCGAGATCGAGTCTCCGTCGCGCGACGTCGACGCGTTGCGGGCATCGGCCGAAGCTGTCGCGGCGGTCATCGAGGACCGTCTGGGCGGCCGTGCCGTCCTCATCGAGAGCGAAGCCGGGCCGCATGTGCACTGGTCGGCCGGCGGCGATCCCGCGGTGCTGGTTCTCGGCCACCACGACACGGTGTTTCCGCTGGGCACCCTGGAGCGCCGCCCGTTCCTGGTGGCAGACGGAAAGGCGACAGGCCCCGGGGTCTTCGACATGCTCGGCGGTCTGGTGCAGGCCATTCATGGTCTGGCGGCGCTCGATGACCGGTCCGGTGTCGAGATCCTGGTGACCGCGGACGAGGAGGTCGGCTCCCGTTCCTCCCGTGCTCTCATCGAGGAACGGGCCCTGGCCTGCGGTGCGGTGCTGGTGTTCGAGGGTGCCGCTGACGGCGGGGCCCTGAAGACCGGCCGTAAGGGCTGCGGCACGTTCCAGGTCTCCGTCGCCGGGCGGGCGTCGCATGCCGGCCTTGAGCCGGCGGCCGGGGTCAATGCCCTGGTCGAAGCGTCACATCAGGTACTGGACATCGCCGCGCTCGGCCGTCCTGAGATCGGCACGACCGTGACCCCGACCGTCGCGTCCGCCGGCACCCTGGACAACGTCGTTCCGGCGGAGGCGACCGTGATCGTTGACGTCCGGGTCGAGTCGGCCGAGGAGAAGGACCGCGTCGAAGCCGCCTTCGCGGCGCTGGCCCCGCATCTCGACGAGGCGGAGATCGCCGTTGAGGGATCCGTCGGACGGCCGCCGATGCCCGAGTCGGCGTCGGCCGAGCTGTTCGCCCTGGCGCAGCGGTTGCTTCCCGGCCTCGAAGGCAAGGCGGTGGGCGGCGGGAGCGACGGCAACTTCACGGCGGCGCTGGGGGTGCCGACGCTCGACGGGCTCGGGGCGGTCGGGGGCGGCGCCCACGCCGACCACGAGTTCCTGCTGGTCGGTGCCATGGCCGAGCGGGCGCGTCTCGTTGCCGGACTGGTGCGGGCCATGCGGAACCGTTGAACGGCCGGGCCGGGGGCGCGCCAGGGTGACCAACGCGCCTCTCCCCCGGCCCGCCCGCCTGCCGGTTCGTCTGGTCACCAGGTCACCCGAAGCTCCCCGATGCCGAAGAAGAGGCCCTGGTTCATCGGCACCTCGTCCGCGGGGACGGCCAGTCGCAGCGTGGGGATGCGTGCGAACAGCGTGCGCAGGGCGGTTTCCATCTCCACGCGTGCGAGGTTCTGGCCTATGCATTGGTGGACGCCGTAGCCGAACGCGACGTGGTTGCGTGCCGAACGGTGGACGTTCAGCTCCTGTGGGCGGTGGAACTGCGAGGGGTCGTGGTTGACGGCTCCGCCTGCGATGAGCACGCCGTCGCCCGCTCGGATGCGTCGGCCGCCGACCTCGATGTCCTTGGTGGCGACCCGGGCGAGGCTGCCGATGATGGACAGGTAGCGCAGCAACTCCTCGATCGCGCCGGGGAGCAGCGCGGGGTCTTCGCGGAGCGCCGCGAGTTGTTCCGGGTGTTCCAGGAGGGCCAGGACGCTCAGCGCGATCATGTTCGCTGAGGTGTCGTGTCCCGCGAGGAGCAACGACATGGCGTAGCGGACCAGTTCTGCCCTCGCCAGCCGTCCGGGCAGGACCTGTTCGACGACCAGTTCGTCGAGCAGGCCGTCGCCCGGGGACTTCTCCTTGCCCTGGATCAGCCGCTCCAGGTAGTCGGCGAGGGCGGTGAAGGCGTCGACGACCTGCCCGGGGGCGAACCTGCGCCGGGCCTGTTCCTCGAAGAAGTCGTGGTCTTCGTAGGGCACGCCGAGCAGTTCGCAGATCGTGCCGGAGGCCACCGGGAGGGCGAAGGCGGAGACGAGGTCGGCCGGGGGGCCCTGGGCGAGCATCGCCGCCAGGCGTGCGTCGACGATGCGCTGGATGTTCGGGCGCAGCGCGGCGCAGCGGCGGACGGTGAAGCTGGGGATGAGCATGCGCCGTTGGGCGGTGTGCTCGGGCGGGTCGGTCCTGACGAGGGCGCCCACCAGGAGGCCGATGTCCTTGTTCTTGAGGGCGGCCATGGCGGGTTCGGCCAGGGGGAAGTTCGGCCGGTGGTGGTCGGACGACATGGCGGGGTCGGCGAGCAGTTTCCTGGCCTCGGCGTGGCCGGTCACCGCCCAGGCGGTGCGCCCGCCGGCCAGCCGTACCTCGGTGACCGGCCCCCGGTCCCGCAACTCGGCGTATCCGGAGGGCTGTTGGAAGGGGCATTCCCTTGTCAGCGGGAACTCGGGGAGGCCGTTCGACGTTCCGTCCTTGTTCTCGGCGATGCGGTCGATCGTCATCCGTCATACCCCCGCTGTGCTGATCGCCTGTGGGAAGCGGAAGAACCGGCCGGGGTCGTAGCGCTTGCGCACCTCGGTCAGCCTCCGGTGGTTCTCGCCGTAGTACGCCTGCCGCCAGTCGGTCAGGGCGGGGTCCGGCATGTTCTGGTAGGTCTCGCCGTTCGAGTAGTTGTCGACGGCCTGGAACTGTGCCGTGACCCAGGTCTGGGCGGCGGCTCGCTCGTCCTCCGCCGGGGTGCCGTCGGCCATGGTGTCGGCGAAGATGAGCGCGAAGTTCGTGTCGCGGTGGACGTAGGCGGTGTCGGTCCGTGCGGGGTCGTTGGCCCGGCCGCCGAGGGCGACGCCGGTGATGGACCGGCCGTGGCCCGCCCTGCGGGCGGCGTCGAAGGCGGTCAGCAGCGCTTCGTTCCCCGCACTCGGCAGCGGCCGGCTGAACATGCGGTTCCGCAGCCGGATGAAGTCGCCCCGGCGCAGCAGCGCCTCGGGGGTGTAGCCGATGCGGTGGCACTGTTCGACGCTCTTGTCGGCGCAGCCGTACCAGCGCATCATCGATTCCTGATACGGCAGCGTGTCCACCGTCCGGCCGGCCGGGGGCGCGCCGACGCGGGCGGCGAGGCCGTCGATGGCCCGCTCCAGGGCCTGCGCCGAGCCCGTCCACGCGCCGGTGACGGTGACGACGGGGACCTTACCCGGGGCCGCGTCGGGCAGTGCGATGCCCAGGACGGTGCCCAGCTCGGCGGGCCCTTCGGTGACCCAGTCCTGCCAGCCCGCCAGGACCCCGGCGGCACGCTCCCACGGCCAGGAGAGGGTGAAGTTGACCAGCCGTGAGATCTTCACGGGGACGCTCTCCAGGCGGGTGACGATGCCGAAGTTGCCGCCTCCGCCGCCGCGCAGCGCCCAGAACAGGTCGGGTTCGTGGTCGCGGGAGCAGGTCACGATGCGGCCGTCGGCGAGCACGATCTCGGCCGACACCAGGTGGTCGCAGGCCATGCCCTCGCTGCGGGTCAGCAGTCCGTAGCCGCCGCCGAGCAGATAGCCGGCGACGCCGACGGTGGGGCAGGTGCCGCCCACCAGGGCGAGGCCGTGCGGGGAGAGCGCGGCGAGCACGTCGATCTGCTGGGCGCCTGCTCCCACGGCGACCGTGTCCGCCCGGACGTCGACGGCCCGCAGCCGGGACATGTCGATGACGAGACCCGGAGTCGTGGAGTAGCCGGCCTGGCTGTGCCCTCCCCCGCGGGGGAGGGCCGGGACGTCGTGGTCCTGCGCGAATCGCAGGCAGGTGCGTACGTCCTGCACCGATGCGCAGTAGGCGATCCCCTGCGGGCCGGTGGCGTCGAACTGGCTGAAGTACGTCTGCCGTGCCTGCCCGTACGCCTGGTCGGCGGGGAGGACGAGGGTGCCCTTCAGGTGGCGGCGCAGCGTCTCCCAGGGCGGCCCGCTGCTTCCCGAGGCCGCTCCGGTCGTGGTGAGCAGGGTGGCGCCCAGCGCCGCTCCGGCTCCCAGGCGCAGGGTGGTTCTGCGGTCGATCGACATCGGTTTGGTGCACCGTCCTCTGTGTCTGCCGGTCGGCGACGGCTCGTCCCGCGCGGACCCCGGGGCCGGGAGAGGTCTTCGGTCTCCCGGCCCCCGAGGTGCCCGCCGGTACCGCCGGGTCAGGCTGCCTGGAAGATCAGCTCCGCCTGGTCCCGCTTGGTGTACGCGTCCCAGTACAGCTCCGCGATGGTGTCGGCCTCGGTGCCGGGCTCGGTGTTGATGTAGGCGTTGACCGAGATGTGGGCCACGTGCACGCCCTTCTCCGCCAGGGCGCTGTTCAGCGTCCGCGCGTAGTAGCGCACGGTGGATCCTGCGATCCCGAAGTTGGCCACGAAGGCGAGGGGTTCGACCGCCGCATACGCCGTGGTGAACAGCACGGTGCCGCTGCCGCGCTCGACCATCTCCGGCAGGACCTCGCGGACCGTCCTGATCGCGCCGTGCAGTTGCACGTCCAGCTGCGCCTGGGTGTTCTCGACCGTCATGGCCTCGGGCCCGACGATGTCGACGCCGACGTTGGGCGTCTTGGTCACGGGGGCGAACGAGACGACGTCCACGGCCCCGAAGCGTGCGCGGACGCGGGCGAAGGCGGCTGCGAGGGACGCCGAGTCGGTGACGTCACCGGCGAAGCCGGCGGCCTCGACGCCCAGTTCGGCGAGGTCGGCGGCCAGCTTGTCGACGTTCTCCTGGGTGCGGGAGACAAGAGCGACCTTGAAGCCCTTGCTGCCGAAGATCTTCGCGGCGGACAGACCGAGGATCGGGCCGGCGCCGACGATCGCGATGGTGGGCATAGCGGTTCCTTGTCGTTGACGTGGATACGGCGCCGGCGAGGGCGCCTGGTGCGGTGCCTCCGAGGTGGTGCGCGTGACGTGCGGCGGGTGCGTGAAGCACCCTGGCGAAAGTCGAGGCACCCCTCATGTATGCCGACACTAACACAAGTCGAGGGGGCCCTCGACATAGGCGATGGTCGACTACAGTGGCGTCATGACCGCCGAACGGACCGCGACCACGGAGACCGGGCGCCCCTTGCGCCGCGACGCCCAGCGCAATCGGGACGCGATCCTCGCGGTGGCCCGCACCGCCTTCGCCGAGCAGGGCATCAACACGTCCCTGGAGGGCATCGCCCGCCAGGCCGGCGTCGCCATCGGCACGCTCTACCGGCACTTCCCGCGCCGCCTCGACCTGATGCAGGCGATCTTCGACGGCAAGCTCGAAAGCTGCGTCGAGGCGGGCGAGCGGGCGCTGACCGTGCCCGACGCCTGGGAGGCGTTCACCGGCTTCCTGGAGCGGCTCTGCGAGCTCCAGGCCCAGGACCGGGGCCTCAACGACCTGCTGTCCATGACCTTCAGCTGCGACTGGACGATCGACGCCCACGAACGCATCCGGGCGCTGTTCGCCAAGGTCGTCGCGCGGGCGCACGAGGACGGCAGGCTGCGGACGGACGTCACGGCCGAGGACCTCGTCCTGGTGGTCTGGTCCCACACCCGCGTCATCGAGGCGACCCGCACCTCGGCGCCCCACGCCTGGCGCCGTCACCTCGCCCTGACGCTCGACGGCTTCCGTGCCGACCGGGCGCATCCCCTGCCGGAGCCGCCCATGGCCGCCGCCGCGGTGCGCGAGGCGATGGCGGCCCTGGGCGAGTCGGTGGTCTGGCGCTGAGGCCGTCTCACGCCTTGCGGAAGACATCCTTCACCGCGATTTTTCCGTCGCGCAGCGTGAAGATGTCCACTCCCCGATCGACCACGGTGCCGTTCGGGGCTTCCACCGCGTACTCCAGGATCACCTTGTCCGCGGCCTCCACCTGCTCCCCGTAGACGATCCGCACTCCCTGGCTCTCCATCTCCTTGCGCTTCTCGATCATTCCGGAGAGCAGCGCGGGAATCTCGTCCCGCCGGTAGGTGGTGCCGGGCTCGGGTCCGTCCCAGGAGATCCAGACGCCGTCGTCGGTGAAGCACGCGACGGCCCCCGGTACATCGTCCCCTTCGCCCGCCGCGAAGAACCTGCTCACTGCGTTGTCGGCCATGTTCCGACTCCCTTCTTCCCGACTCTCGTCGATGCGTCGATGCGTCGATTCCGTGATCGCGTCAGCCCTCGTGACAGCCGTCGCGGCTCAACTCAGCCGCAGCGGGAGCCTGTCGAGGCCCCGGAACTGCATGCTGTACCTCCAGCGCAGGCTCGCGTCCGGCACCGCGAGCTGCCAGGAGGCGAAGCGTTCGAGCAACTTGCGGAAGACCACCTCCCCTTCCAGCCGGGCGAGCGGCGCGCCGAGACAGTGATGGATGCCGTGTCCGAAGGCGACGTGGCCGGATGCCGGGCGGTCGATGTCGAAGCGCTCGGGACCGGGGAATCTGCCGGCGTCCCGGTTCGCGGAGAGCAGTGACACGAAGACGATCGCGTTCCGCGGGATCTGGACGTCGCCGACCTGGACCGGGTCCTTCGTGAACCGGATCGTCGCCAGATTCAGCGGCCCATCGAAGCGCAGGAACTCCTCGATCGCCCCGGGGATCAACTCGGGCGCCTGCCGCAGGCGTTCTTGCACCTCGGGGTGGCGCAGCAGCGCCAGGACACCGCTGCTGATCATGTTCGCCGTGGTCTCGTAGCCCGCGTTCATGACCAGGAAGATCGTTGACAGCAGTTCGCCCTCGTCGAGCCCGCTCCCGTCGTCCTGGGCTTCGAGCAGGGCGGTCACCATGTCATCGCCCGGCTGGGAGCGCTTGCTCTTGATGAGTCCGCCCATGTAGGCGTACATCTGCGCGAGGGCGGCCTGCTTCTCGTCGGCGCTGCCGTCGACGTTGGTGAGGACGGCGTTCCAGCGCCTGATGTCGGCGAACCGGTCATCCGCCACCCCGAGGAGATTGCCGATGACGTAGATCGGCAGGGCCAGCGCCACCTCTTCCACCAGGTCGAATGCGCGGCCGACGACGATGGTGTCCAGCAGTTCGTCGGTGGCGTTCTCGATCCACGGCCGCATCTTCTCGACCCGGCGCATGGTGAATGCCTTGCCGATCAGCCGGCGCAACCGGGTGTGGTCGGGAGGGTCGCTGAAGAGCATGTTGCGCGGATTCGGCGGCGCGGCGGGCGGCGCGGCTCCGGGCTGCGTGGCCGGCGCCGTCTCGTCGGGCACGAAGTTCGCGGCGATGACCTGCGGCAGGCTCCGCGCGTCCTTGGACAGCCGGGGGTCGGCGAGCAGTGCCCTGGCTTCTTCGTAGCCGGTGACCACCCAGGCGTCCATCTCTGCGGCGAACGTCTTGACCACGCGCCTGTGTACGGTGCCTTGTCCCCGCAGTTCCTGATAGACGGCGTGCGGGTCCTGGAAGAACTCGGGGGCCAGGAGTGACCGGTGGCCAGGCGGCGGCTGCTCTAGCACGGCATCTTTCCTTCGTCAGGTCCCTGCGGTCGGTCGTTCCGTTCCTGCGTCTGCGTGGTCAGCCAGTCCTCCACGGCTTCGGCCGTCCCTTCGGCACAGGTGTCGATCACGCTGAGGTGGTCGCCGGGGACGTCCACCGGGGTGTGCGGCGCGGGCCACACGGCGCACTGCGGACCCTCGGTCCCGGACAGCGAGTCGGTGGCCCTGACGTGCAGGACCGGGCAGCGGATCACCCCGGGTGACCACGGACGGAACAACTTGAGGTACCACCCCATCGCCATGAGTTTCCTGTCGTCGACGAGATCGGCGACCAGCTCACGCGCCGCGAGCCGTCCGAACACATCGCCCTGGAGAGCGGCCAGTTCAGAGCTTCCGGGAGGCGAGGAGTCGAGCAGGACGACACCGGACGGCGCTGCGGCCTCGCCTCCGGCTGCCAGCCGCTCGGCCAGGGCCTGCGCGAGCCACCCGCCGGACGAGTAGCCGACCAGTACGTACGGAGCGCCTCCGGCGCACTGCCCGACCGCCGTGGCCTGGCGGGCGATGAGCTGGTCCAGGGTCGTGGGCAGCGCTTCGTCGTGCCGGTAGCCGGGCGGGGCGATCACCGCTACGTCGCGTACGTCCCGGAAGGCGGCGGCGAATCGGGCGTACTGGTACTCGCTGGCCGGGGCGGCGAAGCTGGGCAGGCAGATCAGCGTCGGCGTGGCCGGCCCCTTCGCGAACCGCACGGCCTTGTGCGCGGCCCGTTCCCGGGCGGTGGGGCGGTCGAGGCCGAGTGCTTGTGAAGCCGTGGCCAGCAGGTCGAGTCCATCGGCGGTCCGGCCGTGGGCGCACGCCTGTTGGAAGAGCGCGGCGAGCGAGGTGTCGTGCGGCGGATCGGCGGGGGCGGTCTCGTTCGCGGTGGTGAGGCCGGTGGCCAGGTGGGCGGCGAGGGCCGCTGGTGTCGGGTGGTCGAAGACCGTCGAAGGCTCCAGCGGCATGCCGGTGGCGGAGGCGAGTTCGTTGCGCAGTTCCACCGCGGTCAGGGACGTGATGCCCAGCTCCGTGAAGGAGTGTGTGGGCGGTATCTCTTCCAGGGGGTACCCGAGGGTCCGGGCGGTGCGGGCGCGGACGAGTGCGAGCAGCGCGGACTCCCGGTCCCGGTCCGGCAAGGAGGCGAGGGGTTCGCGCCCGGCCGTGGTGTCGTCCGGTGGGCTCGCGGCCGGTTCGCCGGCGGGGCGCGACCAGGCCGTGGCCGGCCAGTAGCGCTTCCGCTGGAAGGCGTAGGACGGCAGGTCGACGCGGCGGGCTCCGGTGCCGGCGTAGAACGACGACCAGTCGACCCGGGCGCCGCGGACCTGGGCCCTGGCCAGCGCCGTCACGGCGGACCGCGGCTCCGGCCGGTCGCGGCGCAGCACGGGTACGGCGGCCACGGCCGACGGATCGGCGGCGCAGTCGGGAATGAGCGCCGACAGGACGCCGTCCGGGCCGAGTTCGATGAACGTCCGCACGCCGTCGTCCTCCATGGTGCGCACGACGTCGAGGAACCGCACCGGCCTGGTCACATGGTCGACCCAGTGGTCCGCGGAGGCGATCTCGCCGGTCACCGGCTTGCCGGTCGTCGCGGACACGAGGGGGATGGCGGGGGCGGAATAGGTGAGCGTGCGGATGGCGGCGCGGAAGGCGTCGAGAACGGGGTGCATCAGCGGTGAGTGGAATGCGTGGCTCACCTTCAGCTTCTTGGTTTTGCGGCCCTGCCCCGCGAACCGCTCCCGCACGCGCTGCACCGTGGGCTCGTCACCGGCGATGACGACGGACCGGGGGCCGTTGATCGCGGCGATGCTCACCCGGTCCTCGCAACCGGACAGCAGGGGAAGGACTTCGTCCTCGGTCGCCTCGACGGACACCATCGCCCCGCCGGACGGCAGCGCCTGCATCAACTTCCCTCGCGTCGCGACCAGTTGGGCGGCGTCCGCGAGCGAGAAGACCCCCGCCACATGCGCAGCCGCGATCTCACCGACCGAATGCCCGGCCAGCACATCAGGCCGCACGCCCCACGACTCCATAAGGCGGTAGAGCGCCACTTCCACCGCGAACAGGGCCGGCTGCGTCAGCCCCGTCTCGTCGAGTCCGTCACCCGACCACATCGCCTCGCGCAACGACCTGCCCAGCAGCGGGTCGAGCTGCGCGCACGCCTCGTCGAGCGCCGCCGCGAACGCCGGAAAGGTCCCGTACAGTGCGCGGCCCATCCCCGCCCGCTGTGCGCCTTGGCCGGTGAAGACGACGGCCAGCCGGCCGGGTGCCACCGGCCCCGTCACCACGTCAGGTCCCGCGCCGTCGCCCGACGCCAACGTGCCCAGGCCGTCCAGGAGTTGTTGGCGGTCTTCCCCGATCACCACTGCCCGGTGCTCGAAGGCCGAACGCGAGGTGGCCAGCGACCAGCCGATGTCGGCGGCCGACGCGTCATCGTGCGTCCGGGCGTACGTGTGCAGCCGCTCGGCCTGTGCCCGCAGGGCCGGTTCCGAGCGGGCCGACACCAGCCACGGTGTGAAGGCCGGGAGCGGAGCGTCACCTTCGCGTGCGTCGGCTTCTTCGCGGGTGTCGTCGTCCGGTGCCTGTTCGAGCACCACGTGGGCATTGGTCCCGCTGATCCCGAAGGACGAGACGGCGCTCCGGCGCGGGCGTCCGGTCTCCGGCCATTCCCGGGCTTCGCGCAGCAGTTCCACCGCGCCGGATGTCCAGTCGATGATCGGTGACGGCTCGTCCGCGTGCAGCGTGCGCGGCAGCACGCCGTCCCGCATCGCCATCACCATCTTGATCACACCGGCGACACCGGCCGCGGCCTGTGTGTGACCGATGTTGGACTTCACCGAGCCCAGCCACAGCGGACGGCCGGCCGCGCGCTCCTGCCCGTACGTGGCGAGCAGCGCGTCCGCCTCGATCGGGTCGCCCAGCCTGGTTCCCGTGCCGTGCCCTTCCACGGCGTCCACATCGGCGGCCGAGGTCCCGGCGTTCGCCAACGCCTGCCGGATCACCCGCTGTTGGGCAGGTCCGTTGGGTGCGGTCAGGCCGTTCGACGCGCCGTCCTGGTTCACGGCCGAGCCGCGCACCACCGCCAGCACCCGATGACCGTTGCGCCGGGCCTCCGACAGCCGCTCGACCAGCAGCATGCCCACACCCTCGCCCCAGCCGACCCCGTCGGCTCCAGCGGCGAAGGGCTTGCACCGGCCGTCGGGTGCGAGTCCGCGCTGGCGGCTGAATTCCACGAAGCTCGTCGGGGTGCACATCACCGAAATGCCGCCCGCGAGCGCCATCGAGCACTCGCCCGACCGCAGCGCCTGCCCGGCGATGTGCAGTGCCACCAAGGACGACGAGCAGGCCGTATCGAGGGACACCGCAGGTCCCGCGAGCCCCAGTTGGTAGGCGATGCGCCCTGAGGCGACGCTGGCGGCGTTGCCCGTCAGCAGGAAGCCCTCCGTTTCCTGCGGTGCCCGCATCAGCAGGAGCGGGTAGTCCTGGCCGTTGCCTCCGGTGAAGACGCCGACCTGGGTGCCGCGTACCGTCTCCGGATCGATGCCCGCGTGCTCGAAGGTCTCCCAGGACGTCTCCAGCAGCAGCCGCTGCTGCGGATCCATCGCCAGCGCCTCACGCGGCGAGATCCCGAAGAATCCGGCGTCGAACTCCCCCGCGTCGTAAAGGAATCCGCCCTCACGCGCATACGACGTCCCCGAACTCGCCGGATCCGGGTCGTACAGACCGTCGAGGTTCCAGCCGCGGTCGGACGGAAGTTCCGAGACGGCGTCGACGCCGTCGGAAACCAGCCGCCACAAATCCTCCGGCGTCCGCACCCCGCCCGGGAAGCGGCACGCCATACCGACGATCGCGAGGGGTTCCGACGCCGATGCGACGAATTTGCGGTGGTGCTGACGTAGCCGCTCGTTGTCTTTCAGGGAGGACCGCAGGGCCTCGACCAGCTGTTCCGTGGAATGAGCCACAATATTCACCCCCGCCAGATCGTCGGTCGGTCAGTCGGACAGGTTTCCGGCGGCCAGCCGCAGCAGGCTCTCGGCATCCATCGTGTCGATCGCGTCCACCGGTTCCGTCTTCTCCTCGTGGTCGGCCGCGGCAAGGTTCAGCAGCGTTTCCAGGACTCCGGCCTGCCGGAGTCGGCTCAGCGGAATCGTGGTCAGAATGCGGCGGATTTCGGCTTCTTCGCCGTCGGTCCCGCCCGGCACCGCCCCGCTCTCCTCTGGGAAGAGGGCCGAGCGCAGGTATCCGGCGACGGCCGCCGCGGTCGGGTGGTCGAAGACGAGGGCGGCGGGCAGGCGCAGGCCGGTGGCGGCGCCGAGCCGGTTGCGCAGTTCGACGGCGGTGAGCGAGTCGAAGCCCAGTTCCTTGAACGCCCGGTCCTGCCCGATGCCCCGCTGGTCCGGGTGGCCGAGCACCGCCGCGGTCTCGCCTCGCACCAGGTCGACCAGCGCCCGGTGGCGTTCCGTTCCGCTCAGTGCGTCCAGCCGCCGTACGAGGCCGGACGGACCGCCGTCCCCGCTGCCGCCGCCCGCTCCGGTCCCGTGCGCCACGGCACGCCGGACGGTCACCCTGACCAGGTCCCGCAGGAGGACCGGCAGGTTCTCGCCCTGCTCGCGGAGCATCGCCGTGTCCCAGCGGACCGGGGCGAGAAGGGCCTGGTCGAGGCGGAGGGCGACATCGAAAAGCGTCAGAGCCTCCGCGTCGCTCAGGGGCGCCAGGCCGCCGCGTGCCAGGCGGCGGCGGTCGTCGGCACCGAGGTGGTCCGTCATGCCGCCGGCCTCCCCCCACAGCCCCCAGGCCAGCGAGACGGCAGGGATTCCCTGGCCTCGGCAGTGGTGGGCGAGCGCGTCGATGAAGGTGTTCGCGGCGGCGTAGTTCGCCTGGCCGGCTCCGCCGAGCAGGCCGGCGGCGGAGGAGTAGAGCACAAAGGCGGACAGGCCGAGGTGCTTGGTCTCCGCGTGGAGGTTCCATGCCGCGTCCACCTTGGGGCGCAGCACCGTGGCCAATTGCTCCGACGTCATGGCGGAGACGATGCCGTCCGCCAGTGCCCCGGCCGCGTGCACGACGGCGGTGAGCGGGCTCTCCTTCGG
This sequence comes from Streptomyces sp. NPDC048644, assembly GCF_043199105.1. Classification (NCBI taxonomy): domain Bacteria; kingdom Bacillati; phylum Actinomycetota; class Actinomycetes; order Kitasatosporales; family Streptomycetaceae; genus Streptomyces; species Streptomyces sp. NPDC048644. The sequence continues at coordinate 125,886 of NZ_JBICVO010000007.1, forward strand.
TATACCGGCGATGAGCCTCGCCAGCTGTGCCCGGTCGGCGACATCGCAGGCGGCGACGGTGACCCGCGCGCCCGATGCCCGCAGCTCGGCCGCCAACTCCGTTGCTCCTTCGGCCTGTTGGCCGCGGCGGCTCACCAGCAGCAGATTCCGCACGCCGTGCCCGGTCACCAGGTGGCGGGCGAGGCGGGCGCCCAGCGCACCGGTGGCGCCCGTAAGCAGCACTGTGCCATCGGAGCCCAGTGGGGAGGGGACCGCGACTGCGGGGTTCACGGCCACTGCGGGGGCCTTGGCGAGGCGCGGCACGAAGGCCGCGGGGCCGCGCAGGAGCAGTTGTGGCTCCCCGGTGGCGAGCGCGGCGGCCAGCTGCCCGGAGTCCACTTCTCCCCCGTCGGTGTCGGCGAGCACGAAGCGGCCTGGGTTCTCCGTCTGGGCGCTGCGCAGCAGGCCCCAGACTCCGGAGTGCGCCAGGTCGCGTACCTCCTCGTCGGCGCGGCAGACGGCCCGGTGCGTGAGGACGAGAAGCCGGGAGGCGGCGAAACGCTCGTCGGACAGCCAGGACTTGACGAGTTCCAACGCCCGAGCGGTGGCGGCGTGCGCATGCTCGACGACCTCGTCCTCCGCGTCCGGTGCGGAGGCGAGGGACGCCACGACGACCGAGGGCACATCCGCGCCTTCGTCCAGGGCGCGGACGAGGGCACCGAGGTCGTCGTAGGTGCGTGCACCAGCGGCTCGGTCGGCGCCGAGAACCGCCCAGGAATCCGGGACCGGCTCGTCGGCACCCGAGGCGAGCGGCACGCTCTTCCACTCGACCCGGAACAGCGAGGCGTACGGTTCGCCCTGCTCAGGCCCGCGCAGCTGATCGGCAGGCACCGCCACCGCCGTCACCGATTCAGCGGAGACCACTGCCTGTCCGGCTTCGTCGGCGGCCGTCAACGACACCGTGCCGGAGCCGATCCCCGACAGCCGGACGCGCAGTGCGGTGGCTCCGGTGGCATGGACACGGACACCCGACCAGGAGGACGGCAGCACGACACCGCCGTCATGGCCGTCATGGCCGTCCGCGGCATCGGGCAGCATCGCCTGGGAGGCGGCGTCGAGCAGCGCCGGGTGGAGGGTGAAGGACTCGGCGTCGGAGCGGTGTTCCTCCGGCAGTTCGACCTCGGCGTAGATCTCGTCCGCACGCCGCCATACGCGACGCAGGCCCTGGAACGCGGGGCCGTAGCCGAACCCTGCGGCGGACAGGGACTTGTAGACGCCGTCGACCTCGATCTCCCTGGCGTCGGCCGGGGGTGGCCATTCCCACGGCGGGGCGGGGACCGGGGCAGCGGTCTGGGCAGGGGCAGGGGCGGCGGCCCGCGCGAGCAGTCCGGTGGCGTGGCACGTCCAGGGAAGGTCGCCCTCGGCGTCGGGGCGGGAGTAGATGGTCACCGCGCGGCGGCCGGACTCGTCCTCGCCTCCGACGACGACCTGCAACGGGACGCTTGCGTGCTCGGGCAGGACGAGCGGCGCGGTCGCCGTCAGCCGCTCCAGCACCGCGCAGCCCACCTGATCCCCGGCGCGTACCGCCAACTCCACCCAGGTCGCGCCGGGAACCAGGAGCCTGTCCAGCACGGCGTGATCCGCCAGCCACGGATGCGCGCCCGCCGACAGCCGGCCCGTCAGCACCACCCCTGACCCGTCGGCCAGCTCCACCGCGGCGCCCAGCAGCGGATGGTCCGCGGCACGCAGCCCGGCCGCGGTCACGTCACCCCGCTCCGGCTGCACCTGGAGCCAGTACCGCTCGTGCTGGAACGCGTACGTCGGCAGCTCCACGCTCCGGGCCCCGCACTCCGCGAACACCCGCTTCCAGTCCACGTCGACGCCACGCACCCATGCCTCGGCCGCCGACTCCAGGAACCGGCGCAGACCGCCCTGCTCCCTGCGCAACGACCCCACGACCACCGCATCAGCGCCAACGGCTTCGGCGGCCTCCTCGATGCCGTACGTCAGCACCGGGTGCGCGCTCACCTCGATGAACGCGTCGTGCCTGTCGCGCAGGAGCGCCCCAACGGTCTCCTCGAACCGCACGGTCCGCCGGAGGTTGCGGAACCAGTAGTCCGCGTCCATGGCGGTGGTGTCGATGGCCGTGCCGTCGACGGTGGAGTACAGCGGGATGCGGGATGGACGAGGGCGCACGGCGGCAAGAACGTCGCGCAACTCGGCCTGGATCCGCTCCACTTGGATGGAGTGGGAGGCGTAGTCGACGGGGATCAGGCGGGCCCGGACCTCGTCGGCCTCGTAGGCGGTGACGAGGGCGGCGACCGCCTCCGCGTCACCTGAAATCACCGTGGAGCTGGGGCCGTTGACGGCGGCGATACCCACCTGGTCGTCCGCGTCGATCCTTTCGCGTACCTGGTCCTCCGGCAGCGCGATGGACGCCATACCGCCGTGACCGGCCAGCTCACGCCCGATGATCTGCGAGCGCAGAGCGACAACGCGGGCGCCGTCCTCCAGCGACAACGCGCCCGCTACTACAGCCGCAGCGATCTCACCCTGCGAATGCCCCACCACACCGGACGGGACCACGTTCAACGAACGCCACAACTCCGCGAGCGACACCATCACCGCCCACGACACCGGCTGCACCACATCCACCCGGTCCAGCCCGGCACCCTCCCGCAGGACCGACGTCAACGACCAGTCCACATACGGCGCCAGCGCCGCCTCACACCGGCCCATCCACTCCGCGAACACCGGAGATTCAGCGAGCAGTTCGGCAGCCATGCCCGTCCACTGCGTCCCCTGCCCCGGGAAGACGAACACCACCTCCGAACGCACACCACCCACCACGCCGGATGCCGGATCTGCACCCGCCGCGAGCGTCCCCAGGCCCGACAGCAGTTCGTCGCGGCCCGACCCCAACACCACCGCACGATGCTCGAACACCGAACGCGACGACGCCAACGACCAGCCCACATCGCACGCCGACGCATCACCATCGGCGACGAACTCCCGCAGCCGCGCCGCCTGCCCCCGCAACGCATCCGCCGACCGGCCCGACACCACCCACGGCGTCACCACCGGAACACTGGCGTCAGCGGCCTCATCCGCCTCCCCCACCGGCGCCTGCTCCAACACCACATGCGCATTGGTCCCGCTGATGCCGAAGGACGAGACACCGGCCCGACGCGGACGGTCCCCCACCTCCGGCCACGCACGCGCCTCACGCAACAACTCCACCGCGCCCGACGACCAGTCCACGGCTTCCGATGGCTGATCGACGTGGAGCGTGCGCGGCAGCTCGCCTTCCTGCATAGCCTTGATCATCTTGATCACGCCTGCGACACCGGCGGCGGCCTGTGTGTGTCCGATGTTCGACTTCAACGAGCCCAGCCACAACGGCCGGTCCGCGTCCCGGCCCTGGCCGTACGTCGCCAGCAGCGCCTCGGCCTCGATCGGATCGCCGAGACGCGTCCCCGTGCCGTGCGCCTCCACCACGTCCACATCGGCGGTGGAGAGCCCGGCAGCCGCCAGAGCCTGACGGATCACCCGCTGCTGCGAAGGCCCGTTCGGCGCCGTCAGACCGTTGCTCGCCCCGTCCTGATTGACCGCCGAGCCGCGTACCACCGCCAGCACCCGGTGCCCGTTCCGCCGGGCGTCCGACAGTCGCTCCACAAGGAGCATCCCCACACCCTCGCCCCACCCGGCTCCGTCGGCGTCGGCGGAGAAGGACTTGCAGCGGCCGTCGGGTGACAGCCCGCGCTGGCGGCTGAACTCCACGAACAGGGTGGGGGTGTTCATGACGGTCACGCCGCCCGCCAGCGCGAGTGAGCACTCCCCGGAGCGGAGCGCCTGTGCCGCCAGGTGGAGGGCCACCAGCGACGAGGAACAGGCGGTGTCCACCGTTACCGCCGGGCCCACCAGGCCCAGCGAGTAGGCGATGCGCCCCGAGGCGATGCTGCCCGAGTTTCCGCTGACGACGTAGCCTTCCAGGTCGCCGGGGGTCTGTGCGTGGTCCGGCACATAGCTCTGGTACATGAGCCCCGCGAAGACGCCGGTCCTGCTGCCGTGCAGTCCGGTGGGGTCGATGCCGGCGCGCTCGAATGTTTCCCATGCCGTTTCGAGCAGCAGCCGCTGCTGCGGGTCCATTGCCATGGCCTCGCGCGGGGAAATCCCGAAGAACGCGGCGTCGAAGTCGCCCGCCTCGTGCAGAAATCCGCCTTCTCGCGCATAGGTCTTTCCCGAACGGTCCGGGTCGGGGTCGTAGAGATTGTCTTCCCAGCCGCGGTCGGACGGAAAGGCGCCTACCGCGTCGACCTCGTCCTTCACCAATTTCCAGAGGCTCTCGGGAGATGTCACCCCGCCAGGAAAGCGGCAGGCCATGCCGATGACGGCGAGGGGTTCTTCGGCTTTGGATTCGAGTTCCTGGACTCGTCGGCGGGCCCGGCGCAGATCGATGGTCATCCGCCGCAGATAGTCGACGAGCTTTTCCTTCTCATCTTCCGGCACCGGTGCCACTTCCCCCGTCGGGTAGCCTGTCGCAGTAAACGAATGGGTAATGTGCAGGATTGATGCGTGAGTTGGCGTGTGGGTTGATATGCAGGGCGGGTGTGCGCGACTGATGCGCAATGCTACCCAGCGTCCGTAACCCGGCACCCCCTAAGTTCCCCCTAGGGAATGGGTTCGGTCAGTGGACGAGGACGGGTTTGATCGTCCGTCCGGCCGCGGCGTCTTCGGCTGCCTTGTTGATCTCTTCGAATGGATAGGTGCGAACGATTCTGTCGATCGGGAATCGGCCGTTGACAAAGAAATCGGCCAGCCGCGGAATCAGCAGGGCGGGCACGCTGTCCCCTTCCAGTACGCCCTTCACGGTGCGTCCGAAGAGCTGGCCGAGGCCGAGGGAGATCTCCTGCCCCGGGCCGCTGCCCGAGCCGAGCACCGCAGCGGTGCCGCCGACGGCGAGTGCGGCCACGGCGTTGCGTACGGTCTGCGGGTGGCCGACCGCGTCGACCGTGGCGTCCGCTCCGCCGTGGGTGAGGTCGACGATGCGACGGACCACTTCGTCTCCCCCGGCCGCGTCGTAGGCGTGTGTGGCGCCCAGTTCGCGGGCGGTTCGGAGGCGGTGGGGGTGGAGGTCGACGGCGATGATCCGGTCGCAGCCGGCGATGCGCGCCGCCATGATCGCGGCCAGTCCGACGGCTCCGGCGCCGAACACGGCGATGGAGCTGCCGGGTTCGGGCCTGAGCACGTTGAGGACCGCGCCCGCGCCGGTCTGGAATCCGCAGCCGAGGGGGCCGAGGAGTTCCAGGGGTGCGCGGTCGTCCACCACGACGGCGGATCGTGCGTCGGTCACGACGTGGCGGCTGAACGCGGACTGGCCGAAGAAGTGGGCGTTCAGTTCCGTGCCGTCGGCGCCGTGGTAAGCGGTGGAGCCGTCGGCCCGGCGGCCCCGGAAGTTCAGCGGCAGGAACACCGCGCAGTGCATGGGGTGGCCGGTGCGGCACGGGCGGCACCCGCCGCAGTTCACCGGGGCGAGCACCACCCTGTCGCCGACGGTGACGGACGTGACGGCCGAGCCGGTGGCCTCCACCACTCCGCTGCCCTCGTGGCCGAGGACGGCGGGCGCGGCCGGCGGCAGTATCCCGTCGCGCGCCAGGAGGTCGGTGTGGCAGATGCCGGTGGCGGTGAGCCGCACCAGCACTTCGTTCGGCCGGGGCTCTGCCACCGTCACTTCCTGAATGCGGAAGGGGCCGCCCTTGTCGTGGACGACTGCCGCTGAGGTGGTTCGCACGTAGGTCTCCCGTCGGTCTTCGTCGCTCGTGTCGAGGTACGGGTCACGGGCTCCCGGGCGCTGCCGCGAGGGGGCGCCCGGGGCCCGGGAGACGGGAAGCGCCGGTCGTCCGGCCCTTCGGACGGTCAGATGGACAGTCCGTGGCGGAAGACGTTGCGCGGATCCCATGCCTCCTTGATGCGCTTCAGCCGGGGGTAGTTGTCCCGGTAGAACAGGGTCTGCCACGGCGTCTTCGAGGTGTTCAGCGTCGGGTCGGCGAGGTCGACGTCGGGCCAGCCGATGTAGCAGCCGTCGTAGTGGTCGCCGGGGACGGGCGCTCCCCCGGTGTCCTGGTGGAGGTCGCGGTAGAAGTTCCTGGACCAGGTCAGGTGGTGGTTGTCGTCCTCCGCCTTGTCCCAGTAGTTGTAGATGGACGCCAGCAGGACGGCCTGGCGGTGGGATGTGGCGGTGGCGTCCATGGCCGGGGCGTTGATCTGCCCGCCGTACGAGGAGAGCGCGAAGGCCGCCGGTGCGTGGCGGTAGTCGGGGCCCGTCAGGTACTGGTGGACGGTCTCCAACTGGTCGTCGGTGTAGCGCTTCTTGAGGTAGGCGCCCTTGGTCTTGGACCGGAGGGGCGGCTTGGCTCCGAGGCCGACGCCGGTGTCGACGTAGGACAGCACGGTGGTCAGCCACGGCAGTCGCGCGGATGTGGTGATCGTCGGTTTGACGTTCACGTTCTCGCAGGCGGCGGTGATGAAGTCGTGGAGGATGCGCTCGTTGCCTTCGACGGTGGGGTCGACCTGTCCGGCGACGGTCACCGAGCCGAATTCGACGCGGGGCGCGATGAACCCTCCGAACAGGGCGTTCTCCCGCATGCCCGGTGCGCTGTACCGCTCGTGCCAGGCACCGACGTTGCGGGCGATCCGGACGAAGGAGCTGCGGTCCAGTTCGTCCCACTTCCACACGGCGCGTGACATCAGCGTCCCGCCGGGCGCCTTCGGCAGCATCCGTCCCGCGTCGTTCGTCCGCGCGTCGGGAGAGCGCAGCCAGAAGCGGGTGACCACGCCGAAGTTGCCGCCGCCGCCACCGCAGTGGGCCCACCACAGGTCGCGGTTGGGGTCCTTCGGCTCGCGGGTGGCCACCACGGCCCGCGCGCTGCCCCGGGAGGGCACCACGACGACCTCGACGGCATACAGGTGGTCGGCGACCAGTCCGTACTGCCGCGACAGGGCACCGTAGCCGCCTCCCGTGATGTGGCCGCCGACGCCGACGGGCGGGCAGGCGCCGCCGGGAAGCGTGACGCCCCAGCCGTAGTAGAGGGCGCGGTAGACCTCGCCCAGGGTCGCGCCGGCCTCGATGGCGAAGGCCCGCATCCTGGGGTCGTAGGACACCGAGCGCATGCCGGTCAGGTCGATGACGCTGCGTACCCGGGGATCGTCCACGAGTCCGTCGAGGTTGTGGCCGCCGCTGCGCACGCCCAGTTGCCTGCCCGTGCGCACCGCGTCGTTGACGGCGTCGATGACCTGCTCGGTGCTGGTGACGACGCGGATGTTGTCCGGGTTTCCGGTGAAGCGGCGGTTGTAGCCCCGCAGGAGCAGGTCCTGGTACCGGGGATCGTTCGGTGTGATGGAGACGGACTCCCGGTGAGGCGTCTCCATGAAGCTGGGCGCGGCTGCGGCCGAGAGTGCCGCGTCCGAGGCCAGATCCGGAGCGATGAGCGCCAGATCAGCAAGCATCCAGCCATCGGCCATGATGTGTTCTCCCCCGTTGCTGTGTACCCTGCCCGGGGCCGCGGTGGTGGTCAGCGGCTCGCTGCCGCGCCTTCCCGCCGGTACGGGCCCCGGTTCTCGGTTTTCAGCCAAATCATTACTGGCTCACACCTGCCTGCCACCCCTATCAACCCCCTATTTCCCGGGGCCCGCAGGCACGGACGCCCCGCCGCATTCCGCCGGAATCAGCTCACGTCCAGCTCCCCTTCGATGATGCTCAGCAGTTCGTCCACCGGAGCCGAGTGGACGTCGTCGTCCAGTGAGCCGCCGTCCGCGTGCACCGCGCTTCCCGTCGCGCGGAGCTTCGACAAGAGGCTTTCCAGCCGGTCCGCGACCGCCGCGTGATCCGCGCCGGCCATGGCCCCGGAACGCACGCCCGCTTCGAGCCGCTCCAGCGTCTCCAGCACGGAACCGTCCGCGGACGCGGCTGCGCCGAGCGGGAGTTCCGCGGCCAGGTGCCCGGCCAGCGCCGTGGGGGTGGGGTGGTCGAAGACGAGGGTGGCGGGCAGCCTGAGGCCGGTGACGGCGCCCAGCCGGTTGCGCAGTTCGACGGCGGCCAGCGAGTCAAAGCCCAGCTCCTTGAACGCGCGGCCACGGTCGACGGCTTCGGGCCCTGAGTGCCCCAGCACGGTGGCCACCTCGGCGCGCACCAGCTCCAGCAGGGCCCGGTCCCGTTCCGCCGCGTTCATCGTCGCCAGCCGCTGGACGAGACCGCCGCCGCCGGCAGCGGCGGCGGCGGCGGCCGGACGCCGGTTGACGGCGGGTACGACGCCGCGCAGCACGGCGGGCATCCGGTCGCCCTGCGCGCGCAGCGCCGCGGTGTTCAGCCGCACCGGCGCCAGCAGGGCAGGGCCGAGCCCGACGCCGGTGTCGAACAGCCGCATGCCGTCCTGGGACGGCAGCGGGACGACGCCGCCGCGCGCCATCCGACGCCGGTCGGCCTCGTCGAGGTGGGCGGTCATGCCTCCGGCCTCGCCCCACAGCCCCCAGGCCAGGGACACCGCGGGCAGTCCTGCCGCGCGCCTGTGGTGGGCGAGCGCGTCGAGGAAGGTGTTGCCTGCGGCGTAGTTGCCCTGTCCGGGCGGGCCGATCAGCCCGGAGACGGAGGAGTAGAGCACGAAGGCCGACAGGCCGAGGTCCTTGGTCGCCTCGTGCAGGTTCCACGCGGCGTCGACCTTCGGGCGGAGCACCCGGTCGAGCTGTTCGTGTGTCATGGCGGCGAGCACACCGTCGTCCAGCACACCGGCCGTGTGCACCACCGCGGTGAGCGGGTGCGCAGGCGGTACGGAAGCGAGCAGTCCGGCGAGGGCGGTGCGGTCGGCGACGTCGCAGGCCGCCATGGTGACCGTCGCCCCGAGTGCGCCGAGTTCGCGCGTCAGCTCGGCGGCCCCGGGTGCCCGATCGCCCCGCCGGCTGACGAGGAGCAGGTGCCGGACGCCGTGTTCGGTGACCAGGTGCCGGGCGGCGAGGACACCGAGGGCGCCGGTCGCGCCGCTGATCAGCACGGTGCCCTGCGGCATCCAGGGCGCGGCGACCGAACTGCCGTACATGGCAACGGCGTTGGTGTCCGCCTTCGCATCGGCCTTGGCCAGGCGCGGTACGCGTACCTCGCCGTCACGGATCGCGCACTGCGGTTCCGCTCCCGCCAGTGCCGCGGGAAGGGCACGGAGCGAGGCCGGCTGCCCGTCCGTGTCGACGAGCACGAAGCGGCCCGGGTTCTCGGTCTGCGCCGTGCGCACCAGCCCCCACAGCCCCGCCTGCCCGAGGTCCGCCGCCTCGCCGGTCTCCGGCGCGGACGTGGCGACGGCCCCTCGCGTCAGCACGACCAGCCGCGAGCCGTCCAGGGCCTCGTGGGCCGACCAGCTCTGCACGATGTCCAGCATCGCGCGGGTGGTCGCCCGTACCGCCGACGGCAGAGTCGCCGCGTCCGGAGCGCCCCCGCCACCGGCAGGGCCCGGCACGTACAGGACGGTCCCGGGCGGGGTGGCGCCCTCGTCCAGGGCCTGGGTCAGGGCGGCCAGGTCCGCGTGGATCGCGGGCGGGCCGGACAGTACGGGCAGTTCGTGACCGTCGGCGGCGTCCGCGAGGGCACCGGCGAAGGCGGCGGCGTCCTCGCCCAGCAGGGCCCAGGCGGACCGGGATGCGGAAGCGGGGGCGGCGGCGGGAGCGGGCCGGGTGGGCCACGCGATTTCGTAGAGGTCGTCGATCGTGCCCTGCGAGGCGGCAGCGGCGGCACGCAGCGCTTCCCGCGACACCGTGCGCCACACGAGCGAGTCCACGGTGGCCACGGGCGCACCGGTCCCGTCGGCTATCAGGAGCGACGCGGAGTCGGATGCCAGGTCCGTCGACAGCCTGACCCGCAGGGCCGAAGCCCCGGGAGCGTGGATCCGCACCCCGGACCAGGAGAAGGGCAGGCCGGGATCGGCGCCCTCGTCGAGCGCCTTCAGCACGGCGGAGTGCAGGGCGGCGTCCAGGAGGGCCGGGTGCAGGGCGAACGCCTCGGCGTCAGGACGCAGTTCCTCCGGCAGCTCCACCTCGGCGAAGATCTCGTCCCCCCGGTGCCAGGCCCGCTTCAGGCCCTGGAAGACGGGACCGTAGCCGTACCCCTGCCCGGCGAGCATCTCGTACAGCGTGTCGGTGTCCAGCTCCGCTGCGCCCGCAGGCGGCCAGGCGGTGAGTCCGCCTGGGGCGGGCGCCGACTCGGTGGACAGGACCCCGGTGGCATGGCGCGTCCACACCGGTTCGCTGCCGCTGTCGGCGTCGGTCCCGTTCCCGGTGTCGGGGCGCGAGTGGACGCCGACCTGACGCCGCCCCGCTTCGTCCTCCCCACCGACGACGACCTGGAGCTGGACGGCCCCGTGCTCCGGCAGGACGAGCGGCGCCGCCAGCGTCAGGTCTTCCAGGTGGTGACAGCCGACCTGCTCGCCCGCCCGCACGGCCAGCTCCACGAATGCCGTGCCCGGCAGCAGCACCGTGTCCATCACCGCGTGATCGGCGAGCCACGGATACGCGCGCAGGGACAGCCGGCCGGTCAGTACCGCACCGGCGCCGTCGGCCAGCTCCACCGCGGCACCCAGCAGCGGATGCCCGGCGGCGCGCAGGCCGACCGCCGTCACATCGCCGCCGTCATCGGGCGCCGCCAGCCAGTACCGCTCGTGCTGGAACGCGTACGTCGGCAGCTCCACCCGGCGCGCACCGCACTCCGCGAACACCCGCTTCCAGTCCACACCGACGCCACGCACCCACGCCTCGGCCGCCGACTCCAGGAACCGGTGCAGACCGCCCTGCTCCCGGCGCAACGACCCCACGACCACCGCATCAGCACCGAGGGCCTCGGCCGTCTCCTCGATGCCGTACGTCAGCACCGGGTGCGCACTGACCTCGATGAACGCGTCATGCCCCTGCCCGATGAGCGACTCGACCACCTCGCCGAACCTGACCTCCTGCCGCAGATTACGGAACCAGTACCCCGCATCCATCGAGGACGTATCGATCGCACGGCCCTCAACCGTCGAGTGGAAGGGAACATCGGACGCACGAGGCTCAAGCGACTCCAGCGAAGCCATCAACGCGCCCTCGATCCGCTCCACTTGGAAGGAGTGGGAGGCGTAGTCGACGGGGATCAGACGAGCCCTGACACCCTCGGCCTCATAGGCGGCGACGAGGGCGGCGACCGCCTCCGCGTCACCTGAAATCACCGTGGAGCTGGGGCCGTTGACGGCGGCGATACCCACCTGGTCGTCCGCGTCGATCCTTTCGCGTACCTGGTCCTCCGGCAGCGCGATGGACGCCATACCGCCGTGACCGGCCAGCTCACGCCCGATGATCTGCGAGCGCAAGGCGACGACACGGGCACCGTCCTCCAGTGACAGCGCTCCCGCTACTACGGCGGCAGCGATCTCGCCCTGCGAGTGGCCCACCACACCGGACGGGACCACGCCCAGCGAACGCCACAACTCCGCGAGCGACACCATCACCGCCCACGAGACCGGCTGCACCACATCCACACGGTCCAGCGCGGTGGCGTCTCGCAGGACTGATGTCAGCGACCAGTCGACGTACGGCGCCAGCGCCGCCTCACACCGGGCCATCCACTCCGCGAACACCGGAGATTCAGCGAGCAGTTCAGCAGCCATGCCCGTCCACTGCGTCCCCTGCCCCGGGAAGACGAACACCACCTCCCCACGCGCGCCCCCCACCGCGCCGGGCGCCGGATCTGCACCAGCCGCGAGCGAGCCCAGACCCGACAGCAACTCGTCACGCCCCGACCCCAACACCACCGCACGATGCTCGAACACCGAACGCGACGACGCCAACGACCAGCCCACATCAACAGCACTCACGTCGTCACCAGCGACGAACTCCCGCAGCCTCGCCGCCTGCCCACGCAACGCATCGGCAGACCGACCCGACACCACCCACGGCACCACTGCCGGAACCAGAACCGGAACCGGAGCAGCGTCAACGGCCTCCACCTCCACCGGCGCCTGCTCCAACACCACATGCGCGTTCGTCCCGCTGATGCCGAACGACGACACCGCCGCACGCCGAGGCCGACCCGCCTCCGGCCACACACGCCCCTCGCGCAACAACTCCACGGCACCCGACGACCAGTCGATGAACGGCGAAGGCTCATCGGCGTGCAGGGTCGGCGGAAGAACGCCCTCCCGCATCGCCATCACCATCTTGATCACACCGGCGGCTCCCGCGGCGTGCTGGGTGTGGCCGATGTTGGACTTCACCGAGCCGAGCCAAAGGGGCTGCTCGGGCGAGCGGTCGCGGGCGTAGGTGGCCAGCAATGCCTCGGCTTCGATGGGGTCGCCGAGTTTTGTGCCGGTGCCGTGGGCTTCCACGGCGTCGACCTCGGTCGGCGACAGGCGGGCCGACGCCAGCGCCTGCCGGATCACCCGCTGCTGCGACGGGCCGTTCGGCGCTGTCAGGCCGTTGCTCGCCCCGTCCTGGTTCACCGCGGAGCCCCGGAGGAGCGCGAGTACCGGATGCCCGTTCTTCCGGGCGTCCGACAGCCGCTCGACGAGGAGCATGGCGACGCCCTCGGACCAGCCTGCGCCGTCGGCCGAGGCCGAGAACGCCTTGGAGCGTCCGTCCGGGGCTCCGGCGCGCTGTCTGCTGAATTCGACGAACAGGGTGGGTGTGGACAACAGGATCGCGCCGCCGGCGAGTGCCATGGAGCACTCGCCCGACCGCACGGCCTGCGCGGCGAGGTGGAGCGTCACCAACGACGACGAGCAGGCCGTGTCGACCGTCATGGCCGGGCCGACGAGCCCCATGGTGTAGGCGATGCGGCCGGACGCGACGCTGCCCGCGCTGCCGGTCAGCAGGTAGCCGTCGAATCCGGGGGTACGGGCGAGGATTCCGCCGTGGTCCTGCCCGCTGGCGCCGACGAAGACACCCGTCTGGCTCCCGCGCAGGGTGTGCGGGTCGATCCCGGCGCGCTCCACGGTCTCCCATACGGTTTCGAGCAGCATCCGCTGCTGCGGGTCCATGGCCAGCGCCTCACGCGGGGAGATCCCGAAGAACGCCGCGTCGAACCGGTCGACGCCGTCCACGAACCCTCCTTCCCGTGTGTAGGACTTGCCGGGGCTGTCGGGGTCGGGGTCGTACAGTCCGTCGAGGTCCCAGCCCCGGTCCGAGGGGAACGTGGTGATGGCGTCCGTGCCGTCGGCCACCAACTTCCATAGTTCTTCAGGGGAGTTGGCGCCTCCGGGGAGCCGGCAGGCCATGGCGACGATGGCGATGGGGTCGTCGTCGGCGGCGGTTGTCGCCGGCGAAGGCGGCAGGGCGAGGGCGGCGGCTTCCCGGGTTTCCCCGGCGTCGATGAGTTCGGCGCGGAGATAGGCCGTGACGTCCGCCGGGGTCGGGTGGTCGAAGATCAGCGCCGCGGGCAGCCGGAGGCCGGTGGCGGTGCCGAGCTGGTTGCGCAGCTCGACGGCGGTGAGCGAGTCGAAGCCCAGCTCTTGGAAGGCCCGGTCGGCACCGATGGCGCTGCGGTCGCCGTATCCCAGGACGGCGGCGACCTGTGAGCGCACGAGCTGGTCCAGTTCGCGCAGTTGCTCCGCCTCGGGCAGTCCCGCCAGGCGCCCGGCCAGTGAAGGACCGTTGTCCGTTCCGGCCGCCACGCCGCGCCGAGGGGCCCGGCGTACGAGTCCGCGCAGGAGGGCGGGGAGTGTGTCCGTGCGGGTCCGCAGGGTGGCGAGGTCAAGTCGCATGGGCAGCACGTAGGGCGCGTCCTGCGTGAGCGCCGCGTCGAACAGCGCAAGGCCCTCGTCCCGCCGCAACGGGAACATGCCGGCGCGGGCGATGCGGGTCCTGTCGTTCTCGCTCAGCCCTTCGGTGATGCCGCCCGCTTCCTGCGATTCGGCCCACAGGCCCCAGGCGAGCGACAGGGCGGGAAGGCCCGAGGCGCGGCGGTGAGCGGCCAGCGCGTCGAGGAAGGCGTTGGCGGCGGCGTAGTTGGCCTGACCAGGGCCACCGAAGGTACCGGCGGACGAGGAGTAGAGCACGAAGGCGGAGAGGTCCAGGTCCTTGGTCAGCTCGTGCAGGTTCCAGGCGGCGTCGACCTTCGGCCTGAGCACCCGGTCCAGCTGCTCATGGGTGAGGGCCGCCGCGATCGCGTCGTCGAGGACGCCTGCGGTGTGGATCACGGCGGTCAGCGGGTGCTGCGCGGGAATCGAGGCCAGCAGCGCGGCGAGCGCGTCCCGGTCCGCCGCATCGCACGCCACGGTCCGGGCCCGCGCGCCGAGTTCGGCCAGTTCCGCCGTGAGTTCCTCGGCGCCGGGGGCGGCCGGGCCGCGCCTGCTGGTCAGCAACAGGTTCCGGGCGCCGTACTCGACCACGAGGTGCCTGGCGAGCATCGCACCGAGCGATCCGGTGGCGCCGGTGATGAGGACGGTGCCTTCGGTGGCGTGGAGATCGCGGTTCCGGTCCGATGGGGTGTTCCGGTCCGGGGTCCTGGCCAGTCTGGGGGCGGTGATCTCGCCGTCGCGGACGGCGAGTTGGGGTTCGCCGGTGGCCAGGGCCGTGACCAGCAGCCGCCGGATGGGATCGTCGGCTGCCGGATCGTCAGCTTCGGCGTTCGCGCCCGCGCCCGCGCCCGTCGCCACACCCACGCCCGCATCCGTGCCGTGGTCCATGTCCACCAGTACGAAGCGGCCTGGGTTCTCGGTCTGTGCGCTGCGCAGGAGACCGAGGGCGGTCGCGGCGGCGAGGTCCGGCGGTCGCGGAGTGGCCGCTTCCCCGCCGGAGTCCCCATCCGTGCCGGTGGCCAGGGCGCCGCGGGTGACGACGACGAGCTGTGCGGCGGCGAGACGGTCGTCCGCGAGCCAGGAGCGCACCATGTCGAGGGTTGCGCCGGCCAGTTCGTGAGCTGCGGGCACGACTTCGCCGCCGGCCGCAGTGCCGTCTGCGGGTGACCAGACGGCAACCTCAGGAGCGGGGCTGCCCGCGTCGAGATCCCGGCGCAGTGCGGCGATGTCCTCGTAGGCGCGCGTGCCGGTGAGCCCGCCCGGCAGGCCGCCCCTGCCCAGCCTGGCCCACGTGGACGGGTCGGCGTTCGTCGCGCCGACGGCCGGGACTGGCTGGAAGCCGAGCCGGAAGAGGGATTCGTGGTACGTCGTGCCCGCGCTGCGCAGTGCGTCGGGGGATACCGCGCGTGACAGCAGGGAATCGACGCTCACCACGGGCGCGCCGGTGCTGTCGACGGCCGTCAGGGACACGGTGTCCTGGCCGCTGACGACCAGCCGTACGCGCAGCATCGTCGCGCCCGACGAGTAGGCGCTGACCCCGGCCCAGGAGAACGGCAGGCCGCCTTGCCGTGCCTCGTCCACGACTCCGCGCAGCAGCGGGTGCAGGGCGGCGTCGAGCAGGGCGGGATGGAGCACGTACTTACCGGCGTCCGCGCGCTGTTCATCGGGCAGGACGACCTCGGCGAAGATCTCGTCGCCGCGCCGCCAGGCCCGCCGCAGCGCCCGGAACGAGGGCCCGTAGCCGTGGCCCTGTTCGGCGAGCCGGTCGTAGACGCCGTCGAGCGCGACTTCCGCCGCGTCGGCGGGCGGCCAGCTCGCCGTCGGCGTCTCCGAAGGCGCCGTTCGGCTGCCGGTGGCCAGGACGCCGGTGGCGTGCTCGGTCCAGGAGCGCTCCACTCCGTCGTCACCATCGGGCCGTGTGTGGATGCCGAACTCGCGGCGTCCGGAGTCGTCGGCGGCGCCGACGGAGAGTTGCAGCCGCACGGCGCCCTGGTCCGGCAGGATCAACGGCGCGGCCAGCGTGAGTTCGTCGATGCGGTCGCAGCCGACGTGATCGCCGGCGCGCAGGGCGAGTTCGACGAAGGCGGTGCCGGGCAGCAGGACGGTGTCGAGGATGGCGTGATCGGCGAGCCACGGGTGGCTCTGCAGGGACAGGCGCCCGGTGAGGATCACACCGTCGCCGTCCGCAAGCTCGATGGCCGCCCCCAGCAGCGGATGGCCGGCGGCGCTCAGCCCCGCCGATGCCACGTCCGCCGCGCCGCCGCCTTCCGGTGCCGACAACCAGTACCGCTCATGCTGGAAGGCGTACGTCGGCAGGTCGACGCGACGGGCGCCCGAACCCTCGTAGAACGTCTCCCACGCGACGCCGACGCCCCGCACCCAAGCCTGGGCCAGAGCCGCCACCGCCGACTGCGCCTCGGGACGATCCCGGCGCAGAAGGGGGAAAGCCGCTGCCCTGGCGTCCTCACTGACGCAGTCGGGAACGAAAGCTGAGAGCACTCCGCCCGGCCCGACTTCGAGGAACGTCCGTACGCCCGCACCCGCCATCTCGCGGACCGCATCGGCGAATCGCACCGGGCGGCGTACGTGCGCGACCCAGTAGTCGGCGGAGGCGATCTCGTCGGTGACGGACTCGCCGGTGACCGCGGACACGATCGTCGTGCTCGGGGCGGTGAACTCCAGGCCGCTGATCGCCGAGCGGAAGTCGTCGAGCATCGGGTCCATCAGCGGCGAGTGGAACGCATGACTGACCGTGAGCCGCTTCGTCTTGTGTCCCTGTGCCTGGAGCAGGGACTCGATCTCCCCGACGGCCGCTCCGTCACCCGAGACGACGACGGACCGGGGGCCGTTGATTGCGGCGATACTCACCCGGTCCTCGCAACCGGACAGCAGCGGCAGCACTTCGTCCTCGGTCGCCTGAACGGACACCATCGCGCCGCCGGACGGCAGTGCCTGCATCAACCTGCCGCGTGCAGCCACCAGTTGGGCGGCGTCCGCGAGCGAGAAGACCCCCGCCACATGCGCGGCAGCGATCTCACCGACCGAATGCCCGGCCAGGACCTCCGGCCGGACGCCCCACGACTCCAGCAGGCGGTAGAGCGCCACTTCCACTGCGAACAAAGCCGGCTGTGTCACTCCCGTCTCATCGAGCCCGTCGCCCGACCGCACAGCCTCACGCAACGACCCGCCCAGCAACGGGTCGAGATGACCACACACCTCATCAAAGGCGGTGGCGAACACCGGGAACGTGTCGTACAACTCCCGCCCCATGCCCACCCGTTGAGCACCCTGACCGGAAAAGACGACACCCAGCCGCCCCGGTACCACCGACCCCGTCACCACACCGGCACCACCGGCACCGTCCGGCGCCAACGCATCGAGGCCGGCGAGCAGCCCCTTCCGGCCGCCCTCGCTCAGTACCACCGCCCGGTGCTCGAAGGCCGACCGCGATGACACCAATGACCAGCCCACATCGGCGGCCGAGAGCGGACCGTTCTCCTCCGCATACGCCCGAAGCCGCGCCGCCTGGCCTTGCAACGCCGCCGCCGACCGGCCCGACACCACCCACGGCGTCACCACCGGAACACTGGCGTCAGCGGCCTCATCCGCTTCCCCCACCGGCGCCTGCTCCAACACCACATGCGCGTTCGTCCCACTGATACCGAACGACGAGACACCGGCCCTGCGCGGATGATCCGCCGGCTCCGGCCACGCACGCGCCTCCCGCAACAACTCCACCGCGCCCGACGACCAATCCACGTGCGGCGAGGGCTCGTCCGCGTGCAGCGTCCGCGGCAGCACACCCTCCCGCATCGCCATCACCATCTTGATCACACCCGCCACGCCGGCGGCGGCCTGTGTGTGACCGATGTTGGATTTCACCGAGCCCAGCCACAGCGGACTGTTGACGTCCCGTTCCTGGCCGTACGTCGCCAACAGCGCCTCGGCTTCGATCGGGTCGCCGAGCCTGGTGCCCGTGCCGTGCGCCTCCACCACGTCCACATCGGCGGTGGAGAGCCCGGCGGCCACCAGTGCCTGACGGATCACTCGCCGCTGCGAAGGACCGTTCGGCGCCGTCAGGCCATTCGACGCCCCGTCCTGGTTCACGGCCGAGCCACGCATCACCGCGAGCACCCGATGTCCCTTGCGCCGGGCGTCCGACAGCCGCTCCACCAGCAGCATCCCCACGCCCTCGCCCCAGCCGACCCCGTCGGCCCCGGCGGAGAAGGATTTGCACCGGCCGTCGGGTGACAGCCCGCGCTGGCGGCTGAACTCCACGAACGTCCCCGGCGTCGACATCACCGTCACTCCGCCGGCGAGCGCCATCGAGCACTCGCCCGAGCGCAGCGCCTGCGCCGCCAGGTGCAGCGCGACCAGCGAAGACGAGCAGGCCGTGTCCACCGTCACCGCAGGGCCCACCAGGCCCAGGTTGTAGGCGACGCGCCCCGAGGCGACGCTGCCCGCGCTGCCCGTCAGCAGATAGCCCTCGAATCCGTCGGGAATGTTGTGCAGCCGAATTCCGTAGTCGCCGTACATGACGCCGGTGAAGACTCCGACCGGGGTTTCCTTGACCACGGCGGGGTCGATTCCCGCGCGTTCGAACGTTTCCCAGGCGATTTCGAGAAGCAGTCGCTGCTGTGCGTCGGTGCCCAGGGCCTCGCGCGGGCTCATGTCGAAGAACGCCGGGTCAAATGCGTCGGCGTCGTGCAGGAATCCGCCTTCGCGGGTGTAGCTACGGCCCTGAGTTTCCGGGTCGGGGTCGTACAGGTCCTCGTCCCAGCCGCGCCGGGTCGGGAACGGGGTGATCGCGTCGGTGCCGTCGGACACCAGGCGCCAGAGGTCCTCGGGGGATGTCACCCCGCCGGGGTAGCGGCACGCCATGCCGACGATCGCGATCGGCTCCTGGTCGCGGTCCTGCAACTCCTGGAGGCGGTGGCGGGTCTCGTAGAGATCCGCCGTCACCCGCTGGAGGTATCCGAGCAGCTTTTCGTCGTTGGCCATCTCGCAGCTTCCCCTACTCTTCGTCATTCCGCAGGCCCGCGTTCCACCCGCCGCTCGGTCAGTCGAGGGCGATGCCGAATTCCTTGCCGAGAAAGTCGTAGATTTCCTCGGCCGATGCGGACTGAAGTCCTTCGGTGACGTCCACTACCTGTGTCGTCACCGCTTCCTGGCTCTTCTCGTCCCACCGCGACAGGAGGCCGTTCAGACGCACCTTTGTCTGCGCGCGGGCGATGTCGTCCAACTGGACCGCCGCCAGTGCGGATTCCAGCTGCTCGATGTGGTCGAGGACGTATTTCTCCGGTGATACGCCCGAATCGACGAGTTCTTCCTTCAGGTACTCGGCGAGTGCCTGCGGCGTCGGATAGTCGAAGATCAGGCTGGCCGGGAGCCGCATTCCGGTGACCGTCGTGAGGCGGTTGCGGAAGTCGACGGCGGTGAGCGAATCGAAGCCGAGTTCCTTGAAGGCCCGGTCGCGGTCGACGGCTCCCTGGTCGCTGTGTCCGAGTACCGTCGCCGCCTGGCCGCACACCAGCTCCGTGAGGACGCGTTCCTGTCCTTCCGCCGTGAGCCCGGTCAGCTGTTGCGTCAGTGAGCCGGGATCCGCGGTCGGTCCTGAGGCGGCGCCACGCCGGGCCGTGGTCCGCACCAGGCCGCGCAGTACCGGCGGGAGCGCATCGCCCTGTGTGCGCAGCGCCTTGAGGTCGAGGCGTACGGGCAGGGTCCAGGGCCGCCCCGCCGCGAGTGCGGTGTCGAACAGCGACAGTCCTTCCCCCGTGGTCAGCGGCACCAGACCGGCGCGCGCCATGCGCTGGAGGTCCGCCTGGGCGAGGTGCCCTGTGATGCCGCTGCTCTGCGCCCAGAGCCCCCACGAGAGGGTGGTCACCGGCAGCCCCTGAGCGTGGCGGTGGTGGGCCAGTTCGTCCAGGAAGGCGTTGGCGGCGGCGTAGTTCGCCTGGCCGGGGGCGCCGAACACGGCGGCGGCCGAGGAGAACAGCACGAACGCCGACAGGTCGTGGTCCCGGGTCAGCTCGTGCAGATGCCAGGCGCCGGCCGCTTTGGGCCCCAGTACGCCGTCGATCCGCTCCGGTGTCAGCGAGCCGACGACGCCGTCATCGGCCACCCCCGCGGCATGGACGACCGCGGTCAGCGGATGCTGCGGTGGGATGCAGGCCAGCAGCTCCGCGACGGCCGTACGGTCGCCGATGTCGCAGGCGGCGACCACGACCTCGGCGCCGAGCGCGGTCAGCTCCGCCCGCAGTTCCTCCGCTCCGGTCGCCTTCGGTCCCCGGCGGCTGACGAGCAGCAGGCGCCGCACGCCGTGCGCCGTCACCAGATGCCGGGCCAGCAGTCCGCCGAGTACGCCTGTGGCACCGGTGATCAGAACCGTGCCTGCGGCGTGAACAGGCAGGGATGCGGCTTCGGAGGCGGGTGCGGGCAGGAATGCGGCTGCCGGAGCCTCGTCGTCCACCGCCACACGGGCCAGCCGGGGAACAAGGAACTCCCCTGCGCGCAGCGCCACTTGTGGCTCGCCCGCGCTCATCGCGGCGGGCAGCGCCTGCCACGACGCGTCCTCCTCGTCCAGGTCCACCAGGACGATCCGGCCCGGGTGCTCGGTCTGGGCCGACCGCAAGAGCGCCAGGGCGGATGAGAGGGCGAGGTCGGCGGGGTCGGTGGCGCCGAGCCCGACGCCGCCATGGGTGATGACGACCAGGCGGGTCGCGTCGAGCCGCTCGTCGGCGAGCCATTCCTGCGCGAGCCGCAACGCGCGGTGGCTCAGGGCACGCACCTCGTCGACCACCCGCCGCCCCGTCCCAGGCGTTCCGGAAGCCGCGGGCAGCGGTGCGAGAACAACGGCCGGCATCGGTGCACCGGCATCCACCGCCGCCAGCAGCGCGCCGACGTCCGCGTACGAGTACGGCGTGCCACCGAACCGTTCGGCCGGTCCCGGTTCGTCGGATCCCAGGAGAGCCCACGCCTGCGGGTCGTCCGTGAGGGCGGCGGCGTCGGCGCTGTCCGGCAGTTGAGCCGACGCCGTCCAGTCGACCTGGAACAGCGCGTCGTGATACGTGGTGCGTACACTGCGCAGGGCGTCGGCCGACACCTCGCGCCACCGCAGCGAATCCGCCGTGAACACCGGCGCGCCCGCGCTGTCGAAGGCCGTCACCGACACGGTGTCCGCCCCCGTGCGGTGGAACCGGACGCGGAGCGCGGTGGCGCCCGTCGCGTGGAGCCGTACGCCGCTCCAGGAGAACGGCAGGGCGGGAGCCGCGGCGTCCTCCAGCGCGGTCAGCATGGGAGCGTGCAGGGTCGCGTCCAGAAGGGCCGGGTGCAGGGCGTACCCCGCGTCCTCGCCGGTCCGTCCCATCCAGCGGCCGTTCCCCTCGTCGGGCAGGACCACCTCGGCGAAGACGTCGTCGCCGAGGCGCCAGACCCGGCGCAGGCCCTGGAACGCCGGGCCGTACGCGTATCCCTGCTCGGCGAGCGATGCGTAGACGCCGGTGGTTCCCTGATCCGTTTCGACGGCGCCGGGAGGCGGCCACTCGGACACCGGAACGCTCTGCGGACCGGCGGCAAGGGGACCGTTCACGAGCGTGCCCGTGGCGTGCCGGGTCCACGGGGATCCTGCATCGTCCCCGCCGTCCGACCGCGCATGGACACCGAACTCCCGCCGTCCTTCCTCGTCCGCCTCCGAGACGGTGACTTGGAGCTGGACGGCGCCCTGGTCCGGCAGGATGAGCGGCGCGGTGAGCGTCAGCTCGTCGATGCGGTCACAGCCGACCTGATCACCGGCGCGAAGGGCGAGTTCGACGAAGGCGGTGCCGGGCAGCAGAACCGTGCCGAGGATGGCGTGATCGGCCAGCCACGGGTGACTCTGCAAGGACAGACGACCGGTGAGGATGACGCCGTCGCCGTCCGCGAACTCAACAGCCGCGCCCAGCAGCGGGTGACCGGCCGCGCTCAGCCCCGCCGACGCCACATCCACCGACGCCCCGCCTTCCGACGCCGACAGCCAGTACCGCTCGCGCTGGAAGGCATACGTCGGAAGATCGACGCGACGGGCACCCGAACCCTCGTACAGGGCACCCCAGTCGGCCTCTGCGCCCCGCACCCAAGCCTGAGCCAGAGCCGCCACCGCCGACTGCGGCTCGGGACGATCCCGGCGCAGAACGGGGAAGGCGGCTGTCGTGACCGCCTCGCTGACGCAGTCGGGAACAAGGGCCGAGAGGACACCGTCCGGCCCGACTTCGAGGAACGTCCGTACGCCCTCGCCCTCCATCTTCCGTACGGCATCGGCGAACCGCACGGGCCGCCGCACATGCTCCACCCAGTAGTCGAGGGACGCGATCTCGTCGGTGACGGACTCGCCGGACACCGCGGACACCATCGCCACGCTCGGAGCGGCGAACGTTACGTCGCTGATCGCCGAGCGGAAGTCGTCCAGCATCGGATCCATCAGCGGCGAGTGGAACGCATGGCTGACCGTGAGCCGCTTGGACTTGCGTCCCTTGGCCTCAAAGGTCTGCGCGAGTTCGAGGACCGTGGCCTCCTGCCCGGAGATGACGACGGACCGGGGGCCGTTGATCGCGGCGATGCTCACCCGGTCCTCGCTACCGGACAGCAGGGGAAGGACTTCGTCCTCGGTCGCCTCGACGGACACCATCGCCCCGCCGGACGGCAGCGCCTGCATCAACCTGCCGCGCGCCACCACTAGTTGGGCGGCACCGGCGAGTGAGAACACCCCCGCCACATGCGCGGCAGCGATCTCTCCCACCGAATGTCCAGCCAGCACATCAGGCCGGACACCCCACGACTCCAGCAGGCGGTAGAGCGCCACCTCGACCGCGAACAGGGCCGGCTGCGTCAGGCCCGTCTCGTCGAGCCCCTCGCCCGACCAGACCGCCTCGCGCAACGGCCCGCCCAGCAATGGGTCGAGATGACCACACACCTCGTCGAAAGCCGACGCGAACACCGGGAAGGACTCGTACAGCTCCCGGCCCATCCCCGTCCGCTGCGCACCCTGACCGGTGAAGACGACACCCAGCCGACCCTGCGCCACCGCCCCGGACACCACACCAGGGCCGCCGGCGCCATGGCCTGACGCCAACGCCCGCAAACCATCCAGGAGTTGGCCGTCCGTCTCCCCGACCACCACCGCCCGGTGCTCGAACGCCGAACGCGACGACGCCAACGACCACCCGACGTCCACGGCCGACGCGTCACCGTCGGCGGCGAAGTCCCGAAGCCGTGCCGCCTGCCCGCGCAACGCCGCCGCCGAACGTCCCGACACCACCCACGGCACCACCACCGGGACAACGGCGTCACCACCGGCCTCATCCGGCTCCACCGCCACCGGCGCCTGCTCCAACACCACATGCGCATTCGTGCCGCTCGCACCGAAGGAGGACACCGCTGCGCGGCGCATCCGTTCCGTCTGCGGCCAGTCGCGTGCCTCGCGCAACAGCTCCACCGCGCCGGCGGACCAGTCGATGTACGGCGAGGGCTCATCGGCATGCAACGTCCGCGGCAGGACACCCTCCCGCATCGCCATCACCATCTTGATCACGCCTGCGACACCGGCCGCCGCCTGTGTGTGTCCGATGTTCGACTTCAATGAGCCCAGCCACAACGGCCGGTCCGCGTCCCGGCCCTGGCCGTACGTCGCCAGCAGCGCCTCGGCCTCGATCGGGTCGCCGAGCCTGGTGCCCGTGCCGTGCGCCTCCACCACGTCCACATCGGCGGTGGAGAGCCCGGCAACCGACAGAGCCTGACGGATGACCCGCTGCTGCGAAGGGCCATTCGGCGCCGTCAGACCATTGCTCGCCCCGTCCTGATTCACCGCCGAACCCCGCACCACCGCCAGCACCCGGTGCCCATTCCGCCGGGCGTCCGACAGCCGCTCCACCAGCAGCATCCCCACACCCTCTGACCACCCGGTCCCGTCGGCGTCGGCCGAAAACGCCTTGCACCGGCCGTCAGGGGACAGCCCGCGCTGGCGGCTGAACTCGATGAAGGTGCCGGGAGTTGACATCACCGTCACTCCGCCGACCAGGGCCATGGAGCACTCGCCCGAGCGCAGCGACTGCCCCGCCAGATGCAGCGCGACCAGCGAAGACGAGCACGCCGTGTCCACCGTCATCGCGGGGCCGACGAGGCCGAGGGTGTAGGCGATGCGGCCTGCGACGACGCTCGCGGCGTTGCCGGTCATGAGGTAGCCGTCGATGTCCTTCGGCGCCCTGGTCATCATCGTGGCGTAGTCCTGGCCGTTGCCTCCGGCGAAGACGCCGACCTGGGTGCCGCGTACCGTCTCCGGATCGATCCCGGCGTGCTCGAAGGTCTCCCAGGAGGTCTCCAGCAGCAGCCGCTGCTGCGGATCCATCGCCAGCGCCTCACGCGGCGAGATCCCGAAGAATCCGGCATCGAACTCCCCCGCCTCGTAAAGAAATCCGCCCTCACGCGCATACGACGTCCCCGAACTCGCCGGATCCGGGTCGTACAGACCGTCGACGTCCCAGCCGCGGTCGGACGGGAACTCCGACACGGCGTCGACCCCTTCGACGGCCAGTCGCCACAGTCCCTCCGGCGAGCGCACCCCGCCCGGGAAGCGGCACGCCATACCGACGATCGCCAGCGGTTCCGATGGGTCGGTGATCGCGCCTGCGGTGGCGGCCACCGACGATTCCGTGCTCAGGAGTACGTCCCGCAGGTGGCGGGCGACGGCGTCGGGGGTCGGGTAGTCGAAGACGGCGGATGTCGGGAGGCGCAGCCCGGTGGCCGTGTGGAGCCGATTGCGTACCTCGACGGCGGTGAGCGAGGTGAGCCCCAGGTCGTTGAAGACCTGCCGGCCGTCGATCGCTTCCCGGTCGGCGTATCCGAGTACGGCGGCGACTTCGGTGCGTACGAGGTCCCGCAGGTGGCGTTCCTGCTCGGCGGCGCTCAGGCCCTCGATGTGGGCGCGCAGCGCGGCGGAGCCGTCGTGGTCGGCCGGTTGCTCGTCGTCCGGGCGGTCGGCGTCGAGTGCCGCACGGAATTCGGGAAGGTCTTCCACGGTTCGCCGGACGCGCGGGGGGAGGCCCGAGGCGAGTACCCGTTCCCAGTCGACTCGCGCGACGGTGACGCAGGCGCGGTGTTGCCGTACCAGGTCGCTCAGCAGGGACAGGGCCGCGTCGGCGGGGATGGGCGCAAGGCTCTGCGGCCAGGAGTGCGGGCCGTCGCTTCTGCCGACGGGATCCTGGGCCTCGGTGGAGGCGGTGCGGTCGGTGGTCGTCCATGGGCCCCAGGCGACCGATGTGGCCGCCAGCCCTTGTGCTCGCCGGTGCCGGGCCAGCGCGTCGGCGCATGCCTGTCCGGCCGCGGCGCCGCTCCGCCCCGGGCTTCCGACCAGGGTTTCTGCCGGTGAGAAGAGGACGAAGGCGGAGAGGTCCGTGTTCCGGGTGAGTTCGTGGAGGTTCCACAGCGCTGCCGTGCGGGAATCGAGCAGCGGACCGCACTGCTGCGCCGCCAGGGGGGCGAGGTCACGGTGCCCGTCGTCGCCGTCGTCAAGACCTGCGGCGTGGACGACGGCGGTCAGCGGGTGCGCCGCGGGCACCGAGGCGAGGGCGTCGGCGAGTCCTTCCCGGTCGGCCTCTTCGCACGGCGCCACCGTGACGCCGACCCCGATGCCCCCGAGGTCGTTCACCAGCTCCGACACGCCTGGCGCCGAGGTGGCGTCGCGGCCGGTCAGGAGCAGGTGCTGGGCGCCCTGGGCGGCCAGCCACCGTGCCACCGCCTGCCCCGTCGTGCCGGTGCCGCCGGTGACGAGGACCGTTCCCCGGACGTCCCAGCCCTTCGCGGTGGTGTCCTCGCGGCCGTGCGGCAGCGCACGGTTCACCGGGGCCAGCCGGCGTACGTAGGTGCCGGTCGGCCGCACCGCCACCTGGTCGTCTCCGCCGTCCGGGGCCGTGACCACGGCGGCCAGTCGCGCCCAGTCGTCCGGTCGCGGTACGGCGGGCATGTCCACGACGCCGCCCCAGCTCCGTGACCGTTCCCAGGCGAGCACGCGTGCCAGCCCCCAGAGGGCGGCCTGCGCGGGCCGGTCCGCCGGGTCCTCCGGCTGGGCCGGTACGGCTCCAGTGGTGACGCACCACACGGGGACTGCCGCTTCGGCCCGTTCAACCGCCTCGACGAGCGTCAAAGCGGCGGTCGCGCCGGACGAGCCGATCGAGCCGATCGGGCCGGACGGGCCGGACGGGCCGGTCTCCTGCGAGAGCAGGGGCAGCAGGGACAGCACACCACCGAGTGGCTCGCCGTCCGCCGCCGCCCGGCTCCCGAGTTGCCGGACGCGCCGGGTGAGCGCATCCGCATCGAGACGGCCGCCGTCGAAGCCCACAACGACACCACGGACCCCGTGCGCGTCCAGAGCCTCGACGATCCCGGAGGCCGCGTCCCCCTCCTCGGCCCCTTCGGGAACGCACACCACCCACGTTGCCTTCGCTTTCGCCGCGGCGATTGCCCCGCTGCCGCCCAGTGGCTTCCACACCACCTGGTACTGCCAAGGCTCTGCGGTCGGTTCGTCCGCTGTGGACGGCAGCAGCCAGTACCGCTCGCGCTGGAAGGCGTACGTCGGAAGATCCACGCGACGGGCCCGGGAGCCGGCGTAGAACGACGACCAGTCGGCGTCCGCACCGCGCACGAACACCTGGGCCAGAGCGGTTACGGCGGACTGCGGCTCGGGGCGGTCCCGGCGCAGGACGGGGACGGCTGCGGACAGGCCCGGTTCGCCGACGCACTCAGGAACGAGGGCCGAGAGGACGCCGTCGGGCCCGACTTCGAGGAACGTCCGTACGCCCTTGCTCTCCATCGCCCGCACGGCATCGGCGAACCGCACCGGGCGGCGTACGTGCGCGACCCAGTAGTCCGGCGAAGCGATCTCGTCGGTGACGGACTCGCCGGTCACCGCGGACACGATCGCCATGCCCGGGGCGGCGAACTCCAGGCCGCTGATCGCCGCGCGGAAGTCGTCCAGCATCGGGTCCATCAGCGGCGAATGGAACGCATGACTGACCGTGAGCCGCTTCGTCTTGTGCCCCTGCGCCTGGAGCAGGGACTCGATCTCTCCGACGGCCGCTCCGTCACCCGAGACGACGACGGATCGAGGGCCATTCACCGCGGCCACGCTCACCCGGTTCTCACGGCCGGACAGCAGCGGCAGGATTTCGTCCTCGGCAGCCAGCGCCGACAGCATCGCCCCGCCGGACGGTAGCTCTTGCATCAACTTGCCGCGTGCCACCACCAGTTGGGCGGCGTCCGCGAGTGAGAACACCCCCGCCACATGCGCGGCAGCGATCTCCCCCACCGAATGCCCGCCCACCACACTCGGCCGGACACCCCACGACTCCACCAACCGGAACAGCGCCACTTCCACCGCGAACAGGGCGGGCTGCGTCAGGCCGGTCTCATCAAGCCCCTCTCCCGCCCAGACCACCTCACGCAACGACCCGCCCAACAACGGGTCGAGATGACCACACACCTCATCGAAGGCGGACGCGAACACCGGGAAGGACCCGTACAACTCCCGGCCCATCCCCGCCCGCTGCGCACCCTGACCGGTGAAGACGACACCCAGCCGGCCGGGCACCACCGCCCCCGACACCACACCAGGACGGGCGGCGCCGTCGCCTGACGTCAACGCGCCCAGACCGTTGATGAGTTGCTCGCGCGAGTTCCCGATCAGCACCGCCCGGTGCTCGAACACCGACCGTGACGACGCCAACGACCACCCGACGTCGCACGCCGACGCGTCACCGCCGGCGACGGACTCCCGAAGCCGCGCCGCCTGCCCTCGCAACGCCGCCGCCGAACGCCCCGACACCACCCACGGCACCACCACCGGAGCAACGGCGTCACCATCGGCCTCATCCGGCTCCGCCGCCACCGGCGCCTGCTCCAGCACCACATGCGCATTCGTCCCGCTGACGCCGAAGGACGAGACACCGGCCCGACGCGGACGATCCGCCGCCTCCGGCCACTCGCGCGCCTCCCGCAGCAACTCGACCGCGCCCGACGACCAGTCCACATGCGGCGAGGGCTCATCGGCGTGCAACGTCCGCGGCAGCACACCCTCCCGCATCGCCAACACCATCTTGATCACACCCGCCATGCCGGCGGCGTGCTGCGTATGGGCCAGGTTCGACTTCACCGAGCCCAGCCACAACGGCCGGTCCGCGTCCCGGCCTTGGCCATACGTCGCCAACAGCGCCTCGGCCTCGATCGGGTCGCCGAGCCTGGTCCCCGTGCCGTGTCCCTCGACCGCGTCCACGTCGGCGGCCGTCAGCCCGGCGTTCGCCAGGGCCTGGCGGATGACCCGCTGCTGGGCGGGGCCGTTCGGCGCGGTCAGGCCGTTGCTGGCGCCGTCCTGGTTCACGGCGGAGCCCCGGACCACGGCCAGTACGCGGTGCCCGTTCCTGTGGGCGTCCGACAGCCGCTCGACGAGCAGCATGCCGATGCCTTCGCCCCACCCGGTGCCGTCCGCTGCCGCGCCGAAAGAGCTGCACCGGCCGTCGGCGGACAGGCCGCGCTGCCGGCTGAACTCCACGAAGGTGCCGGGGGTTGACATCACCATCACTCCGCCGACGAGCGCCATGGTGCAGTCGCCGGACCGCAGGGACTGCGCGGCGAGGTGCAGGGCCACCAGCGACGACGAGCACGCCGTGTCGAGCGTGACGGCCGGGCCTGCCAGTCCGATGTGGTAAGCGATCCGCCCGGACATGACGCTGGCGGTGCCGCCGGTGAGCATCAGCCCTTCGACGTTCTTCGGCGCGTGGTGCATGCGGGGGCCGTAGTCCTGGCCGGTGGCTCCGACGAAGACGCCGGTGGGGGTGGTCCGCAGGGTCGTCGGATCGATGCCCGCGTGTTCGAAGGTCTCCCAGGACGTCTCCAGCAGCAGCCGCTGCTGCGGATCCATCGCCAGCGCCTCACGCGGCGAAATACCGAAGAAACCGGCATCGAACTCCCCCGCCTCGTAAAGGAATCCGCCCTCACGCGCATACGACGTCCCCGAACTCGCCGGATCCGGGTCATACAGGCCGTCGACGTCCCAGCCGCGGTCCGCCGGAAATCCCGACACCGCGTCGACGCCGTCGGACACCAGCCGCCAGAGCCCCTCCGGCGAGCGCACCCCGCCCGGAAAGCGGCAGGCCATCCCGACAATCGCGATCGGCTCGTATGCCTTGTTCTCCGCTTCGCGCAGCAATCTGCGTGCTTCGTGCGCGTCGGCGACGGCTCGTTTGAGATAGTCGCGGAGTTTCGCCTCGTCAGCCACGTGCTTCCCCCTGTGTTGCCAGTTGACGTTGCCTGTTGCGGTCAGCCGAGTTCGTCGATCAGCGCGAACAGCTCGTCGTCGCTGGCGGAATCGATGTCGGGTGCGTCGGTGCCGGAACGGGAAGTGGAGTGCGCGGCGCCGGAGTTGGCGCCGATTCCCGTCGTTCCGGTGCTGCGGGCGCCGTGGGTGGTGCCGCAGATGGCCAGCAGTTCCCGCAGTCCGTTGATCATCCGTTCGCGGTCGCCGTCGCTGTCGCCTTCGGCGACCGCCGCGCGCAGCGTGCTCTTCAGGCGTTCGATGTCGGCCAGCACGGGCTCCGCCGCGGACACCTCGTCGAGTACGAACTGCTCGCGCAGGTACTGCGCCAGTCCGCCGGCCGTCGGATGGTCGAAGACGACTGCGGTCGGCAGCCGGAGTCCGGTGGCGGCGCCCAGTCGGTTGCGCAGTTCGACGGCGGTGAGCGAGTCGAAGCCGAGTTCCTTGAACGCGCGGTCCCCTGCCACGCTGTCGGCGCCGCTGTGCCCCAGGACCGTGGCCACCTGGGCGAGGACCAGGTCCGTGAGGAACGGTGTCCGTTCCCGTTCCGGCAGTCCCTGTAGCCGCTGCTGGAGGGACGGCGCAGCGCCGGTCCCGTTCGTGTCCGCGGCTGCCGCCCTCCGGGTCCTGCGGTCCCCGCCGCCGCCCGTGCCGCGGACCAGGCCGCGGAGCAGGGCGGGGGCGGTGTCGCCCTGGGCCCGCAGTGCCGCGGTGTCGAGCCGGGTGGGGGCGACGACGGCTGCGCCGGTGCGCTGTGCGGCGTCGTAGAGCGCCATGCCGTCCTGCGAGGACAGTGCCAGCAGTCCGCTCCTGGCCATCCGCTGGTGGTCGGCGTCGGTGAGGTGTCCCGTCATGCCGCTGGCCTGGGCCCACAGCCCCCAGGCGAGGGAGGTGGCAGCCAGGCCCTGTGCCCTGCGGTGGGCGGCAAGGGCGTCCAGGAAGGCATTGGCAGCGGCGTAGTTGGCCTGGCCCGGCGTGCCGAGGAGTCCGGCGAAGGAGGAGTAGAGGACGAAGGCCGACAGGTCGAGGTCCCGGGTCAGTTCGTGGAGGTTCCAGGCGGCGTCCACCTTGGGCCGCAGGACCGTGTCCAGCTGCTTCGGGGTCAGGGCGGCCACCACGCCGTCGTCGAGTACGCCAGCGGTGTGGACGACCGCGGTGAGCGGGTGCTCGGCTGGTACGGCGGCCAGCAGGGCGGCCAGGGCGTCGCGGTCGGCGACGTCGCAGGCGGCGACGGTGACCCGGGCACCGAGGTCCCGCAGCTCGGCCTCAAGTGCGGCGGCGCCGGGGGCCTTGGGCCCGCTGCGGCTGACGAGCAGGAGGTTGCGCGCCTTGTGTTCCGTCACCAGATGCCGGGCGGTGAGGGCTCCCAGGGCGCCCATCGCGCCGGTGATGAGCACCGTGCCCTCGGGGTCGAGGGGAGCGGGAACGGTCAGGACGAGCTTCCCGACGGCCTTGGCCTGGGACAGGTGACGGAACGCCTCGGGTGCCCGGCGCACATCCCAAGTGGTCACGGGCAGCGCTTGCAGCACCCCGCGCTCGAACAGGCCGAGCACCTCGGTCAGGATTTCCTGGAGGCGTTCGGGGACCGCGCCCGCACTGTCCGGTTCGGTACGGGCGAGCGCCGTCAGGTCGTAGACCTGGTAGCTCACCCCCGGGTGTGCCGCCTCGACCTCCGCCGCATCGCGGATGTCGGTCTTGCCCATTTCCAGGAAGCGACCGCCCGGGGACAGCAGTCGCAGGGACGCGTCGATGTGCTCGTCCGCCAGGGAGTTGAGCACCACGTCCACGCCCTCGCCGCCGGTGGCGGCCAGGAACTCGTCGTGGAAGTCCAGGGTCCGGGAATGGGCGATGTGGTCGTCGTCGAGACCGAGCGAGCGCAGCGTGTCCCACTTGGCCGGGCTGGCCGTCCCGTACACCTCGGCCCCGAGATGGCGGGCCAGTTGGACCGCCGCGATGCCCACGCCACCGGCCGCCGCGTGGACGAGTACGGAGTCGCCGGGGCGTACGTTGCCCAGGTCGACGAGGCCGTAGTAGGCGGTGAGGAAGACCACAGGCACCGAGGCGGCCTGGGCGAACGACCAGCCCTCGGGGATCTTGGCGAGCAGTCTGCGGTCGGCCACCGCCACCGGCCCGAAGGCGCCGTCGAAGTAGCCCATGACCTTGTCCCCCGGCGCCAGTCCTGTGACACCGGGGCCGGTCGCCAGCACGACGCCGGCGCCCTCCGCGCCCATCAGGGCGTGCTGCTCGGGCACCATGCCCAGGGCGATCAGCACGTCCCGGAAGTTCAGGCCCGCGGCGCGGACGGCGATGCGTACCTGCCCCGGGCCGAGCGGCTCCGTCACTTCCGGGCAGGGGACGGCTTCGAGGTTCTCCAGCGTCCCCTTCCCTTCCAGGACCAGCCGCCACTGCGCGGCTCCTGGGGGCGGCACGAGGACCTGTCCGGCCGCGCCCCGTGACAGCCTGGGTATCAGGAGCTGTCCGTTCCGGATCGCGATCTGCTGCTCGTCCGTCGTCATCGCCGCGGACAGCGCTGCCGTCGAGACGGGCCGCCCGTCGGTGTCGATGAGCGCGAAACGCTCCGGGTTCTCGGTCTGCGCCGTACGCACCAGACCCCAGACCGCGGAAGCCGGCAGGTCGACCGGGCCGTCGGCGCCGCCACCGGCCGATGTGGCGACGGCGTTCCGCGTCACCACGACCAGCCGCGAGGAGCCGAACCGCTCGTCCGCAAGCCAGGACTGGACGGTGTCGAGGACTTGTTGGGCCACCTCGTGCGTGCCTTGCGCGAGGTGGACGTCAGGGCCGGAATCGGCGCCTGCGTCGGCATCGGCGGGCGTCGTGACGACGGTCAGCAGGACCGTGCCGGGTACAGAGCTGCCGCCGGAATCGATCGACTGGGCCAAGGCGGCAAGGTCCGTGTGAACGGGGAGCGGCTCGGCCGGGGTCAGCGCTTCGGCGAGGTGCAGCGGGTCGGCGCCCAGTACGGACCAGGGTTCATCCCCCGCGCCCCCATCAGCGGCCTCGTCGCCGGTAAGCGGCGTCCAGTCGAGGTGGTACAGCGCGTCGTGCGTGACATCGGTGCGCGCGGCGAGCCGTCCCTCCTGCGCCATCGGCCGCAGGGTCAGCTCATCCGCCGTCGCCACCAGCGCCCCCGCCTGGTCCATGGCCACGAGGGACACCGAGGTGGTGGCGGCAGCGTCCGCACCCCCACCGCCGCTGTCCGGTGCGGACACGGACAGCCGCACCCGCAGCGACGCCGCACCGGAGGCATGCAGGCGCACACCGGCCCAGGCGAAGGGCAGGACCGTACGTGACGGCTCGCCCTCGTCGGAAAAGCCGGGCAGCAGCGTGTGCAGGGCGGCGTCCAGGAGGGCGGGATGCAGGGTGAACGCCTTGGCGTCAGAACGTAGTTCCGTCGGCAGTTCGACCTCGGCGAAGATCTCGTCCGCGCTCCGCCACACGCGACGCAGCCCCCGGAAGGCAGGGCCGTAGTCGTAGCCCTGCCGGGCGAGCCGGTCGTACGCGCCGTCGAGCACGACCTCCTCGGCACCGGGCGGCGGCCAGGCAGCCGAGGGGGCGGGCGGCTGAGGGGCGTCGTCCACCGCGAGCAGTCCGGTGGCGTGGCACGTCCAGGAAGGTTCGCCCTCGGTGCCGGAGTCGGCGTCGGGGCGGGAGTGGATGTTCACCGCACGACGCCCGGACGCGTCCTCGTCACCGACAACGACCTGCAACCGGACGCTTTCCCGCTCGGGCAGAACCAGCGGCGCGGCCAGCGTCAGCTCCTCCAGCACCGCGCAGCCCACCTGATCCCCGCCACGCACCGCCAACTCGACCAACGCGGTGCCCGGCACCACCACACTGCCCAGCACCGCGTGGTCCGCCAGCCACGGATACGCGCCCACCGACAGCCGGCCCGTCAGCACCACTCCGGACCCGTCGGCCAACTCCACCGCGGCGCCCAGCAACGGGTGGTCAGCGGCGCGCAGTCCGGCCGCGCTGACATCGCCTGCGGCGGCGACCCTGGCGAGCCAGAAGTTCTCGCGCTGAAAGGCATAGGTCGGCAGGTCCACCGGCCGGGCCCCGGTCCCGGCGAACACCTGCTGCCAGTCCACCTCGACACCACGTACCCACGCCTCGGCCACCGACGACAGGAACTGCTCCGCGCCCCCTTGACCCCGGCGCAGGGACCGCACCGCGACCACATCGGCGCCAAGCGCCTCGGCCGTCTCCTCGATGCCGTACGTCAGCACCGGGTGCGCACTGACCTCGATGAACGCGTCATGCCCCTGCCCGATGAGCGACTCGACCACCTCGCCGAACCTGACCTCCTGCCGCAGATTACGGAACCAGTACCCCGCATCCATCGAGGACGTATCGATCGCACGGCCCTCAACCGTCGAGTGGAAGGGAACATCGGACGCACGAGGCTCAAACGACTCCAGCGAAGCCATCAACGCGCCCTCGATCCCCTCCACTTGGAAGGAGTGGGAGGCGTAGTCGACGGGGATCAGACGAGCCCTGACACCCTCGGCCTCATAGGCGGCGACGAGGGAGGTGATGGCATCCGCATCGCCCGACACCACCGTGGAATTCGGTCCGTTGACGGCGGCGACGCCGACCTGACCGTCCGCGCCGATCCGTTCACGCACCCGAGCCTCGGGCAACGCGATGGACGCCATACCGCCCGGACCCGCCAGCACGCGCCCGATCACCTGCGAACGCAACGCGACCACACGCGCCCCGTCCGCCAGCGACAACGCACCCGCCACCACAGCCGCAGCGATCTCCCCCTGCGAATGTCCCACCACACCGGACGCGACCACGCCCAACGAACGCCACAACTCCGCGAGCGAGACCATCACCGCCCACGAGACCGGCTGCACCACATCCACCCGGTCCAGCCCGGCACCCTCCCGCAGGACCGACGTCAACGACCAGTCCACATACGGCGCCAGCGCCGCCTCACACCGGCCCATCCACTCCGCGAACACCGAGGACTCGGCCAGCAGTTCGGCAGCCATGCCCACCCACTGCGTCCCCTGCCCCGGGAAGACGAACACCACCCCGGAGCGCACACCGCCCACCGCATCGGGCACCTGCTCCGCACCCGAGGCAAGCGCCTCCAGGCCCGACAGCAGCTCGTCGCGGCCCGCCCCCAGCACCACCGCACGATGCTCGAACACCGACCGCGACGACGCCAACGACCAGCCCACATCGGCGGCCGAGAGCGAACCGTTCTCCTCCACGTACGCCCGAAGCCGCGCCGCCTGCCCCCGCAGGGCCTCCGCCGAACGGCCCGACACCACCCACGGCGTCACGGCCGCGGCCGGAGTCGGAGCAACGTCGCCGGCCTCCGCCTCTTCCGGCGCGGCCTGCTCCAACACCACATGCGCGTTCGTCCCACTGATACCGAAGGACGAGACACCAGCCCGACGCGGACGATCCCCCACCTCCGGCCACCCACGCGCCTCCCGCAACAACTCCACCGCACCCGACGACCAATCCACATGCGGCGACGGCTCATCCGCATGCAACGTCCGCGGCAGAATCCCCTCCCGCATCGCCATCACCATCTTGATGACGCCCCCCACACCGGCCGCCGCCTGCGTGTGACCGATGTTCGACTTCAACGACCCCAGCCACAGCGGACTGTCGACGTCCCGCTCCTGCCCGTAGGTCGCCAACAGCGCCTCGGCCTCGATCGGGTCACCGAGCCTGGTCCCCGTACCGTGCGCCTCCACCACATCCACACCGGCACCCGGCACACCCGCATTCGCCAACGCCTGACGAATCACCCGCTGCTGCGACGGACCATTCGGCGCCGTCAGACCATTGCTCGCCCCGTCCTGATTCACCGCCGAGCCACGTACCAGCGCCAGCACCCGGTGCCCGTTCCGCCGGGCGTCCGACAGCCGCTCCAGGAGCAGCATGCCCACACCCTCGCCCCAGCCGGTGCCGTCGGCGTCGGCGGAGAAGGACTTGCAGCGGCCGTCGGGTGACAGCCCGCGCTGCCGGCTGAACTCCACGAACGTGCCGGGCGTGGACATCACCGTCGCGCCGCCCGCGAGCGCCATCGAGCACTCCCCCGACCGCAGCGCCTGCGCCGCCAGATGCAGCGCGACCAGCGAAGACGAGCAGGCCGTGTCCACCGTCACCGCAGGACCCACCAGGCCGAAGGTGTACGCCAGGCGGCCGGAGAGGACGCTTCCGGTATTGCCCGTGAGGAGAATGCCCTCCAGCTCCTCCGGCATCTGGTGCACGGGCGGGGCGTAGTCGTGGTACATCAGGCCGGCGAACACTCCGGTCCGGGTGCCCTGGGCCGTTGCCGGGTCGATACCGGCCTGCTCGAAGGTCTCCCAGACGGTTTCCAGCAGCAGGCGCTGCTGGGGGTCCATCGCCAGTGCCTCGCGCGGCGAGATGCCGAAGAAGGCGGGGTCGAACGCGCCCGCCTCGTGGAGGAAGCCGCCCTCCCGTACGTAGCTCTTGCCCGGACGGTCGGGGTCCGGATCGTAGAGGTCATCGGCCCAGCCGCGGCCGGTCGGGAAGGCCGAGATCGCGTCGGTGCCGTCCGCCACCAGCCGCCACAGGTCTTCCGGGGAGGCCACTCCGCCCGGGTAGCGGCAGGCCATGCCGACGATCGCGAGGGGCTCGTCGGCCGTGGCACGGCTCGCGGATGCCGGTGCGGCGGTCGTGGCCGGGGTGTCCTGGGCACGCGTGTCCACGTACTGGTCCATGAGCAGACCGACGATGGCATCGGGGGTCGGGTAGTCGAAGAGGAGCGTCGTCGGGAGGGTCAGTCCCGTCGCGGAGTTGAGCCGGTTGCGCAGCTCGACCGACGTGAGGGAGTCGAAACCGGCGTCCTTGAAGGCGCGGTCGGCGGGGAGCGCGGCCGTTCCGCCGAGTCCCAGTACGGCGACCGCCTGGTTGCGGACCAGTTCGCGCAGCGCGCGCCGCTGCTCCGGTTCCGTCAGTGCTGCCAGGCGCTCGACGAGGGACGAGCCGGCAGCCTCGCGTTTCCGCTGGTCACGCCGGGTACGTCGAGGTCGGGTGCCGGGCGCGAGGCTCCGGAGGAACGGCGGGACGTCATCCGCATCCGCCCGCGCCCGCAGGGCCTCGGTGTCGAGGCGCATGGGCACCAGCAGGGCGGTGTCCCGTTCGCCGGTCCGTGCGCCGATGGCGGCGTCGAACAGTGCCATGCCGTCCTGTTCGGAGAGCGGCGCCACGCCCGTGCGGGCCATGCGCGCCATGTCCTGGCGCCCGAGACCTTCGGCCATTCCGCCGCTCTGTTCCCACAGCCCCCAGGCCAGGGACAGCGCCGGCAGGTCCTGGGCCCGGCGGTGGGCGGCCAGTGCGTCGAGGAAGGCGTTGGCAGCCGCGTAGTTGCCCTGGCCCGCGGCGCCTATGAGACCGGAGATCGACGAGTAGAGGACGAAGGCGGAGAGCCGCGTGCGCCGGGTCAGCTCGTGCAGATTCCAGGCAGCTGTGATCTTGGGCCGCAGTACCTTTTCGAGGCGTTCCGGCATCAGGGCGCCGATGATCCCGTCGTCCAGTACCCCGGCTGCGTGCACGACGGCGGTCAGCGGGTGCTCGGCGGGCAACTCGGCCAGGGTCGCGGCCAGTTGGTCACGGTCGGCGGCGTCGCACGCGGCCAGCGTGACCTGGCATCCGATGGCGGTCAGCTCCTCGCGCAGGCCACGTGCTCCGGGCGCGTCCGGCCCGCGGCGGCTGAGCAGCAGCAGATGACGTACGCCGTGCGCGCGGACGAGGTGGTGGGCGAGCAGTCCCCCCAGCCGTCCCGACGCGCCCGTGATCAGCACCGTGCCGTCGGGGTCGAAAGCGGGCCCGGAGCCCGATGCGGCAGCCGGCAGTCTGACCAGGCGGGGTACGTGTACATCGCCGCCGCGCACCGCGACCTGCGGCTCGCCCGCGGCCAGGGCGGCGGGCAGCGCCTCGCTCGCGGGTGCGTCCGCGTCGACCAGTACGAACCGGTCGGGGTGCTCGGTCTGTGCCGTCCGCAGCAGCCCCCACACACCGGCCAGAGCGGGGTCGACGGCGGTGCCGCTCGCCCCCGCGCCCTCGGCGTTCTGGACACTCTCGACGTCAACGGCGCCTCGCGTGAGCAGCACCAGCCGCGAGGCGGCGAACCGCTCGTCGGACAGCCATGACTGGACCAGTCCGAGAGTCCGCCGCGTCAACGCGAGCGCCGCCACACCGGCATCGTGCCCGCCGCCGTCGACGGAGGACCCGGCAAGCTGCACGGCGACGGTCTCGGGCCAGGACTCTCCGCCACCGCCGCGCATGGCGCCGGTCAGGGAATCGACGTCCGGGAAGTACCGCGTACCCTGCGCCGCGCTCGCCTGCGGCGCGGTCTTCCTCCACTCCACCCGGAACAGCGAGGTGTCGTCCTCTGCACGAGCCGCGTCACGCAACGCGTCGGCGGGCACCTCGCGCCACAGCAACGACTCCACGGCCGCGACCTGCGTGCCCGCGCCGTCGGCAACGGTCAGCGCAACGGTCTCCTGGCCGACGGGGGCGATCCGCACGCGCAGGGCCGGGCCGAGGACCGCGGACACGCTCACCCCGGCCCAGGAGAACGGCAGGCTCAGCGACCGGGAGGCGGGCCGCGCACCGTCCTCTTCCGTCGTACGGTGCGCGTCGACGGTGCGCGGGCCGGGCAGCAACGGGTGCAGCGCGGCATCGAGGAGCGCGGGATGGAGCACGTACTCACCGGCATCGGACCGCTGCTCATCAGCCAGAACGACCTCGGCGAACAGCTCCTCACCGCGCCGCCACACCCGCTGCAACCCCCGGAACGCCGGACCGTAGTCGTAACCGTCCGCCGCGAGCCGGTCGTACACCCCGTCGGTGTCCACCTCCACCGCGTCCACCGGAGGCCACACGGACAGATCCGCCGCACCGCTGTCGAGCTGATCGGTCCGTGACGCCACCAGCGTGCCGTGCGCATGCCGAACCCAGGACGGGTCCGAGCCCCCGTCCGCCGCCGGCGCCCTGCTCGCGGGCCGCGAGTGAATGCCCAGCTCCCGCCGCCCTTCTTCGTCCGCCTCCGAGACGGCGATCTGGAGCTGGACGGCGCCCTGGTCCGGCAGGATCAGCGGCGCGGTGAGCGTCAGCTCGTCGATGCGGTCACAGCCGACCTGATCACCGGCACGGAGGGCGAGTTCGACGAAGGCGGTGCCGGGCAGCAGAACCGTGCCGAGGATGGCGTGATCCGCGAGCCACGGGTGACTCTGCAACGACAGACGACCCGTGAGAATCACACCGTCGCCGTCCGCAAGCTCAACAGCCGCACCCAGCAAGGGATGCCCGGCCGCGCTCAGCCCCGCCGACGCCACATCCACCGACGCCCCGCCCTCCGACGCCGACAGCCAGTACCGCTCGCGCTGGAAGGCATACGTCGGAAGATCGACGCGACGGGCACCCGAACCCTCGTACAGGGCACCCCAGTCGGCCTCTGCGCCCCGCACCCAAGCCTGAGCCAGAGCCATCACCGCCGACTGCGGCTCGGCGCGATCCCGACGCAGAACAGGGAAGGCCACCGAACCCGAAGAGTCACCGACACAGTCGGGAACAAGGGCCGAGAGGACACCGTCCGGCCCGACTTCGAGGAACGTCCGTACGCCCTCGCCCTCCATCTCGCGTACGGCATCGGCGAACCGCACCGGGCGGCGTACGTGCGCGACCCAATAGTCCGCCGAAGCGATCTCGTCGGTGACGGACTCGCCAGTCACCGCGGACACCATCGCCACGCCCGGGGCGGCGAACTCCAGACCGCTGATCGCCGAGCGGAAATCGTCCAGCATCGGATCCATCAACGGCGAGTGGAACGCATGGCTCACGGACAGCTTCTTGACCTTACGGCCCTGCTCACGGAGCGACGCACCGATCTCCGCGACGGCCTCACCCGCACCCGAAATCACCACCGAGCGAGGCCCGTTCACCGCGGCCACACTCACCCGGTCCTCACGACCGGACAACAGCGGAAGCACTTCGTCCTCGGCAGCCAGTACCGACAACATCGCCCCGCCGGACGGCAGCGCCTGCATCAACTTGCCACGCGCCACCACCAGTTGAGCGGCATCCGCGAGCGAGAACACCCCCGCCACATGCGCAGCAGCGATCTCCCCCACCGAATGCCCGGCCAGCACATCAGGCCGCACACCCCACGACTCCAGCAAGCGGTAAAGCGCCACCTCGACCGCGAACAGGGCCGGCTGCGTCAGCCCCGTCCCATCCAGCCCCTCACCCGACCACACCACCTCACGCAACGACCCACCCAACAACGGGTCAATATGCGCACACACCTCATCAAAGGCGGAGGCGAACACCGGGAACGCCGCGTACGACTCCCGGCCCATCCCCGCGCGCTGCGCACCCTGACCGGTGAAGAGCAGGCCCAGCCGACCGGGTGCCTCCGTCCCTCTCACCACACCAGGGCCGTCGTCATCCTGGGTCAGCAACGCGCCCAGTCCGTCGAGGAGTTGCCCGCGCCCCTCCCCGACCACCACCGCCCGATGCTCGAACACCGAACGCGACGACGCCAACGACCACCCGACGTCCACGGCCGACGCGTCACCGTCGGCGACGAACTCCCGAAGCCGCGCCGCCTGCCCCCGCAAGGCATCGGCCGACCGGCCCGACACCACCCACGGCGTCACCACCGGGACAACGGCGTCACCACCGGCCTCATCCGGCTCCACCGCCACCAGCGCCTGCTCCAACACCACATGCGCATTCGTCCCACTGATGCCGAAGGACGACACGGCCGCACGCCGGGGGCGAGGTTCGTTCCCGGGCCACTCGTGCTCTTCCCGAAGCAGCTTCATCGCGCCGGATGACCAGTCGATGTACGGCGAGGGCTCATCGGCGTGCACCGTGCGCGGCAGCACACCCTCCCGCATCGCCATCACCATCTTGATGACGCCCCCCACACCGGCCGCCGCCTGCGCATGACCGATGTTCGACTTCAACGACCCCAGCCACAAAGGGCTGTTGGCGTCCCGATCCTGGCCGTACGTCGCCAACAGCGCCTCAGCCTCGATCGGATCGCCCAGCCTGGTCCCCGTACCGTGCGCCTCCACCACATCCACACCGGCACCCGGCACACCCGCATTCGCCAACGCCTGACGAATCACCCGCTGCTGCGACGGACCATTCGGCGCCGTCAGACCATTGCTCGCCCCGTCCTGATTCACCGCCGAACCCCGCACCACCGCCAGCACCCGGTGCCCATTCCGCCGGGCGTCCGACAGCCGCTCCACCAGCAGCATCCCCACACCCTCTGACCACCCGGTCCCGTCGGCGTCGGCCGAAAACGCCTTGCACCGGCCGTCAGGCGCCAGCCCGCGCTGCCGGCTGAACTCCACGAACATGCCGGGGTGGGACATCACCGTGGCGCCACCGGCGAGCGCCATCGAGCACTCGCCCGACCTCAGCGCCTGCGTGGCCATGTGCAGCGCGACCAGCGAGGACGAGCAGGCCGTGTCGACCGTCATCGCGGGGCCGGTCAGCCCGAGCTGATAGGCGATCCGCCCGGACATGATGCTGGCGGTTCCGCCTGTCAGTACGTGCCCTCCGACGCTGTCCGGGGCCTGGTGCATGCGCGGGCCGTAGTCCTGGGCGGTGGCGCCGATGAAGACACCGGTTTCCGTGCCCCTGTGGTCTACGGGATCGAGGCCGGCCCGCTCGTACGCCTCCCATGCCGTCTCCAGCAGCAGCCGCTGCTGCGGGTCCATCGCCAGCGCCTCACGGGGTGAGATGCCGAAGAAGCCCGCATCGAATTCGCCCGCTGAGGAAAGGAATCCGCCCCGAGTGACATAGCTCTTGCCGGAGCCATCGGGGTCCGGGTCGTACAGGGAATCGAGTTCCCATCCGCGGTCGGTCGGGAACTCCGACAGTACGTCCTCGCCCTGTATCACGACCCGCCAGAGGTCTTCCGGCGATGACACCCCGCCAGGGAAACGGCACGCCATTCCCACGATCGCCACCGGCTCGTCGAGGGCAGCCGCAACAGGCCGTACGGAAGCCTCCGTCGCTTCGCCGAGTACTTCATCGTGCAGGTATTCGACGAGTTCCCGTGGGGTCGGGTAGTCGAAGAGCAAGCCACTCGGCAGCCGGAGTTCGGTGGCCACGGACAGCGCGTTCCGGAATTCGACAGCGGCCATGGAGTCGAATCCGAGGTCGGTGAACGGCGTCCGCA
This sequence comes from Streptomyces sp. NPDC048644, assembly GCF_043199105.1. Taxonomy (NCBI): domain Bacteria; kingdom Bacillati; phylum Actinomycetota; class Actinomycetes; order Kitasatosporales; family Streptomycetaceae; genus Streptomyces; species Streptomyces sp. NPDC048644. The sequence goes on from NZ_JBICVO010000007.1 coordinate 167,215, forward strand.
GCTCGACTGTCTTTGTGTCGGGGTATCCGAGTACCGCGGAGATGTGTGAGGAGACCTCTTCGGTGACCATCCGTTTCCGCTCGTCGGCCGGAAGACCCGTCAGCCGGCCCGCCCATCCCCTTCGTGCGCTGGGTTCTTCGGCAGCAGCCGCCCCGCTCGACGGATTGGCCGCAACAGGGCTGTGGCCGGGCCCCGTCAGCCAATAGCTCTCACGCTGGAAGGCATACGTCGGCAATTCGACGCGACGGGCGCCCGACCCCTGGTACAGGGCGCCCCAATCGGCATCCGCACCCCGCACATATGCCTGAGCCAGCGCGGTGACCGCGGACAGCGGCTCGGCGCGGTCCCGGCGCAGCAGCGGTATCGCGGCGGCTTCGCCCGCGTCGCTCAAGCAGTCCGGAATCATCGCCGAGAGCACGGCGTCCGGGCCGACTTCCAGGAAGGTGCGTACGCCATCCCGTTCCATCGCCCGCACGGCATCCGCGAAACGCACCGGCCGCCGTACATGTTCGACCCAGAATTCCGGCGAAGTGACCCGTTCGGAAACCATGGGGATCGTCGGCGTCGCAAAGGTGATTCCGGACGCCACGGCACGGAATTCGTCGAGCATCGGATCCATCAGCGGCGAGTGGAACGCATGGCTGACGGACAGCTTCTTGACCTTACGGCCCTGTTCCCGGAGCAGCGCACCGATCTCCGCGACGGCCTCACCCGCACCCGAAATCACCACGGAACGCGGCCCGTTCACCGCGGCCACACTCACCCGGTCCTCACGACCGGACAACAGCGGCACTACCTCATCCTCAGCAGCCAGCACCGACAACATCGCGCCACCCGACGGCAACGCCTGCATCAACCGACCCCGAGCCACCACCAGTTGTGCAACATCCGCGAGCGAGAACACCCCCGCCACATGCGCGGCAGCGATCTCCCCCACCGAATGCCCGCCCACCACACTCGGCCGGACACCCCACGACTCCACCAACCGGAACAGCGCCACCTCCAGCGCGAACAAGGCCGGCTGCGTCAGCCCCGTCCCATCCAGCCCCTCACCCGACCACACCACCTCACGCAACGACCCGCCCAACAACGGGTCGACATGCGCACACACCTCATCGAAAGCCGATGCGAACACCGGGAAGGACCCGTACAACTCCCGGCCCATCCCCGCCCGCTGCGCACCCTGACCGGTGAAGACGACACCCAGCCGGCCAGGCACCACCGCCCCCGACACCACACCAGGACCACCAGAAGCGCCTGGCACACCAGGCCCCACGGCGACGCCACCCGAAGCCAGAACATCCAGCCCGTCGAGCAGTTGGCCGCGCCCCTCCGCAACCACCACCGCCCGATGCTCGAACGCCGACCGCGACGACGCCAACGACCACCCCACGTCGATGGCGCTCACCTCACCAGCGTTCACGTCACCGTCGGCGACGAACTCCCGGAGCCGCGCCGCCTGCCCCCGCAAGGCATCGGCCGACCGGCCCGACACCACCCACGGCGTCACCACCGGAGCGACAACCTCACCGCTGGACTCCCCGCCCCTTTCCCCTGCGACGGTGCGCCCCGCCGCAGGCGCCTCCGCCAGAACGACGTGGCAGTTGGTGCCGCCCATGCCGAATGAGCTGACACCGGCGATCAGGGGCTCGTCGCCGTGCGGCCAAGGTCCTGACTCCCGTTGCACGGTCAGGTTCAGCTCGTCGAGCGGGATGCGCGGGTTCGGGGTCTCGTAGTTGAGGCTGGCCGGTAGTTCGCGGTGGGTCAGGCTGAGTACGGTCTTGAGCAGGCCGGTGATTCCCGCGGCGCCTTCCAGGTGGCCCAGGTTGGTCTTCACCGAGCCGACCCGCAGCGGGTCGCGCCGCCCCGGAACGGCGCCGAGTGCCGCTCCCAGGGCCTCGGCCTCCACGGGGTCGCCCACCTTGGTGCCGGTGCCGTGCAGTTCCACGTACTGGACGGCCGACGGTGCCACGCCGGCATATTCGTAGGCGGCGCGCAGCACGGATTCCTGGGCCTGCGGGCTGGGTGTGGTCATGCTGCTGCCCGCGCCGTTGTTGACGGCGCTGCCACGGATCACGCAGTAGATGCGGTCGCCGTCGGCCAGCGCGCGTGACAGCGGCTTGAGGAGCACGGCTCCGCCGCCTTCGCCCCTGACGTAGCCGTCGGCGCGGGCGTCGAAGGTGAAGCAGCGGCCGTGGGGCGAGAGGCCGCCCCATTTGGCGGAGATGACGGAACTCTCGGCGAGGAGGGTGAGGTTGATGCCGCCGGCGATGGCCTGGTCGGACTCTCCCTTGCGCAGGCTCTCGCAGGCGAGGTGGACGGCGACGAGGGAGGACGACTGGCCGGTGTCGACCGTCAGGCTGGGGCCTTGTGCCCTGAGGAAGTAGGACAGGCGGTTGGCGATGACGCCGCGGTGGATGCCGGTCATGGCGTGCTGGGCGCCGCCGCCCAGGGCACCGTTCCCGTGTCCGTCCGCGGTCGCCGCGCCCCTGACCAGCCGTGCGTAGTCGTCCCAGATCGCGCCCACGAAGACGCCGAGCCGGCTTCCCGCCACCGTGTCCGCCAGGACGCCGGCGTCCTCCAGCGCCTCCCACCCGAGTTCCAGCATGATCCGCTGCTGGGGGTCCATGAAGGTGGCCTCGCGGGGTGAGAGGCGGAAGAAGTCGGCGTCGAACAGGTCGACGCCGTCCAGGAACGAACCGAATGTGGAGTTCATACGGCCGGGGGCGGATGCGTCGGGGTCGTAGAACTCCTCGGCGTTCCAGCGCTCTTCGGGGACCTCGGTGACCGAATGGCGGCCACCGCGCAGCAGATCCCAGAACTGCCGGGCCGATGAAGCGTGCGGGAATCGGCAGGATACGCCGACAATCGCTATCGCTTCCTCGGCCCGCGAGGAATCACTGTGCCCCACAACAGCCGTGTTATTCATAGCCCGACCCCGTCAGCAAGAAGCGGATTCCAGTGAATCCTCTGCATCATGCAAATTCGCGATTCAGGCTAACAAGGGGTGGTTCCGACCAACCCCCTAAACAACCCCTAAGCTCCGTGCGGTTTCATGAAGTACCCATGTCACCGCCGTGAACGGCATCGGTGATCAATTTTTCGGCGCCGGGTACGGGAAGGTCGGGAAACGGGAATGGTGCCACCGGCCGGTCCGCCATGACAAGCCATGCCTGTCCGGTCCGCCCGTCGGCGAGCACCGTCTCGAATGCGTCGGCCACGTGCTCCGCGCTCGCCACCGGGAGCCCCGCTTCGGCGATGGCCGGCCGGCGTCCGGCGATCAGCGGGGTGTCCACCAGGCCGGGGCAGAGCGCGTTGAGCGAGACTCCGTCGGGTCGCAGCACGGGGGCGAGGGAGCGGACGAGGGCGACCACCGCGCTCTTGGTCGCGGAGTACACGACCTCGATCGAGGGGCGCAGTGCCGCCGCGCTGGCCGTGACGACGATGTGCCCGCCGTTGCGGCGCACCTGCGGCAGGGCTGCCTGAATGCCGAAGACCACGGAATCGAGGTTGATGCCGACGATCTTCCGGTAGCCGTCGGGGTCGAAGCCGGGCCCGAGGGAAGTCCCGCCGGTGATGCCCGCGTTGAGGTGGACGACGTCGAGGCGCCCGTACGTGGCCACCGCCGTCGCGACCGCCGCCTCGTTGTCCTGGAGGCCGGCCACGTCGGTCCGCACGAACACAGCGCCCGTCCGCGCGGCGACCGCTTCGCCTCGCGGTGCGTCGATGTCCGCTATGACGACGCGGTATCCGCGGGCCACGAGACGCCCTGCGACCGCGGCGCCGATGCCGCTCGCCCCGCCGGTGACGAGGGCCACCGGGCCGCGGGCCGGGGATTCGCTGTTCTCCTGCGCCGCCATCCGCCCGCCTTCCTCTGCCACTCTTTCCGCCCTTCCGTCTTTTTCCGTCGGCTCGGTCATCCCAGCCTGGCCCGCAGTTCGCTGCGTCCGGCGAGCTGGAGTTTGCGGTAGATGCGGGTGAGGTGCTGCTCCACCGTGCTGACCGTGACGGAAAGGTCGTGGGCGATCTGCTGGTTGCTGCTTCCCTGTGCCGCGAGGACGGCGACCTTCTGCTCGGAAGGGCTCAGCTTTTCCAGGTAGGTGGAGTGCCGGTCGTAGATTTTGTAGCGGCGGATTTCCGGCTGCTGTTCCTTCTCCAGGTGGCCCTTGCGGAATCCCTCCAGCGTGCGGAAGAGGTCCGGGGTGGCGGCCGTTTCCCGGAGTTTTTCGAAGACGGATTCCCGGAACTTGGCGCGGGTCCTGGGGGCACCGGGCCGATTTCCGTCCGCGCCCGCGCCGGTGCTCACTGCCGCGCCCACGGGAGTGGCCGCGCCCGCCAGATCGAAGGTTTCGTCGATGCGGTCGACGGCCTTCCCGTACTCGTTCATCGTGACGTACGCGGCGGCCACTCCCAGGCGCCACGGGATGAGGCGGTGCCGGTCGATTCCCCAGTCGGCCATCAGGCCGCCGCATCTGAGGAAGTCGGCAAGACCGGCCAGGGATTCGCCGACCGCGAGGCGGTAGAGGCCCCGGGCGTAGAGGTAGTCGAGGCCGTAGCGGGTGTCGAAGAGGCAGTCGGGCACCTTGTGCGGGAGCAGGGCGGCTGCGGATGCGGGGTTGCCTGCCGCTACGTGGGCCAGGACCGAGCAGGCGAGCGGTTCCGCCATGCGGATGCCCCACAGGCGGGCGGGAAACAGGTCAAGTGCCTTCTCCACCTCCGCTGCGGCTTCCTTGGGTTCGCCGCCGCGCAGGGCGATCTCGGCGCGTACCACCCGCAGTCGTGCCTCGCGGCAGACGTGCCGTCCGCCCGTTCCTTCGGCGAAGCGTTCGCACCAGAACGCGGCCTGTGCGGGGTCGTCGTGCCGGACGATCGTCGCCAGTGCGGCCGTGATCGCGGGCAGGTTCTCCTCGTTCGGGTCGCAGCCGTACAGGGCCAGCTTGGCCGCCCGTACCGCTTCCCCGCCCTCGCAGCCGTCCTCGGTGAGCACACCCGACAGGGCCCAGGCCGCCGCGTAGTACGGGGCACGGGTGAGGCGTTCCTCCAGGGTCCGGCGGGCCGGCCGCTCCCTGGCCCACACCTCCCGCAGCAATACCGGAAAGTCACAGGCGAGCAGCAGCCGCCTGGCGAGGAGCGCGAGCAGTTCGGCGCTCTCGGGGCGGCCGACGGCGGCGGTGCGCCGGTCCAGCAGGGCGAGTTCGTCCTTGGCGAGCCACAGGGTGCGGTGGTCCTCAAGCTCGGGGGTCGGCTCGGCAGTGGGGACGGGCGCGAAGCGCGGTTTCCCGTCGCCCGTGTCCGCCGGTGAACCCGCCGGGGGGCGGCGGCGTTGTCCGGGTACCCGCTCGTTCTCGTCGGCCGCGGGGCCGGCGATCAAGGTCCTGGCCGGCGCCGCGGTCCTCACCTGCCCTTCGGCTGCCTCCCAGCGGGCCCGGGGTGGGGTGCGGGGCGCCCGTGCACCGGCGTGGTCGACGTCGTCCATGGCGCTCAGCCAGCGGGCGACGTCCTCCGTGGTCGCGCCCGCGGCTCTGAGGACCGTCGCCGCGCGTGCGCTCAGTCCGGTGCGGCGATTGCGGGGCATGTCGCCGAGGACGACCCCGCGTACGGCGGGGTGGCGGAACGCCCCGTCCGCCAGCAGTCCGCAGGTGGTGAGTTCGGCCGCCGACTCCTGGACGGCGCGCAGGTCCATGCGGGCGAGTTCGGCGATGACGTCAGGTGCGCCGAACCCGTCGGCCACGGCCAGGGCTTCCGCCATTTCCCTGGTGTCCGGGTCGAGGCGGTGCAGGCAGTCCAGGACGGCCTGCCGGTAGGCGGGGCCGATGAGGGGCGGCCTGGTGTCTTCCTGCTCGCCGCGGCAGCCGCAGCAGGCGGCGTGGTCGTGGAGGAGTGCCCTGGTGAGCGAGGCGTTCCCGCCGGAGAGCCGCCGCAGCCGCTCGGCGAAGCCGTAGTCGGCGGCGTGCAGGGCGAATTCGGTGCGGGCGATGTCGGTGACGTCGGCCTGCGACAGCGGGGTGAGGGCCAGTCCGCGTACGTGCGGCAGCCGGTCGAGGTGGCCGCGGAGCCGGATGGAGTTGTGTGTCGCGTCGGTCCTGTCGGTGACGACGACCAGGACGGGATGGCGGGTGATGCTCGCCGCGAGCGATTCGATGAAGCGTACGGAGGCGGGGTCCGCGTGGCGGATGTCGTCCACGCAGACGACCAGCCGGCCCGCCGCGGCCAGTTCCAGGATGCCGCGGACGGCGGTCTCGGCGGCCCGTGCGGGTGAGCGGGGCTCGGGGTGCGGGTCCGCGGGTCCGTGCCGGTCGCGCAGCAGTTGTCCGGGTACTCCGAGGAGGTCGTGGCGGCTGAACTTGGAGCAGTTCGCGGTGAGTACGCGCAGACCTCGTTCCTGGGAGGCGCGCGCGAATTGGTCGACGAGTGTGGTCTTTCCCGACAGTACGGGTCCGGTCAGCAGGACGAAGCGACCGTTCTCCGCGTGGACTTCGGCCAGATATCCGTGGAGCGCTGTGCGCGCAGCGGTACCCGACATGTGACGTGTCATGCTCTTTCCCCCGTAGCGATGTCGCCAACGCCGCACCGGTGGCCGTGCGAAGGCCCGGCCGGTCCCCGTCCCCCAAGGCGCGCAGGTGATGGCGCGGCCTCGCTGTCGAAGCCTGACCACCTGGGTCGGCGGCTGCACAAGAATGACGTGACGTCTGGAATCCGTTTAGTGACCGCGGTGGACACCGCGGCTCCCAACCCCCCTCACCCCTCCATCGGAGCGGTCGGCGACAGGAAATCCGGTGGTTGCGCAGCACCGTCGGCCGGCGTGGGTCTCCTTCGACCGCAGCCGCTCGGTGTCGTTGCCTGCCGTTCCCCCCGGCACTCTTCGTCGGCCCCTGCCGCGTGACCAGAATCCGAGACTAGAGGCGTCCGCCGGTCAGTTCACAGTGCTCCGGAGGCCAATCGGCGCTGTTCGCTCGCTGGGGAGAAGCCGCAGTTCATGTCGGCGGTACGGTGGCAGCACCGCCTCGCCGCAGCGGTCTCCCTGTCCGGAAATCGACCCTTGCATTTGCTCTCGAAGCGGCCTTGGCCCCCCTTCGACCCTCCCCTGGCACACATCTCGTCAATCGCTGTGGCCCGTGTGGCGAACTGCCGGTAGAGGCCAAGGAGTTGACGAGCCATTCTCCTGACCTGTCCCCGTCATCCCGGTCGGCCCGCCCCCAGGACGGACACCGGCCGGTTCAGGTCGGCTCCGGTGATGGCCCTGCCCGGGAGGACGGAGCCGGGCTGGACACGCAGGGCGTCCAGCAGGAGTTCCAGCAGCCGGGCAGGTACGGAGTCGGCCACATCGGCGGGCGCGCCCGTCTCCTGGACGAGCCGGTCCATGAACATCACGATGTCCCCGCATCCGACGTCGCGGCGCAGCACTCCGTCGTCCTGGGCATCGCCGACCATGCGCTCGAACAGGCCGATCCAGACGTCGCGGGCGTCGCGCAGCCGCTGGTTGGCGCGCAGTGCGTCACGCATCGGGTGGCACAGCGGGGAGTTGGCGAGTCCGAAGCGGAACTCCGCCCACTCCCGCAGGAAGCGGTTGAGCGAACTCCAGGCACTGCCCCCTTCCGCCATGGCCTGCTGCGCCATGGCCGTGAGCCGCTCGTAGATGTCGAGGGCCACCGCCTCCACCAGCACGGTCCGGTCGGGGAACCTGCGGTAGAGCGTCCCCTTGCCGACCCCGGCCCTGCGGGCGATCTCGTCCATCGACGCGTCCACGCCCTGGGTCATGAACACCTCGCGGGCCGTCGCCACGATCCGCTCCCGGTTGCGCCGGGCGTCGGCCCGCAGGGGCCCGGATTCCGTGCCGTCGGGAGTGCCCGTGGCAGCTTCCCCCGTCGCTCCCATCGCGGAGCACCGCCTTTCTCCCGCGGCCGGTTCACCGCCGGCCCTGCGAAGCGCCCCTGCCTACCTTGCGGCCGGCTGGAAACTGGGACACTTTCCGTCCACTCACTGTATCGTAAGACATGAAGCGGACAGATTTCGTCCAGATAGGTTCGGGATACGGGGGTTCCATGACGGAGACAGCCGCGAACAGCGCGCCCGCGGAGACATCGGCGGATCCCGCGGGAAGTGCCCGGCGCTGGTGGGCGCTGGCCATGCTCAGCGGTGCCCAGCTGATGGTGGCGCTGGACATGACGATCGTCTCGATCGCCCTGCCGACCGCTCAGGCCGACGTACACCTCAGCGACGCCTCCAAGGGATGGGTGATCACCGCCTACACCCTTGCCTTCGGCGGGCTGTTGATGCTCGGCGGCCGGCTCGGCGACGTACTGGGCCGACGGCGCGCCGTGCTCATCGGGGTGGCGGGCTTCGCCGCCGCGTCCGTCCTGGGCGGCGCGGCGTCGAACGCCACCATGCTCATCGCCGCCCGCGCCCTCCAGGGCGTCTTCGCCGCGCTGCTCACACCCTCCACGCTGGCCCTGCTGACCAGCATCTTTTCCGAGGGCCGGGAGCGCGCCAAGGCCCTGGGTCTGTACGGTGCGGCACTGATGTCGGGCGGCGCGGTGGGGCTGCTACTGGGCGGCGCCATCGCCGAGTACCTCAACTGGCGCTGGACCCTCTACGTCAACGTCCCGATCGCCCTTGCCGTCATCGTCGGCGGTCTGCGGCTGTTCCCCGACCCGCCGCGGCCCGCGCGGGTGCCGCTGGACGTCGTCGGCGCGGCTCTGGGCTGCGCGGGCATCGTCGGCTGTATCTACGCCTTCGGGGAGGCGGGCGCCCGCGGCTGGGGCTCGGGGGTGGTGATCGGCTCGCTGGCGGCCGGCCTGGTCCTGCTCGTGGTCTTCGCCGTGGTGCAGTCCCGGGTGACCCATCCCCTGCTGCCGCCCCGGGTACTCGCCGACCGCAACCGGGCCGGTGCCTTCCTGACGATCGTGATCTCCACGTTCGCGATGCTGGGCATGTTCCTGTTCATGACGTTCCAGTTCCAGGACGTCATGCGCTACTCGTCCCTCAAGGCCGGACTGGCATTCCTGCCGTACGTGGTGGTCGCCGCGGTGATCTCCACCCGGGTGACCGGGCGGATCATGCCGCACGTCCGCCCGCGGGTGCTGCTGGCGTCCGGTCTCGCGGTCGAGGCGTCCGGGCTGCTCGTCCTCACCCGCCTCACGCCGGACAGCGGGTACGCGACGTCGGTCCTGCCGGCCCTGCTGCTGTTCGGTATCAGCGTCGGCCTTCTCGTCGCCCCCATCATGAGCACGGCGACCACCGTGTCCGACCCCGCCGACACGGCCATCGCCTCGGCGTTCGTGAACACCTCACAGCAGATCGGCGGCTCGATCGGCACGGCGCTCCTCAACAGTGTCGCCGCCGGTGCATCGGCGGCCTATCTGGCCACGCACGCCCATGCCCCGCGCAGTTGGGCCACGGTGCACGGCATGACCGTGGCCTGCGGCTGGGCCGCCGGGGTGCTGGCGGTCGGCGCCGTCGTCGTGGCGTTCCTCGTCACGGCCGACCCGCGGGTCGCCCCGGGCGGCGCCGCCCCGAAGCGGAAGACCGCCTGACGCCACGGGCGCACGCGGCGTCACCGCCACGACGTCACCGTCGACGTGCGAACCCACGGCTCCGGGAGATCTCGGTAAAACGGTGGGCGTCGGCGGTGAGGTCCTTCAATTCCAAGGCGGTGCGTGCCGATCACGACAACTCCGCACACTAAAGGGGCCGTTAGTGCCCACGTCCCGGCTCCCGATACCCATCGCGTTTCGGACAGTCCCCGGAGGCCGGACCGTCCGGCAAGCCGGGCGGCCCGGAGCCGTCAGCCGGTCCTGGGGGACGGGCAGCCGCAGTAGCAGATGCCTCCCCCGTCGGACGAAGGGGCGACGCAGAGCAGGGCGGCGATGCCCGCGTGCAGATGCTCGCGCAGCGTCTCCTCGGGAGCGTTGTCGAGGGCGGGGGTGCGGAACGCCTTGCACAGCAGGCTGGTCCCGAGCATCCACGCGGCCAGCAGCTCCGCCCGCAACCGCGCGTCGGGCCCCTCAAGGCGGGCCGCGAAGCGCTCGGTGAACACCTCGGTGACCTCGTCGCGGAAGCGGTCCAACGCCTCCCCTCGGCTCGACGAGCGCAGTACGGACAGCACCGGGTGCGGCACCTCGTCGTCCTTGGGGCCGCGGGTGACGAAGGCGCAGATCCAGGCGGGGACTTCCTCCAGCGGGATCTCCAACAGCGGGTCGAACAGCGTGATGTTGGTCGACACCAGCTGAAACAAGGCGTCCTTGGAGCCGAAATAGCGGTAGACGAGCGCGGCGTCCACACCGGCGTCCCTGGCGATGTCCCGGACGCTGGCGCCGTCGTAGCCGTACCTGCCGAACCGCCCGGCCGCTGCTTCGATGAGGGCGGAGCGGGTGCTCGCCGCGCCGTGCCCGCGGGCTCGTGGGGGATGCATGACGGTCTCTTCCTGCTCTGTTGACGTGTTCACCTGTCGTACCTCTGCTCGGTCCGTGTTCCAACGGCTCATGGTCCTGCCTCCGGACGCTGTCCGGAAGTCATCGGTCGTTGTCACCGATCGTTGACTGATTCTCGGGCCGGGGGCTTATGTTCGGTGAAACGGGCGGCGATTCGAACGATCGCTCCCGTGTTCCCCGGGCCGGACAACGGAGTTCGGCCCTGCCCGTCGACGCCGCGACAACTGCCGCGACGCCGCACCACCGGGGACCGGCGCCCGCCGGCCCCCACACTCCACGGCGCGGACCCGCCCAGGACCCCACGGCAGGAATGGTGATCTCCAGTGCCCGCACGACATGTCGCCGTCATAGGAACCGGCTACGTCGGACTGACCACCGGCGCCTGTCTGGCGTCACTCGGTCACCACGTGGTCTGCGCGGACGCCGACCCCCACAAGGTCGAACGGCTCCGGCAGGCCCAGGTCGACATCCTTGAGCCAGGACTGCCCGAACTCGTCGCGGACGGGCTCGCATCGGGACGGCTGAGCTTCGTCCAGGACACCGCGGGAGCGGCGGCGGGCGCGGACACCGTCTTCCTGTGCCTGCCCACACCCATGGGTGCCGGAGGCGCGGCCGACCTGGCCGCGGTGGAGTCCGTCGCCGCCGAGATCCGCTCCGTCCTGCCGCAGGGCTGCGCGGTGGTGAACAAGTCGACCGTGCCGGTGGGGACCACCGAGCGCGTCGCGGAACTGCTCGGCCGCCCGGACACGACGGTCGTCAGCAACCCGGAGTTCCTCCGCGAGGGGCGCGCCGTCCACGACTTCCTGCACCCCGACCGCATCGTGGTCGGCGCGGACGCCCCACAGGCCGCCGAGCACGTCGCCGGGCTGTACGCGGCGCTCGACGCGCCGGTCGTGCTCACCGACGCCGCCAGCGCCGAACTCACCAAGTACGCGGCGAACTTCTTCCTCGCCATGAAGCTGTCCTTCGCCAACAACCTGGCCACCGTGTGCGAACGCTTCGGCGCCGACATCGAGGCCGTCACCGTCGGCATCGGCCACGACCCCCGCATCGGCAGCGCGTTCCTCAAGCCAGGACCCGGCTGGGGCGGCTCCTGCCTGCCCAAGGACACCCACGCGCTGCTGACCGTCTGCGAGCAGGCCGGGGTGGAGTTCCCGCTGCTGCGCGCCACCATCGAGACCAACGTCGAGCACCAGCGGCAGCTCGTCGAGCGCGTCGCGGCGGGCTGCGCGGGCCCTGACGGGTCGCTGCACGGCGTCCGCCTCGCCCTGTTCGGTCTCGCCTTCAAGGCGGGCACATCCGACCTGCGTGACTCCCCCGCCCTGGCCATCGCCCGTCAACTGCGGGAACAGGGCGCCGAGTTGTACGCTTATGACCCGGCACTCTCCGAGACCCGTCCCGACCTCAGCGACCTGCTCACGCTCGTCGACGACCCGGCCGACGCCGCCGCGGGGGCAGCCGGATGCGTCGTCCTCACCGAGTGGCCCGAGTTCCACGACCTGGACTGGCGGGCCATCGCCCGGCAGTTGCAAGGACCCGTCGTCTACGACTTCCGCAACCTCCTCGACCCCGGCCGGCTCGCGGACGCGGGACTGGCCTGGCAGGGCATCGGCCGCACGCTCAGCATGACCGGCTGACCCACGGCACCGACGCCCCTCCTCCCGCGGTACCGCGTCCCGCCGCACGGGACAGGGACCGCCGTACCGGCCCACCCTCGATGACCGAAACAGGAAGGTCCCCTCATGCGGGTTCTGTGCACCACCCTCGGCAGCCCTTCGCACGGGCGCGCCCAACTGCCCGTACTCCGGGCGCTCGCCGCCGCAGGGCACGAGATCCTTGTCGCGACCACCCCCACGCTCGCCGCGGTGTTCCAGCACGACGACGTCCGCGTCGTCAGCTGCCTGCCCGAATTCACTCCCAGCACCTTCGCGGGCCCCGCGCTGGCCGAGCTGACCGAGCGCACCGACCTCGACGAGGCACAGCGCCAGGAGCTGTTCCGGCGTCTGATGACCGAGACCATCTCCGGAACGCTCGCCAAGAAGCTGCTCGACCTGCTCCGCCCCGTGGTCGATGACTTCCGCCCCGACCTCATCCTGCGCGACGGAATGGACCTCAGCAGCGTCCTCACGGCCGAGAGGCTCGGCATACCCCAGCTGCCGACCCCGTCCGGCACCAGCAACACCCTCGACCCCGCCCACACCGTGGAGGGCCTCAACACGCTGCGCGGGGAACTCTCCCTGCCGACCGTCGACGACCCCCTCGCGCTCGCCGCGCACGGGCGCATCGACTATGTGCCGGCGGCCTTCTCCTACACCCAGCACCTGCCCGGCTCGCTGGCGTACCGGCAGACGGTCAATGTGGAACGCACCTCCGTACTGCCCCGGTGGGTGTCCGAGTTGCCCACCGACCGGCCCCTGGTGTTCGCGGCGCTCGGCACCGCCCTTCCCGAGCTGCACCGGCGGTCGGCGGACGACGCCCCCTCGGACAAGATGCCCGTGGACTTCCCCGATCCCATCGAGACGCTGAAGACGATCACCGAGGCGGCGGCGCGGCTCGACGAGTGCACCGTCATCGTCGCGACCGCCGGTCTGGCGGTGGACGGCTCCGGGCTGCCGCCGCACGTCCACCTCACCGAACGGCTCCCGCAGCCCATCCTGCTGGAGGCCACCGACCTCTTCCTCACCCACGGCGGCTTCAACAGCGTGCGGGAGTCGCTGCGTACCGCCACGCCCACGGCCGTGCTGCCGCAGTTCGGCGATCAGTACATGAACGCGCGCCGGTCCGAGGAGCTGGGACTCGGCCGGGAGGTCACCGACCGTTCCGCCGACGGCATCGTCGCCGTGTGCCGCGACGTGCTCGCCGACACCGGCATCCAGACGCAGGTCCGCCGGGCGCGGCTGGCGATGCTCGCGCTTCCCGAGGTCGAGAGCGCCGTCACCGACCTGGAGAAGCTGGTGGGCTGACCCGGCGCCCCTCCGGCCCCGAAACCGGAGAGCGCCGGGTAGCCGGAGGGGCAGGGGGCTCAGGCCCTCGGCCCCTCCGGCTACCCGCCCGGCTGCGCACCTGGCATGCTCAACTCCACTACGCCAAAAGGGTGTTGAGCGCGCCCGCCCTGGCTCTTGACGTCCGGGTGGCCGAGCGCTCGCGCCCCAGCAACCCCAAGGAACCGACGTGACGTCACCGGACGCCCCCACGCGCGAGCCCGCGGCCAGCCCACCCGCCGACACCGGCCGCCCGGCCAGGCTCACGCACCGGCAGATCACCGTGGTGCTGTCCGGTCTGATGCTCGGCATGTTCCTCGGCGCGCTCGACCAGACCGTGGTCTCCTCCGCGCTCCGCACCATCGCCGACGATCTGCACGGTCTGACCGCGCAGGCGTGGGTGACCACCGCGTACCTGGTCACCGGCACCATCGCCACACCGATGTACGGCAAGCTGTCCGACATCTACGGGCGCCGCGTCATCTACCTCGTCGCGATCCTCTTCTTCGCCGCCGGGTCGCTGCTGTGCGGCTTCGCCGGGTCCATCCACCAGCTGGCCGCCTTCCGGGCCGTGCAGGGGCTTGGCGGCGGCGGCCTGATGTCCCTGGCCATGACGATCATCGCCGACATCACCTCGCCGCGTGAACGTGGCCGCTACCAGGGCTGGTTCATGGCCGTGTTCGGCGGATCCAGCATCGTGGGCCCGGTCATCGGCGGGGTGTTCGCGGGCCACGACACCCTGCTGGGGCTCGACGGCTGGCGGTGGATCTTCCTGCTCAACCTGCCGCTGGCGGCCGTTGCCATCACCGTCATCATGCGTGTGCTGCGCCGCGTGCCGCACCAGCCCGTCCGGCACCGCCTCGACTACGGCGGCGCCGCCGCGCTCACCGTCGGCGTCGTGCCCCTGCTGACCGTCGCCGAACAGGGCCGCAGTTGGGGCTGGTCATCGGCGCCCGCGCTGACCATGTACGCCGTCGGCGCGGTCGGGCTCGTCGCGTTCCTCCTCATCGAGCGGCGGATGGCGGATGCCGCGCTGCTGCCGCTCCGGCTGTTCCGCACCCGTTCGTTCCGGCTCGGCACCGTGCTCCACTTCATCGTCGGCATCGGCATGTTCGGTGCCATGACGACGCTGCCGCTCTACCTCCAGCTCGTGCAGGGCATGAGCCCCATGGCCGCAGGTCTCGCCATGCTGCCCACCATGGCGGCGAATGTGGTGGTCACCCTGGTCGTCGGCCGCCTCATCTCGCGCACCGGCAACTTCAAGGTGCATCTGGTGACCGGCGTCGTCTGCATCACGGCAGCGATGCTGGCGTACGCCACCCTGCGCGCCGACAGCCCCATGTGGCACGTCGCCATCGGCATGCTCTTCATGGGCGCGGGGCTCGGCGCGTCGATGCAGACCATGACCACGCTGGCCCAGTCGGAGGTGCCGGGCCGCGACATGGGCGCCGCGACCGCATCGGTGAACTTCTTCCGTTCCAACGGCGGGACCGTCGGCGCCGCCGCCTTCCTCTCCATCCTCTTCTCCCTCGCCGGCTCCCGCATCAGCGAGCACCTGGCCACCGCGCTCCAGCAGCCGCACCTGCGCGAACTGGCCGGACAGAAGCGCAACGCGGACGCGTTGAAGGGTGTCATCGGTCCGGGCGGCAGCGTGAGCCTGGAGGACTCCGCTTTCCTCCACACCCTCGACCCCCGTCTCGCACGGCCCTTCCTGGAGGGCTACGTCAGCGCCATGCAGGTCGTCTTCCTCACCGGCGCGGCCGTCACCCTGATCGCCGTCGTGATCGCCGCCTGGCGGGTACCGAACCTCAAACTGTCGGACGACTGAACGCCTGCGGTCAGGCTCCCGTCAGCAGTCGCGCCATGGGTCTGATCGGCCGGCCCCTCGTCGACGATGGCGTGCAGGCCGGGTCAGTCCCAGACCAGGTTGAGGGCGCGTTCGAAGTTGACGTATCCGGCGCGGGCGAAGGACTGCGCCATGGGGACGTTGCCGAGGTCCGTCGATGCCCTGATGCGGTCGACGCCCTCGGCGGCCAGGATGCGGGTGCCATCGGCGAGGATCTCGTCGATGTAGCCGTTGCCGCGGTGTGCGGGCAGGACGCCGATGTACGCGATGATCGGGTGGTAGTTGTTGCGGGCCGGGACCACGAAGCCCACCGGGCCGCCACCGTCGGGGAGTTCGGCGATGCGCCACCACTCGCGCGGGCTCTTGTACTTGGCGAGCTCTCCGTCGTAGTGCCGTTCCGCCGCCTCGCGCGGGCTCAGTCCGGATGCCAGATCCGCCTGGCCGTGGGCGTCGAGGGTGCCCTCCATGACCGGGGCCATCAGGGCGATGAGGTCCTCACGGTCGGCCACCGGGCGGAAGACGAGTCGCCCCTTGGGCTCCGGGAGCGGGGACGACGGGGTCCACTGCAGCCGCAGCCGCTCGACCAGCAGCCGTGCGCCGGTGCTCTCCAGCACGCGTGTGCGGGATGCGACCACCTCGTGCGCTGCGGGGTCCTCGTGCCAGTCGGGCGGGACGAAGCGGCCGTACTCCGGCAGCTTTGCGCCCGCCGGGAAGACGGCCGCCGTCGCCGTCTTGAACAGCCGCAGGCCGATCTCGTCGCGGTCGGCCCGGGGCAGCGTGTCATCGACGTCGAAGAAGTCGAACTGCAGCGGGGCGTCACCGCCCGGGGGCGTCCACCAGGCGAGCCGGGCGAGGAGACGGTCGCCGTCCAGGGCCACCCAGGACCACTCGGGGCGGCGGCAGCCGGCGGCGAAGTCGTCGGTCAGTTCGTGATCGAGGACGTAGGAGAGCCGGCAGAAGAGATCGATCTCCTCGGGGCCGGTCAGCGGGCGGTAGCTCACCGATGTCAGAGTCAAGTCAACTCCTGTGAAGGGGTGGAGCGCTCAGGACCCGGGATGCCGTGCCGGTCAGGCACGTCGGGTGTCCGGGCGGAGGGCGGCGAGGGCCACATGCGGCTCAGGCCGATTCGAGGATCGGGCGGATTTCGAGCGCCTCCGGAGTGGGGAAGCCGCGGGCCAGCTCGATGGCCTCGGCGTGGTCGGCCACCTCCAGCACGAACCAGCCGCCGAGGGTCTCCTCGCCGCTGTGCACGGGCCCCTCGGTCACCGCTACGGATCCGTCCGCCGTCTTGCGCACGGTGACGGGGCCCTGGTGCTCGGTGTCGAGGGCGTCGCCGCCCGCCAGTTTGCCCGCTGCCGCGAGCTGGCCGATCCAGGTCTCGTACGCCTTCCGGTAGGCGTCGCGGTCGGCCTGGATCCGGGCGCGTGACGCGTGCGTCTCGAAAATCACGAGGGCGTACTTCATGAGGTGTTCCTCTGCTCGGTGTGCTGGGTGGTGATGGTGGTCCTGGTGGTGGTTCTGGTGGTGACCGGTTTGATGCGGGCCAGTGCGCCTGTCTCCAGGGCCGTCCACAGGGCGCCGTCCGGGCCCACCGTGATCCCGTGCGGCTCGGAGGCCGGGGTGGGCAGGTCGTGGACGGTGACCGTGCCGTCGGATGTGACCGAGCCGACGCGGTTGCCGCCCCACTCGGTGAACCACGCCGTGCCGTCGGCGTCGGTGGTGACGGCGTGCGGCCGGGCCGAGCGGTCGGGCAGGGGGTACTCGGTGATCCGGCCATCGGGTGCCATCCGGCCGATCTGACCGGCCGCGATCTCGGTGAACCAGACGCTTCCGTCCGGGCCCACGGCGATTCCGACCGGTGCAGCCGCCTCAGTGGGCAGTTCGTGGACCGTGGTGCGGCCGTCCATGCCGATGCGGCCGATGGCGTTGGCCTGGTTCATGGTGAACCACATCGCGTCCCCGGCCGCGGCGATTGCGGAGGGGAACGCGCCGGTGCGCGGCAGTGGGTAATCCGTCACCGTTCCGTCGGTGGTGAGGCGGCCGATGCGGTCGGCGGCGGTCTCGGTGAACCACAGCGCGCCGTCCGGCCCCGCGGCGATACCGAAGGGACCGCACTCCGCGGTCGGCAGCGCGAACTCCGTCACCCGGCCGCCCGTCGTGATGCGGCCGATCCGGTGCGCCCGGTACTCGGTGAACCACAGTGCGCCGTCCGGCCCATTGCTGATGACCGTCGGACCGCTGTCCGGGGCGAGTTGATGACTGGTCGGCTCCTGTCCCGGGACGAGCCGGCCGATCCTGCCGCTGTGCACCATGGTGAACCACAGCGCGCCGTCCGGGCCGGTGGTGACCGCGTACGGGCCGCTGTCGCGACCGGACACCGCGTACTCCTCGACGGGCTGCGTCGTCACTGCTGCTGCTCCAGACCTTCGGCGGCGGCGATGCGCTCGATGTCCTGCGGGGAGCCGGCCATGATGGTCCGGGCGTGCGCGGTCACCAGCTCGACGGGCCAGTCCCACCAGGCGACGCGCACGAGCCGTTCGATGTCGCTGTCGTCGAAGCGCTGTCTGATCGTCCTGGCCGGGTTCCCGCCCACGATGGTGTAAGGCGGCACGTCGGCGGTGACCATCGCTCCGGCCGCGATCACCGCGCCGTCGCCGATCCGTACCCCCGGCATCACGGTGGCTCCGTATCCGAACCACACGTCGTTGCCGACCACCGTGTCCCCGCGGCTCGGCATGCCGGTGACGAGGTCGAGGGTCCGCTCGGTCCACTCCCCGCCGAACATGGTGAAGGGGAAGGTGGACACCCCCATCGACGGGTGGTCAGCGCCCGCCATCAGGAACCGGGTGCCCGTGGCGAGCGCACAGTACTTGCCGATGATCAGCCGTTCCGGGCCGTAGGCGTACAGCACATTGCGCTGCGCGAAGTCGGTCGCGCCGTCGGGGTCGTCGTAATACGTGAAGTCGCCCACCACGACGTTCGTCCCGGCGACCAGTGGCTTGAGGAAGACGACCCGCTCGTGGGCGGGCAGTGGATGGACGGTGGCCGGGTCGGGTATCCGGGCAGCGCTCGGGTCAGATGTCACGCGGGAATCTCTCCGTGGGGGTTCGTGCTCGGCGGGCGGAGCCCGGGGCGGCAGGGCCACATGACCAATGAGGTACGCGCCTTCCGCGCGGTCCGCGCCTTTCGGGTCGTCGGCCGAATTGAGCGGGCCGGTCCTGCCGCATCATGTCACCTGCGGGAGACAGCCTCCCGGCCCGGAACCAGTATGCGTACCGGGCGGTCCGGGAACAACAGCCGATCTTGTTATGGTCGTTAACCCAGAGGTTCACGATTCCGGGGGCCAGGGGGAACCGGGGGGACAGGATGGAACTGCGGGACATGGAGATCTTCCTGACGCTCGCGGAGGAGCTCCACTTCGGCCGCAGCGCCAAACGCCTGCATGTCTCCCCGGCCCGTGTCAGCCAGGCGATCAAGAAACAGGAACGCGCCATCGGCGCCCAGCTCTTCGAGCGCACCAGCCGTCACGTGCGGATGACCCCCGTCGGAGAGGCACTGCTCCAGCGGCTGAAACCGGCATACGAGGGCATCCAGGAAGCCGTGGCGGAGGTGACCACCATCGCCCGTCACTCGGCCGGCACGCTGACGCTGGGAGTCATGGGCGCGCAGATGCACGACATGGCCCCGGTCCTGACCCACTTCCGTGCCCGGCACCCGTCCGCCGAACTCCGGTTCAGGGAAGTGTTCTTCAGCGATCCGTTCGGGGCCTTGCGGGCCGGCGAGGTCGACGCGGTGACCACCTGGCTGCCGGTCCGCGAGCCGGACCTGACCGTCGGGGTGGTGCTGCGCGAGGAACCGCTCCACCTGATGGTGGCCGCGGACCACCCGCTCGCCCGGCAGGATTCGGTGAGCCTGGAGGTGCTCGGCGACCACATCGTGCCGCGCCTGAACGGCCCCATTCCCGCCTATTGGGAGACCGCCGTCCTGCCGTCCCGTACACCGGCCGGACGCCCCGTCCGGCCGGTGTACGGGGACGCGACCGGGCGGTAGCGGCGGGATGTGACGGCGAGTAGAGCTGACCAAGCACCACTAGGGTCTGTCCGTGCCGACGTCGAACCGCAGCCGCATCTGCGTGCTGACCAGTTCGTAGCCGGCCAGGTCCGGTGCGCTGAACGGGTTGGGCAGGACGGAGATCCGGCGGCGGGTGCGGTCGAGTACGTGGGAGACGTACACGAGAAAGTACGTCTCACCCGGCTTCAGTTGGGAGGCGTGCCGTACCTCGGACTCGCCGAGGATGATCTCGCCGCTGTCGCCGACGGACGCCTTCACCTCGTAGTAGTAGGTCCGGTCGCCGTCGTGGATGACGAAGTCGTAGCCGAGCCGGTCGTCGCCCTGCTCGCCGCCGGCGAGACCGTGGACGCGCAGCCCGGAGCGCCACGAGTCCTGGGGTGCCACGCCGAACTGCTCGTGCAGCCATGCGGCCACCACTGCCTCACCTGCGAGTCCGATGGCGGCGGTGCGGTCAGGGTCGGCGGTGGACGCCCGGAAGGCGCCGCTCCAGGATCCGCCTCCGGACGGGGTGCGCGGCCGTGGAATCCGGGGGGCGAGCCGCTTGGGCGACCGGGCGGGGGTGGCCCGCTGCTCCGCGGTGAGGTCGGCGGTCACCTCGCGGGCGAGCGCCGGCAGATCGTCGCGGCGCGCCGACAGGGATCTGCCGTTGAGCTGCACCTCAGGCCCAGGCCCTGGCCCGCCGGACGGCGAGCCGCCCGCGCCGCCGCTGCCCGTGGGAGTCCCGGGCTGGTGCGTCCTGCCCAGCCCGAGGTCCGCGCGCCGGTCCGACAGCGGCATCCCTTCGGGCCAGTACCCGTGGGTCTTCAGCCAGTGGAGCAGCGGCTTCGCGGTCAGCGTCTCGAAATCCAGCAGCCCTTCGCCGTCCAGCTCGCGCAGGATGTCCTGGGCGTCCGTCATCGCCGCGTACCGGCCGGCGCAGTGGAGCTGCGTCCACTCGGCGATCAGTTGTCGCAGTCGGGGCAGCAGCTTGTGGACCGTCGCGCTGGACGCCTCCCGTACGTCGGCGAGGGGCCGCAGCCGGGCCGGTACGGCCGGTGTGGCGGGCAGTTGGGCATGCGCCCATGTGTCGGCGTGCGACCGGAGCAGTGCGTCGGAGAGGTTCCAGCGGGTCGTGTGCCACGCGGGGTCGGGGGCGAGCCCGGGAAGGGAGCGCAGCCGCACGTATCCGGTCAGGGAGCGGCCGGAGCGGTACGCGTCCGCGTGGGCGTCCCTGACCCTCGTGGTGACCGCCGTACGGTTTCGCTGGAGCCAGGCCGCGAACTGCCTTTCGTGGCTTTCCCTGTTGTCGGTCCCGGGCAGGCCGAGTGTGCGCCAGGCCCGGTTGGCGTCGGCCAACGAGACGGACAGGGCGCTCAGTTGGCGTTCCTGGTCACTCTCCTCCAGCAGCCGCACGAGCAGCCCCGCGTTCTCCGTGCCGATCTCCTCGGCCAGCCATGTGAGGAAGGCGGCCCGGTCGGAGAAGTCCTCCACGCGTTGCTGGAGTTCCTCCGCGAGGTCGAGGTCGAGGCAGGCGAGCAGGGGGATGATCCGTGCGCTGCCGGAACGCTGTGAGGCGCGGTCGGCGAGGACGGCCTCCAGTTGGTGCGGCCTGATGTCCAGGACGGCGGCGATGTCCTCGTCGGCGACGTGCCGTACGTCCAGGCCACGCTCCTCCAGCTTCGTCAGCGCGGCCCACAGGCTCCCTTCGAGGTAGGGCGCGCCGATGAGCGAGGCCACGGCGGGCGCGGCGTTGCGCACCACCCGCCATCTGGTGCGGTGCCCGGTGTGGACGACGACGATGCGGGGGCGGTCGGGGTGCGGGTGGAGCAGTGCGCGGTCGGCTCCGTTCTCGGTGAGGCGGTGTCCGGCGATCCAGACGACGGCCTCGCCCGCCACGGTCACGTCACAGCTCCGCAGCAGCCCGTCGATGTCCGTCACCGGCACGGGCTCCGGGCGCAAGGCCCGTTCCTCGTCGAACTCCACGAGGGCCGCCACCAGCGTGCGCAGCCACGGTCCTGCGTACTCGGGCAGCGGCGTGCGGGGTGCTTCGCGGACGGGCAGCCGGTCGGTCTGGATGTCGTGCTCGGCGTCGGCGCAGCGTCGGGCGTCGAACGCCGACGTCTGCTGGAGGCAGGCGTGGATCCGGCCGCCGAGTGCCTTGTCGCCGACCGGGAGCACGGGGACGGCGACACGGTCCAGGAGGGCCCGGTTCTGGGCGCCGTCCGGGTCGGGGACGAAGAGGGGTTCGCCCGCGGCGTCGGCTCCGAGCGTCTCCAGGACGCCTGCCCGGGTGACCACGAGCCGCTCCGGTGCGGTGCGGAGCGGGATTTCGGCGCCCGGAGCGCCGTCGTCCGGTGGGCACAACTGCGCCCATGCCCTTTCGTACTCCCGCCTGATCTCGTGGGCGAGTCTGCCCTCTCGGAGGTGGGGGCCGGTGTGCACGAGGTCCGGCAGGTGGCGGAGCCGGGCCGCGGCGGTGCGGGGGTCGTCCCAGGAGCGGATGCCGAGCAGGCTGAGCCGTTCCGGGAGCCGGCCCGACTGCCTGCGGCGCAGCGTGGCCGGCGCCACCGTGAGGAACGCGGGCGGGGTGTGGGTGCCGAGCCACCACCAGGCGGTGTCCTTCGTGGCGAACGTCGGGCCTGCCGTCCCGCCCGGTGCCGGTGTCTGCGGTATCCACGCTTCGTGGGCGAGGAAGACGGACAGCGGGGTGGGCCACAGGGTTCCGCTGGAGTCGCTGTGGCGGATGAACCGCATCTGCAGTGCGGTGTCGGGCCAGGTGGCGAGGCCGTGCACGATCAGCTCCGCGTAGCGTCTGCGGTCCTCGTCGGAGAAGGCCGGGTAGTCGTTCTGCCCCGGCAGGACGGCCTGGGGTGTGCGCGGCCGGTATTCGACGCTGGTGTAGGTGACGCGGCGGCGGGTGGGCCAGCGTTCGGCGGTGGCCCGCCACTGGGACAGCCGGACGGCGCCGCTGTCGGGTGTCCGGCACCAGAACCAGCCGGGCCGGTTGAGGGCTTCTCCCTTGATCTCCCCGGTGAAGGACTCGTAGCGGGGGCGCAGCCCGTGAAAGACGCCGTGCCGTTCGAGGAAGCGTCGCATGGCGTCTACGGGGATGCCGGTGTCCGCGCAGAGGTGCCCCGGGTCTTCGAGAAGGCGGCCCGCCGTGGTGGCGAGCACGGCCGAGAGGCCCAGGACGCTGTCCAGGAACCGGGTCAGCGTGTCGTCGACGGAGGCGTGGTCACCGGGCCAACCCGGCCCGAACATGGCCCGGTTCGCGTCGCACCAGCCCGACCGGGTGGGCACCCGGAGCTTCGGCAGGACGGGGGGCCTGCGCCCGCCGCGTTCCAGCGCGTGTGACACCACGCAGGCGTAGCGCAGCCATCGGAGCCGTACATCACCGTCCTCGTCGTCCCCGCTCAGGACGGAGGCGACGACGTCCAGGACCCGCTCGGCCCCGTAGTCGTGGACGAGGTTGACCGCCCTGAGCCAGTTCCGTGCCTGGGTTCTGCGCTTGCGCCGCTTGCCGGTCCAGTCGATCGACTCGTGCACGAAGAACAGGCGGTCGGACAGGCCGTCGGGCGGCGGTGGCAGTGCGCCGCTCTCCGTGGTGCCGCGGTCGAGGAAGACGCCTTCGCCGCCGGCCGGTGCCAGCGTCATCGTCGTGCTGAGGACGATCCGTTTGCCTTTCAGGGCGGATCCGTCGGGGAAGAGCTGGGACAGGTCGTGGTAGAAGTCCGCCCACCAGCCCGGGGCGAACGCACCGCGGCCCGCGGCCAGGGCGAGCCGTTGTGCCCAGTCGGCGAGGAGGCGGGCCGGCGGTTCCAGGCGCCGGCCTCTGGCGCCGGCCAGGTCCGTCAGCCGCCGCAGCCGGCCGGGGTGGAGGTCCGGGTCGGTCAGGTCGGTGACTCCGGTGGCGGCGACCGCGTGCGGGGTGAAGGCGAGAGCGGCGCTCCCGGGGTTCCACAGGGCTGCCCGTGCCAGCGAGGTGCGCGCGTCGGGCCGGGTGCCGAGCACCGGGATGAAGGGCACGTCGTCGAGGTCGCCGTCGAGTGCCTGGAACGCCGAGACCAGCCGTCGCAGGGCGTCCCGCCGCCAGCACATCAGGTCGACGAGGGCGCCCGGGGGGATTTGCACCCGGCCTTCCGCCGCGGCGAGTGCGGCCTTGGCGCACAGTTCGGCGAGGGTGTCGAGCAGCAGACCGTTCCACGGCACGGCCTCGTTGAACGAACGGCGGTTCATCTCGGCCAGGAACGGCGCATGCACATAGCCGCGGACCGGCGCCGGTATCTGCTCGGCCATCGGCAGGAAGGTGTAGAGCCGCCCGGATTCCAGCGGGTCACCGACCGGAACCGCGACCCGCACCTCGGCCTTCTTCTCCCACGCCGCCCAGTCGTGCCGCATCATGCGCTTCTCGATCGACGTGGCAATCGCGTCCCGTGCCCGGTTCGCGTCGGCCTTCCCGCAGACGACGATCAGTTGCTTCCGCCGGCGCAGAGTGACCCGCTGGACCTTGAGGCCGCGGGAGCTGTGGAGCGTCTCCACCTCGCGCTCGCACGTCTTGCTCCGGGTCCTGCCCGCGGTCTTCCGTGTCAGCGTCACACGTCGCAGGCGGTCGAGGAACAGCTCGAACGGGGCCGCGTCATCCATGAGTTCCTGCAACTGCGCCCCGGCGGCCGAGCGGGCGTCGGCGGACTTCAGGGGCAGGCGTACGACGGTGACGAAGCCGCGGCGGGCGAATCGCCGGGCGGCCGGCGGCGCCTCCTCCAGGAAGACCGGCACCTTGAGCCGGAGGAGGTTCTGCCTCAAGTACGCGGCGAATCCAGGGCGTTCGGGGGCCACTTCGGCGGCCAGCGCGTCGAAGTCGTCGAGCAGGGCGAAGCGGAAGGTGAATCCGTCGAAGGCGCGGGCCCCGGCCTGCGCCACGCTGTACACCTCGGGTGCGTCGCACAGGTGCAGCACGCTTTTGAAGCCGACTCCTTTGTGGCCGATGCCCTCGTCGGCGCGCTTGCTGGAGAGGGCGATGCTGCACAGCGCCTTGAAGTCCCCGCCACCGAACGGCTTTCCGCGGTTGGCCACATAGAGGGTGCCGTGCTCTCCCTCGTCGTCGTCGAGCACGATCTCGACGCGCCCGTCGGCGGCTCGCGCGGGGTGGGCGTCGTGCGCGTTCTGGAGCAGTTCGATGAGCACCCGCCCCTCGTATTCGGGCGAGATGATCGTCTCGGCGACGGCTTTGGCCTCGCGCGCCGCCTCCCGGCCGTCGTCCCAGTCCCGCAGGCACCCGCGGACCTCGGTCAGGGCCCGGTCTCTGACGCGCTTGCGCCGGGCGGCGGATCCTCGTGACGGTAAGGCCCCTGCCGTCGGACGGCGTCCCTCGCGTGTCATGCCGTGTGCTCCCCCGGCCTTCGTCCCCGGCCCTTTGAAGGTGACTCAGCCGGTGATCCTACTGAGCGTCCCGGAGTTCCCGCACGCCGCGGTCGATCGCCCTCCCGCCGCACGCACCCCGTACGTCGCCGCTCGACGGGGCGACGATCCCGCGCGCACGGCGGGCCGCTCACGAGGGCCGCCCGAGCGGTGGGAGGTGATGAGGCGGCCTCGCGCAGGATGGCGGTGTGGTGGGTGGCGGTGGCCGTCGTCGCGTGCGCTGGATCGGTCAACTCTGGCCGCCTGATTGCTCGTTCATGGCTCCTGCCACTCCCCCGAGGCGACGGCGACTTCGAGACCGGTCGGCCGTATACAGGCGGTGGTGTGCCGGGGGCCGCCCCGTGTCGTCAGCCGTCGGCCGGTGCGGCGTTCGCTCGGTGTGGCCGGCGTCCCCCGATGGCTCCGACCTGCTGCGATGCCGATCGCGGGCGCAGACGGCATGTGCCCCTGGCCCTGGCAACCGGATCTCGCCACTGTGAATGTTTTGCGACAAGCTGCAGACGGGTGTTGACGCCGGTCCAGTGCAGGTCGACCGCCACTGAACAGCAGGAATAAGACATTCCGCGTCAGAAATCCGGGGACTCAACCGCCACTTCACTCTTGACCCACCCCAAGCGCCAATCGAAGCTATGTCGGCCACAGCAGTCGAGGTCGGAGAGAGAGCTCACCGGTCTCGACTTCTTAGCGCCGCAGCGAGGTACTGACACGTATCTACGGGGGGTTCGATGCCTGAGCGCGACGTTGCTTCTGAACGCTTGAGCGGACGCATTTCCGCAAGCCCCAGTGCGTTACTCCATGAAGAGATCCTGGAGCCCCAGTTCCGGTACGAGGCAAAAAATCTTCTTCCCTGGTACGTGGCCATCGAGAAGGTCCTGGCGACCGAATACGGGCGCATGGAGCTGATCGAGGAGGAAGACGTCCGGCTCATCGGGCGACTGCTGAACGAGGTCACAGCCGACCGGATCCAGGCGGACCCGCAGGCCAATCACTCGGATATCGCCTTCGCCATGGAGAGGTATATCGAGCGTCGGCTCACCACTCCCGTGCCCCGGTGGCATGTCGACCGGAGCCGCAACGATCTTCAAGCCTGTGCGCAGTTGCTCTTCGGCAGGAGCCAGGTGCTGCGGGCCGCCGCGTCACTCGCCGCTTTCGGGCGGTCCGCCCACCGGCTCGCCGCCCGTCATCTGCACACTCCGATGCCGGGGTACACGCACCTTCAATCGGCCCAGATCATCACTCCCGGCTTCTACCTGGCGGCCGTGTCCGGCCAGGTACTTCACTCGCTGGAACGTTTTTTCAACACCTATCGGGGAATCGATCTCTGCCCGCTGGGTGCCGGTGCCATGGCCGGTCAGGAAATTCCCTGGGACCGCGAAAGGATGGCGCACCTGCTCGGTTTCCGGGCGGCCCATCCGCACGCCCTGGCATCGGTGGCATCGCGTGACTGGGTCGTGGAAATCACCGCGGAACTCTCCATACTCGCCACTTCGCTGGGCCGCTTCTGCACCGACCTGATGAACTGGGGCAGTGCCGAGTACGGGCTGATCGAGCTTCCGGACGAACTCTCCGGCATATCGTCCGCCATGCCGCAGAAGAAGAACTATCCGATCCTGGAGCGCATCCGCGGAAAGACCGCGCACCTCACCTCACTGCACCTGGACGTGTTGCTCGGGCAGCGCAACACGCCGTACTCGAACTCGGTCGAGGTCTCCAAGGAGGCCGGCTCCCACGTACTGGAGTCGTTCGACACGCTGTGCTCCACGCTGAATCTGTTCACCACGGTTCTCGACAATCTCCGATTCCGGGAACCGCGCATGCTGGCGGTGTGCGAGCGCGAGTATCTGGGCGGGTTCTCCCTCGCCAATCTGCTCACCCTTGAAGAGGGGGTGCCGTGGCGCAAGGCGCAGGTCATCGCGGGTCAGTACATCACCGCAGCGGTGGGACGCGAACTGCTGCCCCGGCAGGCCGATCCGGGCCTGCTGTCGGAAGTCGCCCTGAAAAGCGGCTTCACCCTCTCCAGGCCGGAACATCTCCTGGCGGAAGCCTTCGACGTCCGCCGCGGACTTCTCCGGAAGAACTCTCCGGGATCCGCACACCCGGACGCGGTCCGCGCTCTCCTGGACACCCAGTCCGCCCGTTTCGAGGCGCTGGAAGAGGAATGGGCCGCGTGCGGGGAAAGGACTGACGTCGCTCTCGCGGAGACCGACCGGCTGCTCGGTATCGACGGCGCCGTGCCGGAATCCGCTCCTGCGGACGCGCCAGGCGTGACCCGGTGAGCGCGGGAGGTGCGGGAGACGTGGGAACGCGTCGTACCGGTCCCCTTTCCGTGGGAACGGATCGTCACGTTTCCGTTTCCGGGGAAGCGGTCGGGGCGGGTGCCGCTCACGGTACGTTCGGCGAGTTGTTGCAGGGGGTGCTCGAAGGGAACGGCCGCGACTTTCTGGTCACGTTGCCGATATCCCTGTCCTCCACCGCCGAATTCCGGCTGACCGAGGGCGCAGGCGAGGTGAAGGTCAGCCCCGTGCACAAGAGGAAGTCGCAGGCTCTGGCGCAGCGCATCCTGCGGAGCCGGCGGATCGACAGCGGCGGCGTCCTCACGCTGACCAGCACGCTCCCGGAGGGAAAGGGGCTGGCCAGCTCGTCCGCCGATCTGGTGGCCACCGCCCACGCGGTGGGCGACTGCCTCGGGCTGCGCTTCACGGAGAGCGAGATCGAAGCGCTGCTCAGGGAAGTGGAGCCGTCGGACGGCGTCATGTACCGGGGCATCGTGGCCTTCTACCACCGGGAGGTCCAGCTGAAGGAACGGCTGGGCTTTCTGCCCCCGTTGACGATCGTCGCCCATGACATCGGGGGGATGGTGGACACGGTCCTTTTCAACCGGTCCCCCAAACCCTTCGATGCGGCGGACCGGAAGAAGTACAGCAAGCTGCTCGACCGACTGCGTGAGGCGGTCTCGTGCGGCGATCTCGAAACGGTGGGCGAGATTTCCACCCATAGCGCACACATGAATTCGAAGATCATGGCGCGTGCGTACTTCGACGACATCCTGCGCATCTGTCACGAGGTCGAAGGACTCGGTCTCGTGCTGGCGCACAGCGGCACGAATCTCGGAATTCTGCTGCGCGACGACATCAGTGACCATGCGGACCGCCTGTCTCATGCCCGGAAGTCCTGTGAGGCGCTTCCCGGGGTCGTCTCGCTCTACCGCTCCATGGGTCCGCACAGCTACGACGCCGATGAAGAAGTGACCGTATCCAACAATTCGCGGGGGATATGACATGCTGTTCGGCAGCCTGGTCGATGCCATTGGCCATACGCCGCTGGTGCGTTTGCGTACCGCAGCGCCCGGCGTCGAGATCTACGCCAAGCTGGAGTTACAGAATCCGTTCGCGATGAAGGACCGGGTCGCCAGGAACATGCTCCTGGAGGCCAGGCGCACGGGGGCGCTGCGCGAGGGCGCGCCCATCGTGGAGAGTTCGTCCGGCACCATGGCGCTCGGTGTGGCGCTGGTCGGGACGGCGCTCGGTCACCCGGTGCACATCGTCACCGATCCCCGGATCGATGCCCTGACCCTGGCGAAGCTGCGTGCGCTGGGGTGTGAGGTGCACGTCGTGCGGGCGATGACCAGTCACGGCTGGCAGAGTGCCAGGCTGGAGGAGCTGGAGCGGCTGATGGCCGGTCTGCCTGGCGCGTTCTGGCCCCAGCAATACAGCAATCCCGACAACCCCGGCGCGTACCGGCTGTTGGCCGAAGAGATCCTGGCGGATCTCGGTCCGGTGGACGTGCTGGTCGGCTCGGTCGGCAGCGGCGGATCGCTGTGCGGAACGGCCACCGCGCTGCGGCAGACGCTGCCCGAACTGCGCGTGGTGGGCGTCGACTCGGTCGGCAGTGTGCTGTTCGGGCAGCCGGACGTCCCAGGCCGGCTGCAGAGCGGGCTGGGCAACAGCCTGTTGCCGAAGAACCTGAACCGGCGGGTCATCGACGAGGTGCACTGGCTCAACGACCGTGAGGCGTTCGAGTCCGCCCATGCCCTCGCGAGGGAGCAGCAGGTGTTCGCGGGCAACACCTCGGGGTCGGTGTACCGGGTGCTGACGCATCTGGCGGCGCACGCGGAGCCGGGCACCCGCGTCGTCGGCATCCTGCCGGACCGGGGTGACCGCTACGTCGGGACCGTGCACAGCGAGGACTTCTGGGCCGAGAAGGAACTGTCCCGGCTGGAGTCCCGCAGTGCCCCGGTGACCGTCCCGTTGGGGCAGGTCGTCCACAGCTGGTCCACCGCGTCCCTGCGTGAACTGCCGGACGAGCCGCGCCACTTGCTGTTCGTGGAGTCCAACACCACCGGCACCGGCATGCTGGCGCTGTCCGTCGCGCGGCGTCTCGGCTTCGAGCCCGTGCTGCTGACCAGCGCCCCGGAGCGCTACGCGGGGCTGGACGAGGCCGGCTGCGAGGTGATCGTCTGCGACACCAACTCCCCGGCGGAATCGCGCCGGACGATCCAGGAGCGGTTCCGGCGCGAGGATCTGGCGGGTGTCACGACCACCAGTGACTTCTACGTGCCCGCCGTCGCGGAGCTGGCCGCCTGGCTGGGGATGCCGGGCAATCCCGCCGAAGCGGTGGCCGTGTGCCGTAACAAGGCGCTGCTGCGCGAGCGGCTGCGGGAGCACGGTGTGGCGCAGCCCGGGTTCGCCACGCTCACCGATGTCGCGGCGGTGCCCGCGGCGGTGGCCGCGGTGGGGCTGCCCTGTGTGGTGAAGCCCGCCGATGACTCCGGGTCGAACAACGTGCTGCTGTGCAGGACCGAGGAGGAGGCCGTCGCGCAGGCGCAAAAGATCCTCGGCATCCGTTTCAACGTCCGCGGGCTGCCCACCGCGGGCGCCGTCCTGATCGAGGAGTACGTCGACGCTCCCGAGTTCAGCGTCGAGATGTTCAGCTGGGAGGGCGAGGCGCGCTGCGTGGGGATCACGGAGAAGAGCGTGACGGGGCTGCCGCACTTCGTGGAGTACCGGCACGTCTTCCCCGCCGCGCTGACGCCGGGAGAGGCGGCTGCCCTGGAGGACGCCGTGCGTCGCGCCGTGCTCGCCACGGGCATCACGCTCGGCGCCACCCATACCGAGGTGCGTCTCACCGCGGAAGGACCGATGATCATCGAGATCAATCCGCGGCTGGCCGGCGGGATGATCCCGGAACTGGTCCAACTGGCCACCGGCACGCAGTTGCTCGACCAGCAGGTGCGGGTCGCCGCGGGGCTGCCGCCGGAGCCGGTGCGTGCGCCCGCCCGGCAGGCAGGCATCCAGTTCCTGCTGGCGGACCGCGAGGGGAGCCTCGCCGAACTGGCCGGGGCCGACCGTGCGCAGGACACCCCGGGGGTGGACCGGGTGGTGGTCACCGCCGGGCAGGGGGCACAGGTGCGTGCGCCCCGCAACGCCTATGACCGTCTGGGCTATGTCATCGCCCACGCCGACACCTACGAACAGGTCACCAAGATCCTGGCCGACGCCGTCGGCCGGACCGCCGTCGTCCTGGAGGGCGACGACGCACGAGAGGGGCACGCACAGTGATCGAACTGCGCAGCGACACGTTCACCCTGCCGACCCGGGAGATGCGCCGGGCCATGGGCGAAGCGCCCCTCGGGGACGACGTCTACGGTGAGGACCCGACGACGAACCGGCTGGAGGAGCTGGCCGCCGCCACGCTCGGCAAGGAGGCCGGGTGCTTCATGCCGAGCGGCACCATGGCGAATCTGGCGTCGATCATGGCGCATGTGCCGCGTGGCGCGAAGGCGTTGGTGGGCGACGAGAGCGACATCTACATCTACGAGGCCGGTGGTGCCTCGGTGTGCGGCGGCGTCGTCTGCGAGCCGGTTCCCACGCAGCCGGACGGGCGGCTGCTCCTGGACGATCTCGCCAAGGGGTACCCGGACGATCCTGACGACCCGCAGTTCGCGCTGCCCGGCCTGATCTGCCTGGAGAACACCCATAACCGGTGCGGCGGCGCCGTCCTGCCGCTGGATTACCTGCGCGAGGTGCGGCAGTTCGCCCGGGAACGGGACACTCCGGTCCACATGGACGGTGCGCGGATCTTCAACGCCGCCGTGGCCGCCGGCGTTCCGGTCGCGGACATCGCCCGGCACGCGGACTCCGTCCAGTTCTGCCTCTCCAAGGGGCTGTCGGCGCCCATCGGTTCCATGGTGGTGGGCACCAGGCCCTTCATCACCAAGGTGCACCGGATCAGGAAGATGCTCGGCGGCGGCATGCGGCAGACCGGGGTGGTCGCCGCGGCCGGAATCCTGGCCATCGAGAATGCCGGGCGGCTTGCCGAGGACCACCGCAACGCCGGACGCCTGGCCGACGGTCTGGCGAAGATCCCGGGCATCGAGGTCGTCCCGGCCGCCACCCGGACCAACATCGTCATGTTCCGGGTCATCGACGACCGGTTCACCGTGCAGACCTTCGCGCAGGCAGCAGGCCGGCACGGTCTTGCCGTTGCCGAGCTGGGGCACGGGCGGCTGCGGGCCGTCACCCACCGCGGGCTGAGCGAACAGGACGTGGCCGACGCGGTCGACGTCGTCGCACGCGTACTGGCCGAGCCGGCCGGTCCCCTCTCGACCGAGGCAGGAGCCGGGAACCGTGTCTGAGCAGCCGAACACACCGTTCCCCTCCCTTCCCGCCGCGCTCTCCCACTGGGCGGCGCAGCGGCCCGACGACGTCGCGTACGTCTTCGCGTCCCAGGACGGTGAACACCGCGTCAGTTACCGGGAGTTGGAGCAGTCAGCGCTCGGCGTCGCGGCGTTCCTCCAGTCGACCGCACAGCGGGGCGACCGGGTGCTGCTCCTGCTGCCGCCGGGCCTCGACTACCTGACCGCGTTCCTCGGCTGCCTGTACGCGGGGGTGGCGGCGGTGCCGCTGTACCCGCCGCGCCCCGGGGCGAAGCTCGACCGGATCGAGGCGGTGGTCCGCGACTGCCGGCCGTCCCACGCGCTCACCAGCGCCGGGCTGCTGGAACACCTTCAGGACATCCCGCGGTTCGCCGGGACGCACCAACTGGAGCTGCACAGCGTCGAGTCGGTCAGGGAAGCCGGGCCCGGCCCGTACCGTACCGTCGCGCTCGACGGCGGGGAGCTGGCCTTCCTCCAGTACACATCGGGGTCGACCGGGCAGCCCAAGGGCGTGATGGTCGGGCACGGCAATCTCGTCGAGAACGAGCGGGCCATCGCCGAGGGGTTCGGGATCCGTCCCGACGACGTCATCCTCAGCTGGCTGCCGCTCTATCACGACATGGGGCTGATCGGCGCCGCGCTGCTGCCGCTGTACCTCGGCATCAAGGCCGTGCTGCTGGACACCTTCGCGTTCATCCACGATCCGCTGATCTGGCCGGAGGCCATCTCCCGGTACGGGGCGACCTGTTCCGGCGGGCCCAACTTCGCCTACCAGCTGCTGGCCGACCGGTACGACGCGGACCGGCTGGCCGGTGTCGATCTCGCCTCCTGGCGGATCGCGTTCAACGGGGCGGAGCCGATCATCCCGGCGACGCTGGAGAGCTTCGCCGCGCTGTACGGCCGGCACGGGTTCGACGAGCGGGCGGTGTACCCGTGCTACGGGCTGGCCGAGGCCACGCTGTTCGTCTCCGGCGCCGAGCCGATGACCGGCTACCGCAGCCTTCAGGTGAGCCGCCGCACGGTGGAGCGCGGGCGTCTCGATCACGCGGTGGCGGGGCGGGACGAGGACGTCGTCACCGTCGTGTCCTGCGGCAAGGCCGCCGCGCGCACCGGCATCGTGATCCGCTCGGACGACGGACGCGCTCTGGCGGACGGGGAGGTCGGCGAGATCTGCGTGCGCGGCGCCAGTGTGGCGGGCGGCTACTGGGGGCGTCCTGAGGTCTCCGAAGACACTTTCCGTGCCCGGGTGGCCGGGCAGGAGGGTACTTTCCTGCGCACCGGCGACCTCGGTGCGCTCCGCGAAGGCCAGCTGTATCCGGTGGGCCGGCGCAAAGACTTGATCATCGTCGCCGGGCGCAATTTCTATCCGCACGACATCGAGAACGTCGCCTCCGCCGTCTCCGGCGATCTGCGGCGCGGCTGCGCGGCGGCGTTCCAGCCTGATCTGGCGGAGCCCCGGGTGGTGCTGGTGCTGGAGGCGGCGCGGGCCGCGCTGTCCCGGCTGCGGGCCGACGCCGGGGCGGTGCGGGAGCTGGCGGCTGCGGTGCGCCGCCGGGTGGGTACCGAATGCGGTCTCGATCTTGCCGAGGTGGTGTTCGTCTTCCCCGGTTCGGTTCCCAAGACGTCCAGCGGGAAGATCCGCAGGTCCGAGACACGGCAGCGCTTCATCGAAGGACGGCTGCGCCGGGTCGGCGAGGCGACGGCGGAGCAGCCAGGCCCGGAGGCCGGTGCGGTGGACGTACGGGCCCTGGCCGCGTCGGATCCGCAGGTGGTGCGGGCGGCCCTGGCCCAACTGGTCGCGCCGCACGTGGGTGCCGCGCCGACGCCGGACGACTTCGCGCAGCCGCTGGCGGCGCTGGGGCTCGACTCGCTCAAGCTGGTGGCGCTGCGTACCGGCATCGAGCGGCATGCGGGGCGGCGGGTGGGTGCCGAGCTGTTCTTCGGTGACCGGTCGCTCGACGACGTCGCGCAGGCGCTGGCCACCGGGGCGCCCGCCGGGACCGGGGCGGCGGACGGCGAGGGCGAGGTGCCCCCGGCCGACCCGGACCGGCCGTATCCGGCGACCGAGGGGCAGGTCCAGTTCCAGTTCCGTCATGAGCTGCTGCCCGACGACACGGCCCAGAACCTGCCGGTCGCCCTGCGCATCGGCTGCCGGCTCGATCCGGAGCGGATCCGTGCCGCGGTCGGCGCCGTCATGGCCCGCCATCCGGCGCTGCGGACCACCCTGGGCGAACCGGGAACCGGCACACAGGTGCTGCACGAACCGGGCGCCCTGCGCCTGGACTTCAGTCACTGGGAGACCGGCGCCGACGACGACGGCGCGGCGCGGCGGCTGCTGGCGGACGTGGCGCACCGGCGGTTCGACCTCACCGGCGGTCCGCTGGTGCGTGCCGCGGCGGTGTGTGCGCCCGGCAGCACCGTGCTGCTGCTGACGGCCCATCATGCGGTGGTCGACTACTGGTCACTGCGGATCGTCCTGGCCGAACTGCTGTCCTCGCTCCTTGACACCCCGTTGCACGGACCGGGGCAGGACGCCGCGGGTGCCACCCGCGGCGCGGTGGACTGGGCCAGGCACCAGGCCCGTGCGCTGGACACCCCGGACGCCAGGGGCCGGGTCGCCGAAGCGGCGGAGAAGTGGCGGCCGTTCCGCGGTCATCTGCTGTTCCCTTCGGACCGGCCGGCGCCGCGCCGCCGCACTCCGGCGGGGGTGGTGGACTTCGCGGTGGACGCGGGCCTCACCCGCCGGGTGTACGAGGACGCCAGGGCTCAGGGGCAGACCCCGTTCGCCGTGCTCGCCGCCGCCTATCTGCGTGCGCTGCACCGGGTCACCGGCCAGGAGCGGATCGTCATCGCGACGCCGTACCACAACCGTTCCGACTGGCGGTTCTCCGGCACGGTCGGCTATCTGGTCAACATGGTGCCGCTGCTGGGCGACTTCCGTTCCGGTGACGCGGCCGGTGAGCTGCGGGCCCGCACCTGGCAGGAGCTGCGGCGTTCCATGGAGCTCGCGGACGTGCCCTTCTCCCGGCTCGTCAAGGCGCTGGAGCCGCCACGGCACGGCCAGAACCCGCTGTTCCAGGCGACGTTGACCTTCCAGCAGTCCGCGGACGGGCTGCTGGACGACGGGTTCGCGATTCCGTGGAGCGGGTGCCGGCAGACGCTGGGCGACGTCCAGGTGGGCGCCGTCGACATTCCGCCGCGCGATGCGGCCTTCGCGGTGAGCCTGTACGGCGCCCGGCACGGCGACCGTCTGGTGTTCCGCCTGGAGCACCAGGAGCACTTGGTCCCCGCGGAGACCGCACACCGGGTGCGCGACGCGTTCCAGGCCGCCCTGGCCGAGTTCACCGGCCCCGCCGCCCCACCCCGCGGTACCGAAATCGCTGGAGGCTGACATGAAGGAGAACACCGTGCCGACCTCGCCTCTGGCGGACGTGGACAGCCTGACCGAGGCGTTCGACGCCGTGGTGCGGGCACACGGCCGGCGCACCGCGGTGCGCTGCGGCGACCTGTCGCTGACGTACCGGGAACTCGACGAGCGGGCCAGGTCCCTGGCCGCCGCCGTGAAGGACCGGGCCGGGGATCCCGAACGCCCGGTCGGCATCCTGCTGGAGCGGTCGGCCGACATGGTGGCCGCCGCCCTGGCCGCGCTGCGGACCGGTTCCTCGTACGTGCCGCTCGACCCGTCGAGCCCCGCGGCGCGCCTGGAGCTGATCCTTCAGGACGCGGCGCCCTCGGTGGTCATCACCTCCCGTGACCTGGCGGGTCTGCTGCCGGACGGGGTGCCTGCGGTGTGCGTGGACGATCCGCTGCCCGCGCCCGCGGCGGGGGCTCCGGTGGCCGTGGGCCGCGACACCCGCGCGTACGTCATCTTCACCTCGGGAACCACCGGGCGCCCCAAGGGAGTTGAGGTCTCGCACGGCAATGTGCTGCGCCTGTTCACCAGCACCGAGTCCCTTTACGGCTTCGGGCCCGACGACGTGTGGACGCTGTTCCATTCGTTCGCGTTCGACTTCTCCGTGTGGGAGATGTGGGGCGCGCTGCTGTACGGGGGCTGCGTGGTGGTGGTGCCCCGGCAGACCGCCCAGGATCCGCAGGCGTTCCGCAGGCTGCTGGACGAGGCGCGGGTGACGGTGCTCAACCAGACCCCGACGGCCTTCAAACAGCTCATCGCCGAAGACACCGGGCACCAGGACCGGCTGCCGCTGCGCTGGGTGGTCTTCGGCGGGGAGGCGCTGCACTTCTCCGACCTGAGCCGCTGGGTGGCCAAGTACGGCGATGCGGGACCGGCGCTGGTCAACATGTACGGCATCACCGAGACCACTGTGCACGCCTCCCACCGCAGGGTGCGCGGCGCCGACCTCAAGGACGGCCGCTCGCTGATCGGCCGTCCGCTGCCCGACCTGGACTTCGTCCTGGTCGATGACGCGCTCGCGCCGGTGCCGGACGGCGAGACCGGCGAGATCCTGGTGACCGGGCCCGGCGTGGCGTCCGGCTATCTGGGCCGCCCCGACCTCACCCGCGAGCGGTTCGTCGACCTGCCGGGCGGCGGCCGTGGCTACCGCTCCGGTGACCTGGCCCGGCTCACACCGGAAGGGGAGTTCGCCTACGAGGGGCGCAAGGACGACCAGGTCAAGATCCGCGGGTTCCGCATCGAACTCGGCGAGATCCAGGCGGCGCTCAACGACGTCCCGGCCGTCCGCCAAGCCGCCGTGGTGGTGACCAGGCCGCAGACGCCGCCGGCCGGTCCCGTGGTCAAGGAGCCCGAGCTGTCGCCGCGGATCACGGACGTGCGGGACCTCGTACGGGGCAAGGCCCGCGCCCGCAGGCCGGGGAGCGACGTCCCCCGGATCGTGGCGTACGTGGTGGGCGACGGCGGGCTCGACGCCGACGACCTGTTCGCGCGGCTGCGCAGGCGCCTGCCGCCGTACATGATTCCCGCGTTCGTGGTGCCCGTCGACGCGCTCGCCGTCAACCACAACGGCAAGGTCGACCAGGACCGGCTGCCCGCGCCCACCGCCGCCAACTCCCTGCGGGAGTCGGCCCCCAAGGCCGCCCCCGCGGGTGCGTCCGATGCCGGGACGGGCGCCATCCGCGAGGTGTTCGCCGATGTCCTGGGCGTGGCCGGGATGACGGATGACGACTCCTTCTTCAGTGTGGGCGGCGACTCGATCCTGGCGCTGAAGCTGCGCTCCCAGGCGCTCAAGCGCGGGATTTCCCTGGAACTCGGCGACATCTACGCCCTCCAGACGCCGCGGGCGCTGGCCGCCGTCGCCGAGTGGGTATCGGAGTCCGAACAGCAGCCGCCCGCCGAGCCGTTCGCTCTGCTCGACGCGGCGGACCGCAGGGCGCTGCCCGCGGACGGCATCGAGGACGCCTACCCGGTGGGGACGCTCCAGGCCGGCCTGCTCTTCCACAGCGCCTACGAGAGCGAGGTGAACATGTACTGCGACATCTTCATGTTCCGGCTCCGTGGGACGGCGTACGACGACGAGGCGATGCGACGGGCAGTGGCGCGTGCCGTGGATCGCCATGACGTGCTGCGGACCTCGTTCCACTTCTCCGGCTACTCCCGGCCGCTCCAGTTGGTGCACCGCTCGGCCACCCTGCGCGTCGCGGTGGAGGACCTGCGCGGGCAGGCGCCGCAGGACCAGGAGGCGCAGCTGGCGCAGTGGCAGCAGCGCGAGCGGCTCATCCCGTACGACTGGGCCGAGCCCCCGCTGATCCGCTTCGCCGTGCACCTGCTGGGCGACGACGAGTTCCTGTTCTCGATGAGCTTCCACGACGCGCTGCTCGACGGCTGGAGCGAGTCGTCGCTGATCACCGAGATCCTCGCCGACTACTGGGCGCTCCGCGACGACCCGCAGCTGCCCGCCGCCCCGCGGGCGGTGCGCCGCTACGCCGACTACATCGCCCTGGAGCAGCAGGCGCTCGACGACGGCACGGTGACGGACTTCTGGGCCAAGGAGCTGGCCGACGCCGAGCCGACGCTGCTGCCGCGCGGGGCCGACGGCCCGTCCGACGTGCACCAGGGGACCATGGGCTTCCTGGCCGTGGACATCGACCCCGACCTGTCGGACGCGCTGGACGACCTGGCGCGCGAGCACAGCGTCTCGCTCAAGCACGTCCTGCTGGCCGTGCACGCCCGGGTGCTGGCCGCGCTCACCGCGCGCGACCGGGTGCTGCTCGGCGTGGAGTCCAACGGCCGGTTCGAGGGCGAGGGCGGCACCGATGTGCTGGGGGTGCACCTGAACGTGGTGCCCTACCTGCTGCCCACCCGCGGCGTCGTCTGGCACGACCTGATCAGGGCCGCCTTCGACAAGGAGAACGCCCTGCTGCCGGTGCGCCGGTACCCCTACGCCGAGCTGATCAGGCTCGCCGGGGCCCGTGAGCTGACCGACGTCAGCTTCAACTACACGCACTTCCACAGCTACGAGCGGCTGGCGGACGCGACCGGGTTCCAGGTGCTGGACGCCAAGGCGTACATCCAGACGCACTTCACGCTGCGCACCGAGTTCAACAAGGACCCCTTCAGCAAGCTGCTGACGCTGGACCTGGAAGCCAACGTCCAGCGGGTCACCGAGGATCAGCTGCGCACCATCGGCCTGATGTACCGCAATGCGCTGGCCCATGTGGCGGCGCACCCGCACGCACTGCCCACGCAGCGCGAGCTGCTGGGCGATGACCGGTGGCAGGAGCTGCTGGACGGGGCCGGGCAGCCGCCGGTGCCGCTATCGGCGCCGGGCTTCTTCACCCGCTTCGACGAGGCGGTAGACCGGTACGCGAACGGGACCGCCGCCCGGTGCGGGGACGACGCGCTCACCTACCGCGAACTCGCCGACCGCGCGGGCGCGTTGGCGGCGTGGCTGCACGAGCAGGGGGTGCGGCCTGGCGAGGTGGTGGCGCTGGGCGCCGCCCGCGGGCTCGACCATCTGACCGCCGTGCTCGCCGTGCTGCGCACCGGCGCCGTGTACCTGCCGCTGCCCGGCGGTCCGGTCCGCCGGGTGGCCGGCATGCTGCGGACCAGCGGCGCCCGTACGGTGCTGTGCGATACCGCGTTCCGGGCCGCCGTCACCGAAGCCGCGGGCGACGGGATTGCGGTGCTCGACCTGGCGCGGGCGCTGGGCGAGTCCGCGGGGCACCCGCCGTACACCGGCCCCGCGCCCACGGGACGGGACGCCGCCTACGTGATCTTCACGTCGGGTTCGACGGGCGAGCCCAAGGGTGCGCTGCTGCGGCACGACGGGATGCTCAACCACCTGGAGGCCAAGCTCGGCGACCTGGAGATGGGCCCGGGTGATCTGCTGTCCCAGGACGCGGCGAGCACCTTCGACATCTCGGTGTGGCAGCTGCTCGGCCCGCTGGTGGTCGGGGCCACCACCGTGATCTACCCCGATGAACTCAGCCAGGACCCGCCCCGCCTGCTGCGGGCGGTGGCCGACGACGGCATCACGGTCCTTGAGGTCTCGCCGTCCGTCCTCAGCGTCTTCAGCTCCGAGCTGGCCTACCACGGGGCGCAGGCGTTCGGTCCTTTCGCGCTGCGCTGGGTGGTCTCCAGCGGCGAGACGCTGACGCCGCGCTGTGCCAACGCCTTCCGGCGGCAGCTGCCGCAGGTGCGGCTGCTGAACATGTGGGGCGCCACCGAGGTGTCCGACGACTGCACCCACCACGAACTGGTCGGCGAGGCGGACGAGCGGGCGGCGTCGGTGCCGGTGGGCCGCCCGATCCGCAACGCCAAGGTGTACGTGCTCGACGCGGACCGGCAGCCGGTGCCCCTCGGTACCCCGGGCGAGCTGTACGTCGGCGGGCTGTGCGTGGGGGCCGGCTACGTCAACGACGAGGAGCGTACGGCGGCGGCGTTCGTCCCCGACCCGTTCGCCGGTGCCCCGTCGGCCCTCGCGTACCGCACGGGCGACTGGGGGCGTCAACTCGCGGACGGCACCTTCGAGTTCATCGGCCGTATCGACAGTCAGCTGAAGATCCGCGGGCACCGCATCGAACTGGGCGAGGTCGAGCGTGCCCTCGCCGGTGTCGGCGACCTCCAGGAGAGCGCCGTGGTCGTCCGCGACGGCGGCGAAGGCGCGCAGCTCGTCGGCTTCTTCGTGCCGAAGGCGGCCGAGAACCGGGCGCCGGACGAGGCCGCACCGCCTGCGGCGGAGGTCCGCCGGATCGGCGTCACGGCCGCCGCGCTGCGCGACCGGCTCGCCGAGACGCTGCCCCGGTACGCCGTCCCCGACTACCTGGTCCCGCTCGACGGGCTGCCGCGCACCCCGCACGGCAAGGTGGACACCGCGGCGCTCGCCCGCTGGGACCTGACGGCCGTCGCCGCAGGTGACGAGCAGGACGGCGGACCCGCGACCGCCACCGAGAACACCGTCATCGACGTATGGACCGCGGTGCTCGGCCTCGACCGCAGGCCGTCCCCTGGCACCCACTTCCTGGACGTGGGCGGCCACTCGCTGCACGCGACCCAGGTCATGGCGCGGCTCAGGGACCGTCTGGGGCAGGACCTGCCGCTGCGCCTGCTGTTCGAGAACCCGACGCCGCGCGCCCTGGCGGCCCGGCTCGACGAGGTGACGTCCGGCCGCTCGTCCGCGGACGCCGGTGGCCTGCGGATCCCGCCGCGCGCCGCGGGGACGGACACCTTCCCGCTCACCGCGGGCCAGTCGAGCCTGTGGTTCCTGAACCAGGTCGATCCCGACGACCGTGCCTACGACAACACGTCACTGCTGCGCCTGTCGGGCCCGCTGGACGCCGAAGCGCTGCGCGGCGCCGTGGAGTTGCTGGCCGACCGCCACGAGATCCTGTCCATCCGGTTCGGCGCCAGGGACGGCGTCCCGTACCAGGCGGCGGATCCGGAGGCGCGGGTGCGGCTTGAGACCGAGGACGCCGTCGGGCTCGGGCTCGACGCGCCCGATGCGATGGTGGCGCATGTGCGGGAGCAGGCGCTGGCGCACCGCTTCGACCTGGCCCGCGGGCCGCTGGTCGTCGCGCGCCTGTACCGCTTCTCCCCCACCGAGCACATCCTGCGGTGGAGCAGCCATCACACCGTCTCCGACGGCTGGTCAACGGACGTGGCGGTCCGGGAGATCACCGAGGCGTATCTGGCCGCCGCCGAGGGACGGCAGCCTCAACTGCCCGAACTTCCGGCGCAGTACGGGGACTTCGCGGTGTGGCAGCGGGACTTCCTGGCCGCACAGGCCGGCCAGGAGCGGGCGTTCTGGCGCGCGTACCTGGACGGCTGCCCCGACACCCTCGCACTGGCCACCGACAGCGAACGCACCGAGGACCGCTCCCGTGCGGCCGGGCAGCTGACCACGGTCTGGGATCGTGCCACGGCGGAGGGGATCCGGGCGCTGGCCCGCGCCCACGACAGCACGCCGTTCATGGTCTTCCACGCGGCGGTCGCGGCGGTCATGTCGCGGTTCGCCCAGCAGTCCGACCTGGTGCTGGGCGCGGCGGTGGCCGGGCGTGCCCTGCCGGAGACCGAGAACCTGATCGGCTTCTTCGCCAACACCCTGCCGTTCCGCTACCACGTCGAGCCGGGCTTGAGCACCACGCGGCTGCTGGAGACGGTGACGGCGAGCGCGCTGGAGGCGCTGGAGCACCAGCATCTGCCGTTCCAGGAGATCGTCCGGGTGACGGGGGCCGAACGGCGTCCCGGCACCTCGCCGCTGGTCCAGGTGCTGGTGACGGTGGACAACTATCCGCTGCGCCTGGACGGGATACCGGGTCTGGTCGGCGCTCTGGAGCAAGTGCCGTCGGCCACCAGCCAGTTCGACCTGTCGTTCCGGTTCGTGGCGGACGGCGCGCCGGGGCTGACGCTCCAGTACGACACCACGCTCTTCACCGAGGAGAGCGCCGGGCGGCTGCTGCGGGCGGTCGGGGCGATGCTGGCGGGTTTCCTGGCCACGCCGGACCGCGAACCGCACCGCATCGCGCTGATCGACACCGCCGACCAGGAGGCGCTGCGGCGTATCTGGCAGGACGTCAGCGGCGGGCTGCTCGACTTCGGCGACTCGGCCGACGCCGTGCAGGTGGCCGAATCGCCCCACTGGGAGGAGTTCCTCCGGCGGGTGGACGACGGCGGCCTGCTGTGCGCCCTGCTGCTCGCACTCTGACGGACCAGGTGCCCGTGACGAGGGCGGAAGGAACACATCGATGAACAAGGACCGTGTGGAACAGCTGCGCCGGCGCGTCGCGCTGCGCGCCGGGCGGGGCGGCACCGCGACCGCCGCCGCGCCGGCCCCGTCCGGGGTGAAGGACGCCGGATCGCTGACCGAAGCCTTCGCCGCGGCCGTGCGGGCGTACGGCGACCGGGTGGCCGTGCGCTGCGGCGCGCAGTCGCTGACCTACCGGCAGCTCGACGAGCGGGCCGCCGCGCTCGCCGCCGCGCTGGCTCCCCGCAGCGGGGGCCCTGCCAGACCGGTGGGCATCCTGCTGGAACGGTCGGCCGACATGGTGGCCGCCGCACTCGCCGTACTGCGGACCGGCTGCTGCTATGTGCCGCTCGACCCCTCGACCCCGCCCGCCAGGCTCGGGCTGATCCTTCAGGACGCGGCGCCCGCCGTGGTCCTCACCTCCCGCGACCTGGCGGCTGCGCTGCCCGCCGACCAGCCGGTGCTGTACGTGGACGAGCCGGCCCCGGCGCCCGTCGAGGGCAGCACCGGCGGGCCGGCCGCGGACCGCGACAGCCGCGCGTACATCATCTTCACCTCGGGCACCACCGGCCGCCCCAAGGGCGTCCAGGTCACCCACGGCAATGTGCTGCGGCTGTTCAGCAGCAGCGAGGGGCACTACGGGTTCGGTCCCGACGACGTCTGGTCGCTGTCCCACTCCTTCGCCTTCGACGTGTCGGTGTGGGAGATGTGGGGCGCGCTGCTGTACGGCGGGACGCTGGTGGTGGTTCCCAAGGACACGGTGCAGGACCCGGCCGCCTTCCGCGTGCTGCTGCGGGAGGAGCGGGTGACGGTGCTCAGCCAGACCCCCACCGCCTTCAACCAGCTCATCGCCGAGGACGTCCGGCACCCCGACCGGCTGCCGCTGCGCTGGGTGGTGTTCGGCGGCGAGGCCCTGCACTTCTCCGACCTCAAGCGCTGGACCGCCAAGTACGGGGACGACACCCCGGCCCTGGTGAACATGTACGGCATCACCGAGACCACCGTCCACGCCTCCTTCCGCCGGGTCCGCCTGCCGGACCTGGACCGGGGCGTCTCCCTCATCGGCCGCCCCCTGCCCGACCTGGACTTCCTGCTCCTTGACGAGAATCTGGCGCCGGTCCCCGTCGGTGAGATCGGCGAGATCGTGGTGACAGGACCCGGCGTGGCGCTCGGCTACCTGGGGCGGCCCGAGCTGACCAGGGAACGGTTCGTCGAGCTGCCGGGCGGGCGCGGGTACCGGTCGGGCGACCTGGCCCGGATCGTCCCCGACGGTGAGTTCGAGTACCACGGCCGCAAGGACGACCAGGTCAAGATCCGCGGCTTCCGCATCGAACTGGGCGAGGTGGAAGGGGCGCTGCGGGGCCTGGACTGCCTGACCGAGGCCGCGGTGGTGGCCCACGACCTGCCGGAACTCGGCCGGACGCTGGTGGCCTACGTCGTCGCGGACGGCCCGGAAGTTCCTGCGGCTGAACTGCGGCGGCGGCTGGCGCGGGTGCTGCCCGACTACATGGTGCCCGGCGTGTTCGTCCCGCTCGGCCGGCTGCCGCTGACCGCCAATGGCAAGCTCGACCGCAGGGCGCTGCCCGACCCGTCGGCGGGCCACCCGGCCGAACCGGAAAACGCCGTCGGGGACTGCCCCGCGGGCGCGGACCGTGACCCGGTGGAGGCCCGTATCGTCGCGGCCATGTCCGACCTGCTGCGCACCGAACAGGTCACCCCGGCGGGCGACTTCTTCGACCTGGGCGGGCATTCGCTGCTGGCCATCCGGCTGCTGGCGCGGATCCGCACCGACTTCGGGGTGACCGTCGCGCTGCGCGACTTCCTGAGCGATCCCACCGCGCGTGCCCTGGCCGCCGCCGTACGCGACGGGTCCGCTGCGGGCCGCGGCGACGGACCGGTGCCTCCCCTCCTGAAGGCACCGGAAGGCGACCGCCAACCCGCCACCTCCGCCCAGCAGCGGCTGTACTTCCTCTCCCGTCTGGAGCCGGACAGCTCGGCGTACAACCTGCACCTGTCCGTGCTGCTGGAAGGCGACCTGGACGAGGCGGCGCTGTGCCGCGCCTTCGGCGCGCTGGCCGACCGGCACACGCCGCTGCGCACGGTGCTCCGCCTGGTGGACGGCGAGGTCACCGCGGTCACACGGCCGGCCGGTGAGTTCCGTCCTGTGGTGGAGGAGCCGCCGGCCGACGCCGGTGGCGGCACGCCGGACGAGGTGGCGCGGATCGTCGGGCGGCTGGCCGACGAGGAGACCGCCAGGCCGTTCGACCTCGAAGCCGACCTGCCGCTGCGGGTGCGGCTGATCCCGTTCGGGCCGCGGCTGCACGCGCTGCTGGTGACGATCCATCACGCGGCCGGCGACGGCTGGTCCAACGCCGTGCTCGGCCGGGAACTGCGGCTGCTCTACGCCCACTTCAAGGAACAGCCGCAGGCCGGGGGCGACCCGCTGCCGCCGCTGCCCGCGACGTACGCCGACTACGCGCACAGCATGCGGGAGTGGCTCGGCGGTCCGTCCTCCGAGCCGGACATCGACTACTGGGAGGGGCGTCTGACGGACCTGCCGGACGAGCACGGTCTGCCCATGGACCGGCCGCGTCCGCAGCGGATGACGCACCACGGGAGCACCCTCACCCACCCCGTGAAGGGCGCGGCGGCCACGGCGGTGCGCCAGGCGTGCCGGTCGGCCGACGTCACCTTGTTCATGCTGCTGCAGGCGGCCTTCG
Source organism: Streptomyces sp. NPDC048644 (assembly GCF_043199105.1). Classification (NCBI taxonomy): domain Bacteria; kingdom Bacillati; phylum Actinomycetota; class Actinomycetes; order Kitasatosporales; family Streptomycetaceae; genus Streptomyces; species Streptomyces sp. NPDC048644. Next base: position 211,472 of record NZ_JBICVO010000007.1, read on the forward strand.
CGCTGTTCGTCGCGCGGCGCGGCAAGGAGCCCGACGTGGTGCTCGGCACGCCGGTGGCCAACCGTCCGTCGCCCGACTTCGACGACGTCATCGGGATGTTCGTCAACACCATGGTGCTGCGCACCCGGGTCGGCACGTCCGGGACGTTCGGTGACCTGCTGGCGCAGGTGCGTGACCAGACGCTGCGCGATCTGGAGCACCAGCACGTGCCCTTCGAGGAGTTGGTCAGGCGGCTGAACCCGCGGCGCTCCGCGCAGCACACTCCGCTGTTCCAGCTGATGCTGGTGGTGCAGAACAACGAGCGGGTGCCGCTGGGCCTGGACGGGCTGTCGGTGACGCCCGTGCGGTTCCCCGAGCAGGAGGCGAAGACGGACCTGGTGCTCGATGTAGCCGAGGACGGCGAGGACTTCGACCTGCGCTGGCGGTACAACACGGACCTGTTCGACCGGGAGACGGTGGCGGGGATGGCCCGGGAGTTCGCCGAGCTGCTGGCGCGGGTCTGCGGCGACCCGCGCACCCCGCTCGTCGCGCCGTCCGATGCAGCCGCCGGCACGGCACGGCGGGCCGCGGACGCCCTGTTCCCGCTGCGCAGGAATCCGGGCGGCGCACCGCCCGTGTTCGCGTTCCCCGGCATCCTGGGGCTCGGCGCCTCCTACGCCCAGCTGTCCGCCTGCTTCCCCGAGCGGTCCTTCCACGCCCTGTCCACCAAGGAACTGGTGCGGGCGCACGGCGAAAGCCTGACGGTGCCCGCGCTGGCCGCCGAGTGTGCGGGGATCATCGCCGCCGAAGCGGCGGGCCGTCCTGTGCATCTGGTGGGCCACTCCTTCGGCGGGGCCCTGGGGCATCACGTCGCCGCCGCCCTGACGGAACACGGTCACCCGGTGCTGTCACTGGTACTGCTGGACTCGCTCGTTCCCGAAGCGCTCCAGGCGGAACTGTCCGCACCCCGCGGCGAGTTGCTGGCGTTCTTCCTCGGCAGTCTGGCGGCGGCCTTCCCCGAGATCGGCCGGCAGCACGCCGAGGGGGTGGCCCGCGACCTGCGGACGCTGCCGGAGGCCGAGGTGCTGCGGAAGGCGGAAAAGATCATGGGGCCGGCGGTCGAACTGCTCGGCGGCACGCTGCACGAGGCGTTCGACCGCTACCTGCGCCTGGCCGGATTGCGCTGGCCGCGGACCGGTGGCGGGGCGGGTGTGCCCACACTGCTGGTGGAAGCCGCCGAAGCGAACGGCCAGGGCAGGGCGGATCCCCGGCCGGACTGGGAGCGTCTGCTGTCCGGCCGGCTGACCTGCGGGAGCGTTCCCGCCGATCACGAGGGAATGCTGCGCCACCCGCACACGGAGACGCTCGCCGGGCTGATGCGGCGCTTCTTCGCTCCGTACGACCGCGGCGCCGCCCCGACGAGCACGCCGACGCAACTGTGAAGGGACATCGGCCACGATGACACGTTCCACCGCCTCGCCCCCGTTCATCGCGAGGCTGCTGATCGTCGGCTCCGGCATCATGAGCCTGGCGAACTCGTTCACCGTTCCGTTCCTGGCGGTGTTCCTCCGCAGGGAGTTGGGCCTCGCGCCGTCGACGGTGGGTTTCATCGTCGGCTCGTCCGTCTTCTTCTCGGTCTTCGCGGGCTTCGTCGGCGGTTCGCTGTCCGACATTCTGGGCCGCGCCCGGCTGCTGCTGTTCTCCCTGCTCGGCGTCATCGCGTCGTTCATCGGCTTCTATTTCAGCCATCACGTCCTGGCCGTGTTCGCCTGCAACGCGGCGATGTCGATGAGCGCGGCCTCGTTCAGCCCGGTCGGCAAGGCGATGCTCAGCGACGTACTGCCCGACCACAAGCGGGTGAAGTGGTTCTCGCACCAGTACCTGGCCCTCAACATCGGCTTCGCCGTCGGCCCGCTCATCGGCGGCTTCGCCGGCCTGTCCGGAGGGCGGACGGCGTTCCTGGTCTCGGCCGCGGTGTACGCCTGCTATCTCACCCTGCTCGGGCTGAGCCTGCTGCTGAACCGCGGTGCGCGGGCGGCGGGCGGGGCCGGGGCGGCGCCGGACACCGAGCGTTTCGGGGCGGTGACGCGCGGTCTGCTGGGCAGCGCGCGGGTGGTGGCAACGGACCGTCTGCTGCTGTGCTTCATCGTGGCGGGGCTGCTCCTGGAGGCGGTGCACGGCCGGATCTCGACGCTGCTCGCCCAGCACCTGGCGATCGGCTTCGACAACGGGACGACGATCCTCGGCTACCTGCTGACCACCAACGCCGTGACGGTGGTGGGCTTCCAGATGCTCGCCTCCCGTTTCGCGAGCAAGCGGGAACCCGTCACGTCGATCACCATCGGCGGGCTGCTGCTGTTCGGCGGCATGGTGGGCTTCGCGGCCTCCGCCGAGCCCTGGCAGTTCGTGGTGTCCATGGTGGTCTTCTCGGTGGGCGAGACGTTCATCATCCCGTCGGAGTTCGCCATCATCGACCGGATCGCGCCCGAGAACGGCCGCGGCAGCTACTTCGGCGCCCAGACCTTCACCCAGCTCGGCGGGTTCGTGGGCCCGTCCGCCGGCGGGCTGCTGCTGGCCGGGGCAGGAGGCACCGCGATGTTCCTCGGGGTGGGCTCCTTCGCGCTGGTCAGCGTGGGCATCTACCTTCTCGTCAGGCGGCGGATCCCGGTCCCTGCCGCACCGCGTGGCACGGACAAGGAGGAGACGCATGAGCCGGCGTGAGGAATTGGTGCGGCACGGCCTCAACCTGGCGGCGCTGCCCAGCCGTTGGGCCCACGCCGACCGCGGGAGTCTGCGGCTCGCCGGGTTGCTGCGGGGCGCCGCGGTCCGACGGGACGAGCGCGGGGTGCCCTGGGTCGATGCGGACAACGAAAGGGACCTGTACTTCGCCGCCGGGTTCGCCCAGGCCCAGGACCGGCTGTGGCAGATGGACGTGCTGCGCCGCCGGGCCCGCGGCCGGCTGTCGGAGGTGTTCGGGGCCGCGACCGTGCAGGAGGACGTGCGGGCCCGCAAGCTGGCGCTGACCCGGGTCGCGCGCCGCTCCGAAGAACTGCTCGGGGCGGAGCACCGGGCCGCGCTCGCCGCCTTCAGCGCCGGGGTGAACGCCGCGGCCGACCGGATGCGGCGGCGCGGCGGGCTGCCGGTGGAGTTCCTGCTGCTGCGCTACCGGCCCGTCCGGTGGACTCCGCTGGATTCGATCCTCATCGTGAAATACCTGGGCTTCGACCTGGCCGTGAACATCAAGAACGAGGTGTTCAGGTCCCGCCTCGCGGCCGAACACCCCGAGTACCGTGCCGCGTTCACCGAGCCCAGATATCCGGCGGACGGGCCCGTGACGGTGCGCAGCCGCAGGCCCCGCACCCGGCCCGGCGCCGCGTCCGTGCCGCCCCCGGCGATCGGCTCGCTGCCGCGGGAGTCCCGGCGGTGGCTCGACGGGCTGCTGGACGGCGAGCATCCGATCGGCTCGAACGCCTGGGCGGTGTCCGGCAGCCGTACGGCATCCGGGCACCCGCTGCTGGCCAACGACCCGCACGTGCCCTTCACCCAGCCGAGCCTGTGGTACCAGATGGGGCTGCACCTCAACGGGGGCGACGGGGAAGGCGCCTTCGGGTACGGCGTCACGGTGCCAGGCGTCGCGGGCCTGATCGCGGGCGCCAACCGTCAGCTCGCCTGGGGCATCACCAACTCCACTGTCGACACCCAGGATTTGTGCGTGCTGCCGCACTCGCCTGCCGAGAGCTGGCAGGAGGAGAGCACGGTCGCCGTCCGCGGCGGCGCCGCCGTCCCGGTGCGGGCGGCCGGCGGGGACCGTTACGTCGCCATGGATCCGCCGACGGCAGGCGACGAGGACCGGTACGGCCTGTTCTGGAGCGGTTTCGAGCCGTCGGCGGAGGTCGCGTGCTGCCAGCTGATGTGGCGGGCGGGCGGACCCGGGGAGTTCCGCGAGGTGCTGCGGGGGTTCGGGGTGCCGGTGCTGAATGTGGTCCTGGCCTGCCAGGACGGCACCGTATCCGTCAAGACCGCGGGTCACGTCCCGGCGCGGGTGCCCGGCAGCGGGCGCGCCCCGGCGGAGAAGGAGCAGGTCGCGGCGTCCTGGCGCGGTTTCCTCGACTTCGACGACCTCCCGGAGGACGCCGATCCGGAACGGGGTTACGTCGTCTCGGCCAACCACAAGATGCTGCCCGACGACGACCCGGTGGACGTCGGAGCCGACTGGGTCGCCCCCTACCGTGCCGAGCGGATCGAGGAGTTGATCACCACGGCGCCGGAGATCACCCCGGAGGCGTGCGGCCGGTGGCAGGGCGACGTGGCCAACGGGCGGGCCGCAAAGCTGCTGCCCACGCTCCTCGCCGCGCTGGCCGACGATCCCCCGGCCGAACCGCTCGCGGCGGCCTGCCACCGGCTGCTGGCGGACTGGGACGGCCACGATCACGGTCAACTGGCCGCGCCGCTGGTCTTCTTCCGCCTCCTCCAGAAGCTGACGGACCGGTGGGTGCGCGACCGGCTCGGCCCCGACCTGGCGGCGGCCATGCCCGACGTGACGCTCCAGGTCGACCATCTCGTCACCACCGCCGCCGCCAGGGCGGGGCTCGGCGAACCCGACCCGCTGCCGGTGGTCGTACGCCGCGCGCTCACTGAAGCCGCCGCCTGGATCGCCGAGGAGCAGGGCACGGAACCCGAGCGCTGGCGCTACGACCTGACCCACCGGATCCGCGACCGGCACGCGCTGGCGAAGGCGGTGCCGGCGCTGGGCTCCTTGTTCGGCGGTGTCACGACGCCGTCCGGCGGCAGCGGGCACTCCGTCTGCCTGATGACACCCGACCGTACGGGCACGGTGGTGGAGGGGGCGCCCTGGCGGTTCGTCGCCGAGCTGCGGCCGGACGGGCCGCGGCTCTGGGACGTGCTGCGGCACGGCAGTTCGGGGCATCCGCGCTCGCCCCACTACGACGACCAGACCCCGTTCCACGCCGCAGGCCGGCTGTACCCGGTCCGCCTTGAGGGCCCGCGAGGGGAAGCGGCAAGCCTGCTGACGCTGCGTCCCCGGGGCGGAGCGACCGCGTGAAGGAGAACGGAAGCGGCCCGGCGCACGTCCCGAACCGGGCGGGCATCGTCCGTTCACTGTCCCTGCACGCTCCCCTGCGCAGGACGCCGCACCGGATGCTGCGCGCGATGCTGGAAGCGCTGCCCGCTGACGGTCTGCCCGATGATCCGGTCGCCGAGCTGGAGCGCCGGATGTGCCGGCTGCTCGGCACCGAGGCGGCGCTGCTGTTCCCCACGGGCACGATGGCACAGCAGGTGGCGCTGCGGCTGCACGCCGAGCGACGCGGCACCCGTACCTTCGCCGCCCATCCGCTGACCCACCTGGAGGTCTGGGAGGAGCGGGGGTACGCGGCGGTGCACGGGCTGCGATTCCGGCCGGTCGGCGACCGAGACCACCTGCTGACCACGGCCGATCTCAACGCCGTGACGGAGCCGCTCGCGGCCCTGCTGCTGGAGCTGCCCCAGCGTGACATCGGCGGCCAACTGCCGTCCTGGGACGACCTGGTGGCGCAGGTGGCCTGGGCCAGGGAGCGGGGCGCGGCGGCCCATCTGGACGGTGCCAGGCTGTGGGAGGCGCAGCCGTTCTACGGGCGTCCGCACGCCGGGATCGCGGCGCTCTTCGACACCGTGTACGTCTCGCTCTACAAGGGCCTGGAGGGCATCCGCGGCGCCATCCTGGCGTCCGATGCCAGGACCATCGACGACGCCGCGCTCTGGCGGCACCGGCTCGGCGGCACCATCGACGACGCCTGGCCGCTCGCCGCTGCCGCCCTGGTCGGTCTTGACACCGTGGCGGGCCGGATGTCCGTCTTCCGGGACCACGCGGTGGCGGTCGCCGCTGCGCTGCGCGCCGACGGGGTGGTCCGCGTGGTTCCCGACCCGCCGCAGACGCCGTTGTTCCACATCCATGTGCCCGCCGCCCCGGAAGCGACCGAAGACGCCGCACAGGAGATCCTCCGGGAGCACGGTGTCCAGCTGTACCTGCGACTGCGGACCTCCCCGTACGAGGGCCACTGCTCCTTCGAGGTCTGTGTGGGGGAAAACGCGATGGAGTTCGCGCCCGGTGAGGTGGCCGCGCTGATGCGGGATCTCGTGCACCGGGCGCGCCGTACCGGAGGTGCCCGATGAAGGACGTCGAGACGTACACAGCACCGGAGTTCGTCCGGTCCCCGGCGCTGCGCGCGCTGGAGTGCATCCAGTGTTCTGCGAGGTACCCGGTGGACGATCATCCCCGGGGCTGCCCCGCGTGTGACGCGGCCGGGCGCAACGCCAACCTGTTCTGCGTGTACGACGAGCGTGCGGACGGCCTGGAGGACCGGCTGCCGTACCGGAACACGCCCGCTCTGGGCGAGGGCGGCACGCCGCTGCTGCGGCTGCCGTGGCTGGCGGGCGCCTCCGTCAAGAACGAGGCCGCGAATCCCACCGGCTCGCACAAGGACAGGTTCGCCGCGATGGCCGTGGCGCACGCCGCCGCTTCGGGTTTCGACGCGGTCGCCATCGGCTCATCGGGCAACGCGGGGATCGCGCTGGCCGCCTACGCCGCCGCGGCGGGGCTGCGCTGTACGGTCGCGGGCTTCAGCCGGCTTCCGGAGGCGACCCGGCAGCATCTGACGGATCTGGGTGCGGACCTCCGGCTCTTCGACACGGACCGGGAACGCGTCGGGTGCGTACGCGAACTGGGCGCGCGGGCGGACACGTTGGCCGTGTCGAACATCGCGACGCCGTTCGTCGGCTGCCATCCGGTGGGCATCGAGGGCTACAAGCGCATCTCCTGGGAGATCGCCGGTCAGGCGCCCGCCGAGGTCCGTCACGTCGTCCTGCCCACCTGTAGGGGCGACCTGGCCTGGGGCGTCCACCGGGGCTTTTGCGAGCTGAGCGCCCTGCGGGGGACGTCGGTGCCACGGCTCCACCTGGTGGAACCGATTCCCCGCCTCGCCGCGGTGCTGGACGGCGCGCCGGTCACCGGCCACTTCCCCGGCGACAGCGGACGGCTGTACTCGATCGGCGGGCACACCACGACCGTGCAGGCCCACCGTGCGCTGACCGGTTCCGGCGGGAGTGCCGTGGTGGTGGACGACGCGGCGGCGGACGTGTGGTTCACCCGGCTCTGCCGCCGCGGCCACGTCTGGGAGCGGAGCAGCGCGACCGTGTTCGCCGCGTACGAACGCCTGCGCGCGGACGGGGTGATCGGCGACGCCGAGCACACGGTCCTCCTCGCGACCTCGCACTTCTTCAAGGGGCTCTGACCGCCCCGGTCCTGGCGGTGACGGGGGCACCCACCGGTTTGCTTGCTGGTTACGCGCTCAATAGCATCCCGGTATGCCGTCATCCGCCCCCCGCAAGCGCATCCGGAAGTCGCCGGCCGACCGCCGTGCGGAAATCGTCGACGCGGCAGCATCGGTCGCGCTGACCGAGGGTCTTGAGTGCGTCACCCTGCGGCGGATCGGCGAACGGCTCACCGTGCGGCCGGGGTTGATCAGCCACTACTTCCCCGCGGTCGATGATCTCGTGGCCGAGGCGTTCGGCAGCGCCGCGAGCGCCGAACTCGACACCCTCCTCCCCGCCGATCGGCCCGATGGCACGCCGACGGGTCACCTCGCCCGGCTCCTGGCGCATGCGACGGGAGAGGCGTACGACGACATCAGCCGCCTCTGGATCAACGCCCGGCACCTCAGCCGCTACCGGCCCGCCCTGCGGGATGGGGTCGGCGAGCAGGAGGCCGCGTGGCGCGGTCGGCTGGCCGGCCTACTCCGCGAAGGCGCCGAACGGGGCGAGTTCCGCACGGGCGACCCGTATGTGACGGCCATTCAGATCCTGGTGGTGCTCGACGGGCTCGGCGCCCACGCCAACACCGAAACCGGCAACCGCCCGCCCGCGGTGACCGGCATGGCCGTCACCACCGCGGAACGCGAACTCGGCCTGCCCGCCGGAACCCTCACCCGCCCCGGCGACAGCTCCGACCGCCCCCGTGGCGACGATCAAGACGGCGCGCCTACCCGGCCCGCCTAACCCGATGCCGAAGATCTCCACACTTGTCCCGGTTTGGCGAACATCACACGCCGACAAATAGGACAAAGCGCATCAATTCTCCCCATCTCCTCAAAGCACTCACACCGACCGCCCGTATGGTCGCCATGTACCACGGAGGACATCCACCCCGGCCCGCACCGCCGGCCGGGCGCCCGCCGGTCCCATCGGACCCGCAGCGCAGCCTCCGACACCCAGCGGACAGGACACACGCCTTCATGCACCGATCACGCACAGCGCGCTGCGCACGGCGCGGACTGGCCGCCTTCCTGGCCGCCGGGACACTGCTCACCGGGCTCGCCACCGCCACCCCGGCGCTCGCCGACACCTCGACCGCCACCGTGCGCGACACGCGGGTCGTGTGCACCTCCCGCACACCGGGTCTTGCGCCCGAGCTGTCGCGGGACATCGCCCGTGCCCTCGCGCCCCGGCACGGCCGTTCCGCGCTCGCCCTGTACGACCGGCGCACCAGGACCCACTGCGAGTTCAAGTCCGGTACGCACTTCGACTCCGCGAGCGTGGTGAAGGTCACGGTGCTCAGCGCCTTGCTGCGGCAGGCCGATGAGGCACACCGCAAGCTGACGCCGACCGAGGTGCGGCAGACCACGGCCATGATCACCAAGTCGGACAACGACTCGACCTCCGCCCTGTGGCGCCGGATCGGCCCCGCCGGCATCAAGCGCTTCCTGGCCCTGGCGCACCTGCGGCACACCGTTCCGGGTCCTGGCACGTCATGGGGCCTCACCCAGACCACGGCCGGAGACCAGCTCACCTTGATGCGGCTCCTGGACACGGACAACCCGGTGCTCAGCCCGGCCGCACGCCACTACGCACTCGGCCTGATGCGGCACGTCGTCCCCGATCAGCGGTGGGGAGTGCCCACCGGCTCGCCCGCCACGACAACGACGCAGGTCAAGAACGGCTGGCTGCCGCGCGCGACCGAGGGGTGGCGGGTGCACAGCGTCGGCTCCTTCACCGGACACGGCCGCGACTACAGCATGGCCGTCCTCTCGTCAGGCAACCGCACCATGGCCGACGGCATCGCCACCATCGAAGGCGCTTCCCGCGTCATCCACCGCGACCTGAGCGCTACGGCCTCCCCGGCGGCCCGGCGGTAAGGGCACGGGCCGACGGCGGGCCCGCGTCAGGTACCCGACAGGGCCGGCACGAGCAGGTCGGCCGCGAAGTCGTCGACCGAGCGGGGCGGGCGGCCGAGCACCCGCTGGACGCCGTCACCGAGACCGGCCACGCCTTCGCTGCGGTAGTTCGCATACAGCCCGTACAGGCCGTCGGCGACACCGGGCGTGACGCCTTGCGCCAGCAGTGCGTCCCGCCAGGCGGCGTCGAGCGGGACGTCGACGTACCGCACCGGCCTGCCCAGGGCGGCGGCGAAACGACCGGCGAGCGCCGGCAGGGTCAGCGCCTGCGGCCCGCTGATCTCGATGTCCCCGCCGACGGGACGCTCCGCCAGAAGTTCGGCGACCGCGACCTCCGCGATGTCCCGCACGTCCACATACCCCCGGGCGCCGGGCCCCGCCGGGTCGGCCAGCGTGCCCCCGCCGATCGAGGCCGCGGCCGGGAGGAAATTCTGAAGGAAGCGGTCGGGCCGCAGCACGGTCAGTTCCGGGACGCTCACGCTGTGCAGCCGCTCGGCGATGAGGTCGTGGGCGCCGGTGACAGCATCCGGGACGATCCCGTCGCCGGTGAACGCGCGGGCGCCGAGCTTGACGATCCGGCGTACCCCGGCCTCGACCGCGGCGGTCGCGAGGTTCGTCTCGGCGGCGACCTGATCGTCGGCGAAGGGATGCGCGAGGTAGAGCCGGTCCACGCCGACGACCGCACGCCGGACGTCCGCCGCGTCCGTGACGTCCCCCCGGAAGACCTCGCCACGGACCCCGTCGAGCGCCTTGGCACCGGCATCGGAGCGCACCAGGTAGCGCACGTCGCCCCGCTCGCGCAGTGCCTCGGTCAGATGGCGCCCCACCCCGCCGTTCGGCGTGGTGATCAAGATGGTCATCGACATCCCTCCGTCCGCGCCGGCCCTGATCCCCACCCGGCCGGTCGTGATCACATTCCTCTCCGCCCCAACGGCGCCCGGACGCCGGCACATTCCCCGCCGGGGGTGTCGTGCGCGTGCCGCCGGTGGCACACGGGTCAGGCGCGGACCGTGGACGTGCTAGGTATGGGCATGTCGTCAGGAAGAGCGGACCGTTTGCCGCGCCGGTCGCGTCGGCCGGGCGTACGAGGAGGTATGTGGTGTCCCCGCAGGAGATGTCCCGGATTCTGGCCGTCATCGGTGAGTGCGTCGCCGCGGCCCACGAGGGGCAGAGCGGGGCGTTGTGGCGGCTCGCGGAGCGGGACAGGCAGCTTGACGCGAACCTGGTCCGGCTGCCCGGGAGCGGGTCGGTGGCCGCCCATGTCGAGCCCGCCTTGGACGTGTTGCTGATCGTGGTCGAGGGCGCCGGGCGGCTCGGTGACGGGGTGACCCACCAGGCGCTTGAGCCGGGGGCCGTGGTGTGGCTGCCGAGGTCGGCGCGACGGGAGCTGTCCGCGGGCCCGGACGGCCTGACGTATCTGACCGTCCACCGACGCCGTCCCGGTCTGAGCATCGGCCGCCGGAGCGCCGGAGCGGCACCCGCATCCGCCGCGCGGGACTGCCCGTCGTGCGGGCGCCCGAGCCGGGAAGCGGAGGCGCGCTTCTGCTGCTGGTGCGGTGCGGAACTGCCGACCGCCACGGGGACGTGACCGGCCGGCCGGGGGCGCACCCGGCGGTACGGGCCGCCGGGCGGACCCTCAGGCGATGACGTTCTCCGGCGTATCCAGCCAGACCTGCTCTCCCGCGCGGGTGACGCTGATCCCGGCGCGGTCCCTTTCGGGCCGGCCGCGCCCCTCCCACCTGCGGTAGGAGCGTTCCGCCTCGTCCCAGAGGTTCCGCGGCCCGTACTGGCCGATCACGAACTCGCCGGCCCCTGGCTCATAGTCGGCGCAGGCCCAGGACCGCCGGTCGTCGCCGAGGATCCAGAGCGTCGATTCGCCGCTGTCGTCGTCCGCCTCGGCGAGCAGGTACCAGGCGTCCGGCAGGTCGAGTCCGACGAAGAACAGTGCCTCCGCGTCGCCCGCGATGCTCAGCGGCGACAGGGGACTCCGGGTCTCCCGCTCCTCGCCGCGGTGGTGCAGGAAGTCGCTGAGGTAGCCGCGGGCGGGGCGTCCGGTACGGGTGCCCATGAAGGCGGGGTAGCCGTGGAACCGGCCGTGGGCCCGGCCGTCAGCGGTCTCCAGCACAGCGAAGCTGTGCGAGAAGAAGCTGCCGCCCCAGGGCGCGACGATCCGGCCGTCAGGGACCTGCTCCACCCACGCGTAGGGAATCGGGGAGGTGTAGGTCGCGATCAGCCGGTCGTAGGGGGCGCCGTCGGACAGGCCCTGCTCCCCGCGCCCGCAGACGATCCGCGGACTCAGCCCGGCGGCACGGCAGTTGGCCCTGGCCACGGCGACCAGCGCGGGATCCACGTCGACGGACGTCACGGCGTCCGAGCCGAGACGGTGGGCGAGCCAGGCGGCGTTCCAGCCGGTGCCGGTGCCCAGTTCCAGGACGCGGTGGCCGCGCTCGGCATGCAGCAGGCCCAGCATCTCCAGCATGATCGTGGGCATCGAACTGGACGAGGTCGGCAGCCGGAACGCGCCCTGGGGGGACTGCTGCCCGTCATTGACCTGAGTGATCACCGGCACGTCGTCGTAGACCGCGGCCAGCCACTCCTGTGGGCGCTCGCCGCGCGCGACCGTACGGCCCCGCACCTCGACGGTGTCCGGCAGGAACAGCTCGCGCGGCACGCTCCCCACGGTGTCCGCCCAGCCGGGCGGGATCGAGCCCTTGTCCCCGAGGGTCTTCAACAACCGTGCCGGTGAACTCACGTGCTTACTTCTTCGGCGGGTCGGGGACCGGCTTACGCCACTGCCCGTCCCCCTCGCGAGGGGACTGCTGTTTGTCCCCGTCGGATCCGCCCTTGCCGTCTCCGTGCTTGCCCATGGGCTGCTTCCTTCCCCCGGAAATCAACAAGGGAAAGTCTGACGGACGCGCGGCACGGGCGAAAGCCCGCATCGCGCCACCTCCACGAAGGAGTGACACGTGGGCCGCCCCCGGTGTGCGGTCCTGGCACCGGGCACCCCGCTCTACGGCTCGGGGAGGAAGCCGCGACAGCTCAAGTCCGCGTGCGCCCAGGCCACTCGGGTGTCGATGAGCGCGGGGCTGAGCATCGGCGGCTGCGCGTGGAACTTCTGCAACTCCAGGGTGAGACACAGGAGTTCGGCGAGGTCTTCGGCCCGTGCGGCGCGTACGCGGGTGGCCCGTGCGGTGACGGGTGGTGGATCCGGGGGCCTGATGCCCTTGATCTGGTCGATGCCGAAGCCGAGTTCGGTCAGGCAGTCGATGACGTCGCGGTGGCCGGCCGCGACGAGGACGGTGTGCTCGAATCTGCCCGCGGCGGCGAGACGGCCGGACAGGGCGGTGTACAGGGCGCGGTAGATCTCCCGCCGTCCGGTGGGTGTCGCGGCGTGCTGGTGGATGCGGATCCGCGCGCGCTGGTCCCCCGGTGGCCCGGTCAGGGTGGCCGCCAGGTAGCGAGCGCGCCGTCCCGCCGGCGGTCCCTGTGTGCCGTACCACCACCGGAAGGGCGGGGGGTCACCCGAGGGTCGTGGACCACTCGTCGATGGTGACGACATCCGCCTGGCGGGGGAACACCTTGGCGGTGAGGAGCTGGTGGACCTCGGGGTCGGGGTCGTAGCAGGCGTCGGCCAGGACGGTGAGCCGGTAGTCGAGGTCGGCGGCCTGGCGCAGGGTGGACAGGACGACGCCGCTGGTGGCGATGCCGGTCAGGACGAGGTGGCCGATACCGCGGGAGCGGAGGACGAGTTCCAGGTCGCTGCCGCTGAACGCGCTGACGCGCTTCTTGGTGACCACGGTCTCATCGGGCCTGGGTGCGAGGTCGGGGTGGATGGCGGCGCCGGGATCGTCCGCGGTGAAGGCGCCGGACGGCAGGGCGCCGAAGGACTTGTTGCGGGGGTGGGCCTCGGGGTGGCCCGAGCGGAATCCGATGACGACGTGCAGGACCTGGACGCCGGCTTCGCGGGCGGCGGCGACGGCTCGGGCGAGCCGCGGCAGACAGCCGGGGTCGTCGACGCGGCTCACCATGGCGTTCTGGACGTCCATCACGAGCAGGGCGGTGTCGTTCGTCATGTGGCGTGGCCTTTCGGGTGTTCGTTGGTGCGGTTGGCGACTTGCCTCAGGGGCCGACCCATCGGGTGCGCCCTGGGGGCGGGCTGTCGGTGGCAGGGGATCCCGGGCCGCCGGATTGCCGGTTCCGGTCCTGGCCAGTGAGCGGTCAGCGACGGTGATCGCGAGGAACAGGACGCTGCAGGCGAGCATGAACCAGGCCAGGTGGTGCAGGCCGTTCGTGTCGGCGCGGGCGGAGAGGAAGACGCCGTTGGCGCTGGAGGCGACCATCGCTCCGAGGTAGAAGAAGGTGCGCAGCAGCCCCGCGGATGAAGCCATTCGTTCCGGGTCGGCCTGGTGGTAGACGGCGTTCTGGAGGGCGAGGCTGTTCAGGCCCTGCGGAATGCCGAAGACGAGCGCCACGGCGAGCAGCAGCCAGACCGCGGTGCCGGTCCTGAACAGCAGCAGCATGCCGCAGGCGGCGATCTGGGCGAAGGCACCGGCGATGAGCTTGCCGCGGATCTCCGTGCGGCGGCCGGTGGTGGTCGAGACGAGGATTCCGGTGAGGAACAGGGGCAGTTGCGCGAGTCCCGCCTGCGACGCGGTCAGCGCGCGGCCTTCCTCCAGCCACTGCGTGTAGCCGTAGAGGAAGGCGTAGGACACGACGTAGGCGAGGAGGGTACGGGCGTAGGTGGTCAGCAGGGGGCGGTTGCCGCCGAGTACCCGCAGGTCGATGAACGGCTCCGCCGCCCGCAGCTCGCGCAGGGCGAATCCGGCTGCCGCCGTGGCCGTGACGGCCAGGAGGTACCAGCGGGCGGCCGGCAGGGACATCAGGAACAGCAGCAGGGAGACGAGCAGCGCGGCGAAGAGCGCCATGCCCGCCAGGTCGAGACCGGCCGCCGGGCGCCTGCCCGTGCCGCGCGGGGGTGTCTTCGGCAGACGCCGCACGCCCAGCAGCAGACCGGCCGCCGCCAGCGGGATGTTGACGGCCAGGGTGGTGCGCCAGCCGCCGATGCCGATGAGCAGTCCGCCCAGGGTGGGGCCGATGACGGCGATGGTCTGACCGGCCACCGCGAGCAGGGTCAGGAGCCCTGCCGGGCTGTCGTGTCCGGTGCGCCTGGCCTCGCTGCGGATGAGGAACATCGCGGCCGGGTACCCGGCGCACGTCCCGAATCCGAGGAGCACCCGTGCGGCGATCAGGGCCCACAGGTTCGGGGCCAGCGCGCCGGCCAGGCCCGCGATGCCCGCCAGGGACGTTCCGATGAGGAAGAGGCGGCGGGGGCCGTAGAGGTCGATGAGCCGCCCGATGACGGGCTGGCCGATCGCGGTGGCCAGGTAGAGCGCGGAGACCAGCCAGGCGGTCTGCGACGGCGGTGCCCCGAAGGCGGCCCCGATGGGCACCAACGACACCGAGATGATCGAGGAGTTGACCGGGTTCAGCACCGAACCCAGGACCATCGGAGCGAGCAGCCTGCGGTCGAAGGCGCCCCGGGCTGCGGCCCCGGAACCGGGGCGGAGCGCGCGGACGAGCCTGATGGCTCTGGGCGTCATGGGTGCATGAGCCTTCCGGCGGTGCCGCCAACCGTCTCCTTCATGGCCCCACCATAAATAGACAACCCAGGTTGCACAACTTAATCTGTGAAAGTTGACTTGAACAATTGTCACGATGATCTTCAGGGCAACCGGAAGGGCGCGAAGGGGCAGCATCTCCAAGATCGTTTGAAGTGCACCGCCGGTGGATGTGATGCTGAAACCGGGGCGAATTCTGCCGAGTTGAACAGCAGCCCGGCAGTTCCCGCAGGTATGACGGATTCAGGAGCGGAACGTGGAGCACGGCCTGATGGACGAGAGGCGGGAGCGGGACGGCGCCGGGGAGGCGACCGGCTCCCAGGATCCGGCGGGCCGCACGGCACTGCGGTGCGCGGACGGACCGGCCGTCGTCAGCTTCCGTGCCGGGGAGTGGCGGGGGCACCCCCGGGCCACCTCGGTCCGGGTCGAGGCGGGCACACCCGTACAGGCCGCCGCCCTGCTGCTGCGGGAGTTACCCGGCTGGCTGGTGGTCACCGATGACAGCGTGGCCACGGGGCTGATCGATGCGGGGGCCACGGTCCAGCGGCGGGCCCACCGTTACGGCTGGGACCTGTCCCTGAACCCTCCCGACCCGGCCTGGCTGCGTCCCGGCATCGCCGCCCCGCTCGTCCTGCGGCCCGCCGCGGAAACACCGGTGGACAGCCTGCGCGAACTGTGGCTCGCCGCCTACGCGCACGGCCACCCCGACCGGACGCGCTACGCGCAGGCGGAGGACGGCCTCGCGGTCCTCGCGAGCCTGTGGCGGGGCGAACTGCTGGGCCCGGTAATGCCGTTCAGTGCCGTGGCCGCGGACGAGCAAGGGCCTGCCGCCGCGCTGACCGTCCACGCGCTGGAATCGCCGTGGATCACCCAGATCTTCCGGGATCCGGCGCCGCGCGGCCGGGGTCTCGGCTCGGCCCTGATCCGGTACGCGCTCGCCGCGGCGGCCGGGAACGGGCTGCGCAGCCTGGGCGCGTCGGTCACCGCGGGCAACGTCAGGTCCGGCCGGATGTTCACCCGCATCGGCTTCCGTCACCTCGGTGACAGCGTCGACCTGACGCTCCCCGGCGCCCCCGACCACCCCGCGTACACCACCTGATTGTTGAGAGCACCATGTCTTCCCCCACACTCCTGATCACCGACGGCCCCGGCGGCCCCACCCCTTCCTGGTACCTGCCCCGGCTCTGCCCCCACTACGACGTCCACATGCTCTGGCACCACGGCCCCGACCCCGCCGTGAACGCGCAGCGCGAGCGCGTCTTCGACGCGTGGTGCACGCACACCGTCGTCCCCGAAGGCGCCGAACTCACCGACTTCACCGTGGAGTACGCCAAGCAGCACGCGGCGGACGGCATCGTCGCGTTCAGCGAGATACCGGTCGTCGCGGCGCACACCGCCGCCGCGGTACTGAGCCTGCCGGGCAATCCGCCCGAGTCGCTGCCCGCCCTGCGCAACAAGCTCCAGCAGCGGTCCAGGCTCCAGGCGGCCGGTGTGCCCGTCCCCCGGTTCGCGGAGGTGCGCACGGCGGATGAGTTCCGGCAGGCCCGGGGTACGGTCGGCCTCCCCGCGGTGCTCAAACCGGTGGTCGGCGCCGGCAGCATGGCCACCCACGCGGTCGACGCGGAGGACGAAGCGGACGCGATCTGGGCGCGGGCCTGCGAGGCGTACCTCAACGACCCGCGCGGCGGCACCCGCCCCGCCTTCATCCTGGAGCAGCGCCTGATCGGCTCGTCGTGGTACCCGGACACCCGGTACGGCGACCACATCAGCGTCGAATCCCTCGTGCGCCGCGGGGAGATCAGCCATCTCGCGGTGACCGACAAATTCCCGCTGTCGCCGCCCTTCCGTGAGAACGGCGGCATGCTCCCCTCGGTCCTGCCGCCCGACCGCATCCGGGAGATCGAGGCGCGCACCACGGCGGCCATCAGGGCGCTGGGGCTCACCAACTCCGCGGTCCACACCGAGTTCAAGCTCACCGCCGCGGGACCGATGGTGATAGAGGTGAACTGCCGGATCGGCGGTGGCGCGACCGAAATGCTGCACCACAGCGCCGGATACGACTTCGTCCTGGCCACCGCTGCGGTGGCGACCGGCGGCCCGCTGCCCGCCGCCCCCGAGCCGCACCGCTACGCGGGCCGCTTGATACCGCAGCCGCCCGACCACGCCGTCGTCCTCACGCATGTGCCCTCAGCCCCCGAGGTGCTGGCCGTCTCCGGCGCCCAGGAAGTCGTTCTGCCGCATCAGGCCGGCGCCCGCCTGTCGCCGGAGAGGGGCAGCACCAACTACCTGGCCGCCGCCATCGCCGTGGCCGACCGCCCGGAGCACCTGCTCGACTGCTTCGACCGGCTGACTGCCCCCGGCCTGTTCGCGTTCACCCCGTCCGAGGGACGGACCACCGGCTGACCACGCGGCCGGGAGGCGAACGGGGGCCGTCGACGGGTGCGACGGCCCCCGTCCACGTCGCGTGGCCGCCGACGGCAACGGAGAACGACGCCTGCCGGCCGGAACGCACGGCCGCCCTCACCCGCGGGACTCCCCCAGCCGCTCCACTGCGGGACCGTCGCCGGTATCGCCGTCACGCACGCGGTCACCGGCGAGCGTGCGCAGCAGGGCCAGGGCGTCGGCGGCGGGGCTGCCCGGCTCCGCGGAGTAGACGAAGAGCTGCTGGCCCGGTGCGCTGGTGATGGTGAACGCCTCGTAGTGCAGCCGCAGTTCGCCGACGTCCTGGTGCCACAGGCGCTTGTCCTCGCTGGTCCGGGGCCGCACCTCGTACCGGGACCACAGCGACACGAAGGCCGGGCTGTGCAGCGACACGTCCCCGACGACCTCCGCGACGCGCCGGTCACCGGGAAACGGCGCGGACAGGGCACGGAGCGTGCTGACCGCGCCGCGCGCCGCCCGCTCCCAGTCACGGAAGAACCGTCGGGCGAACGGGTCGAGAAAGGTCATCCGCAGCAGATTGTCGAAGCGCGCGAACCCGCCGTAGAGCTGCTCCGCGACCGGGTTGGCGGCGAGGACGTCAAGCGCGGGGCTGAGGACGCAGGCCGGCACGTCCAGGAAGTGGTCCAGCAGGAGCAGCAGTTCCGCGCTGACGGTCGGCTCGGAGGTGACCGCGGCTCCGGACGGCGCCGGACTGGCCAGCCGGAAGAGGTGCTGGGCTGCGGCTGCGTCCAGGCGCAGGGCCCGTGCGACGGCGTCCAGTACCTGGTGCGAAGGATGCCGTTCCCTGCCCTGTTCGAGCCGGGTGTAGTAGTCGGTGCTGACCCCCGCCAGCAGCGCGACCTCCTCGCGCCGCAGCCCCTTCACCCGGCGGACGGTGTACGACCGCAGCCCCACGTCCTCGGGTGAGAGCAGGTCCCGGCGTGCCCGCAGAAAGTCGCCCAGCGCGTTCTCCCTCGTCATGGCTCCACGTTAACCAACCGGCCGCCGCGGCAGCCTGGGTGTACTGCACCCCGGCTGACGGGCCGGTTCAGGCCCCCGCCGTCGTTACGTTGGCTGAGCCGGGCGGCCGAAGCGCCACCGGCATCGTTCAGCGGGGCCCGGCAGCAAGCGCGGGCCCATGTCGCAAGGAGGCATTCATGTCCGAGCAGACGCACGCACCGGTGGCGGTCACCGGCGTCACCGGGGCCCTCGGCAGCCGCATCGCCGCCCGGCTCGCCCGGCGCGGCGTTCCCCAACTCCTCATCGGCCGCCGCCCCGAGCGGATGCCCGAACTGCCCGGGGCCGAGCGGCGCGGACCGGCCGCCTACGCCGACGCCCCGGCCATGCGCACGGCGCTCGCAGGCGCGTCGACGCTCGTCCTGGTCTCGGGCCACCCGACGGGACGGCGGCTGGAGGAGCACGCCAGTGCCGTCGACGCCGCGCTCGCGATCGGTGTGACCCGCGTCCTGTACGTGTCGCTGCTGGGCGCCGCGCCGGACGCCACCTACCGCAACGCCCGCGACCACTGGCTGACCGAGCAGTTCCTCGCCGGCTCCGGCGTCCGCCACACCGTCTTCCGGGCCGGCTTCTACGCGGCGACCCCGGCGGCACTCGCCGACGAGGAACTCGTCGTGCGCGGCCCCGGCGGCGACGGGCGGGCCGCCTTCGTCACCCACGACGACCTGGCCGCCGTCATCGAGACCGTCGCCCTCGACGACGGACCCGACTCCCCTTACGACGGTGACGTCCTGGAGGTCACCGGGCCACAGGCGCTGACCCTCCACGAGGTCACGGCCCGCATCGCCACGGCGACCGGCCGGCCCTACCGCTATCAGCCCGAGACCTTGGAGGAGGCGTTCGCCCGGCGGTGGCGGCAGGGTACGAGCGGCGAGCAGATCGAAAGCTGGATCTCGTGGTACCGGGCCATCGCCAACGGCGAGCTTTCGGCGGTCACCGATACCGTGCCCCGGCTGACCGGCTCCCCCGCCACCGACGCCTCGGCCGCCGGCTGGTGGCCCGCGCCCAACACGGCGTGGTGAGGCCGCCGTTCCGGCAACGGGCCTACAGGTCTTGCGGCGTCAGAGGCTCTCGCCCAGCCGCTCGATCAGCGGCGCCGCCGCCCGCAGCGTCTCCAGTTCGGCGGCCGTGAACCGTTCGTTCAGGACCTCCGCCAGCTGCCGGGCCCGAGCGTCGCGCTTGTGCCGCAGAATCTCACGACCGGCATCGGTCACGGACATGATGACCCGTCGGCCGTCATGGGGATCGGGGCGACGCTCGACGAAGCCCCGCTCCTCCAGGGCGCCCAGGGTGGTCCCCATGGCCTGCGATGTGATCTGCTCGGCCCTCGCCAGCTCGGCGGCGGTGTTCGGGCCGCCCCGGTCCAGCCGTGCCAGCGCCGAACGCTCGGGCAGCGAGAGTTCGCCGGGCGCCTGGAGGTGCCGGAGCCGCCGCGCGAGCAGGCCGATGCCTCCGTAGAGCCCTGCGGCCAGGTCAGCGGTGTCGGGGGTCTGCGCCATGGTTCCGAGCCTAGGTCGGCCCCTCAAGGCAGTCAATCTGGGTTGATGACCTCGGCTGCGCACCTTGACGGGGCACGGTAGGACGGCGCCGGGCACCCCGGGTCCGGGTCAGCCTCGGAGGAACGCGAGGACGGATTCCGTCTGGCCGAACAGCGCGTGCCCCGCATCGGGCAGGACGTTGACGCGCGCGTCCGGGACGCACGCGCGCACCCGCCGGGCGGTGGCCGCGGAGTCGAACATGGCGTCGCGTCCGCCGACGGTGACCTGCACGGGCAGGGAAAGCCCGCGCAATGCGTCGTCGGGGAACACGGGCAGCCGCTCGGTGCGCGGACTGAAGTGCTTGAAGGTCAGCACGACATGGTCGAGGACCGGCCGGGCCTCCGACGCCTTCAGTCCCACCACGGCACTTACCGACCGGCGCGCCCCCCAGCGTCCGAACGGGCGCATGAGCAGCATCTTGACCAGCACGCTCATCTTCTGCCGCCCCAGTCCACCGGGGCACAGGAGCGCCAGCCGCGTCACCCGCTCCGGCCTGCGGATGGTGTAGTCCAGCGCCACCCAGCCGCCGAGGGAGACCGCGACGATCGGGGCGCTCGCGATTCCCAGCCCGTCCAGCACCTCGTCCAGCCAGCGCGCGTGGCCGTCGGATGCCAGCGGCGGGCGGGCGGGCGCGCTCCCGCCCGGCTCGCCGATGAGGTCGACGGCGTAGGTGCGGAAGTGCCGCGACCAGGAGGCGACATCGTCCTGCCAGGCGGTGGCGTTGGCTCCCGAGCCGTGCAGCAGGAGGAGGGGCGGCGCGTCCTGCGGGCCGGAGGCGACGACGAAGGTCTCGCCCTCGCGGGTCGGCACCCGGATGTGCTCGGCGGGGACCGGCCAGGCGTCCAGCGCCTCCCGGTACCGCCGCTGCAGCTCACCGGCACCGGCCTCGGACTTGTAGATCGTGTTCATGAGGCGAGCACACCTTCCATGTATGCGAAGAGCCGGGCGGTGTCACCGAGGCCACCGAGAACGATGACCTTCATCCGGGCTCTGTCCTTGTCGTAGACCGTCTCGATTCGCAGCGGCGCGTCCCCCGGGCCCCGGTGGGCGGCCGAACCCATCAGGAGGGTGGTCAGACGGTGGGCCATCTCGGCATCGACCGCATCGATCTCCACGATGCTCGACACCTCGGTGTGCCGCTGACCCCCGGCATCCCCGTCGGAGCCCGATGGCACCGGGCGGCCGGTGAACGCCTCCAGGTCCTCGTGCGCGACGCGGTACTGCTTGCCGATGCGGACGGCGGGGAGCCGCCCGTCCCGCACGTAGTTGCGGATGGTGCGGACATGCAGGCCGAGCTGTTCCGCGACTTGTTCCAGGGAAAAGAAACGATCACTCACGAACGTACTCTATTTTCCTTCACCAGAGGATGCAATAGGGAAGCTTACGGAAGGATGAGTGCAGTTGAGTGTGGTGAGGGAACGGGCTGCTGCTCTTCCTTCCCGGCTCTCCGTCGGACGGCAGCGGCGCGTCAGGAGAGCTGCGGACCGCCTGGCAGCGCGTCGGCGGCGGCGAGCGCGGTCAGCACCGAGAAGTCACTGCTGCGCGCCCGGATGCGGGGCACGAACCCGGCCGCCCCACAGGCACGTTGAATCATCTCGTAACAGGACGCGACGGGGGCGGGGACCAGCCACGGGGCGCTCGCGCAGGCCGCCAGGCCGACGGGTTCGCCGGCTGCCAGGCCGAGTCGGGACGCCCGGTCGGGATGCAGGGCGAGCAGCACCGGGGCGTCCAGCAGCTTCGCTTCCTCGCAGCCCGGAGGGAAGTCGCGGGGCAGCACGGTGTAGCCGTGCACGGGAGCGAGGTCGATCTCCCGCTTCCGCAGCCCGACGAGCGCGATCTCGGGCCCCTGCTCGACCAGTTGGAGCGTCATCCCCGGCCGCCGGTCGGCAGCCTCGCCGCCGGGGTCCGCCCCCGGCTCGCGCTCGCCCCTGCCCTCCTCACCCGCGCTTGTCATCTCCTTCCCGTGGCCGGCGGGGATGCCCCGCCCCGTCGAACTGGCCGTCGGCCTGGTCACCGTCCTGGTCACCGTCCTCCTCAACCGCCGTACCGACCGACGGGGTTGAGGCACGGCGCCGCCCGGAAGGTGAGGGCGCGTCCCGCGAGGACCGCTGCCGGGCGCGTGCCGCGTCACGCCCGCGTCCATCCGTGTCTGCGCTGGCCCAATGGGGTCGGGGCGGCACGCGGCGGGCCCGGCGCCGGGTATAGACGGCCTGACGCATTCCGGACAGCAACCCGAACAGGAGCTCATCAGATGTCGAAACCCCCGCTTCCCGACGCGGCCGTCGCGATGCTGACACAGGCGAATCCGGCCGTCATCACGACGCTGCGTTCGGACGGCCAGCCGGTGTCCACGGCCACCTGGTACCTCTGGGACCACGGCCGGGTGCTGGTCAACATGGATGAGGGGCGCAGACGGCTCCAGCACATCCGCCGCGATCCCCGGGTCACGCTGACCGCGCTCGACGAGGACAACTGGTACACCCACCTCAGCCTCGTCGGCCGGGTCGCCGACCTGTACGAGGACAGTGACCTCACCGACATCGACCGGCTGGCCCACCACTACCTGGGCAAGCAGTATCCGCAGCGGGACCGTGGGCGGGTCAGCGCCTGGATCGAGATCGACCGCTGGCACGGGTGGGGCACGCTGAAGGACAGCGGCCAGGCCGGCTGACGCGGGGCGGGGCGGGCCCCGGCCACCGGGCGGCGCCGACGGTTGCGGGCCTCGCAGCCCCCGGGCCCCGTGGGACGGCGGGCGGCCCGCGTGCCGTCCCGAGGCGCGGGGCCACGTACCGGCGCCTGACGGGCGTGCGAGAGTGGGGCGATGCAGACCATCGGGTTGATCGGCGGCATGAGCTGGGAGTCCACGGCCGCGTACTACCGGCTGCTGAACGAGCTGACGCGGGAGCGGCTCGGCGGGCTGCACTCCGCGCCGTGCGTGCTCTACTCCGTGGATTTCGCACGGATCGAACGGCTCCAGACGGCCGGGCGCTGGGACGAGGCCGGGGAGCTGCTGGCCGAGGCGGCGGTCGCGGTGCAGGCCGCCGGTGCGGACATGGTGCTGCTCTGCACGAACACCATGCACAAGGTCGCCGACCGGGTGGCGGCTGCCGTACGGATCCCGCTCGTGCACCTCGCCGACACCACCGCGGCGGCCGTACGGGCGCAGGGCCTGCGGCGCGTCGGACTGCTTGGCACCGCGTTCACCATGGAGCAGGACTTCTACCGCGACCGTCTCGCCTCCCACGGGATCCAGGTGCTCGTACCGGACGCCAAGGGGCGGCGGCGCGTACACGAGGTGATCTACGACGAGTTGTGCCTCGGTGTCGTACGCGAGGAGTCCAGGCGCGACTACCAGGCCGTCATCGCGGATCTCGTCACGGCGGGTGCCGAGGCGGTCGTGCTCGGCTGCACGGAGATCGAGTTGCTGATCGGTGCCGACGACAGTCCGGTTCCGGTCTTCCCCACCACCTTCCTGCACGCCGAGGCGGCGGTCACGCGCGCCCTTGAGGCCGCCGGGAAGCCGGATCCGCGCTGAGCGCGTGCCCCCAACTGCCGTGTGTGACACGGTCGGTGGGGAATATCGTGGGGGTCCTTCACCGGTCGGAACGGAAAGACCAGCCGTGCGCACTGTGCGTGAGGCCGTGTACGAGGTCGTGGCCGCGGTGGCGCCGCACGAGGTACCGCTGCTGGACGGGCTGGCCGCGATCGACGACGCGCGTCTGGCACGGCTGTTCGCCGACCGCGGGGGCCGGAAGGAACCGCTCGGCTTCGGGTTCGCCGACGTCGCCGGGCTGGTCACGCCGGTGGTGTGGTCGGCGGTCGACGAGGCGGCCAGGCACGCGGCACGCGAGGCCGTCGACAAGGCGGCACCCCGGGTCGACCAGCGGGTGCTGGGCGCAGGGACGACGATGCGGTTCGTCCTGCTGCTGGTGGTCCTGCCGGTGGCCTGTCACCTTCGAGACGGAGCACGCCCCGATGAAGCAGCCGCGCCCCGGCGGCCACGACCGCCCCGGCATCGCCCCCATGAAGCCGTGAGCCGCGGCGGACGGCCGCCCTGGTGACCGCCCGCGTCGGCCGCCTTTCCCTGCCCCGGTGCACCACATCAACTGCCCTTCCCTGCCGCGTCGATGAGGATCTGTGCCAGCTCGCGGGGGGCGGGAGAACATGGGCCAGTGGCCGGTGTCCAGCGTGACCAGCCGCCAGTCCTCGCCGACCAGCAGCGCGGCCACTCCGTCGCCCGGTTCTGCGCCGTCGGGCAGGCAGGCCAGGTAGGTCGCCGGGAGGCCGCCGAACGCGCCGGACAACGCGGCCGGTTCGGTCAGGGTCGCACCCGGGTGCGGTGTGGAGCCCGCGACGATCCGTGCGATCTGCGCATCGCTGAGGTCCTGTCCCGCGTAGTCGGCCGCGGTCAGCGGCGGCCAGAAACCGCCGTGCGCGGCGATCGAAGCCTCCACCTTCGCCCGGCCGGCCGGCCAGGCGGACACGAAGGACTCGCCGTCGGCCGGAACGCTGGAGTCGACGAAGACCACGCGGGTCAGCCGGTCGCCGATCCGCTCGGCGGCCTGACCGACCGGTATTCCCGCATAGCTGTGACCGGCCAGCACGACGTCGTACAGATCGCGGCGTTCGATCTCATCGACGATGTCCTGGACGTGGGTCTGCTGCCCGGCCGGGACGTCCCGCTTGTCAGCGAGGCCGGACAGCGTCAGAGGGTGAGCGTCATGGCCGGCCGCACGCAGCTCGGGCACCACCTCGTCCCACGCCCACGAGCCGAGCCATGCGCCTGCGACCAGTACGAAATTCGTCATGCCCGCAACGTAGCGGAGGGGTCTGACAATCCGGCCCGGCCGCCGGAACGACAGGGGCGGCGCTGCTGAAGCGCCTGTGCCCGGAGCCGTGCCGGGGGGCCAGGCGCCTGACGGCTCCGGGCGGTCGGCGTGCGGCGCATGTGTGACACCGGCAGGGTGAGAAGGGTGAATGGGGAAACGGTCAGGCGGTGGGCGGTCTGGGCGCCGGCAGCTGTGATCCTGCTGGCGGTGATCCTGGACCTCGCGACACCCACGCCGGTGACGACCGCGCCGCTGCTGGCCGTGGCGCCTGTGCTGTCGGCCCCGCTGCTGAGCCGCCCCATGATCGTCGTCGTCGGCCTGGTCGCGATGGGGGTGCACGCGCTCCTCGCCTACCTCGACGGCACGTTCGGCTGGCAGCGCGGCATCTCCAACCAGCTCACCCTGGTGGCGGTGACACTGCTGGCGATCGCACTGAACCGCTCCCTCCGCTACGAGCACACCACCGCCCAGCACGCCCGGCGGGCCGCCGCGACCGCCGTGCAGGCCGTGCTGCCGACTCCCCCGAGCCGGCTCGGCACGCTGCGCATCGCCGCCCGCTACGTGCCCGCCGAGAGCGGCGCCCTGATCGGCGGCGACCTGTACGCGGTGCAGGACACGCCGTACGGGGTGCGGGCCATGGTCGGCGACGTGCGCGGCAAGGGGCTCAGCGCCATCAGCGCGGTCGGCATCGACGTGGGCGCGTTCCGCTTCGCCGCAGATCAGGCGCCCGATCTGGTCGGGCTGGTCGACATGCTGGAGGAGGCACTCCAGCGTGAGGGGCAGCGTCGGCAGGGGCTGGAGCAGTCCGAGGGGTTCACGACCGCTCTCATCGCGGAATTCGCGGCCGATCTGAGCTGCGTCCGCCTGGTCAACCGAGGCCATCCGCCTCCGCTGCTCCTCACCTCACACGGCGACGTGACCGTCCTGGAGCCGTCGGACGAGGCGCCCCCTTTGGGCATCACCTCGCTGGGCACGTGGGCCACGACGGTGGACACCTTCGCCTTTCCGCCCGGTGCGACGCTGCTGTGCCACACCGACGGGATCACCGAGGCCCGCAATCCGGCGGGCGTCTTCTACCGGCCCGAGTCGCGCATTCCCCACCTGCTGGAACTGCGGCTGAAGGCTGCTCGCGGCGCGCAGCCCGTCGACCCCGGTACCGTCCTCGATCTGCTGATCCACGACGTCAGCCGGCACAGCGGCGGCCGTGCCCAGGACGACCAGGCGCTCCTCACCCTCCACCGCCCGCTCACCGAGGCCCCGCGGCCTCCCGGCGGGCACCACACCCCGTAGCCGCCCCCCGGCCTGCCGTCGACGACGCACACGCGCGGGAAGGGGCAGTTGCCGGTTCGGTGCAGGCGATGCCAGGCACCCGCCCGGGGTGGCACGGCGGTCCGCCCCGTTCCCGGCCGGAAACCGGAAGTGCGGTTTCAGGAATTCCGGCCCGGAGCGGGGCGCCAGGAAGTCAGCCCGCCCGTGGGGGTGCGGGCGCGCCAGGCGAGGTACTCGGGGTAGGTGCGTACGGCGTGCTCCAGGACCGCTTGGTAGACCCACACACCCGGTAGCGGATCTCCCTGCTCGGCGGCGCCCTCCTTGACGGCGAGGATCGCGTCGCGGGTCTCGTCGGTCAGGGCGTCGCGCAGGGGTTCTACGAGGTCTGTGGCGCGGGGTCCGGGGTGGGCGTGAGGGAGCCACCACATGTCGATCTGCCACGTGCGGTCGGTGTGGTCCTCGTAGTCGAGGCGCCAGTAGAGGCCCTTGTCGTCCAGGTCCAGGGCGTTGGTGAACCGGAGCCTGCGCACGCCGGGAAGCTCGGCGCACGGGGTGAGCGCCGCGAATCCCTGGGCCACGGAGGGGGCTTCGGAGTAGATCTCCAGGTCGATGTCGGGCTCGACGACCAGGTCGAGCGCCACTGATCCGACGAGTACCGGGGCGCCGAGCGGGCGCCACCGCTCCAGCAGTCCCAGCGTCCCGAGAATCGTGAGGGCGTCCGTACGGCGGTGTCGGGCGCGCTCCCGGCGCGCGGCTGAACTGTCCATCCGTAGAGGGTAGGAGGGGCCATGCGGGACGGCCCGCATCCGTGACCGGTGCCGGGCTTCGCCGTGCCCGTCAGGGTCTCAACGGGTCAGTCGGTTCCGGTGGGTTGGGGTTCGGCGGTGGGTGCGGCCCGGCACGTCAGGCAGCGGTCCGTGCCGTCCCAGCCTTCCCAGCCGAACACCGCGGGTGAGAAGGGCCGGTTCTCCAGTTCGTTGCGGACGGCGACGCGGTAGCGCCAGACGGCGCCGATGTAGTGGTGGTAGACGTCGTGGAAGGCGGATGAGGCGGGTGTGGCGCCGGTGGCGACGGTGCGTTGGAGGTCTCGGAGCCGCTCGAACATGGCCTGCCCGGCGCCGGCGACCGCCGCGGAGGCGTCGATGTACAGCCGTTCGCGTACGTCGTAGAGCGTGGCGTCGGCCAGTGCGGCGCGGGTGGCCGCCTCCAGGTCGGGCTCGGCGCCGGGGTCCTGGGCGATCTGGCGCAGGCGCGCGTGGCAGACCCCGGCGGCCGAGATGAACTCGATGTACACGGCGCGCCGTCGCGTCCCCACACCGCGGTCGTCCTCGCGCCGGTGGCGCAGGTAGTCGGCCAGCACGGTCCCGGTGATGGCGATGGAGCCGCCACTGACCGTCGCGACGAGTGTCCCCCAGTCCACGCTTCCTTCTCCCCCTGTGCGGGTGGTGATCCCGCTGTGCCCGTGGTGATCCGAGTGGCCGAATCTACGGAATCCACGGGCCCGTTGGGAAGCGGAAGCAGAAGCGGAAGCGGAGACCGTGGCCGGGTGCCCGGGGCGGTCAGTGGTCCATGTGGGCGGCGATCTCCTCCGCGCAGGCGCGCAGGGCCGGTACGTGGGAGCGCAGTTCGTCGGCTTCGGTGAGGGCGACGGCGGCGCCCAGGGAGACGGCCAGGCGGGGGGCGTATCCGGCGGGTGCGGGCACCGGCACGGCGATGGAGCGGACGCCGACCTCGCTCTCCTCGTCGACTTCCGCCCAGCCCTGGCCCGTTACCCGGTCGAGTTCTGCGCGCAGCCCGTCCGGGTCGGTCAGGGTGCGGTCGGTGACCTGCCGCAGCCCGGCCGTGAGGAGTTCCTCGCGTTCGCGCGGCGGCAGCGCGGCCACCAGTGCCTTGCCGAGCGAGGTGGCGTGCCAGGCGTTGCGGGTGCCCTCGGCGCTGCGGAGCTGGAGGTGCTGGGTGCCCTGTGCGGTCAGGACGAGGAGGACGTCGCGGTCGTAGAGGATGCCGGCGATGGCGGGCAGGCCGGTGCGGGCGGCGAGGTGGCGCATGGGGGCGGCTGCCGCGGAGTAGCCGGCCGGTGAGCGGTGGAATCCGCGGGACAGTTCGAGTACCCGTACGCCGAGGGCGTAGCGCCTGGTGTCCTCGTCGTAGGAGACGAAGCGTTCGGCGGCGAGGCGTTGGAGGATGCGGTGGGCGCTGCTGACGGGGAGTGCGGCGGCGCGGGCCGCGGCGCTGACGCCGAGGCCCGATGGGTGGTCGGCCAGCACGGTCAGCAGCCGCAGGCCCCGGCTGAGCAGGTCGTCGCCGGACGTCGTGGTCACGCTGCTCGTCTCCTGTGTGGTGCGTGGGTGCGCCGGGACGGTTCGCCGGCGCATTTCAGGTGCGGGTCGCAGCGGTCGGCTGCCTGGTCACGGTACCCGGGACGGGCGGGGTGCGGGGCTCGCGGACGGCGAGCATGAGCGCTGCGGAGAGCAGGGCGCCGGCCGCCATGAGGGCGAAGGCGCCGCCGTCTCCCAGGGGCGTGCCGCGTATCCAGCCCACCAGGTAGGTGCCGGCGAAGGAGCCGAGCGCTCCGAGGGAGTTGACCAGGGCGACGGCCGCGCCGGATACGCCGGGCGGGGCGAGCGCGGAGACCAGAGCGAAGTAGGGGCCGTAGGGCGCGTAGAGGCACAGTCCGGCCACGACGAGCAGGGCGAGTGCCACGGGGAAGTTCGATCCGGCGGCGTAGGACCCGAACAGGGCGAGTCCGCCCGCGGCCAGCCACGGCCACACGGCGATGCGGCGGCGTCCGCTGCGGTCGGACAGGCGGGAGTTGACGAGCATGGCGAGGACCGCGAAGGCGTAGGGCACGGCGGTGAGCAGTCCGGTGGCGCCGATGCCTTCGCCGGACCCCTTCTTGACGATGGAGGGCAGCCAGAAGATGAAGCCGTACATGCCGAACGACCAGAAGAAGTACTGCACCGCCATCAGGAGCACCGGGCGTGAGCGCAGCACCTTGCGGTACTCCTGGCTCAGGGTGCCCGAGGGGGCGGGGGCGGCGTTGCGGTCCTCCTGGAGGGCGGCCAGTTCACCGGCGGAGACCCAAGAGGCGTCCTCGGGGCGGTCCTTGAGGAGCCGCAGGCACAGCAGGCCCCAGATGACCGAGGGGATGCCTTCGACGATGAACATCACGCGCCAGTTGGAGACGGACACCAGCCATCCCGACAGCGCCGAGAGCCACATCACGGTGACCGGGTTGCCGAGGATGAGCAGGGTGTTGGCGCGTCCGCGCTCGCGGTCGGTGAACCACCGGCCCAGGAGCATCACCATCGACGGCAGCACCGCGCCCTCGACGACGCCGAGCGCGAAGCGTACGGCGATCAGCTGTCCCGGGCTGCTCAGCAGTCCCTGCACCACGGCGAGCAGCCCCCAGGTCACGGTCGACCAGGCGATGAGGCGGCGGGCGCTGCGCTGCTCGGCGTAGATGGTGCCGGGGATCTGGAAGAAGAAGTAGCCGAGGAAGAAGGACGCGGCGATCAGCGAGTCGAGGCCCGCCGAGAGGTGCAGTTCGCCGGTCATGCCGCCGGCCGATGCGATCGCGTAGTTGGACTTGTCCAGGTAGGCGAGCGAGTAGGTGAGGAAGGCGACCGGTATCAGGTGCCGGGCCCGGCTGGAGCTCCAGAAGCCGCCGGTGGGCGGTGGGGCGCCGGCGGGTTGCCGCGCTCCTGTGGACGTCGGGGAACCGCTGGTCCGCCGGGAAGATGACGGCATTGTCATCCCTGACCCCCTGTTTTCCGTGAGGTGGAAAGTGTTTCACTGGGCGGGAAAAACTTACGAGGGCATGGCGGCCGGGTCAATGGCCGGACTCCCTCAACCACTGAACAGCCCACCCTGAGCGACCGAATCCGTGAAGAAGTCGCGAACGCCCCGAACAAGGGGTGAACCGGACGCGACGGACCACGGCCCGCGCCCCAGCACCGAAGGAGAGCCGCGATGACCGACATCCTCATCCCCTGGCCGGAACTCGACCTGCGCCACGGCCCCTGGCCCGACGGCGTACGCGTCCACCTCTGGGACGGCATCGCGCCGCCCGAACACCTCCCGCAGGAAACGCTCGACCTGGTGGACCTGTGGGTCATGCCCTACGCCGTCTCCGACGCACACCGTCTGCTGCCCAGGCTCCCCGGCCTCCGCGCGGTCCAGAGCCTCAGCGCCGGAGTCGACAAGCTCCAGCCGCTGCTCCCCCCTGGTGTCGCCCTGCACAACGGCCGCGGGCTGCACGACGCGTCGGCCGCCGAGCACGCACTCGGCCTGATCCTCGCCGCGCAACGCGAACTGCCCCGCTGGGCCGCGGATCAGACCGCCGGACGCTGGCAGCCGCACTTCACCCGCTCGCTGGCCGACAGCCGGGTGGCCCTCATCGGCTACGGCTCCATCGGCACGGCCCTGGAACGCCGGCTGCTCGCCTGCGAGGCCGAGGTCGTACGGGTGGCCCGCACCGCCCGCCCCGACCAGCACGTCCACGCCGTCGGTGAACTGCCCGAGCTGCTGCCCGACGTGGACATCGCGGTCCTGATCCTGCCCGAAAGCCCCGCCACCACCGGCCTGTTCGGGGCCAGGGAGCTGGCGGCGCTCCCCGACGGCGCCCTCGTCGTCAACATCGGCCGCGGGCGCACCCTGCACACCGACGCACTGCTCGCCGAGGCCGGCACGGGCCGCCTGCGCGCCGCCCTCGACGTCACCGACCCCGAACCGCTCCCCGCGGACCACCCCCTGCGGCACGCACCCGGCGTCCTCATCACGCCCCATGTCGCAGGCGGCTCGGCCGCGTTCCGCCCGCGCGCCGAGCGGCTGATCGTGGAGCAGGTACGCCGATGGGCCGCCGGAGAGCCCCTCCTCCACCCCGTCCCCTGTGCCCCCGAATCCGCCCGCTGACGTCCCTGTCGTCGTGCCACCCGTGCCCTCCGTTCCCAGGGACAGCAGCGAGATACCCGCCGCCGCGTTCATCTGACAAGATCGGCGGCGAGGCCCTGTCCCCGGCCCCGCGCCGCAGATCACGGGCGGCACAGCGGCGCGCCGGGCCCGTGACACGCGGCCCGGCGGCGGCAGGCGCGGAGCGGACCGACCACTCGCCCCGGGCCCGGCCGCCCTGCGCGCCGGCCCGGGGCAGGCACTCGACACCCCTTGCCGAGCAAGACGACAGGAAACAGATGCACTTCGGGACATTCCCCGCCACAGGGGGCGCCCGTCCGATGGAGCACCGCGCGCCGGACAGCCGGAGCACCGGGGGACGGATACCGGCGGGCCGCCGGGCAGCACCACCTCCGCGGGAGAGACGAACGACGGAATCGGCACCGCGGGAGGACGCACGGTGACCGGCGCCTACATCCTCCCGCTCAGCACCGCGGCGCTGCTCTTCCCCGTCCTCGCGGTGCTGATGTCGGTGCCGATGGCGATCGTGCTCTACCGGCGGCACGGCATCATGACCCGCTGGCGGACGCTGTCCGTCTACGGCTGCGTCTACTACGGCATTTCAGCGCTCTGCCTGGTCGTGGTGCCGCTCCCGGGGCCGACGGTGGACGTCTGCCAGGCGTATCCGTCCTTCGGGAAGCCCCAGTTCATGCCGGGGAGCTTCGTTGCGGACCTGTGGAAGGAGGCACACCACCACCTCTCCTTCGGTGCGCTCATCCTGCACAACCCCGCCTTCTGGCAGACGGTCTTCAACCTTCTCCTGCTGCTGCCCCTCGGCGTCTTCATCCGGCTGCACGTCCGCCGCGGCCTCATCGCCGCCACCGCCGCGGGCCTGCTCGTCTCGCTGTTCTTCGAGTTGACCCAGTTCACCGGGCTGTGGGGGATCTACCCGTGCCCGTACCGGCTCTTCGCGGTGGACGACCTGCTGGCCAACACGGCGGGCGCGTCGATCGGTTGGGCGCTCGCCGGGCCCCTGGCGCGTTTCCTGCCGGAGCTGGACACGCTGGACGAACGGGCCCTGGCCACCGACGGCATCGTCCCGTTCGGCCGCCGCCTGGTGGCGCTGGTGGTGGACATGACGGGCGTGGTGGTCCTGACGGTGCCCGCCACCTTCGCCGTCTACATCGTCTCCGACACCGACGACGCCCTGCTGACACCGGTCGTCATCCTGGCGCTCTGGTTCGTGGCGATGCCGTGGCTGACCGGCGCGACACCGGGCAAGCACGCGCTGCTGCTCCGCCTCACCGGCCCCGGCGGAGCCCGGCCCGGCCTCGGCCCCCTGGCCCTGCGGGCGCTCGCCCTGGCCGCTCCCCTGGGAGTCACCACGCTGTTCCTGGCCGCGGTCACACCCCGCATCGGCCACCCCATGTCCCTGGGCCTCGCCGGGCTGCTGGCCGTCGCGGTGCTCGGGTGCCTGGCCGCCGTGGTCTGCCTGGCGCTGTACGCCTGGGGTATCAGGGACGCCCGTAGGCACCCCGAGCGGCTGGGCAGGCACGAGGTCTGGTCCGGCGTGACGAACGAGGCGCTGCCGCACCTGCGCGCCCGCAAGGGCAACACCCCCGGCGCCGGCCGTGCGGCGGCGTCCGACGACGCGCAGCAGCAGACGGAACAGGCGCACTCCGGGTCGTGAGACGTCCTGCCTCTGTGACCGGCCGGCCGACGCGCCCCGGCCGGCCGGTCACGGGAGCAGGGCATCACACCGGATCCGACGAGCCCGGCCCTTCGCTCAACTCCCGTGCTCTGCCTCGCGTCACTCCTCCCACAGGGGCACAACCGGCCCCATGAGTACCGGAGGTAGGACGGATGAACCGTCAGGCAACACGTAACGCCTTACTCGCTTTTGCCGTGACCGCCTCGGTAGGGGCGACATCCCTCGCCCCGGCCCACGCGACCGCAGCGGCCGGGAACCACCCCAAGAGCCCGGCCACGGCCGTCGCACCGGCCGGTTCGCACGAAGCCACGCAGTCCGCGCTGCAAAAGGCGGTGGACAAGGGTGGGCTGCCCGGGATCTCGGCCGAGGTCCGGGACCGTACGGGCACCTGGAACGGCTCGGCGGGTGTCGCGGACACCGCGACCGGACGGAAGCGTTCGGCGGACGAACACTTCCGGGCGGGCAGCATCACCAAGATGTTCATCGCGACCGTCATCCTCCAACTGGCGGACGAGGGACGGCTGAGCCTGGACGACAAGGTCGAGAAGTGGCTGCCGGGACTGGTGCGGGGCAACAAGAACGACGGCCGCACCATCTGCCTGCAAGAACTGCTCAACCACACCAGCGGCCTGTACAGCCACACCGATGACGAAGAATTCAAGGTCAACGCGTCCGGCAAGAACTTCCCCCAGCACCGCTACGACACATACACGCCCGAGCAGCTCGTGGCGGTCGCGATGCAGCACCCACCGAAGTCCGATGCCCGCACGAACCCGTGGTACTCGAACACCAACTACGTACTCGCCGGCATGATCATCGAGAAGGTGACCGGGCATTCGTACGCGTACGAGGCGACGCAGCGGATCATCAAGCCGCTGAAACTGCACGGCACTTCGTTCCCCGGCACCGCGGCGCAGCTGCCGTCGCCCCACCCCGTCGCCTATTCGCGGCTGCACGACGAGAACCCCGACGCACCGATCCACGACGCGACCGAGCAGAACATGTCCTGGCTGGGCGCATCGGGCGAGCTGATCTCCACGACCGGTGACCTCAACCGCTTCGAACGCGCCCTGATGCGAGGGGAGTTGCTGCCTCCGGCGCGGATGAAGGAGATGCTCGAAGAGGTACCGGCGGGCAACAACACGGGCTACGGGCTCGGCGTCGAATTCGCCACCCTGGACTGCGGCGTGCAGGTGGTCGGCAAGACCGGCAGGACCAACGGCTCACTCTCCGGCGTCGTCGGCACCGCGGACGGCGAGAAGCAGCTGACCTTCAACATCAACGGCGACTGGCTGACGGACTCCGCGGTCTACACCGACGTCATCGAGGCGGAGTTCTGCGGAAAGGCCCAGGCGGCCACGGCCCGCTGAGAACCTGACCCGACAACCCGACGCGGCCTTCAACGGATTCCGCCCGTC
Organism: Streptomyces sp. NPDC048644; assembly: GCF_043199105.1. Lineage (NCBI taxonomy): Bacteria > Bacillati > Actinomycetota > Actinomycetes > Kitasatosporales > Streptomycetaceae > Streptomyces > Streptomyces sp. NPDC048644. The sequence continues at coordinate 245,386 of NZ_JBICVO010000007.1, forward strand.
GAAGGCCGCCGCACCTCAACAAAAACCGTCGCAGGCTCCCCGCGGAACGCCGCCGTACGGGCCCCCGAAGCGCACTCACCCCTCCCCACCGGCACCTGCCCGACGGCCGGGGCCACCCCCTGCCCCCCCCCAGCCCGTCCACGCCTCTCCCCCGCCATCCCCGCATCCATCCCCATCTGGGCTTTCACGCATCGGAGCCCTACTGTCCCCGCTACGTGAAAGGGGGTCCGATGGACCGGAACATCCGCACCGTCGACGACGTACTGCGGCTCCTCGACGGCCTGTTCGCGCCGGATGCCGACCGCTGGACGGCCGACGCGGCCACCTGGTGGGACGGCTTCTACGGCGACCGCGCCAAGCCCGTGCCGTTCTTCGCGGCGAAACCGGACGAGAACCTGGTCTCGTATCTCGACCGGGGCCTGATCACCCCGGGCCGCGCCCTCGATCTGGGCTGCGGCCCCGGCCGCAACAGCCTGCACCTCGCCTCCCTGGGCTTCGACGTGGACGCCGTCGACCTCTCGCCCGCCGCCATCACCTGGGCCGAGGAACGGGCCCGCACAGCCGGGGCCCGCATCCGCTTCCACTGCGGCGACGCCTTCTCCATCGCCGCCACCGAACTGAGCGGCCCGTACGACGTCATCCACGACTCCGGCTGCTTCCACCACCTGCCGCCGCACCGCCGCATCAGCTACCTCGCCCTGCTCGACCGCGCCCTCGCGCCCGGCGGCCATCTCGCCCTCACCTGCTTCGCGGCGGGCTCGATGGGCTGCGAACTCCCCGACGCCGACTGCTACCGCGACCGCCGGCTCCACGGCGGGCTCGCCTACACCCCCGAGGCGCTGCGCAAGATCTTCGCCGGACTGACGGAGGTCGAACTGCGCCGCATGCACGACGAGCCGGAAGCGTCCCCGCTCTTCGGTGAGCCCTTCCTATGGACGGCCCTCTTCCGCAAGCCCCGCCAGGACGCCGCCGGGCAGCCCACCCAACCGCCCCCGGAACAGCGGCAGGAGTAACGCACCCGCCCACCGGACACGCCCCGGCACCGACTCTCACTCTCCGGGCTTCTCCCAGACCGACACATGCTGCCGGCTCTCGCTCGTGAAGGGCTCCCCCGCCCACCCCGCCCACCGCTCCCGCAACCGCAGCCCGGCCAGCTGGGCCATCAGGTCCAGCTCCGCCGGCCAGACGTATCGGAAGGGGATGGAACGGAACTCGGCACGTCCGTCAACGACGTCGAGATGATGCGAGCTCATCGCCTGGGTGGCCACGTCGTAGGTGTCGAACCCCCAGCGATCCGGGCCGACATGGAACGGTACGGCGTTCTGCCCCGGCGGCAGCCGCCGCAAATCGGGCACCATCACCTCGATGACGAAGCAGCCCCCCGGCCCCAGGTGATCGGCGGCATTGCGGAAGCAGGCGACCTGCGCCGCCTGCGTCGTCAGATTCATGATCGTGTTGAAGACCAGATACGCGACGGAGTACGTGCCCGGCACCCGCGTCGTCGCGAAGTCGCCGGTGGTCACTCCGATCGCGTCGCCGCCCGGCTTGGCTCGCAGCCGGGCAACCATGGCCCGTGACAGATCGATGCCGTGGACCGGGACGCCGCAGTGGGCCAGCGGCAGCGCGATGCGTCCCGTCCCGATGCCCAGTTCCAGCGCCCGGCCACCCGCCGCGAGCCCCGCCAGGAACCCGGCCGTCTCCTCGACGACAGCGGGCTCGAACATCTCCCCCGACGACTCGTCGTACGTCGCCGCAACAGGCTCTCCGAAGTAGCCGTCCTCATCGTCCATGGCCGGACGGTACTGCGAGGGGCCCGGCCGTGCCGCGCATTTTCCGTGCGATGAGCCCCGGCCCCCTGCTACGCCCCGTCGCTGCCCGTGCGGCATTCCGGATGGCCCCAGCCGTCGGGGTTCTTGGCGATGGACTCGCCCGCCAGGTACGCGCGCCCGCAGCGGCAGCGGCCGGGGAACTTCGCCTTCAGCGTCCGCGCCGAGCCCCCGGCGCTGCGCTTGCGGGGCGCCGACGACGTCTTCGCCGCCGAGTCCTGGGCGCCGCGACGACCGCCACCGGACCGTGCGGCATCCGGCGCGGCCGGCGGCTGCGCCGAGCCCAGCGCACTGCCGGCGGCCTCCTGAGTGATCGCCGCCTGGCTCGCCGCGCGGTCGGCGAAATCGTTGAGCCGGTCCCCGTCCACCTGGTGCGCCGGCACGTACCGGAACTCGACGGAGCGGCCCGCGAGCAGTTCGTCGATGCGGACGACCAATTCCTGGTTGGCGACCGGCTTGCCCGCCGCCGTCTTCCAGCCCTTGCGCTTCCAACCGGGCAGCCAGGTCGTGACCGCCTTCATCGCGTACTGGGAGTCCATCCGGATCTCCAGCGGGACATCGGGGTCGACCGCCGTCAACAGTCGCTCCAAGGCGGTGAGTTCCGCGACGTTGTTCGTCGCCTTCCCCAACGGCCCGGCCTCCCACCGACTTGGGTTGCCCTCCTCATCCGCGACGACCCAGCCCCAGCCCGCCGGACCGGGATTCCCTTTCGACGCCCCGTCGCACGCGGCGCTCATACGTTCAGCCATGCCGTCGATCATCCCAGGTGGGGGCGGGGGCGGAGACCATGGGGGCACGCACGCAAAAAGCCCCGGCCGGTGAAGCGTTCGGTATCTCCACCGGCAGAGGCTCGGGTTACGTACTTACGCGAGAGGAGCAGGTGACGTTCCGCCGCCCTGCCCTGTACCGCGCTGCGTCTTCCCGTTCGGCCTGCCCTTCAGGTAGGGCATGCACACCCCTTGCCCTTCTGCCCGGTTATACGCCTGTCCATGGCTCGCCGCATCGACGTGCTGACCCCCTGAATGGGAAGGAGAGCCAGCTATAGCAAGTGCAATGATCAAGTCAAATGGGGAAAACAAGTGCAACGGCTCCTTGCCAAGGCATAAGAGGGGGCGAGCGTGGCAGACCACCTACGGACCCGGCGCCCCCACCGCTCACTGCTCCGCAATGATCACTCAAATCCCTGGTCATCGCAAATTTTCCGCTGATCCCCAAACCTGACAGGAAGTCTTACAGAGGGACATCCAGCCTGAGGCATATGCCACTGGATCAGTCGCTCCAAAAGCCCGCTTGAGGCATCTTGCACCTTTTCGCGACACCGCAGTAGAGTCGGCGAACACAAATCACTAGCGGTCCACAACGTCACCCCGGCGATAGAGCCCGTCAGTCGCCGGAAGGCAACTCACTCAACTCCTGGAGCCCCGCCAGCGCCCCACGGACACGGGCCTCCTCCGCACGCGCCCCAATGCGCCGGCTGAGGTCAAGGCCGGCCTTCCAGTGCTCGGCGGCCTGCTGGAGGCGGCCGGTCGCCCGAGCCACTCGCCCCAGGTCATAGAGGGCGGCGATCTCCTCACCGGTCGCGCGGATGCGCCGCGCCTCCACCAGGGCGGCGAGGTGGTGCGTCATCGCCTCCTCGGCGCGGCCCACCGCCTGGAGCGCCCTACCGAGCCCATTCCGGGCAATGACCGTTCCGCGCGCGTCGGCGACGCTGTGCAGCGCGGGCAGGGCCGCCTCAAAGAGACGCAGCGCCTCGTCGGCTCTTCCGGTTTCAGTGAGAACACTGGCGAGGTTCATTTGAAGCGTCGCGTAATCGCCCCTGCTGCCCATGCTTCTCGATAATTCCATGGCTTTGCGATATGCGCGTTCCGCAGCATCCAGATTCCCTAATTTCTGCTGCAGTTCCGCAATGTTGTTCACCGTGCGATACGTACCTCGCTGATCGCCGATATCAGTGAATCCGGCGAGTGCTTGAGTGAAACATTTCAGCGACTCTTCGTTTTGATTCAGTTGGAGATAACTGATACCGATAAGGTTGTAGCCGCGAGCGATCTGGAGCTTGTCCGATGTTTGCAGCCGCAGATTCAGGGAGTGTTTCTGCAACTCAAGTGCGGTGGCGTATTGCCCCGTGTGCCAGAGCGGAATGGTCAATTGATGAATCGACTCGCTCTCCAACTCCGGCATCTTGAGCGCCCGCGCGAGAGCGAGCGCCTCATCGGCAGTTGTGTGCGCTTCATCGTAGTGACCACCGTGGGCGCACACCGTACTGAGATCGAGCAGTGCGCACGCGAGGGCGTGTTCGTCACGGACCGTGCGCCAGTGCGCGACGGCGGCGCGCAGCAGCGGTTCGGCCGTCGCCAGGTAGCCCTCCATGTCCAGGAAGCCGGCGAGCACGTGGACGACTTCGGCCAGTCGCCCCGGCGAGTCCTGCGCCCGTACATATTCCAGCGAGGCAAGCAGGTTGCCGCCTTCCGTGATGAACCATTGCTCTGCGTCACCGGCGTCGGCGAGACGGCTGCCTGGCTCCGCCGCCGGCGCTTGCCGCGTGGAGAGCGGCGCGGAGCGTGAGCGGAAGGGGTAGGCGAGCCGGTCGGCCCGGTCCGCGACGCCGAGGTAGTGCGCCGTCAGCCGCTGGAGCGCCTGCCGCACATCGTGATCGGAATCGACGTCCGAGTCCTCGCCGGGCTCGTCGCCTATCAGTGTGCGCGTGTACTCGCGTAAAAGATCATGAATTCGGAACCGGTGCGGGGATGGTTCGAAGAGGAGGTGCCCGGTCAGCAGTGCCTCCAGCGCGCGTTCGGTCTCATCGAAAGGGAGTCCGGACAGTGCGGCTGCGGCCTGCGGTCCGAACTCGACGCCGAGATGACGGCCGACGCGACGGAACACCAGCTTTTGCGAGGGAGTGAGATCGCGATAGGAGAGGGCGAAGATGTGTGCCATCCGCACCTCGCCGTCGCGGATTTGGGAGAGGTGACCGCCGCTGCCGTTCAATTGCCGCAGCAGGTCAGCGGCTGTCCAGGACGGCCGGGAGAGCAGGCGGCTGGCGAGGATTTCAATCGCGAGGGGAATGTATCCGGCGAGCCGTACGATTTCCGCGCTGTCCGTGCGGCAGGGCAGGCGGTGCGGCCCCAGACGGCGCTCGAACAGGGCGACGGCGTCGTCGACCGGCATCTCGTCGAGCGAGATCGACCGTATCTGGGGCAGGCCCGTGAGCCGTCGGCGGCTGGTCACGATGACGGCCGTCGGTGAGGAGCCGGGCAGCAGCGGCCTGATCTGGGCGGGCCCCGCGGCGTCGTCGAGAATGACCAGCATCCTGCGGTCCTGCACGGTGGTGCGCCACAGCGCCGCGAGTTCCTCCGTGCTCTGTGGCAGATTCTCCTTCCCGAGCTGGCGCAGCAGAATGGCGAGGCCCCGGGCCGGGTCCAGTGGCTCGCTGTCCGGCGTGTGCCCGCGCAGGTGGAGGTAGAGCCGGCCGTCGGGGAACCGGTCGCGCAACTGGTGGGCGACATGTACCGCGAGCGACGTTTTTCCGATTCCCCCCATCCCGCCGATCGCCTCGACCGTGACGACGGGACCGCCTGCCTGGCCGGCGTCGTCGAGGGCGTCCGTGAGATGACGCAGTTCGTCGCGGCGGCCGACCCACAGCACGTCCATCGGCAAGTTGTCCGGTGCCGCGCCCCTCGGGGCACCGGCCCCTGACGTGACGGGCTCGGGCAACAGCGCGTCGGCCGCGGTGCCGGACAGGATTCCCTGGTGTATGTGCTGGAGCCGGCGGCCGGGTTCGGACCCGAGGTCGCGGGTGATGCGGCGACGGGTCTGCTGCAGGAGCCGGGTCGCTTCGGCGGTACGGCCGCTGCCGTGCAGGGCGAGTGCCAGTTGCTCGACGAGCATTTCGTCCACGGGGTGTTCCTCGGCCAGCGGCAGCAGACCGGGGACGGCCTCCGCGAAACGGCCCTCCCGGAGGAGCAGGCCGGCGCGTAACTTCCCTGCGGTCAGGCTGACTTCCCGTACCTCGCCGCGTACCTGTTCGGCCCAGTAGGCGGTGATCCCGGCCAGCGGCTCGCCGCCCCAGAGGCCGTCGGCCCGGTCCAGCATGCGGAGTGCGTCGGCCGGGGCCCCGCTGTCCCGCAGGGCGCGGGCCTGGGCCACGAGGCTGAGGTAGCAGCGCAGATCGACACGGTCCGGATCGACCTGCAGGACATAGGCGTTGGCGCGGCTGATGATGGTGGGCGCGCCGCTCCCGGCGCTGCCCAGAGCGCGGCGGATGCGGGAAATGTGCACGTAGAGAGCGTCTTTGGCCTTGGCGGGCGGGGTGTCGTCCCAGACCCGGCGGATCAGGGTGTCGATGCTGACGGTGCGACTTGCGTCCCAGGCCAGGGCGGCAAGCGTCAGCCGCGTCTTCATCGGTCTCAAATCGTCGGATTCACCGGCCGCCGGCACCTCGACCGATCCTGAAAGCCTGATCCAGAACTCCACCAGCGCCCCTCCCGCCGGTACGGTCTCCCCGTGCCTGACAATGACATGCACCTGGCCGACGCGACCAGATGCATGTCGTTGAAGTCTGGAATTGGCTTACGACCCCGCGTCTTTGTGTTCCTGAAGCGCGCGAGGCGGGGAGATGTCAATGTGCGGCTGACGCCGAAGTATGAGCGATGCATATGCCTATGACATTCTGGAGCCCTGTGCTGAGGAGGTTGCGGACGTGCCCACTCCCGAATTACACAGAGCCGATGAACTGCTGTCGGCCATGATCATGTGTGGGGGGCAGGAATCCGCAGGATGGCAGGAATTGGCCGCGGTCGCGCGCATCGCCGCGCACCGGCCCGTCGTCGCCGCCTGGGAAAAGGCCGCGGACGGCACCTCCGCCACGCTGCGCGAACTGGCCCTCGCCCTCCACGCACGGGCCGTTGACGACCCCGCCGTCCGCCAGGCATTGAACGACTGGCTCCGGCGCCACGCGCCACGGTCCGGCGTCGCGCCCCAGTACACCAACGCCCTCACAGGACAGGCGCAGGTGTACGGGTCGAGCGTGCAGGCCCAGGAGATCCGCGGCGGCGTGCACATTCACCAGCCCGTGGCAGCGGCCACCCCTGTCCCCCGTCAACTGCCACCGGTACGTCCGGAGTTGATCGGGCGCGATGCGGACCTGCGGGCGCTGGAGGATCTGCGGGGCACCGCGCGCCTCGTCGTGGTCAGCGGGCTTGCGGGTGTCGGCAAGACGGCGCTCGTCTCCCGTTGGCTGCAACGCTGCGCGGACGACTACCCCGACGGCCATCTCTACGCCGACCTGAGCGGCCATCTCCTGGATCACCCCGGCGTCCCGGACGGTGCCCCGGACGACGACGCGGACGGGCCCGCAGCCCCGGCCGGCCCGGTGAGCGCCGCCGATGTCCTGAGCGGCTTCCTTCAGGCGCTCGGCGTCACCGCCGTACCCGCGGACACCGCGCAGCGCGTCGCCCTGTGGCGGTCCCTGACCTCGGGCCTACGGCTCGCCGTCCTCCTGGACAACGCGGCGACGGCGGCCCAGGTCAGACCCCTGCTGCCCGGGGCGTCGGACAGTCTCACCATCGTCACCAGCCGAAATCAGCTCACCGGCCTGGTGGTTGACGGCGCCGCCGTGCACCGGCTGAGCGCGCTCGCCCCTGAGTCGGCCGTCGAACTGCTGGCGACCGGCGGCGGAGCCCGCGTCGCCCAGTCCCCGGTCGCCGCCCGTGAGGTCGTCGCCCTGTGCGCCTGTCTGCCGCTGGCGGTGTGTCTGGCGGCCGCCCAACTGGCGTTCCGGCCGCACCGCTCGCTCTCCTCACTGGCCGACAGCCTGTCGCAGGGGCAGGGCGTGCTCGACGCCCTCCGCATGGACGGCAGAGCCGTGGTACGCACCGCGCTGGACGCCACCTACGCCCTGCTGCCCCCGGACGCCGCCGCGCTCTACCGGACGATGGGTCTGCTGCCGGCCGACCGGTACGACCTCTTCATGCTGACCGCGGTCGGCGAATTGCCGTACGCCGGGACCGAGCGGGCGCTGAGCGCACTGGTGGAAGCCAATCTCGTGGAAGAGACCGGCCCGGGAACGTACCGCCTGCACGACCTCATCCGCTCCCACGCGCGGCGCCGCAGCGATTCCCAGGAGGACGCACCGGCGCACGAGCGGACGCTCCGGCGGTTCGTCGGCTGGTGCCTGCGCACCGCCACCGCGGCCGAGGGCATCCTCACCCCCGCCCACCGCACACTGCCCCGGGATTTCGGTGCGCCCGACATCGCGCCGTCTCCGCTCACCGGACCAGCCGATGCGCTGGCCTGGCTCGACGGTCAACGCACCGGGCTGATGAGGGCCGTACGCCACTGCGCGCGGGTGGAATGGCACACGGCCTGCTGGCAGTTGGTGGATGCCATGTGGCCGTGGTTCGTTCGCGTACGCAACTCCGATGCCTGGATCGAGGCGCACGAACTGGCGCTGACCGCCGCCCGCCGCGCCGGGGACCGGGCGGGCGAGGGCCGCATGCTCACCTCCGGCGCGATCGGCTTACGGGACGCCGAACGCCACCCGGAGGCGATCCGCTGGTTCACCGAGGCGCTGGAGCACGCCACCGCCGACGGCGACGTCCGGCAGCAGGCGCAGGCACTCAACGGCATCGGCCACGTCTGCCTGCGGGCCGGACAGCTCGACGCGGCACGGGAGCGCTTCACCCGCTCCCTGCACCTGCGCGAGTCGGCCGGCTACCTGCGCGGCGCCGCACTCACCCGCATCAGGCTCGGCGAAACCGCCCTGGCCTGCGGCCAACACGACGATGCCGCCGAGTACTTCGCAGCGGCACACACCGCGCTGGAAGCCGAGAGCGACACCTACGAGGCGGCCCGCGCGCTGGCCTTCCTCGGTCACGCCGAGACCTGCCGGGGGAATCACGTCAGCGGCACACCACGGCTGCGGGCGGCGCTGGAGATCTTCCGCGAGCCCGACACCCTCTCCCGGCACTGGCAGGGACGCTGCCTGGAATGGCTCGGGCAGTCGGCGCAACAGCGCGCGGATGCGACGGAGGCGGTCCGGTGCTACGCGGCGGCCCGTGACCTCTACCGGCTGGTGAGCCCGTCGGACACCGAACGGCTCGACGGCCGGCTGCGGCAGCTGTGAACTGCCGCACCCGGCCCGGGGCGTGCCCGGGAATCCCGGCCCGGCTCGCGGGCCGACGACGGGACTTCACGGACGCGTCCTGATGATCAGCGCCGGGCCCGCAGCACCTCGCGGTCCTGTGCCCGTGACCTGCCGCGCGGGACCGGGCTGACGGACCGTACGCACCCCGGGGCGCCACCCGCGACCAGCCAGGCGTGCAGCACCGACGCGAGGATGTGCGGGTGGGCCCGGAGTCCCGTGCCCCGGGTGCCGCCCTGCCACCACACCGCTTCGGCCGCGCCGCGCACCGCGGTCACGCATCCCCCTGTGGTGTGCGGGACCGCGGCGATGAGGCACCCCTGGTGGCGGGCGAGCAGGTCGTGGGCACGCAGCAGCGCGTGGTCCGGGGCGAGCGGAGTACGGCCGACGAGGAGATCGGCGCACTCCGTCCGGCCGGAAGGTCCCGGTGCGTCCGGATCCGCCCATCGGTGTACGTCGGCGTCGTGGCCGCCTCCCGGCGGTACGCCGCTCCCGGCGGAATCCCCCGCCACCTCCAGCAGGACCCGGGCGATTCCCCGGCCGGCCGCCGAGCGCCAGACGACGGCGGCGACACCCGTGGCCTGGCCGGACGGCTGCGTGTCGGGCCGCAACCGGCGGCCGAACCTGACCGTGGACCAGCCGGTGTCGGGCACCGGCCGGATGCGGCGCCCTGCCGCGCGCCCGGTCACCGCCGCGCTCCCGGTGCCGCGGCTTCCCACACCGTCAGCGACGGTGGCTCGGGCACCGGCGTCACGGCCGGCGCGCAGGCCGGCTCGCCCAGTTCCAGCAGGCGGTAGAGGAGGGTGCGCATGCGCTGGTGGAACTGGCCGGGTGCCGACGAGAGCAGGGCTGCCGCCTCGTCGTACTGTCCGGCCGTGCGCCGCTCGGCCGCGTAGTGCAGTTGCTCGTCCAAGGGGTGCAAAGGCGACACCACGGGGGCCACCGCGGCGAGGCGTGCCGTCGGTGACGCGGCGGAGATGTCGCGGCGCGTTCCCGAGGTGAGCAGCAGCGTGGCGTCGGTCAGGCTGCCGTAGGCGGTCAGCGAACCATGGTCACCGACGATCCAGTCCGCCGCGATCAGCAGCCCCTGCCAGTCCGCTTCGGGCGGTACCACGGCGATACCGCGCCGCCGGCAGCCGGCCAGCCAGCCGTTGATCTGCCAACCGCCGTGCCCGGCCCAGATGTTGGGATGGGCGAGCAGCGCCACACGGTAGTCCTGTGCGGGCAGCTGATGCAGCAGTTGCGGCAGCAGGGCGTCCAGCCGCCCGAAGGTCGACGCGGGGCCCCACGTCGAGGGGACCACCACGAGCCGCTGCCCTTCCCCGAGCCCCAGCGCCCTGCGGTACACGTCCCGGCGCGGCCGACCTGCGACGATTCGGTCGTAGCAGGGATCGCCCACGACGTGCGCGAAGGGCAGCGCTTCGGGGCAGGAGCGGGACAGCACCTCCAGGTCGCTGTCGTGCGCGAAGGCGACGGCCGCCGGCACCACGCTTCCCTCACGCATCAGGTGCTGACGGCTCATCATCCCGGGCGGCCGTTCCTCCCCCGGGCCGAGGGAGCCGGCGTTGCGCAGGAGCTTGATGTGGCCAGCGCCGTGCGAGAGGCGGACGACCGGGGCCCGCACTTCGTGCACCCCGCGCGAGCCGGCGGCCAGCGCGAGGTCGAACTCCCTGCGCACGGCCTGCTCCCAGGGCACCGTGACGATGCCGAGGCTGTGCAGGTACTGCGGGACGCCGTCGCCGAAGGCGTGCGGCGCCGCGGTGAAGACCACCTGGATCCGCAGATCCGCCTCCAGCAGATCGAACACCTCCCGCAGACGCTGCGCGTACGTCACGGTGTGGGCGATGACCAACACCTGTTTGCAGTCCTGTACGGTCGACCACTGGCCCCGCTGGACCAGAGCCGAATCCGTGGATTCTCCGGACATCACTTTCCCCCATGAATGTCGGATGGACAGTCCCGTCCATGGGGTGCCCGGACATCACCGCGCTTTCCTTGCACCGGCCTTGCAGAAACCTTGCCCGTGTTCGGACCGGGCGGGGACCGCCGCACCGACCCCTGTGACTCCGCAGGTGAGAGCCCCGGCGGAGTAAATACGATCTTGTCTTGACGAAGTGGCCGTGGCCGTTCTTCACTGCGTGGGTCCTCCCTATGACGGGTACCCTCTTTCACCGAAGGTCGCGAACATGCCGGTTGAGACCACCGACGCCACCGAAGTAGTCGGGCAGTTCCTGCTCGGCGACTCCTTTGCCTGCCTCGCCGGGCGCTCCGCCTGGCGGCAGGGCGGCATCACCCATCGCCACTACACGTGGTTCGGGGATGACGAGGCGGCCCGGCAGATGGCGGTCGATCTACAGGCGTACGTGGCGTCGGTGGACTGGAGCGCCAAGCCCTTCACCAGTTTCGTGGCGACCTTCTCGGGGCCCCTCGAAGTGTCGGAGATCGACTTCGAGCGGCTGCTGTGGCAGCAGTTGCAGGCCCTGCACGACCATGACAGCCGTACACATCCCTGGGCCGACGGATACGAAGCCGACCCGTCGTCGGGGGCGTTCGCCTACAGCGTCGCCGGGCACCCGTTCTTCGTGATCGGTCTGCACGAGACGCACTGCCGCGTCGGCCGCCGCCCGCCGTTCCCGATGCTCGCGTTCAATTCCCACGCCCAGTTCGACCGGATCAAGGCCGCCGGGCTGTGGGAACGGCTCCAGGAGAAGATACGCAAGCAGGACATCGAGCTTCAGGGCGACATCAACCCCAACCTCCTGGAGTACGAGCAGCTCTCCGAGGCCAGGCGCTACTCGGGCCGCCCCAAGCCGGCCGACTGGACCTGCCCGTTCACCGCACGTGTCTGAGGACGCCGTGCGGTGAACGTGGCGGCTGCGTCAAGCCGTTGACGTGGGCGGATCGGTACGGTGCGGGTTGGCGGCGGTGCCCTCGGTGCTGAGCAGGACGACGGTGGCGGCGGGGCCGAGGCCGAGCGCGCTGCGGCGTTCGGCGGTGCCGGGGCCGGTGAGGGCGGCCCTGGTGCCGGCCAGTGCAGCGGCGCCGCAGGGGCCGCTGGAGACTCCGTGGGCGGCCAGGGCGCGGGAGGCCGCGGCGCTGTCGGCGTCGGTGACGGCCACGGCGGCGTCCAGGCCGTCGCGCAGGTACGGCCAGGCGAGGTGGGAGAGGGTGCCGCAGTTCAGCCCCGCCATGGCCGTCGGACCGGTCTCCACCGGGGTCGGCTCTCCCTTGGTGAGGCTCTCCAGAGCGCAGGCGGCGCAGTCAGGTTCCACCGCGAGCAGCGCGGGAGACGGGCCGCCCGGCCGGCTGCGGTAGTGGGTGACGCATGCCTGGGCCAGCGATCCGACGCCGACGGGTACGGCGACGAGGCCGGCGCCCAGCTGTGCTCCCGCGCCGGTCAGTTGGGTGTCGATCTCGGCGAACAGAGTGGCGTAACCCTCGACGATCCAGCCGGGGATCCGTTCGTAGCCGGGCCAGGAGGAGTCCTGGAGGAGTACCGCTTCCGGCGCACGGGCCGCGTCGGCCGCCTGCCGTACCGCGTCGTCGTAGCTTCCCTCGACCTCGGTGACCTGGGCCCCTTCGGCGGTGATGGCGGCCACGGCGGCCGGATGGACGCCCTGCGGCACGAAGACGTGGGCGGTCAGGCCGGGGCCGCCCAGGCGCCCGGCCATCCGGGCGACGGCCCTGCCGTGGTTGCCGTCGGTGGCCGTCACCAGGGTGAGGGGGGCGTGCGCACCGTGGGTGGCGGCCCGTTCGGTCAGGACGCGGTGGATCGCCCAGGAGGCGCCGAGTGCCTTGAACGCGGGCAGCCCCAGGCGGGACGACTCGTCCTTGACGAAGAGCCGTCCGATACCCAAATCCCGCGCCAGGTCGGGCACTTCGACGAGCGGGGTGGCGGCGTAGCCGGGCAGTTCCGTGTGGAAGGCCCGCACGTCGGCGGGTGCGGGGGCGCAGCGCCAGGTGCGGGCGGCGGGACGGGCGTACCAGGGCAGTGGGGCGGACGAACAGTTGTCGGGCATCCGCTCAGCGTGCCGTCCGCTCCTTCCTGGGTCCAGCACAATTTTCGATCTCCGTGCGTGGCCGGAACCGATCGGGGGGTGTGGCCGGTGCCGTGCCGGGTCCGGCGCGGCACCGGGAGGGCGGGCGGCCCCCGGTGGTCAGCCGCTGCCGGGGAAGGAGTCCGTCAGCCGGGTGGGGGCCGCCTGCCGCCAGGAGTCGACGAGGATGTCGCGGAGTTCGTCCACGTCCTCCAGGGCGGCGAGGCGTACGCGCACCCAGGAGGACGCGGCTTCGTGCGGCGGTACCCAGAACTTCTCCGGCTCGGCCGCGATCAGTTCCTGCCGTTCCAGGACCGGGCAGCGCACGGCGAACGAGGACTCGTCGTCGGGGACGGTGACGAACATCTTCCCCGCGACCCGGAAGGTGGGCATGCCCCAGGCGATCTTCTCCACGGTTTCCGGCAGGGAGAGGGCGAGGCGGCGGACGTCATCGGAGTCGGTCATGGCCCTACGGTATGCAGGTCGGCCGACGTGGGGCGGCGGGGTCGCGGTGCTGTGCGCGGGGGCTTCAGCGGGGTGGGGCGGTCCGTCGGCAGACCTCGTCCAGGATGGCGGCCACGCGGTCGAGCACGGGCGGCGGCGGGGTGTAGGGCACGCGCAGATGCCGGACGAGGGCCGCGTCGGCGGCGAACGAGGGGCCCGGGGCGAGGGCGAGGCCGCTGCGGCGGGCCCGTTCGATGACGGTGGCGGCGCGGATACCGTTCAGTTCCAGCCACAGGGCGAGGCCGCCGGGCGGGACCGTGAAGCTCCAGCGCGCGTCGTCCGCCAGCAGGGCGCTCAGGTGGTCCCGCCGCGTCCGCAGCTCCGCGCGGCGGCTGCGGAGCAACGGCTCGGTGGATCCCAGCAGTTCGACGGCGATCAGCTGCTGTATCGGCGCGGCGGAGAGCGGTGCGCTCAGGGGGTGCCGGGCCAGGGCGGTGATCAGGGACGCGGGGCCGCGGATCCAGCCGACGCGCAGGCCGCCCCAGAGGCCCTTGGCTGCCGAGCCGATCAGCACCGCGTGCCGGATGCGGGGCGCCGGGCGGGGCGCGTCACGCAGGTCGAGTTCCCGCATGGTCTCGTCCACCACGACGGTGACCCGGTGCCTGGCCGCCAGGTCGGCGACGGTCCTGCGGGTCGGTGCCGTCATCAGCGCGCCGGTCGGGTTCTGGAAGTCGGGCACGAGGTAGGCCAGGCCGTCCCGGGCCGCCGCGAACGCCGCGTCGAGCTGGTCGGGATCCCAGCCGTCGGTGGTCACCCGGCAGCCGGTCAGCCTGGTCCCCTGCGTGCGCAGGACGTCCAACGCGTCGAAGTAGGTGGGGACTTCGACGGCCGCGGTCCGCGGGCGCAGGTGGGCGCAGAGCAGCGCGAACGCGGCGCGCGTCCCGGAGGTGACCAGGATCTGTTCGGGGCGGGTGGCCAGGCCCTGGCGGGTGAGCCGTTCGGCCAGCAGGGCGCGGAGTTCGGGCAGGCCGGGGCCTGGTTCCCCGTCCTCGGTCAGCAGATGTCCGGCGCGTTCCACGGCCCGCAGGGTGGCTTCCCGGTAGGCGGCCCGGGGTGCGGCGGGCACGGCACGGCGCAGGTCGATGAGGCCGGTCTGTCCGGTGGCGGTGAGCGGGGCGAGCGGTTCGGCCGCCGCGTCCGGCAGCCACAGGGTGCTCGCGCTGCCGTGCCGGGTGCGGACCCAGCCGCCGTCGCGCAGTCCTTCCAGCGCGGCGGTCACCGTGCCGCGGCTGACGCCGACGGCCGCGGCGAAGCGGCGTTCCGCGGGCAGCTCGCTGCCGGTCCGCAGCCGGCCGTCGATGACCGCCTCCCGGATCGCCTCGTCCAGCGCCGTGACCAGTGGGACGCCCGGCCTGCGCCACGCGCCCAGGGCCCTGACCAGTTGTTCCTCGCCCACTCGCACGGGTCCAGTCTCCCCCACCCGCGCTGGTCCAGTGGCTCGCGATTGGACCAGCCGCCTCGGCCGCCCGCCTCCTAGCGTGGAGCGCGTACCGACGAATGGAGCCGCACCACCATGCACCCTCGCCTCGCCGCAGACCTGTCCCAGCTCCCCGGCCTCCTGGAGGCCACCCGGCGGCACGCCACCGCGTTCCTCGACGGCTTGGAGGAGCGGCCGGTCGTGCCCGCCCTGCCGGTCCCGCAGGCCGTACCGCTGCCGGAGCACGGGGGCGGCCTGCGGGCCGCCCTGGAGGAGTTCGCCGAACGATGGGAGCCGGGCCTCTCCGGCGGCGCGGGCCCGCGCTATCTCGGGTTCGTCACGGGCGGCGCCACCCCGGCTGCGCTGGCCGGGGACTGGCTGACGGCGACCGCTGACCAGAACTCCAACACCTCGCTGGACGGCACGGGCCAGGAGCTGGAGCGCCAGACGGTCGGCTGGCTGCGCGAGCTGTTCGGGCTGTCCGACGCGCACCGGGGGACGTTCGTCAGCGGCGCGACGATGTCCAACACGGTGGGCCTGGCGATCGCCCGTGAATGGCTCGGGGAGCGGCTCGGCGTCTCGCCGGCGGAGGACGGCGTGGCCGCGCTCGGAGCGGTACGGGTGCTGTCCGGCAGCCCGCATTCGAGCGTCGCCAAGGGCCTGTCGATGCTCGGTATCGGACGGACGGCGCTGGTGCAGGTGCCGGTGCTGCCGGGGCGGGAGGCGGTCGACCCGGTGGCGCTGGAGCGGGCCCTGCGGGAGAGCGAGGGGCCGTGTGTCGTCGTGGCCAACGCCGGTACGGTCAACACCGTCGACTTCGACGATCTGCGGGCCATCGCCGCACTGCGCGAACGGTACGGCTTCTGGCTGCACGTGGACGCGGCCTTCGGCGCCTTCGCCGCCCTCTCCCCCGATCACGCGCACCTGGTGGCGGGCCTCGACCTGGCGGACTCGGTCTGCGTCGATCTGCACAAGTGGCTGAACGTGCCCTATGACAGCGCCGTGCAGTTCACCCGTCGCCAGGACCTCCAGGCCCGGGTCTTCCGGAACACGGCGGCCTACCTCGGCCCGTCGGACGGCGCCCCCGACCTGGTCCAGCTGACCCCGGAGAACTCGCACCGGCTGCGGGCGCTCGCGGCGTGGTTCACCTTGCAGGCGTACGGGCGGGACGGGCACCGCGAGATCGTCGAGCGGTGCGTGTCCTGTGCCCGCGCCCTGGGGCGGGCCGTCGAATCCTCCTCCCGTCTGCGGCTGTTGGCGCCGGTCCGGCTCAACGTCGTCTGCTTCACCTCGGCCGGCGAGCCGGACGCCGGGCGGCTGCGCGCGCTCGCCGCTGATCTGGCCGGTGAGGTCTTCGTGACGCCGACGGTCTACGCCGGAGTCCCCGCGCTGCGGGCCGCGTTCAGCAACTGGCGTACCGGCGCGCGCGACACCGCACGGATCGTCGCGGCGCTGGAGGGCGCCGTCGCCCGGCACTGACGGGGGCGCACCGGGCCGGGCGGCGCGGCTGCCCGGCCCGGTGGCGTGCGTGGTCATGACGTTTCGGCCTCCTCGGGTGCGCAGTCGACTGCGGGCTTGCGGACCAGGAGGTAGCCCTGAGGGGTCTTCTCCGGCCCTTCGGCTTCGCGTATCAACCGGGCGGTGACGGTGAGTTGCGCCCGGCTCAGCAGTTCCTCCAGCCGGTCGGGGGTCCACCGGTAGACGTCCAGCGCGATGTCGTGGCCGTACGCGTGCGTCAACTCGACCTGTTCCTCGCCGGCTTTGAAGGCGAGGACGAGGTGGCCACCGGGGGCGAGCACGCGGTGGAACTCGGCGAAGACGCCGGGCAGCAGTTCCCGCGGGGTGTGGATGACGGAGTACCAGGCGACGATGCCGCACAGGCTGCCGTCCGCGAGGTCGAGGCCGGTCATCGAGCCGACCTCGAAGCGCAGTCCGGGGTGGATGCGGCGGGCCACGTCGACCATGCCGGGTGACAGGTCGATGCCGAAGACGTCGAGCCCGAGGTCGCGCAGGTGACCCGTCAGGCGGCCGGGACCGCAGCCGATATCGGCCACCGGGCCACCGCCGTCCGCCCGTACCTTCTCGGCGAACGCACCGAGCATCGCGCGGTCGAGCGGTATGGCCGCGAGCGCGTCGCCGAGCAGGGTGGCGTAGTCGGCGGCCACGGTGTCGTAGGAGGTGCGGGTCGAGGTCACGTACGAGGGTTCCGCCATGTCCTGGACCGTACCGGCAGCCACTGACAACGCCGGCCCACGCGCCTTTCCCCGGCGGGAGTTACGTCACCGGGGCGCGGTATCCGGGTGTTCCGCCACAGAGAAGGACAAAGCCTTCGGTGGCGCCGGTTCGAACATCCGACGGAGAGGGGATCCGGTGATCCATGACCTCGCGGCGTGACTAGACTTGCTGGATACAAGCAATGTCTTTTGCCGGTGACGGGTTCGCCGACGATTTTTCACAAGGGATCATGATGGGTAACGGGACCGTCCGTCCCGGCGACCGCACGGGGGCGCAGATCACCGCTTCCTCGGGGCTGGACGAGGCTGCCGCCGGGCTGGGGACGGAAATCGTGCGCTTCACGCGGCTGATCGCCGCTTGGAAACAGCGCGCCAAGAACGACGCGACCGCCGCGGACCGGGTGCTGCTGGCCCGGCTGGTGGTCGGCGGTGACCGCCGGGCCACCGACCTGGCAGCCGACGCGTTCCTCGACCTGTCGACCGTCAGCCGTCAGGTGCGGTCGCTGGTCGAACGGGAGTTGGTCGCCCGGCGTCCCGACCCGGAGGACCGGCGCGGGTCGCTGCTGACCGCAACCGACGCCGGGCGCGCCGCATTCGAGCACTACCGGCGTCAGCGGGACGCCGAACTGGCCGCGCTTCTGGAGTGCTGGCCCGCGCAGGACAGGGCCGATCTGATCCGGCTGATGAGCCGGCTCAACGACGACCTGGTGGAACACCAACACGCACGGCTGTCCCCCGGGGGAGACCAGGGAGCCGCCGTGAAGCAGGGAGACATACACGCATGAGCACCTCCACCTCCCCGCCCGCGGCGGGGACCAAGGCGATACCCGTGCCCGGGACACTCAGCCACCGGCAGATCCTCACCATCCTCAGCGGTCTGATGCTGGGAATGTTCCTGGCCGCGCTCGACCAGACCATCGTCAGCACGTCCATCCGGACCATCGCCGACGATCTGCACGGCCTGAGCCAGCAGGCGTGGGCCACCACGGCGTACCTGATCACCTCGACGATCGCCACGCCGCTCTACGGCAAGCTGTCCGACCTGCACGGCCGCAAGCCGTACTACCTGGCGGCGATCACCATCTTCGTGGTGGGTTCGGTGCTGTGCACCTTCTCCACCTCGATGACCGAACTGGCCTCGTTCCGCGCCCTCCAGGGCCTGGGCGCCGGTGGTCTGATGTCGCTGGCCCTGGCGATCATCGGTGACATCGTGCCGCCCCGTGAGCGGGCGCGGTACCAGGGCTACATGCTGGGCACCTTCGCCACATCCAGCGTGGCGGGGCCGCTGATCGGCGGGGCGCTGGCCGGCCAGGAGCACCTGCTGGGCATCACGGGCTGGCGCTGGGTCTTCCTGGTCAACGTGCCGATCGGCATCGTCGCGCTGTTCGTCGTCGCCAAGGTCCTGAACATCCCGCACACCCGCCGTGACCACCGCATCGACTGGTGGGGCGCGCTCACCATCGCGGTGGGTGTCGTCCCGCTGCTGCTCGTCGCCGAGCAGGGCAGGGAGTGGGGCTGGGGCTCGACCGCGTCGGTCACCTGCTACGTCGTCGGCGCCGTCGGCATCGTCGCCTGGATCTTCGTGGAGCGGTGGATCGGCGACGACGCGCTGATCCCGATGCGGCTGTTCCGTAACAGCACGTTCAGCATGACCAGCCTGCTGTCCGTGCTGATCGGTATGGGCATGTTCGGCGGGATGCTGATGATCCCGCAGTACCTCCAGATCGTGAAGGGCGCCAGCCCCACCAAGTCGGGCCTGGAAATGCTGCCGTTGATGGCGGGCATGTTCATCGCCTCGATCGCCTCCGGCCAGATCACCTCCAAGACCGGCCGGTACAAGATCTTCCCGATCATCGGTACCGCGTTGATGGTCGCGGCGATGCTGCTGTTCCACTTCCGGGTCCAGTGGGACACCCCGCTCTGGGAGACGATGGTCTACATGCTCGTCTTCGGCCTCGGCCTGGGCGGTTGCATGCAGACGCTGGTGCTCGCCGTGCAGAACGCGGTGCCGCCGCGGGACATGGGTGTGGCGACCGCCTCCTCGACGTTCTTCCGTCAGATGGGCGCCACCGCCGGTACCGCGATCTTCCTGTCGGTGCTGTTCAGCACGGTCGGCGACAAGATCGCCGCGGCGTTCAGGTCGGCCGTGCGGACCGAGGATTTCCAGGCCGCGCTGCACGATCCGGCCGTGCTGCACGACCCGGCCAGCAAGCCGGTCCTCGACATGCTCAAGGGATCGGGCGGAGGCGGCTCCTCCAGCGTGCTCAGCGACTCGTCGTTCATCCAGCAGCTCGACCCGCGGCTGGCCGAGCCGTTCAAGCGGGGCTTCGCCGACTCGATGCACACCGTCTTCCTGATGGGTGCGATCGTCGTCGCGCTGGCCTTCCTGCTGGTGCTCTTCATCAAGGAGGTCCCGCTGCGGCAGATCTCCGGACTCCAGGCACGCGCCCAGGCCGACGCCGAGGCCGCCGGTGAGGCAACTCCGGCCGCCGCCGCGGCCGTTCCCGCGGAACCCGCCGACGCCGGGCCCACCGCCGCAGCGCCCGCGTCCGGCGCCACCGGCCCCCTCATCCAGGGGACGGTGCAGGACGGCACCGGCAGCCCCTTGGCGCAGGCCGTGGTCACCCTCATCGACATCGGCGGCCGGCAGCTCGGACGCGCATCGACCGGGCCCGACGGCGGCTACGCGCTGCCCGCGGCCGGCCCCGGCACATACGTGCTGATCGGCTCGGCGGGCTCCCGGCAGCCGCAGGCCGTGACCGTCGTGGTGGCCGACGAGCCGGTCAGGTTCGATCTGGCGCTCAGCGGGGCGGCCGGGCTGGCCGGCGAGGTCCGCGCGGAGCAGGGCGACACACCGGTGCCCGGCGCGCTGGTCGTCGCCACCGACGTGCGGGGCGAGGTCGTGGCCTCGGGCGTGGCCGGCGCCGACGGCGGGTTCGTCTTCGGCGACCTGCCTGCGGGCAGCTACACGCTGGCGGTCAGCGCCGAGAGCCACCGCCCCACCGCCCTCCAGGTGGAGGCCGCTTCCGGTACCCGCAACTGGTACGAGATCCGGCTGACACCGGGTGCCCGGATCCGCGGCGTCGTACGGACGGCCCGCAGCGGCCCGGTCGACGACGCGCGGGTGACGCTGCTCGACCCGGCGGGCAACGTGGTGGGCACCTCCACCACAGGCGGCGACGGTGAGTACATCTTCACCGACCTCGACCGCGGTGCGTACACCGTCATCGCCAGCGGCTACCCGCCGGTCGCGGTGCCGCTGCGGGTGGACCAGGCGGGCCACGCCGAGTTCGACATCGACCTCGGGCACGACACGGCGCAGTGACGCTCCGCCGCCCGCGGCGCAGCGCGTGAAGGGCCCGGCTCCTGGGGAGCCGGGCCCTTCGTGTCGCGCGGCGGCCGGTCAGTGCCGCCCGTGCGCAGTGTCCGATGCCCCGCCGAAGAGCCGGGCCAGCGCCCGGAAGGGCAGGGTCACGACGGTGGCGATGGCGCCGCCTATCGACCTGAGCACATCCGCGATAGCCGTCAGCATGAGCGGACTCCTTCCCGTCACCCGGCCGCACCGGGCTCCGTCTCCCGCCGAGCGGCCGATCGCTGCTGCGGGTGCCCGGCGGGGGGCCGCCGAAACCAGGTTTCCGCGACGGTGGACCGGCTCAGGGCGTCGCCCGGTGGTCGGGATGGCCCGGGGTGCGGCGGCACTCCTTCATCTCGGCCTCGTGCAGATGCTCCTTGCCGTCGGCGAGTTCCTGCCGCGCCCGCCGCTCGATCTCGGCGAAGGGCCGGTAGTAGGTGGCGTTGTACTCCTCGACGATCTGGAACGTCCAGCGGCCGGGGATGACGTTGCGTCCCACCAGCTCCCGCTCGATCAGGTCCGCCAGCTCCGGGTGTCCCGCCGCGTGCAGTTGCTGCACGCTCCTGCCCAGCGTGAGGTCGGCGCCGCCGGTCAGCTGGTGGAACTCGTAGAGGTGCCCCCTGGCCCGTTCCACGGTTTCCAGCGCTTCCGACAGCGTGCCCAGTGCCTGCACGGTGGCGTCGCTGACGCCTTCGGGGCGCCGGTGCCGCGGGTCCGGACCGTCGGGGTCCTGCCTGTCTTCACTCATGTCCCTTCTGTGCCCCGGGCGCCGCGCCGCCGCCTCCCCCGCGCGGCCACCGGAGTGAATGCGGCACCCGGCCGCGGACCGTCCCGGGGCGCCCGTGCGGCCCCGGGGCGGACGGTGCGACGCCGTCGTCCCGGGGCCGGTCACGGGCGGGCACTCACCGGTGGGCGCTCACCGGTGGGTGAACTCCGGCGGGCGCTTCTCCGTGAACGCCGTCATGCCTTCCTTCTGGTCGGCGGTCGCGAACACCGCGTGGAAGAGCCTCCGTTCGAAGCGGACGCCTTCGGTCAGCGTCGTCTCGAAGGCCCGGTCGACGGCTTCCTTGGCCATCATGGCCACCGGCGCCGACATGGCGGCCACCGTCCCGGCGACCGAAAGCGCCTCGGTGAGCAGGTCGTCGGCGGGGACGATCCGGGAGACCAGGCCGGCCCGCTCCGCCTCTTCGGCGTCCATCGTCCGGCCGGTCAGGCACAGTTCCATCGCCTTGGCCTTGCCGACGGCGCGGGTCAGCCGCTGGGAGCCGCCGATGCCGGGGATCACCCCCAGCTTGATCTCGGGCTGGCCGAAGACGGCGGTGTCGGCGGCGAGCAGGATGTCGCAGAGCATCGCCAACTCGCAGCCGCCGCCCAGGGCGTAGCCGGCGACCGCGGCGACGGTCGGCGTGCGGAGCCTGCCGAGCCGGTCCCAGGCGGTGAACCAGTCGCTGAGGTACATGTCCATATAGCTCTGCGGGCGCATCTCCTTGATGTCGGCGCCCGCGGCGAACGCCTTGGGCGAGCCGGTCAGGACGAGGCAGCCGATGTCCGGATCCCGGTCGAGTGTCTCGGCCGCCTCGACCACCTCGTTCATGACCTGGAGGTTGAGCGCGTTGAGTGCCTTCGGCCGGTCGAGGGTGAGCAGCGCGGTGCGGCCCCTGCGTTCGACGCGGAGGGTCTCGTACGTGGCCGCGGTGGTGTCGGTCATGCGTCGGGTCCGTTCTCTTCGGGCTGTGCGGACGACGACCGCTGCCTGATCGTCCGGATGATGGCGGAGAAGTCGTCGGCCGCTCCCCGGCCTTCGGCGAACTCCGCGTACAACTGGGCGGCGCGCAGGCCGAGTTCGGCCTGGACGCCGCCGTCCCTGACGGCGTTGGCGGCGAGTTGGAGGTCCTTGGCCATCAGCGGGGCGGCGAATCCGGGCCGGTAGTCGTGGTTGGCGGGGCTGGCAGGGACGGGGCCTGGCACCGGGCAGTTGACGCTCAGCGCCCAGCACTGTCCTGACGCGGTGGAGGCCACGTCGAAGAGCGCCTGGTGGGACAGGCCGAGGCTCTCGCCCAGGACGAACGCCTCGCCGACCGCGATCATCGAGATGCCGAGGATCATGTTGTTGCAGATCTTCGCGGCCTGCCCGGCGCCCGCCGCGCCGCAGTGCACGGCCTTCTTCCCCATGACGGACAGCAGCGGTTCGGCCCGTGCGAACGCCTCGTCGCTGCCGCCGGCCATGAAGGTGAGGGTGCCGGCCCGCGCGCCGGCCTCTCCGCCCGAGACCGGCGCGTCCAGTGCCGTGTGGCCTGCCCCGGTCGCCGCTGCGTGGGCGGCGCGGGCGTCGGCGACGTCGATGGTGGAGCAGTCGATGAACAGCGTGCCGGGGCGGGCGGCGGCGAGCAGTCCGCCGTCCTGGTAGACGCCGAGTACGTGCCGCCCGGTGGGCAGCATCGTGAGCACCACGTCCGCCTGCGCGGCGGCCTCGGCTGCGGTCGGCGCCGCTTCGACGCCGTGTTCCACCGCGGTCGCGAGGGATGCGGGCAGCAGGTCGAACCCGAGGACGCGGTGGCCTGCCGCGGCGAGGTTGGCGGCCATCGGGCCGCCCATGTGGCCGAGCCCGATGACGGCGATGACGGTGTTCACCAGGGCACCTCCTGGGGTGCGTGCGCGGTGGTGAGGGCGAGGCCGCCGGCGTCGGGTGCCGTGAAGTACCGGTCCACGTCCGCCTCGGTGACCTCTTCGATGGTGGGCGGCGACCAGTGCGGGTCGCGGTCCTTGTCGATGACCTGGGCGCGGATGCCCTCGACCAGGTCGGCGGAGCCCAGCAGGGCGCACGCGATGCGGTACTCCTGTTCCAGGACTCGTTCCAGAGGGCCGAGCCCCGGGGCCTCGCGCAGCGCGCGCAGGGTGATCTTCAGCGAGGTGGGCGACTTGGTGCGCAGGGCGGCGGCGGCCCGTTCGGCCTCGGGCTCGCCGCTGCCGAGCAGCCGGGCGTGGATCTCCTCGACGGTGTCGGCCGCGTAGCAGTGGTCGATCCAGTGCCGCGCGCCGTCGAGCACGCCGGCCGGCGGTTCGGCGACGTACCGCGGCAGGACCTCCCGCACCGGCGCGTCGGCGAGGTCCGCACCGAGGGCGGTCAGCCGGTCCGCCGGGACGAAGTGGTCGGCGAGCCCGCACCGCAGGGCGTCCGCGGCGCCGACCGGCGTACCGGTGAGGGCGAGGTGGGTGCCCAGCCGGCCCGGTGCCAGCGCCAGCAGGTAGGTGCCGCCGACGTCGGGGACGAAGCCGATGCCGGTCTCGGGCATGGCGATCCGGGAGCGTTCGGTGACGATCCGCACGCTGCCGTGCGCGGAGATCCCGACGCCGCCGCCCATCACGATGCCGTCCATGAGGGCGACGTAGGGCTTGGGGTAGCGGGCGATGCGGGCGTTGAGGCGGTATTCGTCGCGCCAGAACCCGGCGGACGCGGTGCCGCCGGTGCGCGCGTCGTCGTGGATGGCGCGGATGTCGCCGCCCGCGCACAGGCCGCGGTCACCGGCGCCGCTGATCACGACGGTTTCGATCGCCGGGTCCTTCTCCCAAAGGGTGAGCGTGTCGTCGATGCGGCCGACCATGTCGTGGGTGAGGGAGTTGAGGGCCTTGGGGCGGTTGAGTACGAGGTATCCGGCGCGCCCTTGGGTGTGCAGCAGGACCGTGTCGTCCGGGTGGGTGCCGCGGGTCATCGGGCGGCCCCTGTCAGACCGCGGGCCACGATGAGGCGCATGATCTCGTTGGTTCCTTCCAGGATTTGGTGGACGCGGAGGTCCCGGACGATCTTCTCGATGCCGTACTCGGCCAAGTAGCCGTATCCGCCGTGCAGTTGGAGCGCGCGGTCGGCGACGGAGTAGCCGGTGTCGGTGGCGAACCGCTTGGCCATCGCGCACAGTTGGGGCGCCTGTGCGTCGCCGCGGTCCAGCGCCTGCGCGGCCTGGTGCAGCAGGGCACGGGCCGCCGACAGTTCGGTCGCCATGTCGGCGAGCCGGAACTGGAGCGCCTGCGCGTCCAGCAGCCGCGCGCCGAACGCCTCCCGGTCCGCGAGGTGGGTCAGACTGCGGTCCAGGGCGCTCTGGGCGCCGCCGAGCGAGCAGGCCGCGATGCCGAGCCGGCCGCCGTTGAGGCCGTTCATGGCGATCCGGAAGCCGTCGCCCTCCGCGCCGAGCCTGCGGCCCGCGGGCAGCCTGACACCGTCGAGGATCACCTGGCGGGTCGGCTGGGCGTTCCAGCCCATCTTCTTCTCATTGGTCCCGAACGACAGGCCGGGGTCGTCCCGTTCGACGAGGAAGGCGGAGATGCCGCGGGGTCCTTCGCCTCCGGTGCGGGCCATCACGAGGTAGAGGTGGGAGGCACCGGCACCGGAGATGAACTGTTTCACGCCGGTCAGCACATAGCCGTCGCCGTCGGGTACGGCGCGGGTGCGCAGGGCTGCGGCGTCGGAGCCCGCGCCGGGTTCGGTCAGGCAGTAGCTGGCCGGTTCGTCGAGGGAGAGGAGTCCGGGCAGCCGGCCGGCGCGCTGGGCCGCGTCGCCGTAGTGGTCGATCATCCAGGCGACCATGTTGTGGATGGAGAGATAGCCGGCGATGGAGGGGCAGCCGGTGGCCAGCGCTTCGAAGATCAGGACGCCGTCGGTGCGGGAGAGCCCGGAGCCGCCGGATTCCTCGCGGACGTAGACACCGCCGAGCCCGAGTCCTGCCGCCTTGCCGATGACGTCGAGCGGGAAGTGTTTGTCCTGGTCCCAGGCGACGGCGTGCGGGGCGAGGTGTTCCGCCGCGAAGTCCAGGGTGACCTGGTGGAGGGCGAGTTGGTCTGCGGTCAGGGAGGTCGTCACGGCGCTCATCCCATGGTCGGCAGGGTGAAGTTCGCGCTTTCCTTGACCCCTGACGGCCAGCGCGAGGTGACGGTCTTGGTGCGGGTGTAGAAGCGGATGGCGTCCGGTCCGTGCTGGTTGAGGTCGCCGAATCCGGAGCGCTTCCAGCCGCCGAAGGTGTGGTAGGCGACGGGCACCGGGATGGGGACGTTGACCCCGATCATGCCGGTCTCCACCCGGCGGGTGAAGTCCCGCGCGGTGTCGCCGTCCCTGGTGAAGATCGCGACGCCGTTGCCGTAGGGGTGCTCGGTGGGGAGCCGCAGCGCCTCCTCGTAGTCGGCGGCGCGTACGACGGACAGGACGGGGCCGAAGATCTCTTCCTGGTAGATCCGCATGGCCGGGGTGACGCGGTCGAAGAGCGAGGCGCCGGCGAAGAAGCCGTCCTCGTGTCCCGGGAGGCTGAAGTCCCGCCCGTCGACGACGAGTTCGGCTCCTTCCCGGACGCCGGACGCGACGTATTCGCGGACCCGGTCGACGGCTTCCCTGCAGACCAGCGGGCCGAAGTCGGCGTCCGGGTCGTCGGACGTGCCGATGCGCAGGGAGGCGATCCGTTCCTTGAGCCGGGCGACCAGCGCGTCGGCGGTCTCCTCCCCCACCGGTACGGCGACGGAGATCGCCATGCAGCGCTCCCCCGCAGAGCCGAATCCGGCGCCGATCAGCGCCTCGACGGCCTGGTCGAGGTCCGCGTCCGGCATCACGATCAGGTGGTTCTTGGCGCCGCCGAAGCACTGGGCGCGCTTGCCCTGCGCGGCGGCAGCGGCGTAGAGGTGCGCGGCGACGGGCGTGGATCCGACGAAGCCGAGCGCCTGGACGCGCGGATCCTTCACGAGGGTGTCCACCGCCTCCTTGCCGCCGTTGACGACGTTGAGCACACCGGGCGGCAGGCCCGCCTCCAGGAAGAGTTCGGCGAGCCGCAGCGGTACCGACGGGTCGCGTTCGGACGGCTTGAGCACGAAGGAGTTGCCGCAGGCGATTGCTGGGGCGGCCTTCCAGAGCGGAATCATCGCGGGGAAGTTGAACGGGGTGATGCCGGCGGTGACGCCGAGCGGGCGGCGCAGCGAGTGGACGTCGATGCCGCTGCCCGCGTTGTCGCTGAACTCGCCCTTGAGCAGGTGCGGGATGCCGGCCGCGAACTCGACGACCTCCAGGCCGCGTTGGATGTCGCCGTGCGCGTCGGGGACGGTCTTGCCGTGTTCGGATGACAGCAGCCGGGCGAGTGAGTCCTTCTCGGCGTCGACGAGTTGGAGGAACCGCAGCAGGACGCGGGCGCGGCGCTGCGGGTTCCATTCGCCCCACGTCTGCTGGGCCCGTGCCGCGTCGGCGATGGCCGCCTCGGTCTCGGCGCGGTCGGCCAGCGGCGTCCTCGCCTGCACGCGACCGGTGTTGGGGTCGTACACGTCGGCGTGGGCGCCCGAGGTTCCCGGGAGGTGCTTGCCGCCGATGAAGTGGGTCAGTTCACGGACCATGGATGCCTGCTCTCGTCAGGTGAGATCCGGGGATGGCGCAGAGCGGTCCGGCGGCGGGCGCGGGTGGGCGCGCCGCCGGAACGGCTGGAACGCGGGGGCGAAGAACCGTCACCGGGCGGGGAGTGCCGCCGGGTGCGCCGGATCACCAGGGTCGTGGGTACGCACCGGTGCCATGCGTGTCTGCTCCATCCTCGTGGACAACACGGAACACCCCGCGGCCGGTATCCTGACTCCCGGATCAGCGCCCGTCCTCGTGCCTTCCCGACATCTGGCTCGTCAGTGGCGTGTCCTGCGAGGACGAACTCCCCGGTCACAGTGGCGGGACCGCGCCGGATTCACACCGGCTTCCCTGCACCGCGGGCTTGTCCATGAACATATAGTTGGACGTCCTAGTAAGTCCACCCCCCTTGGTGATCTCGGCGGCCCGCACCCCTCTTTCCGGACGGCCGCCGTCCCTCAACTCCGCAGCCGCAACCGGCAGATCCCCGCGTTCGTGCCACGGCGTACGGCACGGGCGACCACCGCGCCGCGCTGGTTGTGCAGCAGCCGCTGCCACGGCCGCGCCGGTTCGGTCTCGGGGATCAGGACGGTGATCCGGGCGGTGGGGTGGGCGGCGCCCAGGTCCCTGACGTACGCGGCGATGGGGCGCCCCAGGTCCCGGCGGTCGGAGTACAGCCGCAGCAGCGGGACACCGGGGCTCCAGCGCGCCCAGTCCGCCTCCAGCGCCGCGGCCCCCGCCCGGTCGTCGGCGTCGGTGTGGGCGACCGTGACGGCGTGGACCTCTTCGCCCATCGAGACGGCGGCGGACAGCGCGTCACGGGTGAGGCGGGTCAGCGAGGAGACCGGTACGACCACCAACGAGCGCTCCCGGCACGGAGGTCCGGGGATCCGGCCCACACCGATCCGCTCGCCGATCCGGTCGTAGGCGCGGCGGATCAGCGCGAAGACCGCCACCAGGGAGGGCAGGGCGAGGACGATCAGCCAGGCGCCGTCGGGGAGTTTGGTGGCGGTGACGACGACGGCGCTGACGCCGGTGAGCAGGGCGCCGAACCCGTTCAGCAACGCCTTGCCCGCCCACCGCGGGCCGCGCACCCGCTGCCAGTGGCGGACCATGCCCGCCTGGGCGAGGGTGAAGCCGACGAACACGCCGATCGCGAAGAGCGGTACGAGGGTGCGGGTGTCGCCGCCGGACAGCACCAGCAGCCCCGCGGCGACCAGCGCCAGGGCCAGGACGCCGTGTCGGTGCACCTGCCGGTCCGCGCGCAGGCCGAAGACATGCGGCAGATAGTGGTCACGTGCGAGCAGCTTCAGCAGCACAGGCAGCCCGCCGAAGGACGTGTTCGCGGACAGCGCGAGCAGCGCGGTGGTCGCGAACTGCACGATGTAGAAGGCGGTGTGGTGACCCAGTGACGCGTCCGCGAGCTGCGCGAGTACGGTGACGCCCTCGGCCGGCTGGAGCGAGAAGCGGGAGATCAGCACCGACAGGCCGATCAGCATGACACCCAGCAGCGCCCCGAGCGCGGCCTCGGCCCGACGGGCCCGGCGGGCGGCCGGGGCGCGGAAGGACGGCACGGCGTTGGCGATGGCCTCGACCCCGGTCAGCGCCGAACAGCCGGAGGCGAACGCCTTCAGCAGGAGCAGGGCGCCGACCGACGCCGCGTCGCCGGTGAGCACCGGCGCGTGCCCCGCGGCCGACTCCATGCTCACCGGGTGGCTGCGGAACAGGCCGACGACGATCAGCACCAGGATCGAGCCGACGAAGACGACGGTGGGCAGGACGAAGGCACGCGCCGAGTCGGCGATCCCGCGCAGGTTCAGCGCGGTGATGACCGCGAGCACGGCCAGGCAGAGCCACTGGCGGTCGTCGTACAGGGCGGGAAAGGCGGAGGTCAGGGCCGCGACACCGGCGGTGACTGCCACCGCGGCGTTGAGCACGTAGTCGAGGACGAGCGAGGCGGCGGCCACCAGTCCTGCCCGGCGCCCCAGGTAGGCGGTGGCGACCGCGTAACTGCCGCCGCCGTCCGGGAACGCGGCGATGACCTGCCGGTAGGAGGCGACCAGCACCGCGAGGAGTACGACGATCGCGACGGTGACCGGCAGGGTGAAGCCGAGCCCGCGGGCGCCCGCGGCGGCCAGGACCAGGGCGATGGCCTCGGGCCCGTACGCCACCGATGCCATCGCGTCCAGCGAGAGCGCCGCCAGGCCGGTGATCGCGGTGAGCCGGTGCCGCGCGCCCGGATCGGCCACCGGCGCGGTACGGGCCGCAGCACCGGGCGACGGCAACGGCGGGGCGGGGCGTGACGGTTCGGGATCGGGTGGCGGCACGGCCTCGGTGGTCGGCACGGACATCGGGCGGAGCTCCTTCTGTGCGGGTCGGCCCAGCGTGTGCCGCCCGCGGCGCCGGAGCCCGGCCCCTTGCGGATTCTTGGCGCGAGCAGGCGCCGCCTTCACGCATCCCTGACGCGCGGCAGGCGCCTGACCTGCCCAAAGCGCCCGCGACCCGGCTGCCGTCCCCGCCCTCCCCCGGCGCGCGGCTACTCCCAATGGCAGCCGCGCGCTGGCCCGCCCCGCGCGCCTCGGGCAGCGTGGGGCTCCCTGACGACCCGATGAACGGCCGGGCCCCGGCGAGGAGCGGCCATGCACGAACGCCTGGCGCCGCGTCCGCTGCGGCCCGCGGGCCCGCCCGGAGCGCGCTCCCGTGCCGCCCGCGCCGCACCGTGGCCGGCCGCGGTCGCCGTCGTCTTCGCCCTGGTCCAACTGGCCGTGGTGGTACCGGGTTCGGAGCTGGGCTGGGACGAGACGGTCTACGTCAGCCAGGTCGGCCACCAGGCGCCCGCCGCGTTCTTCAGCGCGCCCCGGGCCCGCGGTGTCTCCTATCTGGTGGCGCCGGTCGCCGCCCTGACCACGTCGACGACGGCGCTGCGGGTCTACCTCGCCGTGCTGTCGTCGGCCGGACTGTTCGGCGCCCTGTGGGTGTGGCGGAAGGTCTTCGCCCCGCCGGTACTCGCCTGCGCCGGCGCCCTGTTCGCCGGGCTGTGGCCCACCGTGTTCTACGGCTCGGCGGCCATGCCGAACCTCTGGTGCGCCCTGGGGGCGCTGGCCGCTGCCGGCTACCTGGTGCGCGCCTGTGGCGGCCCCGGCGACCGGGCGGCGCCCGCAGGGGTGGCCGGGTCGCTGGCCGTGGTGACGCTGATGCGGCCGGCCGACGGGCTGTGGCTGGCCCTGCCCGCCGCCGTCGCCGTCCTGCTGATGCCCGCCCTGCGCCGCCGGGCCCTGGTCGTCGCGCTCCCGGCCGGGCTGCTGGTGGGCGGCGCGTCCTGGATCGTGGAGGCGTACACGCGGTACGGGGGCCCGGTCGCGCGGCTGCACCGGGCCGGTGAGATCCAGGGCGGCATCGGCTGGCAGTTCGCCGTCGACGACCAGGTGCGGGCGCTGGCCGGGCACACTCTGTGCCGGCCCTGTGACGTGCCGTGGGACGCGCCGTACACCGCCGTGTGGTGGTGCGTGCTGCCGCTGCTCGCGGCCGGTGGCGTACGGGCCGGGATCCGGGCACACCGGACGGCGGCCGTCGTGCTGCCCTGCGCGGTGGCGGCGTCCCTGGCCTTCCCCTACCTGTTCCTGATCGGCTATGCCGCGCCCCGGTTCCTGCTGCCGGTCTACGCGCTGCTGGCGCTGCCCGTCGCGGTCTGCGTCGTGCACCTGTGCACCGCCGCGGGCCGGCCGGTGCGGCGGGCGGTGTGCGGTGCGGTGCTCGCCGTCGCGCTGGCCTGGCATCTCGGCGTGCAGTTCCAGGTGCTCGGCCGCGTCGCGTCCGGCAGCCGCTCCACGGGCCTTGCCTACGCGCAGGCTGCCGCGGCGCTGCACCGGCTCGGGATCCGGGCGCCGTGCACGCTCAGCGGCGAGCGGGCCGTGCCCCTCGCGTACTACGCCGGCTGCGCTTCCCGGCAGACCGGCGGCCACGACAGGAGCAGCACACCGGCCGGTCTGGAGGCCGTCGCGCGCCGGATGCCGGTGGCCGTGATCGCGCCTGCGGGCGCCCGGCCGCCGCCCTTCGCCCGCGCCTGGCGGCCGGTGGACCTGCCGCCGCTGCCCGGTTCCGCCTGGGCCTGGCGCGCGTATCTGCCGCCGGATCCGGTCCGGCGCTGAGCGTGCGCGGCCCGGCCTCCAGGCGACGCACTGCGCCGAACGGCCGCCGGTGCCAGACTTGAGGAACCACGCCCGGCCGCCGGCCGGTGCCCCCGTCAGCGAGGGGGAGTTCCATGACCTGGGCATCCTGGACCACCGTCGGGATTCACGCGCAACCAGGCGCGGTGCGCACTGTGGAGGGCGGCGTGATCGACGGCGACCTGACCGTGCACACGACGTGGTCGGACGGGCAGGCCCACGTGGCGGCGCAGTACACGGGCGGGGCGGACTGGTTCACGATGGTGGGCAGCCCCGTGCCGTGCCCGTCGGAGGAGGCCAGCCGCACGTTCCACCAGGCCGTCGTCGAGGCGATCCGCGGCGGTGAGGACGCCGGTCCCGCACTCCGGCGGCTCTTCGGGCAGTGAGGCGGGCGCTCCGAAGGACGCCCGGCGCACGGCTCAGCCCGTGGGCTCGCGCAGCGGTGGCACGGCCGGGATTTTGATGGCGCCTTCGATGTCGGCGCGGGTCATCTTGAAGCGGTCGGGGTAGCAGTCGCGGCGGGTGCGCCTGGCGGGTTCGCCGGTGCGCCACATGTAGAGGCACTGCCGGCACTGGAGGACGTCCCAGGCGCCGGGCACGGGTGAGGTGAAGACGTTCTCGACGGCCGGGTGCGCGCAGCGCGGGCAGACCGTGGCGGGTGCGGACATGGTGCGGTTCCCTTGCGTGAGGGGGCCGGTTCCTTGCGTGAGAGGCCGGACGGGCGGTGGCCGCCGGGGAGTTCAGCGGCGGGCGGCGAGCTGCCGGAGGCGTTCGAGCCAGGCGGCGGTCTCCGGCAGGTCGTGGACCTGGTTGCCGTAGTTGCCGCGGCGGTCGGGGGCCACGGGTGTGGTGGCGTCGATGACGAGTTTGTCGACGATGCCGGGTGTCACCGCCTGCGGGGCCAGTTCCAGGACGGGCAGGTTGGGGATCTGGATGAGGTCGCCCGCGGGGTTCATCTTGGTGGACAGGGCCCACATGACCTGGGGCAGGTCGAAGGGGTCCACGTCCTCGTCGACGACGATGACGGTGGCGGCGTAACCCAGGCCGTGCGGGGTGGTCAGCACCCGCAGGCCGACGGCCTTGGCGAAGCCGCCGTAGCGCTTCTTGGTGGAGACGATGACGACGAGGCCGTGGGTGTACATCGCGTTGACCGCCTGGACCTCGGGGAAGTCCTTCTTGAGCTGCTGGTACAGCGGCACGCAGGTGCTGGCGGCTATCAGGTGGTCGACCTCGGTCCAGGGCATGCCGAGGTAGAGGTGCTCGAAGACCGGCCTGCTGCGGTGGGAGATCCTGTCGATGCGGATGACGGGCATGGTGCGTCCGCCGGAGTAGTGCCCGGTGAACTCGCCGAACGGGCCCTCGATTTCGCGCTTGCGGCCCTCGATGACGCCTTCGATGACGACCTCGCTCCCCCACGGCACGGGCAGGCCGGTCAGCGGGGCGGCGGTGACGGGCGCGGGCGCCCCGCGCAGCGCGCCGGCCAGTTCGTACTCGTTCTCGTCGTACTTCATCGGGGTGGACGCGACGATGGAGATGACCGGGTCGTTGCCGAGGGTGATCGCGACCGGCAGGTCCTGGCCCGCTCCCTCGGCCTTGTGCAGGTGCTGGGCGATGTCGTGCATGGGGACCGGCTGGAGGGCCAGCCGGCGTCTGCCCTTGACCTCGATGCGGTAGATCCCGACGTTCTGCTTGTCACTGTTGCCGGGGTCGTCGGGGTCCTTGGAGACGACGGCCGCCTTGTCGATGTAGAAGCCGCCGTCGCCGTCGTTGAGGCGGATCAGCGGCAGCACCCGGAAGATGTCGGCGTCGTCGCCTTCCATGGTGTGCTCGGCCCACGGCGGGTCGTCGCGGCGTTCCGGCGGGACGGGGAAGTCGGCCCAGCGGCGGATGAAGGCGTCGACCTGGTCCTTGGTGCCGGTCTCCTTGGGCAGGCCGAGGGCGAGGGCGTGGTTGGCCCAGGAGCCGTGCACGTTCATGGCGATCCGGGCGTCGGTGAAGCCGGTGACTCGGTCGAAGTAGAGGGCGGGGGCGCTCTCGCCCATGCGTGCGGCGGCGTTGGCCGCGGCGGCGATGTCGGGCTCGGGCATCACCTCGTCGGTGACGTGCAGCAACTGGCCCTCTTGGTCGAGGGTTTCGAGGAAGCTGCGGAGATCGTCGAAGGCCATGGGTGCTCCGTGAGTGAGGGGGCGGGTGCGGGGGTGCGCGCCGCGGGGGTCAGGCCGCCGGCCTGTTGTCGCGGGCGGCGCGCAGTCCGGCCCAGCGGACGGCGGCGGGCGCCGGGAGGTCGAACTGGTCGAGGATCCGGGCCGTGATGTGGTCGACGATGTCGTCGACGGATGCCGGGTGGTGGTAGAAGGCGGGCATCGGCGGGACCATCCGCACCCCCATCCGGGAGAGCGCCAGCATGTTCTCCAGGTGGATCTCGCTGAGCGGGGTCTCCCGCGGTACGAGGACGAGCCGGCGGCGTTCCTTGAGGGTCACGTCGGCCGCGCGGGCGACCAGACCGTCGGCGTAGCCGCCCCTGATGCCGGCCAGCGTCTTCATGGAGCAGGGCGCGATGACCATCCCGTCGGTCCGGAACGAGCCGGAGGAGAGGGTGGCACCCTGGTCGTCCGGCGGGTGGACCTCGTCCGCCAGCTCTGCCACCTCGCGCGCCGACAGGCCGGTCTCCAGCTCGATGGTGGTGCGGGCCCAGCGGGAGAGAACGAGGTGCGTCTCGACGCCGGGAAGCTCTCGCAGGTTCTCCAGCAGGCGGATGCCGAACACCGCACCCGTCGCACCAGTCATGCCCACGATCAGTCGCACAGCGGTCAGCTCCTCCGGAGGAAAAGGGACAGGGAGCGCCGCGCCTTTCGGTCAGCGCGGCTCCACGGCAGCGTCCAACCGGCCGGGGCCTTACGGCCCTTGACCGGTGCTGCCGCCCTCCACGCTAGGTTCGGTTCCACCCCGCGAAGCCGTACGCTGAAGACACACCATGGACAGAAACGGACAACACACGGACGTCACGGAACTCCCCTACCGGTCCGCCGCGGGAGCCCCGCCGGGGGCCGAGGTGCTCGACTTCCCCGGGCTGCTCGCCCGCGCGCAGGGGCACGGCATCGATCCGTACGCGCCCAAGCGGCCGGGCTTCCACGAATTGATCACCGTGCGGTCCGGCACGGTGCGCTGTGCCGTGGACTTCACCGAGCACGAGCTGACCGAGGGCGACTGGCTGTGGGTGCGCCCCGGCCAGATCCACCAGTACCGTTCCGGCCTCTCCGACGCCGATGGCACCGTCGTGCTCTTCCTGCCAGGATTTCTCAACTCCGCCACCGTGGAAGCCGCCCGGGTCGACCAGCACCCCTGGCAGCGCCCGGTGACGCCCACCGGAGCCGACGGGCAGGCCGTGCGGAGCGTCCTCGCACTGCTGGAGAGCGAATACCGGCGGCTTGCCGCGCTGCCGCTCGAAGTGCACATCGAGGTCGTCAGGCACCTGCTCGCCGTACTGGTGCTGCGGCTGGCCCAGCTGCACGGCGGCGGGGCCGACGACACGGCGGGCAGCGCGGCGTTCCGCGGCTTCCAGCAGGCGGTGGAGCGCGGATTCCCCCGCACCCACCGCGTGGAGGACTACGCCGCGGAGCTCGGCTACAGCGTCCGCACCCTGACCCGCGCGACCCGGACCGCCGCCGGCTGCGGCGCCAAGCAGCTCATCGACGCCCGCATCCTGCTGGAGGCCAAGCGCCTGCTGGTGCACACCGATCTGCCCGCCAGCGCCATCGGCGAGCGGCTCGGGTTCCCCGGCGCCACGGTCTTCACCAAGTTCTTCCGCCGCCTGTCCGGTGAGACCCCCGCGGCCTTCCGCGCCCGCGCCTGGGGCACCCGGCCGTGACGGCGGCGGAAGTCCACGTCATACGGGGCCGCCGCCCGGCCGTGCCGTTCACCGGTCCCTGAGGTCCTTGATGCGGCGTATCTTGCCGACCGAGCGCTCCAGCGTTTCGGGGTCGACGACCACCACCTCGACCGTGACCCCCACGCCGTCCTTGACGCTCTTGCAGATCGCCCCGGCCGCCTCGGCGCGCCGGTCGGCCCCGGTGCCGGGACGGGCCTCCACGAGGAGGGTCATGTGGTCCATGCGGCCACGCCGGCTCAGCTGCACCTGGAAGTGCGGGGCGACGTCCGGGGTGCGGAGCACGATCTCCTCGATCTGGCTGGGGAAGACGTTCACCCCGCGCAGGATGATCATGTCGTCGCAGCGGCCGGTGATCTTCTCCATCCGGCGGAAGGCGGGGCGGACCGTGCCGGGCAGCAGCCGGGTCAGGTCGTGCGTGCGGTAGCGGACGACCGGCAGCGCCTCTTTGGTGAGGGAGGTGAAGACCAGCTCGCCGCTCTCGCCACCGGGCAGCACCTGGTCCGCGAGCGGGTGGACGATCTCCGGGTAGAAGTGGTCCTCCCAGATGTGCAGCCCGTCCTTGGTGTCCACGCATTCCTGCGCCACTCCGGGGCCGCAGACCTCGGAGAGGCCGTAGATGTCCACGGCGTGGATGTCCATCCGCTCCTCGATCTCGCGGCGCATGCTCTCGGTCCAGGGTTCGGCGCCGAAGACGCCGATCTTGAGGGAGCTGTCGCGCGGATCGATGCCCTGGCGCTCGAACTCGTCGAGGAGGGTGAGCATGTAGGACGGCGTGACCATGATGACCTCGGGCCGGAAGTCCCGGATGATCTGCACCTGCCGGGCGGTCATCCCGCCGGACGCGGGGATCACCGTGCAGCCGGCCCGCTCCGCGCCGTAGTGGGCGCCGAGGCCGCCGGTGAACAGGCCGTAACCGTAGGAGATGTGCACCTTGTCGCCGGGGCGGCAGCCGGCGGCGCGGAGGGAACGGGCTATGACATCGGCCCACATCGACAGGTCGTTGTCGGTGTAGCCCACGACGGTGGGCGCCCCGGTGGTGCCACTGGAGGCGTGGATGCGGCGGACGTCGGACATGGGGACCGCGAACATCCCGAAGGGGTAGGTGTCGCGCAGATCGGCCTTGGTGGTGAACGGGAAACGGGCCAGATCCTCCAGGGTGCGGCAGTCGTCGGGCCGCACTCCGGCGCGGTCGAACTTCTTGCGGTACAGCTCGACGTTGTCGTACGCGTGCCGCAGCGTCCAGCGGAGCTGCCTGAGCTGGTGGTCGCGCAGCTCGGGCGCGGACATCCGTTCCCCGTCGTCCAGCAATGCGTCCGGGAGCGGCTCCCCCCGACGGGATCCCCCGGCCGCCGGGGCCGTCAGTTCGCTGCTCATCGCGACTCCTTCGTCTTCGTGCTCGGGATACTGCGGCTGCGGCCACGGAACTCCGCGATCAGTTCGTCCCCACGCCTGATGCTCACGTCGTAGATCCCGCTGCGGCCGTACCGGGTGCGCTCCACCGCGGTCGCCCGGAGTTCGTCTCCTTCGTGCGCGGGGGCGACGAAGTCGATGTCGGCGGCAGCGGCGACGGTCACCGGGCCGTGGCTGTTGCAGGCGCAGGCGAACGCGGTGTCGGCGAACAGGAACAGGTAACCGCCGTGGGCCGTCCCGTGCCCGTTGACCATGGCGGGGGTGACGGTCATCCGGAGCACGGCAGTCCCCTCGCCGTGCTCCACCAGCGCGATGCCGAGTGCCCGGGACGCCTGGTCGTCCCCGAACATCCGCTCCACCGGGCCTGCCGTTGCTTCCGTGTCTCGCCACACGTTGTCCACCGCCTCATCCACCGCCTTGTGCACCGACCGAACATTCGGTTAGCGTGCGGCTCAGTCAAGTAATCAAGCTTCACCACTGCCTGTCAAGAGGTGGGACAGATGCCCCGGAAAGCCCCCGAGTGCCCGGACTTCTCCGTCCGCCGCCGCGCGCTCCCGGAAGCGGTCCTCGCCACCGTGTCCTTCCCTCGCGGCGTTGCGCGAGGCATCATCCATCAGCCCCGCACGGGCAGCCTGCACCACGAAGACACCCCGGCCGACGCCGAGTTGACACCCCTGGAGGCCGCCGCGCGCCCGGCGCGGCACTTCACCGGCGACGGCCTCGTCAACCGGCCCGCAGCCTTCAGCAACTCCCACGACAAGGAGGGCAGCAATGCCTGACGAGGTCTACCTCATCGACGGGGCCCGCACCCCACAGGGCCGCTTCGGGGGCACCCTGGCCTCCGTACGCCCCGACGACCTGGCGGCCCTGGTCGTGGGCGAGGCCGTCCGGCGCTCGGGGATACCCGCCGACGCGGTGGACGAGGTGATCATCGGCGCCGCGAACCAGGCGGGCGAGGACAACCGCGATGTGGCCCGGATGGCCGTACTCCTGGCCGGGCTGCCGCACACGGTGCCCGGCTACACCGTCAACCGGCTGTGCGCGTCGGGACTGACCGCAGTGGCGTCGGCGGCCCAGGCGGTGCGGTCCGGCGAGGCCGAACTGGTCGTCGCGGGCGGCGTGGAGTCGATGACCCGCGCCCCGTGGGTCATCGAGAAGCCGGGCACCCCGTGGGCGAAGCCGGGCGAGGTGCAGGACACCTCGCTGGGCTGGCGCTTCACCAATCCCCGCTTCGCCGCCGCCGACCGGGCGGTCCCCGCAGGCAGCGGCCCCGAGACGGTGAAGGTGACGCTGTCGATGGGCGAGACGGCCGAGGAGGTCGCCGCGCTCGACGGCATCGGCCGCGCCGCGTCCGACGCCTTCGCGCTGCGCAGCCACCGTCGCGCCGTCGCCGCCCAGGAGGCGGGCCGTTTCGACCGCGAGATCGTGCCGGTCCCGGTGAAGGGCGGCGTGGTGGACCGCGACGAGGGCCCGCGGCCCGCGACGACGCTGGAGAAGCTCGGCGGACTGCGCACGATCTTCCGCAAGGACGGCATCGTCACGGCAGGTTCCGCTTCGCCGCTGTCCGACGGCGCCGCCGCCCTGGTCGTGGCGAGCGCGGCGGCGGTGGAGCGGCACGGCCTCACCCCGCGGGCCCGGATCGTCACCTCCGCGTCGGCGGGGGTGCAGCCCCATCTCATGGGTCTTGGCCCGGTGCCCGCCACCGAGAAGGCGCTGGCCCGCGCCGGCTGGCAAACCGGCGAGCTGGACGCGGTCGAGCTGAACGAGGCGTTCGCCGCGCAGGCCCTGGCGGTGATCGGCCGCCTCCGGCTCGACGACGCGATCGTCAACGCCGACGGCGGCGCCATCGCACTCGGCCACCCGCTGGGCTGTTCCGGCGCCCGGATCCTGCTCACGCTGCTCGGGCGGCTGGAGCGCGAGGACGCGCGCCGCGGCCTGGCCACCTTGTGCGTCGGCGTGGGCCAGGGCGCGGCCATGCTGGTGGAGCGGATATGACCGAGGGTGACCGACTCACCGGTGCCCACCCGGCGGCCGAAGACCTGGACCGGGCCGTGCTGTTCGAAGGCCAGGACAAGAAGGACCGGATGACCGCCTTCCTGGAGAAGAGGAACCGAGCATGACCACCACCGCATCCCCCTCCGCGCCCGCCGTCGTCGGCGTGATCGGGGGTGGCCGTATGGGCGCCGGCATCGCGCAGTCGTTCGCGGCGGCCGGATCGTCCGTGACCGTCGTGGAGAGCGGCGGCGAGGCCGCGGCGGCGGCTCTGGAACGGGTGGCCGGCGGGCTGCGCCGGGCCGCCGAACGCGGCAAACTCACCGGGCCCGTCGAGGAGATCCTGAACCGCGTCACCACCACGGACTCGGTCGGCGGGCTGCCGGCCGGCGCCGACCTCGTCGTCGAGGCCGTGCCGGAGGACGCCGCGCTCAAGGCGGGTGTGCTCGCCGCGGCCGAGAAGGCGGTGGGCGATTCGACGGTGCTGGCCACCAACACCAGCTCCCTGTCGGTCACCGAACTGGCCGCCGCCCTGAGCCGCCCCGGCCGCTTCCTGGGCATGCACTTCTTCAACCCCGTACCGGCCTCCGCCCTCGTCGAGATCGTCATCGCGCCGGGCACCGACGCCGGGGCCGTGGAGGCCGCGCTGGGCTGGACGCGGGCGCTCGGCAAGAAGGACGTCGTCGTCAAGGACTCCCCCGGCTTCGCCAGCAGCCGCCTCGGCCTGGCGCTCGGCCTGGAGGCGATCCGGATGGTCGAGGACGGCGTGGCATCGGCGGAGGCCATCGACGACGCCATGAGCCTGGGGTACAAGCACCCGATGGGGCCGCTGCGCCTGACGGACCTGGTCGGCCTCGACGTCCGGCTGGCCATCGCGGAGTATCTGCACGCCACGCTCGGTGAGCGCTTCGCGCCGCCGCAGCTGCTGCGGGACAAGGTCGCCCGCGGTGAGCTGGGACGGAAGTCGGGCCAGGGCTTCTACGCGTGGGAGTGAGCGCGGCGGCCGTCTCCGCCGCCCGCCGGGCGGGCAGCGGGAACGCGTGACGCGGCGCCGGCCTGCCTCTTTGCCGGGTGCGTCCGGGCAAGCCACGGCGTTCTGCCGGCAATCCCCGAAAGGGACTTGCCCGATCACTGGAAACTCGTCAGAATATGAACCGAACGAATGGTCGGTAGGGAAGCTGGTATCGATGACCACGACACACTCCGCCTCGTCGGCCACCGACGGCGCCGAGCAGCAGCTCCAAGAGCAATTCGACGCCTCGATCGCCAAGGACCAGCGGATCGAACCGCGGGACTGGATGCCGGACGGCTACCGCAAGACGCTGATCCGGCAGATCGCGCAGCACGCGCACTCCGAGATCATCGGCATGCAGCCCGAGGGCGAGTGGATCACCCGTGCGCCCTCGCTGCGCCGCAAGGCCATCCTCTTCGCGAAGGTCCAGGACGAGGCGGGCCACGGCCTGTACCTGTACTCCGCGGCCGAGACGCTGGGCGCCGACCGCGCGGATCTGACCGAGCGGCTGATCGAGGGCCGCCAGAAGTACTCGTCGATCTTCAACTACCCGACGCCGACCTTCGCCGACGTCGGCGTGATCGGCTGGTTCGTGGACGGCGCCGCGATCTGCAACCAGGTCCCGCTGTGCCGCAGTTCGTACGGCCCCTATGCCCGCTCCATGGTGCGGATCTGCAAGGAGGAGTCGTTCCACCAGCGGCAGGGTTACGAACTGCTGCTGACGATGATGCGCGGCACCGAATCCCAGCGCGCGATGGTCCAGGACGCGGTGGACCGCTGGTGGTGGCCTTCGCTGATGATGTTCGGCCCGCCCGACGGCGACTCCCCCAACTCCGCCGCGTCGATGGCCTGGAAGATCAAGCGGCACACCAACGACGAGCTGCGTCAGCGCTTCGTCGACATGACCGTCCCGCAGGCCGCCAAGCTCGGCGTGACCCTGCCCGACCCCGAACTGCGCTGGAACGCCGAGCGCGGACGGCACGACTTCGGCACCCCCGACTGGTCCGAACTCCAGCGTGTGATCAAGGGAGACGGGCCGTGCAACGCCGAACGCATCACGCGGCGCCGGACCGCACACGAGGAAGGCGCCTGGGTACGCGAGGCGGCCACCGCCCACGCGGCCAAGACGGCGGCCCGCACCCCGGACGCCCCGCAGACCCAGGAAGGAACGGCGGCATGAGCAACACCGACGACTCCAAGGCCGGCTGGCCGCTGTACGAGGTGTTCGTCCGCGGCAAGCGCGGCCTGAACCACGTCCACGTCGGCTCGCTGCACGCCGCCGACGACCGGATGGCGCTCACGCACGCCCGCGACCTCTACACCCGGCGCAATGAAGGCGTCAGCATCTGGGTGGTGCCGTCCGTGCACATAGCGGCCTCCACCCGCGACGAGAAGGATCCCTTCTTCGCGCCCAGCGCCGACAAGGTCTACCGGCACCCGACCTTCTACGACATACCCGAAGACGTCCCCCACATCTAGGAACAGGAGGAGCAGGACATGACTGACGTCACCGACGACCACGTCTACCTGTCCCTGGCCGAGGGACACGACGACAGCGACGCCCGCTGGGCGTTCGGCACCGGCTTCGAGGATCCGCTGCACGGCGTCGACACCTCCGTTCCCGCCGGGACCGACGCCGCCGAACTGGCCGCCGCCTGCACCGCACTTGGGGACGATGCCCTGGTCGGCGCGCAGCGGCTGGCCGAGTGGTGCACCCGCGCCCCCGAGCTGGAGGAAGAGGTCGCGCTCGCCAACATCGGCCTCGATCTGCTCGGCCAGGCACGGCTGTTGTACGCACGGGCGGGCCAGGTCGACGGCTCCGGCCGGAGCGAGGACGCCTTCGCCTACTTCCGGGACGCGACCGCCTTCCGCAACGTCCGGCTCGCGGAGCTGCCCAACGGCGACTTCGCCTTCTCCACCGTCCGGCTGCTCGTCCTGTCCTGCTGGCGGCTGGCGCTCCTCACCCGCCTCGCCCGCTCCACGGCGGATCCGGTGGTCGCCGCCATCGCGGCCAAGGGCGTCAAGGAGCTGACGTACCACCGCCAGTACGCCGCCGACTGGGCGGTGCGGCTGGGCGACGGCACCGAGGAGTCGCACCGCAGGATGCGCGCGGCGCTCGACGCGGTCTTCCCGTATGTGGGGGAACTCTTCGCTTCCCACCCGGTGTTGGGGACCGACCCGGCGGACCTGCGAGGCGAGGTGACCGGTGTCCTGCGGCAGGTGCTCGACGCCGCGGGCCTCGCCCTGCCCGCCGTCGAATCGCTTCCCGGAAGCGGCCGGGCGGGCGACCACACCGCGCACCTGGCGCCACTGCTCGCCGAACTCCAGAGCGTGGCCCGCGCCCACCCCGAAGGAGCGTGGTGACGATGCCCAGCGTCGCGCCGCTCACCGACGCGCGCCGGGCCCGGCACCTCGCCGAGCAGGTGCCCGACCCGGAGCTGCCGATGCTCACGCTGGCCGACCTCGGCGTCCTGCGCGACGTCGAGGTGGCCGCGGACGGCACCGTCACCGCCTGCCTGACGCCGACCTACTCGGGCTGCCCCGCGATGGCCGAGATGCGCGCCGACGTCGCCTCCCGGCTGCGCGGCGCAGGGTTCGCGCGGGTGGAGATCCGTACGGTCCTGGATCCGCCGTGGAGCAGCGACTGGATCACCCCCGCCGGCCGCCGCAAGCTCGCCGAGCACGGCATCGCGCCGCCCGGAGCCGCTCCGCGGCACACCTCAGGCCCTGTGCCCCTGGAGCTGTCCGCCGTACGGCGCGCCGTGCCCTGCCCGCGCTGCGGATCCTCGGACACCCAGGAGACCTCGCGGTTCGCCGCCACCTCCTGCAAGGCCCTGTGGCGCTGCCGCAGTTGCCTGGAGCCTTTCGAGTACGTCAAGGAGATCTGATGGCCCCGACCTCGCCCGACCTCGCCGAGCAGCCGGCGCCCGGCGTCAGCGGCACGGCCCCCGCCACGCAGGCCCCTGCCCCGGCCGACGCACCCGCCGCGGCGGCCAGTCAGGCCCCCGTGCCCGCGCGGGCCCGTCGCCGCCCGGCGTTCCACACCCTGCGGGTCGCCGCGGTCCAGCCGCTGTGCGAGGACGCCGCGGCGATCAGCTTCGACGTGCCCGATGAGCTGGCCGACGAGTTCGCGTTCCGGCCCGGCCAGTCGCTCACCCTGCGCCGCGAGATCGAGGGTCGCGACGAGCGCCGGTCGTACTCCATCTGCTCCCCGGTGGGCACCCGCCTGCGGATCGGGGTCCGTGTCGTGCCCGGCGGGCTGTTCTCGTCCTGGCTGGTGCGCGAGGTACGGCCCGGGGACGCCGTCGAGGTGATGGCCCCGACGGGGATCTTCACCCCGGATCTGTCCCGTCCTGGGCACCACGTCCTGATCGCCGCGGGCTCGGGCATCACCCCGATGGTCTCCATCGCCGAGTCGGTGCTGGCCGCCGACTCCCGCTCCCAGGTCACCCTGTTCTACGGCAACCGCCGCACGGACACGGTGATGTTCGCCGACGAGCTGGCCGACCTCAAGGACCTCCACCACTCCCGCTTCCAGCTCGGCCACGTCCTCTCCCGCGAACCCCGCGAGGCCGACCTGCTGTCCGGCCGGCTGGATGCCGAACGGCTGGCCGCACTCGTCGACGGCCTCGTCGACGTGCCGTCCGCCGACCACTGGTGGCTGTGCGGCCCGCACGGCATGGTGCGCGACGCCCAGCAGGTCCTGGCCGGTCTCGGCGTCCCCGACGAGCGGGTCCATCAGGAACTCTTCTTCGCCGACGACGAGCCGATCCACACCGTTCGCCACGAGGACGCGGTGGCCGAAGGCCCGGTCAGCCAGGTCACCATCACCCTCGACGGCCGGTCCACCACCTCCGCGCTCCCCCGCGAGGCCACCCTCCTCGACGGCGCCTCCCGCATACGCCCGGACATGCCCTTCGCCTGCAAGGGCGGGGTCTGCGGCACCTGCCGTGCCCAGGTCACCGACGGCAAGGCCGACATGCGCCGCAATTACGCCCTCGAAACCGCCGAGGTGGACGCCGGCTACGTCCTGACCTGCCAGACGTTCCCGGTCTCCGACGAGCTCACCGTCGACTTCGACAGCTGACCCCTGGCGCCGCTCCAGACCGGGACCTTTGGCCCCTGCCCGTCGGCGCCGCCGCTGTCCGAGAGTGAGGGGACGGGGCGGCCGACGGACAGGGCGGAGGCAAGTGATGACGACGACGGCGGAGTGGAAGGTCCGGGTGTACCTCTTCGAGGAAGGCGGCACGACCAGGGCGCGTGCGGTGCTGGACACCGGAAGCGCCCCGCTCACCGGGCACGGCACCGCCCGGTGCAGCCCCGAGGACGTCGACATCCCGGTGATCGGCGACGAGCTGGCGGCCGGGCGGGCGTTGCGGGACCTGGCGGGGCAGCTCATCCAGGTCGCCGACCGGGATCTGGTGGGTGCCGGAGCCCCGCCCCCCGACCGCCCGCGGCGGACGGCGTACGGCTGGACGGACGCCTTGGCCTGAGGCCGGCCATGGGCCGAAGGGCCTGGCCGAGCCGCCGCCCGGCCCGGTCGGCGGTCCCGATTGGCGGTCCCGAACGGCAGCCCCGGGCGGCGGCCCCGGGCGGCGGCCCCGGGCGGCGGCCCCGGGCGGCGGCCCCGGGCGGCACGAGCAGCCCCCCAGGCGGAGATCCCGAACGGCCGGGCCAGCCGTAGCTCACGCCTGCGCACCGGCCCCGCCGGCCCTGCCTGACCCGTCGGCCGCCCTCCCCCCTTCCCCCTCGCATTCCCCTCTCCCCCGCTCTCCGGAAGGGCCGTTCGATACATCATCCGGCCCCCGAATCGGCCCCATGTGGCCCGGCACCGGGGGCCGAACCGCCCCTCACCGGCCGTCGGCGGCGGTGCCAGGCTGAGGACGGTCGCCGGTCCGGGATCCTGCCGGTCGACGACGAGTCCGAGCGCCAAGGAGCAAGACAGGGAGCGAAATATGGCTACGCATGCGGGGACCGGCCACGCGGGTACCACCGCCCACCAGTCCACACGAATCGCGGTAACCGGCTGGACCGCCTTCGCCTCCGCCCTGATGATCTTCGGCGGCATCATGGCGATCCTGGAGGGCATCTCGGCCCTCGCCAAGGACAACGTGTTCATCGCGACGAGCAACTACACGTTCCAGTTCAACCTGACCAGCTGGGGCTGGATCCACCTCATCCTCGGCATCGTGATCGCGGTGGC
This sequence comes from Streptomyces sp. NPDC048644, assembly GCF_043199105.1. Classification (NCBI taxonomy): domain Bacteria; kingdom Bacillati; phylum Actinomycetota; class Actinomycetes; order Kitasatosporales; family Streptomycetaceae; genus Streptomyces; species Streptomyces sp. NPDC048644. The sequence goes on from NZ_JBICVO010000007.1 coordinate 289,924, forward strand.
CGGCTTGGCCCTGCTCACCGGGGCTATGTGGGCGCGGGCCGTCGGGGTCGTCCTCGCCGGCATCGTCATGATCGCCAACTTCCTGTGGGTTCCCTACTACCCGCTCTGGGCCCTCACGCTGATCGCGGTGAACGGCTTCGTGATCTGGGCCCTGTGCACGAGCCACCGGGACACATCGGCACGGTGACCCGGAGCGGGGCACCGGCGTCCCCCGCCCGGCTCACCGGGCGGGCTCGCCGCCCACCACCGCCCTCCCGACGGCCCCGCCCCCCTGTCCCCGGCGCCGGCCGCCCAAGATGCCCCCACGCCCCTGACGGCTACCGTGGAGACAGGGCCCCGCCCGCAGTGCGTGGGTCACGGCGGAGGCGTGGTGGGCGACGAAGGAACGGATCGCGGCGGTGACACCCGGCGGCGGCTGGACGCGCTGCCGGAGGACCTCAAGGAACGCCTGGACGCCGTACGCCAGGGCGGCCAGTCCTCCCACCTGCTGCTCGAAGCGGTGCTTTCGGTGGGCGGCGCGCTGGAACTTCCGCAACTGCTGCGGCGCATCGTCGAAGCCGCGGTCGTCGTGGTCGACGCCGAGTACGGGGCGCTGGGCGTGGTGGGCGACGACACCAGGCTCGCCCAGTTCCTGCCGGTCGGCGTCACGGACGAGCAGGAACGTGCCATCGGTCACCTGCCGGCCGGGCACGGCATCCTGGGCGAACTGATCAGACACCCCGAGCCGCTGCGGCTCGCCGAGCTGTCCGAGCACCCCGCGTCGTACGGCTTCCCGCCGCACCACCCGCCGATGCACTCCTTCCTGGGAGTGCCGATCCGGGTGCGCGACGAGGTGTTCGGCAACCTCTACCTCACCGAGAAGCGGGGCGGCGGGGCGTTCGACGCGGAGGACGAGACGGTGCTCGCGACGCTGGCGGTGGCCGCCGGCGTGGCCATCGAGAACGCCCGCCTGTACGAGGAGTCCCGCTACCGCCAGCAGTGGCTGGAGGCCAACGGCGAGATCGTCGCGAGCCTGCTGCCAGGCAGCCGGCTTCCGGGCGCGGACGACATGGACGTCCTGAAGCTGATCGTCGATCATGCGCAGCGCATCCTCGGCGCCGATCTCGGCGTACTGGCGCTGCCCGCCGGGCGGGATGCGCTGCACGTGGTGCTGGCGTCCGGGGTCTGCGCGGCGTCGCACCGCGGCCTTGACCTGCCGCGCGAGGGTTCGTTCGTCGGCGCGGCCCTCGACGCGGGCCGGCCGCTGATCAGCGTCGACGTGGAGCACGATCGCCGGATCACCGCGGGCCCCGCGCGCTGGGCGGGTCTTGGTCCTGCCGTCGCGGTGCCGATGATCACCGGGGAGCGGGCGCGCGGGGTGCTGATGCTGGCGCGGGTCCAGGGGCGCGATCCGTTCACCGAGCCGGAGACCGCGCCGCTGCTGACGTTCGCGGGGCAGGCGGCGCTCGCGCGGGAGCTGGCCGAGCAGCGCAGGTCGGCCGAGCAGCTCGCGCTGCTCAAGGACCGCGACCGGATCGCCCGTGACCTGCACGATCTGGCCATCCAGCGCCTCTTCGCCACCGGAATGACGCTGCAGAGCGCGGTGCGGTTCGTGGACCATCCGGAGGCGAGCGAGCGGCTGCTGCGGGCCGTGGACGATCTCGACGAGACGATCAAAATCATCCGGTCGACGATCTTCGGCCTCCGCGCGCGCCCGACGGGCCGCTCCGGGCACGGGCTGCGGGTGCGTACCGTCACCGCCGTGGAACAGGCGGCGCGCACACTGGGTTTCACGCCGTCCCTCCACATGGCGGGCCTGATCGACACCGATGTGCCGGCGGGCCTCGCCGATCACGTGGTGGCGGTGCTCGGCGAGGCGCTGAGCAATGTCGCACGGCATGCGCACGCCACGTCGGTGGACATCTCGCTGACCGTCCGCGCCGGCACGCTGCGGCTGCGCGTCAGGGACAACGGGGTGGGCATCCCGCAGCACGTCAGGACCAGCGGACTGGCCAACCTCGCCAAGCGCGCCGAGAGCGCCGGCGGCTCCCTGACCGCCGTGGCCAGGAAGCAGGGCGGCACCCAACTGGAGTGGCAGGTGCCGCTCTCACCGCTGTGAGAGTGCGCCACCGCCGGTGAGAATGGCCCGGCTCCGTCACATCCGGTGCGGGCCGCCGTCGGCCGTTGCGGACGGGGCCACCTGGGTGGCGAGGACGGCGGCCTGGATCCGCCGCTCCACCCCGAGCTTCGCCAGCAGCCGGGAAATGTGGTTCTTGACGGTCTTCTCGGACAGGTAGAGCCGCTTGCCGATCTCACGGTTGGTCAGCCCCTCGCCGATCAGGTCGAGGATCTCCCGCTCGCGCGGCGACAGCGTGGACAGCACGTCCGCCTCCGGATCGGCATCGGCTTCCTCGCCGCGCAGGCTGTTCATCAGCCGTGACGTGGTCGCCGGGTCGAGCATGGAACGGCCGGACGCCACCGTGCGCACCGCCGCGACCAGGTCCGATCCCTTGATCTCCTTGAGTACGTAGCCGGCCGCGCCCGCCATGATCGCGTCCAGCAGCGCCTCGTCGTCGTCGAAGGAGGTGAGCATCAGGCAGGCGAGCCGGGGCATCCGCGAGCGCAGTTCCCGGCAGACGCTGATCCCGTCGCCGTCCGGCAGCCGTACGTCGAGCACGGCGATGTCAGGGCGCAGGGCGGGGCCGCGGGCCAGCGCGTGATCGGCGGTGCCGGCGTCGCCGACCACCTCGATGTCGGGCTCCGCGTCGAGGAGGTCCTGGACACCGCGCCTGACCACTTCGTGATCGTCGAGCAGGAACACCCGGATCGGCCTCTGCGGTGAGAATGCGCCTGCGTCGCCCATGGTGCCCTCCACGCGGTGGTACGGCTCGTCCGCCCTCATCGTCGCCCGCGCTCCCACGGGCGTGCCAGGGCCGAACGGGCCCCGGGCCCGGCATGCGCCCCGTCGGCGCCCGCGCGCCGTGGGGCCGTTCGGCCTCTCCGCCAGGACGCCGTGGCGTGCAAGGGTCGTGGCAGAGGGAAAGGGGGCGCGTGATGCCCTTCGTGAGTTTCCTCGGCCCGCCGCGCCGCGGCCCGCTCCGCCGGGGGACGGATGTGGCGGAATTCTGGCTGGTGTGGGTCACGGCGGTACTGGCGGTTGCGGTGGCTCCGGCCGCCGGTCTGGCGGCGGCGAACGCGGTGGCCGACGGCGCGCGGCAGGAGATCCGGGAGCAGCGCAGCGTCGCGGCGGTGCTGACGGAGAGCCCGCCGGCCCGTATCGGGGTGGATGCGGCGATCTCCGTCGGCGGGCAGGTGCACGCGACGGTGCGGTGGACGGCGTCGGACGGCACGGTCAGGGAGGGGCGGACGGCGGTGGCGCCCGGTGCGCAGGCCGGTGACCGTACCACCGCCTGGCTGGACGGCCGTGGCGCGCTGCTGGCCGATCCCGTCACGCCCTCGCAGGCCGGTGCCGGGAGCATCGCCGTCGGCACGGTGGCCGGGGCGGCGGGCTGCCTGGCGCTCATCGGTGCCGGACGGGCCGGTCATCTGCTGCTGATGCGCAGGCGTTACGCGCGGTGGGACCGGGAGTGGGCGGCGGCCGACCCGGGGTGGGGGCAGCGGGCGGCCTGAGCGGGCGGCGCGCCGTGCCCGGCGCCATCGCATTCACGCGTCCTCGGTACCGCTGCCCTGCGGCCCGTAGAGGTCCAGCAGGCGGGCCCGGGTGCGGTGCAGCCGGTCGGCGACGGTCTCGGCGACGTAGCGGTAGACGGCGCGCCCGAGCACGGGGTCGGCGTCGCAGAGTGCGCGGACGTGCGCGGCGTCGAACTCCTCCGCCTGCACCGGGAGGACGGCTTCCCCGCCCAGGTGCCAGATGCCCGGCGGGAACAGCCAGGACCAGCCGACCAGTTCGCCCTGTCCGAGCCGCTCGACGACCACCGCGCGACGCCCCGGAACATGCAGGTCGAGGGCGACCTGGCCGCTGCGGATGACCCAGAAGCGGTCCGCCCTGCGGCCCTCTTCGAAGATCCGGGTGCCCCGTGGCAGGGTCACCTCGTGCGCCGTTTCGGCCAGCCGCTCATGCGTCTCGGCCGGCATCGCTTCGAGCAGGCTTTTGATCATGGGCTCCTCATCCTCCGTCCGGGACGGCCGACGGACCGGCCGCGGCCACCGGGGCGGGCCGACGGTTGCGTCCCGGCGCCTGCTTCGACGATATGCACAGTTTTGCCGGAATGCTCCGGAGGGGCCCGTCCGGAGCGGCAGGCCCCGCCCGGCGGCCCGCCCGTGCCGCGCCGCCCGGCCCCGCTCCGTCTCCCCGGCGACGCGCCGGTTGCCGCGAGTCGTGATGCCATGGAGGCAGCCCCTGATGAAGGGATCCGGCCATGGCCGCCACGCCGCCCCTGGCCGCGTGTCTGCAATCCGTGCGGGCCGTGGTCTTCGACACCGACGGGGTCATCACCGACTCCGCCCGGGTACACGCAGCCGCCTGGCAGGTCGCGTTCGACGCCGCACTGGCCGCCGCCGGCGGGCAGCGGCCCTTCGACCCGGTGGACGACTACCTGCGGCATGTCGACGGCCGCACCCGGGAGGACGGCGCGGCGGCGTTCCTGGCCTCCCGCGGAATCCGGCTGCCGCTCGGTGACCCGTCGGACGCCCCGGGCCCGGACACCGTGTGGGCGATCGCCGCCCGCAAGGAGGAGCTGTTCACCTCGGCGCTGCGCACGCACGGCATCGACGCCCTGCCCGGCACGGTGCGCCTGCTGCACGTCCTGCGGAGCCACGGCGTGCCGTGTGCCGCTGTCTCGGCTTCCCGGCATGCGACCGAGCTGCTGTCCACCGCCGATGTGCTCGGCCTGTTCCGGGCGGTGGTGGACGGCAAGGAGGCGCGGCGGCTGCACCTTCCCGGCAAGCCGGATCCGGCGCTCTTCCTGGAGGCGGCCCGGCGACTCGGACCGCCGCCCGAGGACACCGCGGTGGTGGAGGACGCACTGGCCGGCGTCGAGGCGGGCAGGCGCGGCGGCTTCGGCCTGGTGGTGGGCGTGGACCGGACCGCCGACCGCATCGCCGCAGCGGGCCTGCGCCGCAGCGGCGCCGACGTCGTCGTGAGCGATCCCGGTGAACTGCTGGCCACCGGGGGCAGCTGATGCCGGGAGGCTGGACCTGGTCGTACGAGGGCTACGATCCGGCGGCGGAACGGCTGCGTGAGTCGCTGTGCGCGCTGGGCAACGGCTACTTCATGACGCGCGGCGCGGCATCCGAGTCGGCGCCGGGACCGGCGCACTCCCCCGGCACCTACGCCGCCGGCTGCTACAACCGGCTGGTCTCGAACGTCGCCGGCCGCCAGGTCGAGAACGAGGACATGGTCAATCTGCCCAACTGGCTGCCGCTGCGCTACCGGATGCGCCCGGAAGGCGCGGCTCCAGGGCCCTGGCTCTCCCCCGACCATCCTCAGCTGACGGAGCACCGCCAGAGCCTGGACCTGCGGCACGGCACCCTGACCCGCCGGTCCGTGTTCCAGGACGCGGAAGGCCGCAGGCTGCGCGTCGAGCAGTGCCGTCTGGTGCACATGGGCGACCCGCATCTGGCCGCGCTGCGCACGGAGTTCACGCCCGACGGGTGGTCGGGCACCGTGGAGGTGGAGGCGGGCATCGACGGGGACGTCCGCAACACCGGCGTCGCGCGCTACCGCGAACTGGCCAACCGCCACCTGACCGACACGGACACCGGCACCGCCCGCGACGACACTTTGTGGCTGCGCTGCCGCACCGTCGACTCGGACATCCGCATCGCGCTGGCCGCGCGGATCACCGGGACACCGGAAGAGGCCGGCACGGCGCGCACGGCGCTCAGCCCGCAGCGGGTGTCCCGCACGGTGACACTGACCGTGCGGCCTGGCCGTACCGCGGTCGCCGACAAGACGGTCGCGCTCCACACCTCCCGTGACCCGGCCATCGGCAATCCGCTGCGGGCTGCGGTGGACGACGCGCTGCGCGCCCCGGAGTTCCCGCGGCTGCTGGAGCTGCATCACCGCGCGTGGGAGCAGCTGTGGCAGCGGGCGCAGATCGACGTGCCGGGCAAGGCGGGCCTGATCCTGCGGCTGCACCTCTTCCACGTGCTGCAGACCCTCTCGCCGCACACCGCGGGTCTCGACGTCGGGGTGCCGGCCAGGGGCCTGCACGGCGAGGCGTACCGGGGGCACGTGTTCTGGGACGAGTTGTTCGTCCTCCCCTTCGTGAACCTGCATTTCCCCGAGGTCTCGCGGGCGCTCCTCGGCTACCGCCACCGCCGGCTGCCCGCGGCCTGCCAGGCGGCGCGGGACGCGGACGGGGCGGGGGCGATGTACCCGTGGCAGAGCGGCAGCGACGGCAGCGAGCAGACCCAGCGTTTCCATCTCAACCCCCGGTCAGGGCACTGGCTGCCCGATCATTCCCGCCTCCAGCACCACGTCGGCTCCGCGGTGGCGTACAACGTGTGGCGCTACTGCCACGCGGCGGGCGACACGGAGTTCCTGCACAACCAGGGCGCCGAGATGCTGTTGCAGATCGCCCGCTTCTGGGCGACGCGGGCGCAGTGGGATCCCGCCCGCGGCCGGTACCGCATCCGCGGGGTGGTCGGTCCTGACGAGTATCACGACGGGTATCCGGGCGCAGCGGAGCCGGGGGTGGACGACAACGCCTACACGAACGTGACGGCGGCGTGGGTGCTGATGCGGGCCCTGGAGCTGTGCCGGGAACTGCCCGAGGCGCGGCGCGGCCTGCTGTTCGAGCAGCTCCAGCTGACGCCGGACGAGCGGGAGCGCTGGGACCACGTCGCCCACCGGCTCCATGTGCCTTACCACCGGGGCATCATCAGCCAGTTCGACGGCTACGCGGATCTCGCCGAACTCGACTGGTCCGGCTACCGGAAGCGCTACGGCGACATCCGGCGGCTCGACCGGATTCTGGAGGCGGAGGGCGACTCGGTCAACGGCTACCAGGCGTCCAAGCAGGCCGACGTGCTGATGCTCGGCTACCTCTTCCCGCCGGACGAACTCTCCGGCGTCTTCCGCCAGTTGGGGTACGCCTTCGACGACGAGATCTGGCGCACCACCGTCGACCACTACCTGCACCGCACCAGCCACGGCTCGACGCTCAGCGCACTGGTCCACGCCTGGGTGCTGGCGCGGGTACGGCGCGCCGAGGCGTGGACGTACTGCGAGGAGGCGCTGATCGGCGACGTGGCGGACGTCCAGGGCGGCACCACGGCCGAGGGCATCCATCTCGGGGCGATGGCCGGCACCCTCGACTTCGTGCAGCGCGGCATGACCGGTCTGGAGGCCGGCGACCACGCCCTGTGGCTCGATCCCGCGCCGCTGCCCGAGCTGTCGACGTTCCGGGTGCGCCTCCGTTTCCGGGTGCACGGTGACGTCGAACTGCGCTTCCACGCGGGCAGGTTGACGGTCGCCGTCCCTGACCCCGACAACACGGCGGTGACCGTGCGGCTCGGCAGCCGCACGGTCACCATCCCACCCGGAACCACCTGTTCGATCGGCCTGCCTGACGTCTGAGCCGGGTGCGCTCAGGAAGCCTTCTTCGTCGAGGTCAGGTGGGCGAAGACCACCACGTTGTCGACGTAGTCCTTGGCCGCCCTGTCGTAGACGCCGCCGCAGGTGATCAGCCGCAGTTGCGGGGTGGGGGTGTCGGCGTAGACCCGCTCGTCGGGGAAGTTCGCCTTGCTGAAGGTCTCGACGGAGTCGACCGTGAAGGTCGCGACGGAGCCGTCGTCCCGGGTGATGTCGGCGGTGCTGCCCGCCTTGAGCTGGTCGAGCCGGAGGAAGACGGCGGGCCCTGTCTTGGTGTCGACGTGGCCCGCGACGATCGAGGCGCCCCGCTCGCCGGGGGTGGCACCGCCCTTGAACCAGCCGGCGAGGTTGCTGTCGTTGGGCGGCGGCGCGTTGAGCTGTCCCTTCGCGCCGAGGCTCAGCGGGGTGAACGGTGCGTCGACGCCGATCTCCGGGATCGAGAGCCGCTTCGGGGCCGAACGGGGCAGCTCCAGATCCTTCTTGGGTTCGGTGGTGGGTCCGGTGGTGGGGGCGAACAGGTTCGGGACGACGGGGGCGACGGCCGCCGGGGGCGTCGGAGGCTTGGCGTCCGCGGAGGTGTCGAAGGAGTTGAAGACCAGCAGGGCTCCCATCCCCGCCGCCACCGCCGGCCACATCAGGGCGCGGGCGAAGGGGCGGGGTGCGGTGCCGGTCTGACGCGGTTTCGACGTGGGCTGCTGGTGCTGGGGAGCCATGGGAGCCATGGTGCGGTGCCTTTCTTCCACAAGGTGTCAGCTGGTCGGGCCCGGCTGCCGGGTGCGCGGGCGGCTGCACGCGGCAGCGGGCCCGGCGGGGTGGGCGGTGACCCACCCGGGTGCGCGTCGTACGGGACCGTCCGCCCGGGGTGTTCCTCGCACCCCCGGGTACGGGGGAAACGCAATCGCCGCGGCCACCGCCTGGGAGGACGGTGGCCGCGACAGCACAGCGATCTACGCTGGAGGGAGTCAGGCCGCAGCGGTACCCGACGCGTTGCGACGGCGCAGCATGTACGCGCCGGCGCCGAGGCCACCGATCAGCAGGACCGAGCCGGCCGCCAGGCCGCCGCCGGAGAGTGCCATGGCGCCACCGCCGGTGTGCATGCCACCGTGCGGGCGGCCACCACGGTCGTTGTCACCGTGGTCGCCGCGGCCACCCTCGCCGCGGCCACCCTCGCCGCGGCCACCCTCGTCGTGGCCACCCTTGTCGTGGTCGCCCTTGCCGCCCCAGGACTTCTCCTCGCCCTTCCAGGACTTGTCGTGGTCGCCACCGCGGTCGCCGCCACGGTCTCCGGAGTCGTTGCCCTGACCCCAGTCGCCCGCGACGACGCCGGCGAGGGCGCCGCCACCGGTGTTCATGCCACCGTGCGGGCGGCCACCGCGGTCGTTGTCGCCGTGGTCGCCGTGACGGCCCTTGTCGCCGTGGCCACCCTTGTCGTGGTCGCCGTGGCCACCCTTGTCGTGGTCGCCGCGGCCACCGTTGTCGTGGCCACCGTTGTCACGCCCACCGTTGTCCCGGCCGCCGTTGTCACGCCCACCGTTGTCGTGGCCACCGTTGTCGTGGCCACCGTTGTCGTGCCCGTTGTCACGGTCACCGTTGTCGTGCCCGTTGTCACGGTCACCGTTGTCGCCCATCAGCATGGCCAGGGCGCCACCACCGGTGTGCACACCACCATGCGGGCGACCGCCGCGGTCGTTGTCGCCGTGGTCGCCGTGACGGCCCTTGTCACCGTGGCCACCCTTGTCGTGGTCGCCGTGACCGCCGCGCTCGTCGTGGTCACCGTGGCGGCCACCGTTGTCACGCCCACCGTTGTCGTGGCCGCCGTTGTCACGCCCACCGTTGTCGTGGCCGCCGTTGTCACGCCCACCGTTGTCGTGGCCGCCGTTGTCGTGACCGTTGTCCCGGCCGCCATTGTCGTGGCCACCGTTGTCGTGCCCGTTGTCACGGTCACCGTTGTCGCCCATCAGCATGGCCAGGGCGCCACCACCGGTGTGCACACCACCGTGCGGCCGGTCGCCGTTGTCGTGGCCGTTGTCACCGTGGCGGCCCTTGTCGTGGCCGTTGTCGCCGTGGCGGCCGTGCTCATCGTGGTCGCCGTGGCGACCACCGTTGTCACGCCCACCGTTGTCGTGGCCGCCGTTGTCACGCCCACCGTTGTCGTGGCCACCGTTGTCGTGGCCGCCGTTGTCACGCCCACCGTTGTCGTGGCCACCGTTGTCGTGACCGCCATTGTCGTGGCCGCCGTTGTCCCGGCCACCGTTGTCGTGACGCTCGCTGCTGTGGCTGGAGGATCCTCCGTCGTCACCGGCGACGGACAGCGCGTAGGCGGCGGGGGTGGTGATGGCGAGGACCGCCGAAATGGCGGCGGAAGCAAACAGGGTGCGGGAAGTGCGCATGGAGACTTGTTTCCTTTCGCGTCGATGCTGCGAGCGCTGACAGGTCGTCGGCTCATCGGATCGCAGTGCGACGTGATCACCGTCATCCGAAATGCGACTCCGCACCACCGGAGAGATCCGCATTCGGGGTACACCGTGGGCTCAACGAGTGGTACGGCCCCCATTAATCACCCATTGGACGGCGCGCTGCGGCTCAGCCACGTCATCTCGATGGGGTAGCCGCCCACCGGGACCGCACCGGCCACCCCCGCAGCCACCCGGCCCGGCCCACCACCCTGGGCGACGCACCTCGGCCGACCCCCCTCTCCCCCACCCGCGCATCGCACCACCCGCCGCCCTTTCCGGCCGGAGCCCGCCGCCCACCACGCCCATCATTACCGGCCCCTCCCACGGAAATGACCGGACGCTTCCACAACAAATACCGTTCCGGTGCTGCCACTTACTCATACGGCAAAGGCGATCAGCCTCAACACAATCACCAATGACGGAAGTTGGATATTCAGGATCGACTAATTCACCTCCGGCACAAGGAAGTTGACCTCGCAGGGCGCATTCGCCGTCGGAATGCCGGAACGCCGCAGCGCCCGCCCCGGCTCCGGTGGGGAGGCGCGGCGGGCGCTGCGTAGTGGTCGGTCCGGGTGGTGCGGGGCCACCGGGGCGGGGTGGTTCAGTCGTGGCAGAGGACCCGTCGCAGGACGTCGCGGAGTACCTCCTCCGGGTCGTCCACGTGCCCCCGGGAGCGCCAGGCCACGAATCCGTCCGGGCGCACCAGGACCGCGCCGTCGGGTGTGGTGCCGTGGACCTCCGCCCAGTCGGCGCCTTCCTCGGGGGCCAGGTCGTCGTCGGGGCCGGTCCCCACGGCGTAGGTGTCCAGCCGTCCCGGGCATACCGCGGCGACCCGGTCCGCCGCGGCGCGCCAGGGTGCGCCGCCCGATCCGGTGAGCAGGACGAAGGACCGTTCGTAGAGGTCGAGGGTGGAGCAGCGGGACGTGGCGGAGCGCAGCCACATGTGCGGGGCTCTGGTGCCCGGTGCCCCGGTCAGCTGCATCCGGGCGGGGACGACCGGCAGGTCGGGGTCCGGGTCGACGACCGCGCCGCGGGGGTAGGCGTAGCCGAGGGCGACGGTGAGTACGCCCTTTTGCCGGCCGCCGCCGGTGCCGGGGGCCGCGTCGTATCCCGGGTGGCTGTGTTCCGCCGAGCGGGCCGAGGCGCGGGCGCTGGTCTCCCGGGCGACGGGCTGCCGTTCCGTTTCGTAGCTCTGGAGCAGGCCGGGGCCGGCCGAGCCGTCCAGGACGGCGGCGAGCTTCCAGGCGAGGTTGTGGGCGTCCTGGATGCCGGTGTTGGAGCCGAAGGCGCCGGTGGGCGACATCTCGTGGGCGGAGTCGCCGGCGAGGAAGACCCGGCCGTCCACGTAGCGTTCGGCGACCCGCTCCGCCGCGTGCCAGGGCGCCTTGCCGGTGATCTCCACGGCCAGGCCCGGCACGCCGGTCGCCTCGCGGATGTGGCGTACGCACCGCTGGTCGGTGAAGTCCTCCAGGGTCTCGCCGCGCTCGGGGTGCCAGGGTGCGTGGAAGACCCAGTGCTCGCGGTTGTCGACGGGCAGCAGCGCGCCGTCGGCTTCGGGGTTGGTCAGGTAGCAGGCGATGAAGAGGCGGTCGCCGACCACCTCGGCGAGGCCCGGTGCCCGGAAGGTGATGCTGACGTTGTGGAACAGGTCGCCGGGACCGGTCTGGCCGATGCCGAGGCGTTCCCTGACGGGACTCCGCGGGCCGTCGGCGGCGATGAGGTAGTCCGCGTGCAGCGTGGTGTGTTCGCCGGTCTCCCGGTTCTTCACCAGGACGCTCACTCCGTCGGGAGCCTGGTCGAAGGAGAGCAGCTCGGTGGAGAAGCGCAGGTCGCCGCCGAGTTCGCGGGCGGCCCGCAGCAGGACGGGCTCCAGGTCGTTCTGGCTGCACAGGCACCAGCCGGCCGGGCTGAAGCGGGCCAGACCGCCGCCCGGATCCATCTCGCGGAACAGCCACTCCTGGTCGTCGCCGGTGAGCGAAGCGGCTTGCAGGATTCCGTGGTTGCCGGCCAGGACCGAGGCGGCCTCGCGGATGCGCCGTTCGACTCCGGCGGCGCGGTACAGCTCCATCGTGCGGACGTTGTTGCCCCGGCCGCGTGGGTGCCGTGAGGTGTCGGAATGCTTCTCGACCAGGACGTGCCCGACTCCCAGGCGTCCCAGGAAAAGTGATGCCGACAGACCCACCAGGGATCCGCCGACGATGACTACCGGAACCCTGTTTTCGACCGTTGTCTTCATTGCCTGCTCCAGCTCCAGCGGCGGCGCGTACGGAGCTGGAGTTTCCCCTGATGGCGGGCTATTCGATCATGCTTCACCCGCTTGGCTCACAGATCTCGCGCGGCCTGTGGCGGACGGCGACGATCAACAGGACGGCCACACGCGGAGCGGGGGCCGTCGGCAGTCGCGGGTCTGGTGCCCGCGGCGCACAAGGGTCTGACGGCCCGCCACCGAATCTGTTCCCGCCCCGAGGGAGTTGCGTAGACGATGACAACGCTGTCGGAACGAGTATCGCAGTCCGCCTTCGACGGCTCACGCCTTCGGGTTGTCCTGTTGCTGGACCTCCACGACGGCGCCCAGCAGCGCTTCCTCGAAGCGTACGAGCACCTGCGCAACCAGGTGGCTTCGGTGCCCGGACACCTCACCGACCAGTTGTGCCAGTCGATCGAGAACCCGTCGCAGTGGCTCATCACCAGCGAGTGGGAGAGCGCGCCGCCGTTCCTGGCCTGGGTCAACAGCGAAGAGCACGTCAAGATGGTGCAGCCGCTGCACAGTTGCGTACGGGACACCCGCTCGCTGCGCTTCAGCGTGCTGCGGGAGACCTCGAACACCGCGGCGCTCGCATCCGAGCCGCTCAAGGGCCGCCTCCAGGCGTCCCCGCGCGTCGGCGACGGCGTGGTACGGCACGCGCTGACCTTCACCGTGAAGCCGGGCAGCGAGGAGCAGGTCGCGGAGATCCTCGCCGGGTACACCTCGCCCGAGGCGCGGGTCGACGACACCACCCGGCTGGTCCGTACCTCGCTCTTCATGCACAAGAACCGCGTCGTGCGGGCGGTCGAGGTGCAGGGCGACCTGGTCGCGGCGCTGCGGCACGTCGCCCAGCAGCCCGAGATCAGGGAGGTCGAGGAGGCGATCAACCCGTACCTGGAGCAGGACCGGGACCTCAACGACCCCAATTCCGCGCGGGTGTTCTTCACCCGGGCCGCGCTGCCTGCCGTGCACCATGTGGCGGCGGGCAGGCAGGAGTCGGCGGACGTCCGGCGGCACGCGCTGTTCTACCCGGCCAAGGAAGGCTGCGGGATGGCGCTGGCCCGGCTGCTGGCGCAGCAGGACGAGCTGGCGGCCGACGATCCGGCGAGTCCGATCAGCGGCAGCACCGTCTTCCAGCGCGACGACATCGTCGTCCGCCTCATCGACCTGCGGGTTCCCCTGGAGAGCGATCCCGCGCTGGTGCTCGGTGTGCACGGCAACCGCAAGGCGGACGTGCTGCGGCGGCTGCTGGACACCGACGAGGCGGGCGGTCTGTCGAACGACCGTGAACTGGCGCACTTCCTCGCACGGTCCGACATGGACCTCATCACCGACCGCCGGGCACCGCAGTCCTGAGCGGCCCGCCGCGGCGGCCGGCTCTGAGCACCGCCCGCCGGCCGCCGCGGCTTCCCCCCACCGTCGGCACCACGTACCAGGAGGAATCAGTCATGACCACGCACCGCCCACGCATCGTGGACCTCAGCGAGACGCAGCCCAACCGGCGCCGCGGAGGTGACCTGCGCGCGATGCTGACACCGAGCGCGGTGGGCGCCACGAGCGGCTTCATGGGCATGGCCCTGGTGCAGCCGGGCGAGCAGATCGGCGAGCACTACCACCCGTACTCGGAGGAGTTCGTCTACGTCGTCAACGGCGCGCTGGAGGTGGACCTCGACGGTGAGCCGCACCCGCTCCGGCCCGACCAGGGGCTGCTGATCCCCATCCGGATGCGGCACCGCTTCCGCAATGTCGGGGACGTCGAGGCCCGGATGGTCTTCCATCTCGGCCCGCTGGCGCCGCGCCCCGAGCTGGGGCACGTGGACACCGAGGGGGCGGATGCCGTCTCGCAGGCCGCCCCACCCGAACGTGCGGAGCCGGTTTCATGACCCGCCGTATCGCGGTGACCGGGATCGGCATCGTCGCTCCCGGCGGTGTGGGGGTGCCCGCGTTCTGGGACCTGCTGACCGCGGGGCGGACGGCGACCAGGGGCATCACCCTCTTCGATCCGACGGGGTTCCGCTCGCGGATCGCCGCGGAGTGCGACTTCGACCCGGCGGCCCACGGGCTGAGCGGGGAACAGGTCGCGCGCTCGGACAGGTACATCCAGTTCGCGCTGGTGGCGACCGGCGAGGCGCTGCGGGACGCGGGCCTGGACCCGGCCGCGGAGGATCCGTGGCGGGTCGGGGTGTCGCTCGGCACCGCGGTCGGCGGCACCACGCGTCTGGAGAACGACTACGTCGCCGTCAGCGGTTCCGGGGCGCGGTGGGATGTGGACCACCGGCCGGCCGGCCGCCACTTGCAGCGGGCCTTCTCCCCCAGTTCGCTGGCGTCGGCCGTGGCGGAGGAGATCGGGGCGCGGGGGCCGGTGCAGACCGTTTCGACGGGCTGCACCTCCGGGCTCGACGCGATCGGGTACGCGTTCCACTCCATCGAGGAGGGCCGGTCCGACGTGTGCATAGCCGGCGCTTCGGACTCGCCGATCTCCCCGATCACGGTGGCGTGCTTCGACGCGATCAAGGCGACGTCGCCGAACAACGACGACCCCGCGCACGCCTCCCGGCCGTTCGACGCGCACCGCGACGGATTCGTCATGGGCGAGGGCGGCGCCGTCCTCGTGCTGGAGGAGCTGGAGCACGCCCGTGCCCGCGGCGCCACCGTGCACTGCGAGATACGCGGCTACGCCACCTTCGGCAACGCCTACCACATGACGGGACTCACCCAGGAGGGCCTGGAGATGGCCGAGGCGATCAATCACGCGCTCGGCCATGCCCGGCTGGACAGTTCGCACATCGACTACGTCAACGCGCACGGTTCGGGCACCAAGCAGAACGACCGGCACGAGACCGCGGCGGTCAAGCGGTCGCTGGGCGCACGCGCCTACAAGGTGCCGATGAGTTCCATCAAGTCGATGGTGGGCCACTCGCTCGGCGCGATCGGCGCGATCGAGATCGTGGCGTCCGTCCTGGCCCTGACCCATCAGGTCGTACCGCCGACCGCCAACTACGAGACCCCTGACCCGGAGTGCGACCTGGATTACGTGCCGCGGACCGCCCGTGCGGTGAAGCTGCGGTCCGTGCTCTCGGTCGGCAGCGGGTTCGGCGGCTTCCAGTCCGCCGTGGTCCTGAGCCAACCGGGTGGGAGGGAAAGATGAGCTCTGGGCAAGAACGTCGTTGTGTCATCACCGGCATGGGTGTGGTGGCCCCCAACGGGGTGAGCGCCGATGCCTTCTGGAAGGCGACCAGGGAAGGCGTCAGCGTCCTGGAACGGGTCACCCGCGAGGGCTGCGAGCAACTGCCGCTGAAGGTGGCAGGCGAGGTACGGGACTTTGATCCGACGGCGCTGATCGAGGAGCGATTCCTCGTCCAGACCGACCGGTTCACGCATTTCGCGATGGCGGCGGCCAATCTCGCGCTGGACGACGCACGGCTGGGTGCGACGGACGGGGACCGCTCACCGTTCGCGGTGGGAGTGATGACCGCGGCCGGCTCCGGCGGCGGCGAGTTCGGTCAGCGGGAGCTCCAGCGGCTGTGGGGGCAGGGATCCCGTTACGTCGGCCCGTACCAGTCCATCGCGTGGTTCTACGCGGCGAGCACCGGCCAGATCTCCATCCGCGGCGGCTTCAAGGGCCCGTGCGGGGTGGTGGCGAGCGACGAGGCGGGGGGCCTGGACGCGCTCGCGCAGGCCGCCCGCACGGTCAGGCGCGGCACCGACGCCATGGTCGTGGGTGCCGCCGAGGCGCCGCTCGCGCCGTACTCGATCGTCTGCCAGCTGGGGTACGAGGACCTCAGTTACGTGGATGAACCGACGCGGGCGTACCGCCCGTTCACCCAGGGCGCCTGCGGCTTCGTGCCCGCCGAGGGCGGGGCCATGCTGGTGGTCGAGGAGGAGCAGACGGCGCTCGCCCGGGGTGCGCAGGTCCGTGCGGTGGTGGCCGGTCACGCGGCGACGTTCACCGGGCCCTCCCGGTGGGTGGAGTCCCGGGCCGGTCTCGCGCGAGCGATCCGGGGGGCGTTGGAGGACGCGCGGTGCGCCCCGGAGGAGATCGACGTGGTGTTCGCCGACGCGCTGGGCGTGCCGGCGGCCGACCGCGCCGAGGCGCTGGCGCTGGCGGACGCCCTGGGCGGGCATGCCTCGCGGGTTCCGGTCACCGCGCCCAAGACCGGCATCGGGCGTGCGTACTGCGGCGCCCCCGTCCTGGACACGGCGGCGGCGGTGCTCGCCCTGGAGCACGGCGTCGTGCCGCCCACCCCGAACGTCGTCGACGTCTGCCACGACCTCGATGTGGTGACCGGCAGGGCACGTCCCGCCGCGTTGCGCACGGCGCTCGTACTGAGCCGGGGCCTGATGGGCTCGAACGCGGCGCTCGTGCTGCGTCAGGGCGACCAGACCCCCTCGTGAGAAGGAGAACTGCTCATGTCCGAACGACTGACCCTCGAAGAACTGGCGGCCCTGATGAAGTCGGCGGCCGGCCTCACCGTCGACCCGAAGCAGATGGCGTCCCTCCCGGACACGCCGTTCGCCGACTTCGGCCTCGACTCGCTCGGCCTCCTCGGTGTCGTGGGCGAGCTGGAGAACCGCTACGGCCGGCCCCTGCCGGAAGACGCCGAGCACTGCAAGACACCGAACGCCTTCCTCGACCTCATCAACACCGTTTCGACAACAGGAGCCTGACATGCCCGGCCACACGGAGAACGCCATCACCATCGCCGCTCCCCTCGACCTCGTCTGGGAGATGACCAACGACCTGGAGAACTGGCCGCAGCTGTTCAGCGAGTACGCGTCGGTCGACGTGCTCTCCCGCGAAGGCAACAAGACGACCTTCCGGCTGACGATGCACCCGGACAAGAACGGCACGGTCTGGAGCTGGGTCTCGGAGCGGACCACCGACCGCGAGGGGCTGACCGTCCGGGCCCGCCGCGTGGAGACCGGTCCTTTCGACCACATGAACATCCACTGGTCGTACTCGGGGAACAAGACCGGCACGACCATGCACTGGACGCAGGACTTCGCGATGAAGCCGGAGGCTCCCGTCGACGACCAGGGCATGACCGACATGATCAACCGCAACTCCCGCGTCCAGCTGGAACTCATCCGGGACAAGATCGAACAGCGCGACCGCGAGCTGAGGTCCGCTTCCGTCACACCCAACTGACGTCCCCCAGGACCCCGTTCGCACCGCCGCACCGGCGGCAAGGAAGGAACCCTCCCGATGCATCACGCTCTGATCGTCGCCCGTATGGCGCCGGAGTCGGCTCCGGATATCGCCGACGTGTTCAGCGCGTCCGACCGTACGGAACTGCCGCATCTGGTCGGCGTCACCCGGCGGACGCTCTTCCAGTTCGGTGAGGTGTATCTGCACCTCATCGAGTCGGAACAGCCGCCGGGCCCGGAGATCGCCAAGGTGACAGGACACCCCGAGTTCCGCGCCATCAGCGACCGGCTGTCCGCCTACGTCAGCCCGTACGACCCGGAGACCTGGCGGGGCCCGAAGGACGCGATGGCCCACCAGTTCTACCGCTGGGAGCGTGACGGCCGGTCCTGATCCGCCGAGGCCGCACGAAGCAGGCCGCCTGCCGGGGAACTCCTCCGGCAGGCGGCCTGCTTCGTGGTGCGCGGACGGCTCGCGCTACTCGGGGACGGTGCACTCGAAGGCGTGCAGATACGGGTTGACCTGGAGGATGTCGCCGATGACCAGGCCCGCTTCGCTCATCCTGTGCACCAGGCTCTCCTTGGAGTGCTTGGCGCCGCCGACGTTGAGGAGCAGCAGCAGGTCCATGGCGGTGGTGAACTTCATGGAGGGGCTGTCGTCCACCAGGTTCTCGATGATCACCACCCGGGCGCCGGGCCGCGCGGCGTCGACGACGTTGCGGAGCGTCCTGCGGGTGCTCTCGTCGTCCCATTCCAGGATGTTCTTGATGAGGTAGAGGTCGGCCTGGACCGGGACGGCGCTGCGGCAGTCGCCGGGCAGGATCCGGGCCCGCGCGGCGAGCGGGCCGCCGTCGCGCAGCCTGGGGTCCGCGTTGGCGACGACGTCGGGCAGGTCGAGCAGTGTCCCTTCGAGGTCCGGGTGCTTCTCCAGGAGTCCGGCCAGGACGTGGCCCTGGCCGCCGCCGATGTCGACGACGGTGGCGACTCCGGTGAGGTCGAGGAGTCCGGCGACGTCCTGCGCCGACTGCTTGGACGAGGTGGTCATGGCCCGGTCGAAGACCTGGGCCGAGTCGCGGGCGTCCTGGTGCAGGTACTCGAAGAAGCCCTTGCCGTACAGGTCGTCGAAGACGCTGCGGCCCGAGCGTACGGCCTGGTCGAGCATCGGCCAGGCGTCCCAGGTCCACGGTTCGGTGCACCACAGGGAGATGTACCGCAGGCTGTTGGGGGCGTCGTCCCGCAGCAGCCTGGACATCTCGGTGTGGGCGTACTTGCCGTCGTCGGTCTCCTCGAAGACTCCGTAGCAGGACAGGGCCCGCAGCAGTCGTTCCAGGGGCCTGGGTTCGATGTCCAGTGTGGTGGCGAGTTCTTCCGGTGTGGCGGGCGTGTCTCCGAGTGCGTCGGCCACGCCGAGCCTGGCGGCTGCGCGCACGGCCGCGGCGCACGCGGCGCCGAAGACGAGTTCCCGCAGCTTCATGGCCGGCTGCGGGGTGGGGCTCACGGTGGTCATTCCGTCTCGTTTCTGCTGGTCGGGACCGGCGCGTGGGTCAGCACATGCCGGCCGGCTGCGAGGTGCGGCAGATGTTGGCTTCGAAGCGGTTGGTCTTGCCGGTGTCGCGGTTGGCGAGGTCGGCGGGCTTGTTGTCCAGCGCCACGTTTCCTTCAAGGACATGGCGTTCGTTGAGCACCTTCACAAAGCTGTGGAAGAGGACGATTCCGCCGGACAGCGGGGAGTTGCCGACGTTGCCGCGGACGAGGTTCTTCTCCACGCGGGCGTCCTCGGCGCCGGTGAGGACGATGCCGGAGCCCTGGAGTGCGGGCAGGCGCTTGGTGGCGGGGCAGGACTTGTTGTTCTCGGAGACGTTGTTCCGGTTGACCGTCAACGCACCGGCGCGCGGGCGGGATTCGTCGCCGACGACGAACACACCGCTGCAGTTCCCTGTCACCTCGTTGTCGTCGACGCTCAGGTGGCGGGCACGGCGGACGGTGATGCCGATGCGGTTGCCGGTGACGGTGTTGCGGTCGATGCGCGCACCGCGGGTGTTGAGGGCGCCGCCTTCCTCCTCGACCGTGTTGGCCAGGAAGATGCCCGCGTCGCCGTTGCCGGACGCGGAGTTGTCCAGGAAGGTTCCGCGGATGGATTTCTGCTGGGCGATGCCCCACTGGCCGTTGTCGCGTGAGGTCACCCCGCGCACCCGCAGCCGGTCGGTTTCGGAGGCCCAGATGCCGTTCTTGCGGAAGCCGGAGACGGTCAGGGAGTGGATGCCGACGTCACGCAGACGGTGGCCCGCCGTGCCCAGGACGCAGATGCCGTTGCCCTGCTGCCCGCAGGAGTCCGCCGCCCGGGTCTCCGCAGGACGGATCACGGTCCACTCGCCCGCCCCGCGCAGGGTCAGGCCGGGCTTGTCGATCCGCACGCTCTCCCGGTACACGCCCGGCGCGATGTCGACGGTGTCACCCGGCTCGGCCGCGTCCACCGCCTTCTGGATCGACTCACCCGGGTGGACCGTGTAATGGTCGCCTGCCTGGCTCGGTGGGGCCGTGACCAGTCCGGTGACCAGGACCGTTGCCAGGCACCCCGCGTATTTCAGCTGTCGTTTCACCATGAGGCGAAGTTATGGGCGGGCGACGGCGCTCGCCACCTGTGGTAACCCGATGACCACAGTCGGTACACCCGTCGGTATGCCGGGCGGGCCGCGAAGGCCGGTCGGGGCGCTTCCGGTGGTGGGTGCCGTGGGGGCCGACCATCATGGAACGGGCCACCCCGAACGGCACGCGACTGCCGCCCGCCACCGGGGACGGCCGTCCTGCCCCGCCCCTCATCCGAAGGAGCCCGCATGAGCGCCGGAACGGACCTGCTCGTCGATGCCTTCGGCCGCATCCGGGAGGTCGTCGAGGAAGTGGTCAGCGGGCTCGGTCCCGGAGAGCTGGCCGAGCGCCCGGGTGGGGGCGAGGGCAATTCGATCTGCTGGCTCGTCTGGCATCTGACCCGCGTCCAGGACGACCACATCGCGGACGCGGCCGGCACCGAGCAGGTCTGGACGGCGCAGGGCTGGGCCAAGCGCTTCGGCCTGCCCTTCCCGGCCGGCTCCACCGGATACGGCCACTCCCGCAAGGACGTGGCGGCGGTACGCGACCTGACCGCGCGGCAGCTCACCGGCTACCACACGGCGGTGCACGACACCACGGTGGATTACGTCGCGACCTTGCAGGTCAAGGACCTGGAGCGGGTCATCGACAGCTCCTGGGATCCGCCGGTCACGCTGGCGGTGCGGTTGATCAGCGTGATCGCCGACGATCTCCAGCATGCGGGCCAGGCGGCGTATGTGCGGGGCCTGTTGGGGCACCGCGGGCGGGTGTGACACGAGCGCCGGGGGACGGCGCTCTCCGTGCCGTCAGCGCTCCCTGAGCCCCAGCACCGTGGCGACGTGTTCCCGTGCGGGGGCCTCCAGCGCGTCGTGCAGCGCGAAGAACAGGTCGGCCGCGCGGATGCCGACCCAGTCCGCGGGCAGCAGTTCGGCGGGCAGTCCCGGGTCCAGGTAGGGCAGCCGCCGCCAGTCGGTCAGCGCCTGCACGTAGGTGGTGAACGCTTCGGGGCCGTCCACGGGCGTGCGGCTGCCGAGGTGTTCGAGCACCGGGCCGTGGTCGGCGATGAAGTCCGCGTAGAGCGGTTCGAGCTGGGCGAAGTCCCACCACTGCCTGACCTTCTCGGACAGGTCGCCGAAGGCGAGGTAGTCGCAGCGCAGCAGGTCGGCGTAGGCGGTGAGGTCGAGGCGGCGCAGCATGGCGGCGGTCGCGTCGTGCAGGTGGGCCGGTGCGATCCAGACGCCGGCCGAGACCGTGCCGAAGCCGAGCCGGGTGAGCTGGGAGCGCAGCTGGTGGCGCTTGTTGCGCTCGGACTCGGGGACGGAGAAGACGGCGAGCAGCCAGCCGTCGGTGAGGGTGGCGCGGGTACGCCGGAAGATCCGCTCGTCGCCCTCGCGGAGGATGGTCAGTCCCGCTTCGGACAGTTCGTAGCCCGCGGCGCCGTCGTGGCGGGTGGCGTCGAGTACGCCGTGCCGCTTGAGGCGGTGGACGGCCGAGCGGACGGCCTGCCCGTCGACGCCTAGGCCGGCGAGCAGACCGATCAGCGCGGCCACGGACAGCCAGCCACCCTGACGGCGCGAGTAGAGGCCGTAGACGGTGACGATGAGCTGGCGCGGGGTGACGGCCCGGGTCAGCGGTTCCGCCGCCACCTCGGCGTCGGCGACGTCGAATTCGCTGGTCATCCGGTTACCGTACCAACGCCCCCGGCGCCGCCTGCCGTTCGGCCGAGGCGCCGCGGCGGGCCCGCGGCCGGGGCCGGAACGGTGGGGCCCGAGGTGTCGTCGGCAGCCAGGCAGGGGCTCATGGGGAACCGAGAAGCGTTTCGACGGTCGCGCGTGCGTGACGGGCGGGGGCGGTGTCGCCGCTGATGCCGGCGGCGACGATGGCTCCTTCGGCGAGCAGGAACACCGGTTCGGCCGACGGCATCCCGGCGGCCTGCGCCCACCCGGCGATCTGGTCGTGGAACGCCCGCTTGTGCGACCGGACTTCAGCCAGCACGGGCTCGGATGACGCGCCGATTTCACCGTGTGCGTTGACCCAGGCGCAGCCGCGGAATCCGGGCTCCGCGAACCACTCGGCCAGCCAGTCGAAGACCGCGAGCACCCGCTCGCGTGGGTCCGCGACGCGTTCCACGTGAGCGGCCAGGCTGCCCCGCCACTGCTGGTCGCGGCGCTGGAGTACCGCGACCACGAGGTCTTCCTTCGTCGCGAAGAGCCGGTAGATCCGCTTCAGGGGCAGGCCGGATGCCGCGCGGATCCGGTCCATCCCGACCGCCTGGATGCCCCGCTCGTAGAAGAGCGCCTCCGCCGCGTCCAGCAGCGCCTCACGGTCCTGGCGGCTTTGTTCCTCGGTGATCGGGGCCGGCATGGCGGGGCTCCTTGACGTTGAGAAGGGTCGTTCTCTACCTTAGACCCATCGATGGAGAACGCTCGTTCTCAATGTGAGGAGACCACCGTGTCCGAAAGCCGCCCGCCCTGCCCGCCGTTCACCCGGCAGACCGCGCTCCAGAAGGTCCAGGCAGCCGAGGACGCCTGGAACACCCGCGATCCGCACCGGGTGGCCCTGGCCTACACCCACGACTCGACGTGGCGGAACCGGGACCTGTTCGCCCGGGGCCGACAGGAGATCATCGCCTTCCTGACCCGGAAGTGGGAGCGCGAGCTGGACTACGCGCTCCGCAAGAGCCTCTGGGCATTCCACGAGGACCGCATCGCGGTGCGCTTCCAGTACGAGTGGCACGACGCCGGCGGTCAGTGGTGGCGCAGCTACGGCAACGAGCTGTGGGAATTCGACGAGCGCGGCCTGATGCGACGCCGTGAGGCGAGCATCAACGACACCGCCATCACCGAAGCCGACCGGCGCATCTTCGGCCCACGGCCCGCGGACGAACACGGCACCGACTTCCCGCTCCGGTAGCGCCCGCCGGACCCCGGTCGGCGGCCCGCAGTTCCGGGGCGGTGCGGGCCGGCCGACGGGGCGATATGTCAGAGGTCATGTGCCGGAATCCAGGCCGGACACACCCCGGCTCAGGCGCCCCCGGCAGGAGCGTGGGCCGCCGGTGCTTTCGGGGTGGCCAGGAAGATCGTGACCAGGGTGAGAGCAGCGGCCAGCCAGGTGATGGTGTGGAACGCGTCGGTGAGTGCCCGGACCGTTTCCTGGGAGGCACCGGCCTGCAGCGGGGACGACGACGTGCCCGGGGGAAGAAGCAGGCGGTAGGTGACCGTGGTGACCGTGCCGAAAACGGCGATTCCCAGGCCGGCGCCCGCCTCGTAGGAGACGGACTCGATGCCCGCCGCCGCGCCCGCCTGGGCGGAGGGCGCGGTGGCCATGATCAGGTTCGAGGCGACCATCTGGACCAGGCCCTGGCCGAACCCGATCAGGGCCAGGCCGAGCGGCACCACCGTGCCGGACGCGACCAGGACGTACCCGGTCGCCGCGAGCAGCAGGCCGGCGGGCACGCCCCTGCGCGGCCCCGTACGGGAGAGGATCAGTCCGCCCGCTGGTCCCGCCACCATCGCGGCGACCGGCATCGGGATCAGGTACAGCGCGGCGGCCTCCGCCGACAGTCCCTCGGCGAACTGGAGGTACTGCACGAGTTGCAATTCGAAGCCGACCATCACCAGCACCGGCAGCACCGATGCCACCACCCCGGCGCGCAGCGCGGGCAGCCGGAACAGGGACAGGTCCAGCATCGGATGCGCGCTGCGCTGCTGCCGCCGTACGAACAGGACCAGTGCGGTCAGGCCCAGCAGGCCCGGCAGCGCCACCTCAGGAACGGCGACGTCGTCGTGGGTGAAGGCGATGATCGCGTAGGCGCAGCCCAGGAAGCCCACGATCGACAGGAGGGGCGAAGTGGCTTCCCAGGGCTGCCGTTCGGACTCGACCTCGTTGCGCAGCAGCAGCGCGACGGCGGGCACGGCGAGCGCCACGACCGGCAGGTTGACCAGGAAGATCGAGCCCCACCAGAAGTGCAGCAGCAGGAAGCCGCCCGCCACCGGGCCAAGCGCCGACGCGCCGGCCGCGACCGCGCTCCACGCCCCGATGGCCACCGCGTGGTCGCGGCCGTCGCCGAAGGTCTGCCGGATGAGCGCCAGCGTGGCCGGGATGATCATCGCCGCGCCGACCGCCAGCACCGCGCGGGCACCGATCAGGGCCAGTGGTCCCGTTGCCGTCGCGCACAGCGCGGAGGCCACGCCGAAGACCGCCAACCCGGCAAGCAGCAGCCGCTTGTGGCCGATCCGGTCGCCCAACGGCCCGCTGACCAGGACCAGTCCGACCATCAGGAGCGAGTACACGTCCACCGTCCACAGCAGTTCGGTGGGGGACGCGTGCAGTTCGTGGGCGAGGGTCGGGACGGTGATGGTGAGGATGGTGACGTCCATGGCGGCGGGCAGGAAGCACAGCAGCACCACGGTCAGCACCAGCCAGCGCCGGACCGCCCCGACAGCGGGCAGTGTGCTGGTCACGTGCCGAGGCCCAGAGCCGTCCTGGCGCTGACGATCAGTTCATGTAACCCGGCGAGACTTGGCGCGTAGAACATGCAGCTCAGTCTGCCATTGCGCAGATCGGTCAGTTCGGTGGGGACCACGCCACGTTCGGCGTGCCGGGGCGAGGCCACGAGCGGTCCGAGCAGCCGCAGTACTTCCGGCAGATCCGGCCGGTCAGGCAGGTCGTAGAAGTCGTAGTTGCCGACGGCGTGGGTGTCGAGGTAGTGGGGGCCGATGAGTTGCTCGCCGAATTCGTGGACGTGGCTCGATCCGGTGCGGCGGGCGTTGAGGTCGTGCATGTGGACGACGCCGTCGCGGGCGATGGCGTCGATGCCGAACCGCCCGCGGTAGCCGCGCCGTTGCATCTCGCCGGCCAGCCGGAGCCCGCCTTCGGTCAGCGGGCGGTACCACCATGTGTCACGCAGTTCCCGTGCGGTGACGTTGCCGCGCAGGTGGGTGGCGCCCTCGAAGAGCATGTCGGTCGTGTAGCAGAGGTGTGGCGGTGCCTCATCGAGGATCAGGTACTCCACGGAAGGGAAGGTGATGTCGCCGTCGATGAACTCCTCGACGACCACCGGGTCTTCGCCGTAGAACGCGCTCGCGGCCAGGCGTTCGGCGATGTCGTCGTCGCCGGGCCGGAAGATCAGCAGGCCGAGGCTCGCCTCCCCGCGGTCCGCCTTGACGATGCACGGCGTGCCCGTGGCGAGCATGGCCCGCACCGCCGCCGGCACCTCCTGCCGGCCGGCGCAGTGCGTACCGGGCGGGATGCGGCAGGGCCCGTCGGTCATGCCGAGGCCGGTGGCCAGATCGCGCAGTCCCGTCTTGGTGTCGAACAGGTCGCGCAGGCTCTGCTGCGGTGTGCTCTCCGGCAGTTCGGCCACGACGCCGTACTCGGTGCGCAGGGCATCGGCGAACCGCCACAGGTCGGTGGTGGTGGTGTGCGGGATCAGCCGGATCCTGCGTCCGGGGCCCGCGTGGGCGGCGACGGCGGCCATCAGCGCGGGGTCGGCGAGTGTGTCGGCGAACAGTGAGCCGGTCCTGCCCGCCGGGCTGAGGTTCAGCACGCCGTCCAGCTCCAGGAACTTCTGCTGCCAGTCCAGGTGGCTGATCGGCTCGTAGGTGATGAGCATCTTGTTCACAGGTCCCCAGAACAGCGCCTGGTCCTGCTGGGCGTAGCACTCCGACAGCAGCTCGTCGACGCCGTCGGCGCGGACGGCGAAGTCGCGCAGGGTGTCGACCGCGTTGCACACGCAGAGGGTGGGTGTGGTCATGTTCGCTCCTCGCGCAGCAGTCCGCTGCCATCGGACACCAGGTCAACGGCGGCGGAGACCACGTGCCAGAAGAGGTCCTTGCCCAGGTCGGCGGTGGCGCCCGAAGTGCTCGACAGGACACCTTGGTTGGTCGTGCGGCCGACGTCGACGGGGTGCAGGTAGATCCCCGGGCGGGGCGGGTCGGCGTGGTCGGGGCGCGCGGCCGACACCAGGTCGGGGCGGAGGTAGAGCATCAGGCTGGTCTCGGTGATCCCCGCGTGCTCGGCGTGCCACCCGGGGAAGAGCGGTATCCGTCCGGCGAGCCAGTCCGTGTCGACCAGGCTCCACCAGCTCAGCGCGATGAACTCCTTTCCCGCCGCGGCCGGCCGCCTGCCCACCTCGTCGAGTGCCTCGAACAGGAACGGCTCGTTCTCGAAGTGGCCGTTGACGACCAGGAGTCGGTGCCACGGCAGGGCGCACAACGACTCCAGTACGTCCGTCAGGAAGGCCAGCAGGGACTGGCCGCGTACGTGGACGGTGCCGGGGAAGGCCAGCCCTCCCCCGCTCTGCGGCAGCGACCGCGCCGCGATGGATTGGGCCGGCAGGGTCAGGGCGGTCAGCTCGTAGGCGATCTGCCGGGCGAACGCGTCGGCCAGGACGGTGTCCACGGACAGCGGCAGGTGCGGGCCGTGCTGTTCGATGGATCCCACCGGCCACACCACGGTCTGCCCCGCGGTGGCGTCCAGTACCTCGGCGCTGCTCAGGTCGCACAGCTGCGGCCCCGCCGACCGGGGGGTCATGGCCGCACCCGCTCGGACCGGCCCGCCTCGGTGGCGGGTGTGTTGCCTGGATCGTCCCCTCCGGTGGTCTCGGCCACGATCCGGGCGAGCGTGAGGTACATGTCGGTGTGCAGCGCGGTGTACACCTGGGCGGCCACCGCACCGACCCGCAGGTAGTCCTGTACGTCCCGGCCCGACTGGACGCCGCCCGAGCCCAGCACGGGCAGGCTGAACCCGGCCCGGCGCAGCTGCCACAGTGCGGCCAGCACCAGCGGCTTGATGCCAGGTCCCGAGTAGCCGAAGACGCCGCCGAGCCGGAGGTCGCCGGTCTCCTGGTCCACGACGGCTGCGGGCAGGGTGTCGCTGATGGTCACCGCGTCCGCGCCGGCGCGGGCGGCGGCGAACGCACGGGCGTGCAGGCCCTCGCCGCCGGCCAGCTTGACCGAGAACGGCACCGGGGTCGCGGCGCGGACGGCCGCGGTGTAGGTGTGCACCCGCTCGGGGGTGTCGTCGAGGCCGTCCTCCTCATTGAGGCAGGAGATGCCCAGCTCCAGTGCCCGGCAGCCGGCCGCCGCCACACGGACCGCCAGACCGGCCAGTTCCGCCGGGCTGTCGGCGTGCAGCGATGCGATGACCGGCAGCCCGTCCCGTGCCAGGTCGCGCAGGATGCCGAGCCAGTGGTCGACGGACCGTTTGGAGTAGGTGGTGCTGTTGATCATTCCGGTGGGCAGCCGGAGGATGCGCTCGTCCAGGCCGGTCGGCGGGTTGGGGTGGATGGTTTTGGTGACCACTGCGCCCGCGCCGGTCTCCAGCAGTCTGCGGATGTTGCGTTCCTGGTCGGTGAGCAGCCCCGAGCCGACCACGACCGGATTGGCCAGGCTCAGTCCCAGCACCTGTGTCTCGGCCGCCACGTCAGGCCGCTGTCCTGGTCCGGCCCAGCGTCGCCAGCACGCCGTCGACCAGCAGTGCCGGGTCCGCGGCGATCTCCTTGGCGGACAGGAACGTGGCGTCGGCGACCTGGGCGAGCCCCTTGAGCAGGTGGCTGGCCGACTCGGCGAAGGGCTGGTCGGTGACGCCCACGATGGGGCGGCCCAGTGCGCTGGCCCACCCCAGTTCGATGTGCGTGCCATCCGTGCGCAGCAGAGTGCCGTCGAGCACCGGCAGCACCGGCACGAATACATCGCACTGGCGCATCCACGCGTAATCGCGCACGGACACTTCCTCGGGGGTGAACGAGGAGGTGTCGGCGCCGAACCGCTCGGCCACGTGCGCGGAAAGCACGGTGGCGCCGGCCTGCCGTGCCTGCTCGATGGTGAGGCTTACGCAGTCGCGGATCGGCGCCGCCATACCGCCGGGTACCAGGGCGTGCTGGATCGGGCCGCCGACGAACAGGGTGACGCCGTGCAGGGCGTCCGGGGTGACACTCATGACTTTTCGAGGCTCCTTCGAAAGAGTCTGCCGGCGACCGTGCAATCGGACGGACTTCGGCCACCGGAAAGGGGAAACGGGCAGCGCAATTGCCTGTGCGCTTGCGGTGAATCACAGGGGGAGCCCGGGTATGGGGCGCGACGGTTTCAACGGGGCACCCGGTTGCCTACTCGTCCCGCACTCCGCGTCCATCAGGTAGGCAAATAGACGGCCCGAGACTAGTCCGGGGCGTTTTGGCGTCACAAGTACCGTATCCGCCAAGAGGAGATGAACGGCAAACATCACATAAGGCGCATAGCGGTCAGCGGAAACCGCGATTCCGCCGCCCCGAAAAAGCGCCTCCACGGCCATTTCGCAGGCTTGCACGGCACCCGGAGGCGTCGCTTCCAGCCGTATTCACTGCGTTATGCGAACGGCCTGAACAGTCCAGAACTCGCGCGTAAAAGCCTTCGAGGCCCGATACTTAAAGATGAATGGCAAGTAAAATCGGAGGCCGCATTGACAGGTGCCAAAACCTCCTCTAGCTTCGATTGGCATGCATGACTGACGCCGCCATTTCCCGATCGGCGTCCGTTCATTTCCGGCCCATTTCACAGCCGCGTTCCCGTCCGCATTTACCGCGCACCGAAAACCCGGCCGTGGCCTTTCGGACAGTCCCGCCCAGAGGGGAAAGTTCTGGTGAACTCTTTACAGACCATCAAGCGAATTCTCAGCTCCGATGTACTGGTGGAGGTGCCGATCGACCAGATGCGGCTCGACGACAGGCTGCGCGAGGGCTACGGCATGGACTCACTCGGCTTCGTGGAGCTGCGCGTCCAGTGTGAGGAGGCATTCGGCATCGAAATCCCCGACGAGGCCGTCGCCGCCGGGGAGTTGACCACGCTCGGCGACGTACTCGCACTGGTCGAGCGGCTGTCGGGGGCCGGCCAGTCATCGGCCACCGCGTGAGCGCGGCACCGGCCGCCCGCGACGACCGCGCCGGGGATCCGACCGGTGTGCTGTCGCGCGGCGCGGACCTGCACCTCAACCACTACGGCGCTCCGCGGCTGCCGTTCGCCTGCGTGGGCGGGCGCGGCCTGGAACTCGATGTGGTCGACCTGAGCCCGGAAGGCCGGGGCAGGCGGCTGCGGCTGCTGGACGCCAGCGGCGGCTACGCCAGCGCGACGCTGGGCGGCGACCACCCGGTCCTGCGCGGGGCGCTGGCGCGCGGCACCGCGGTCGGCAACGTCACCGACGAACTCGGCTCCCTGGAGCGGGCGGAACTCCTCGACCGGCTCTTCGGGCCCGGCGGACTGTGGACCGGCCACTTCCCCGCGGGGCAGTACCACGTCAGCGGGCGCAACTCCGGCTCGGAGGGCAACGAGTTGGCGCTGCGGCTCGTGCTGGAGTCCCGGTTCGACGGCCGACGGCTGAAACACCGTCAGGGCAAGGAGCGGCGCGACACCATCCTGGCCTTCCAGGGCGCCTGGCACGGCTGGACCGGCGAGCTGGTGCAGCTGCTCAACCGCAGGCACTACCGGGCCGGTCTGCCCGAGCCCGACACCGCCGGCCCGTACGGCGTCCGGGTCGACCACATCCCGTTCGGCGACACCGACGCCCTGGCTGAGTACTTCGCCGCCTCCGCCGACCGGCTGCTGGCCGTGGTGGTGGAGCCGATCCAGGGCGACGCGGGCATCCTCCTGCCCCCGCCCGGCTACCTGCGCGACCTCTCACGGCGGTGCGCCGCCGACGACGTGCTGCTGGTGGCCGACGAGGTGCTGACGTTCGCCAAGACCGGCCGCTGGCTGGCCATGCGCGACGCGGAAGGACCGGTCCCCACCGACATCACCGTCATCGGCAAATACCTGGGCATGGGCACGGTGTCCACGTCGATGGTGATCGCCCGCAAGGAACTGGCCGTCCGCGCATCCGGCGCCGTGACCACGTCCGATCTACGGCCGCCGCACTGCGCGGTGATCCGTGACGGCATCGAGCACATCGTGTCCGAAGGGCTGCTGCGGCAGTCGGCCGACGTCGGCGCGAAGCTGGCCGAGCGCCTCGACACCGCCTTGGTGGGCGGCCACCCCGACGTGTTCACCGAGGTCCGCGGGGCCGGGGTCATGCTCGGCGTGGAGCTGACCTCCGCGGCGGCCGAGCAGCTCGGCACGCTGCGCAGGAAGCTGATCGATGCGGGCGTGTACGCGGAGTTCATGGCGGGCGCGGGGAAGCGGTCGGGCGACCGGCGCTACATCCATCCCACCCTGCGCATCGTGCTGCCGCTGACCACCGGCCAGGCGCAGGCCGACGAGATCGTGGACCGGGTGGCGGCAGGCGCCGGGTCGCTGTGGTGAGCGCGGGGTTTCGCACCCGGGTCGAGCACGTCGACACCGACGCGACCGGCATCGTGCACTTCTCCCGCTACACCTCACTGATGGAGACCGCGGGCACGGAACACCTGGAGGCGCACGGCGCGGGTCTGACCGCCTTCGGCGCGGCCGGTGTCGACCTGGTCGCCGCCGAACTGCGGGTGACCTATCTCCACAGCGCCGTGTACCGCGACGTGATCGTCGGAGACGGCCGGGTCGACCACGTCGGCGCGGCCTGGTTCAGGCTCGCGGTGAGTCTGCTGCGCGAGGAGGCGGACGGCATCCGTACCCCGCTGGTGACCGGAGCCCTCGTCTTCGCCGCCGTCGACCCCGACACCCGGCGCGCGGTGCCCCTGCCGGCGCCGCTGCGACAGGCCCTGAGAGGAATCGTCCCGGATGCGGCACACCAACGAATCGGCACCCCCTCCCGCGTCGGACCGCGTGGCGCGTCCGCTGGGCACATCGGCGATCGCCGCCCTGGTGCGCGGACGCCACCCCCGGCTGTTCATCGACCGGGTGCTCGACCATGAGCCCGGCGTCTTCCTGCGCAGCATGTTCGCCGTGTCGGCGGAGATGGGCGCGCTGTCCGGGCACCTGCCCGAGCGCGGCCTGACCCCGGGGGTGATCCTGCCGGGCAGCCACACCATGCAGGCTTTCGCCCAATCCGGCGTGCTGCTCTACCAGTTGAGCAGCGCCCCGCTCGCCGACGACGAGGTGACCCTGGTCGGCACGGTCAAGTCCCGCTTCCTCGCCCCGGTCGTGCCCGGCGACCAGGTCGTGCTCGACGTCCGCGCGGACCGGCTGTCGGGCCACACCTTCAGTTTCTCCGCCAAGGTGACCGTGGAGGGCCGTTCGGTCGCCGGGTTCCGCGGCGCGATGAGCCGGGCGAAGGTCGATCCGGCAAGGGCCCGGCCGTGGTGACCCCGGTGATCACAGGACTGGCCTGGGACACTCCGCTGGGCCTGGACCTGGACGCGGTGTGGGAGCGGCTGTGCGCGGGCGCATCGGGTCTGGCGCCCGTCGCATCGCCGCACCCGTTGCGCAACACCGCAGCCGCCGTCATCGATGCGCCGCCGTACGGGACTTCGCCGGCCGAGCGCCAGCGGCTGCTCGCCGCGCGTGCGCTGCGCGCCGCCTTCACGGATGCCGGCCTGTCCACGGCCGACCCCGATGTCGGCCTGGTCCTCGGCACCAGCTTCGGCGCCTCCTTGGACGAGGCGGAGCCGACGCTGCACGCCTGGGCCGACGACGCGGCGGCGAGCATCGGGCACCCCGGTACGCCGGTGTGTGTGATGACCGCGTGTTCCGCGGGGTCGGACGCCATCGCCATCGCGCACGCCCTGGTGCGCTCGGGCGAGCGGCGCGTCTGCGTGGCGGGCGGGGTGGACGTGGTCACTGAGGCGAAGCGGCTCGGGCATTCCGCGCTGGGCACCATGAGCCCCACCGCCCTGCGGGCGTTCGACCGGACGCGCGACGGGATGCTGCTCGGCGAGGGCGCGGCTTTCGTGGTGGTCGAGCACCCCGACTCCGCCCGGGAGCGCGGCGCCCGGGTGCATGCCAGGCTGCGCGGC
Source organism: Streptomyces sp. NPDC048644 (assembly GCF_043199105.1). Classification (NCBI taxonomy): domain Bacteria; kingdom Bacillati; phylum Actinomycetota; class Actinomycetes; order Kitasatosporales; family Streptomycetaceae; genus Streptomyces; species Streptomyces sp. NPDC048644. The sequence goes on from NZ_JBICVO010000007.1 coordinate 321,750, forward strand.
ACCGGCGCGGCCAACGACGCCGCCGGACTGACCGCACCCGACCCGTCAGGACGCGCCGTGGTGCGCGCCGTCGAGCGCTGTCTGGCGTCGGCCGGCCTGGCAGCCGCGGACGTCGCGGTGATCAACGCACACGGGACGGGGACACCGCTCAACGACGAGGTCGAGGCGCGCAGCCTGCGCGAACTGTTCGGCGCCGAAGGCCCGTTGACGTTCGCCACCAAGGGGGCGTTCGGGCACAGCCTGGGTGCGACCGGGGCCGTCGAGGCCGTCGCGACGGTGCTGGCGCTGCGTCACCGACGGGTTCCACCGGTCGTCGGGCTGCGCGATCCGGCGGCACCGCTGCGGCTGGCCACGGGATCGGCACAACCCGTGGGCCCCGGCGCCGGGTTGAGCCTGACGTTGGGCTTCGGCGGGTTCAACACGTGCCTGCTGTTCGAAGGGGTGAGGGAGTGACACAGGTGCCGCCTGGTGTGCGGGTGCTGGGTTCGGCGACGGTGGTCGTCGATGACCCGGCCGAGCACGCGGTCAACAAGCCGTCCTTCTATGCCGACCCGGCGGCCTGGCTGGTCGCCGAGACCGTGGACCGAGCGCTGGCGGACTGCGCCGAGCCGGTGCTCGACGCCGCCGACGACACCGGGATCGTGGTCATGAGCGCGAGCGGTACCGAGCGGACGATGCGCCGCATCGCCGGATCGGTGCCGAGATCCCGGGTGTCGCCGCTGCGCTTCGCCGGGGCGAATCCGGGGGTGCTGGCCGGGCTGCCCGCCCTGCGTCACGGGCTGCGCGGTCCTTCGCTGCTGCTGGCGGCGCACCCGGACCGGGTGGCCCCCGTGGCGTTCACAGTGATCGAGGGCTGGCTCGCGGACGGTCACACCAGGCACGTGCTCCTGGCGGGCCTGCAATCCACCGCGGAAGAGCGGCAGTTGTGCCGCTGCCTGGTCCTGACCGGCACCGGAGCGGACCGGTGACGGGCCTCACCCGGTCCGGGGTGGCCGACTTCCTGACCCGGGTCGCCGACACCAGGGCCGGTGGCGACGGCGGCGGGCCGGCCGGAGTCGACGACGTGCTGGACGACCTGGCCGGTCTTGGCCTGGCACCGGGCGACGCGGTCGTGCTCTGCCTGGCCAACGGGGCGGAACTGCTGCGCGTGCAGCTCTCCTTGTTGCTGCTGGGTCTGGTGCCGCTGGCCGTGCCTCCCGGGACGCCGTGGCAGCGGGTCCGCGCGCTGGCCGGGCACGTCGGGGCGGGTGTGGTGGTGACCACCCGGCTGACCGGGGCCGGGCCACGGACGCCGGTCGGCGACGCGTTCGCCGTGCCGACCGGACACCCCGCCACCCGGTACCGGCCGGGCGAGATCCTGCTGTCCACCTCCGGCACCTCGGGGATGTTCAGCGCCTGCGTGCACCGGGTGTCCTCACTGCTGCACAACGCCCGCCTGCACACCGGGGCCACCGGCATCACCGCGGCCGACACCCTGCTGGTGAACCTGCCGCTGTACTACTCCTACGCCCTGGTGGCGCAGGCGTTCGCCGCGTACGTGACCCGGGCGCGGCTGGTGCTCGACGGGCCGCCGTTCTCGCCGGTCGGGTACCGCGACACGATCGCCGCGCACGGGATCACCCACTCCTCGGTGACCCCGACGATCGCCCGCCAGTTGCTGGCCGACCCCGGACTCGTGCCGCGTGGCCTGCGGGCGCTTGCGGTCGGCGGGGACCGGCTCGCGCCCGCGGAGGTGGCGGATCTGCTGGCCGCCCGGCCGGGCGCGGAGCTGTACCTGACGTACGGGCTCACCGAGGCCGGGCCGCGCGTGTCGACGCTGGCCGCGCACGCCGAGCCCGCGCACCGGTACGGCTCGGTCGGCCGCACGCTGCCCGGGGTGCGCGCCTCGCTGCGCGAGGTCCGCGGCGGGGTGGGCGAGTTGCTGGTCGAGTCCGGCACGGTACTGCTGCGTCGGGTCGGACAGCACAGCGGGCGGTCCCTGCTGGGGCCGCGGACCATCGCCACCGGGGACGCCTTCTCCCTCGACGACGGCTATCTCACCTTCCACGGACGCCTGTCGGACTTCGTGGTGCTGCGCGGCGAGAAGGTCTCGCTGAACACCGTCAGACAAGCAGCACACGCCATTCCGGGGGTGGTGCACTGCGTGCCCAAGGTGGTGGACGAGGGCGGCGCGCAGGTGCTCGACGTCCATCTGTCGGTCACCGACCCCTTTCCCGGCGGGGAGAAAACGGTGCGGCGCCTCCTCAACTCCCAGTTGCTGCCCGCCGAACGCCCGCGCGCGGTCTTCATCTCCGCCGCCGACCCGGAGTCCTTCCGCAAATGACCCTTCGCCTCGGCTGTACCGTTCCGACGGCCCTCTCCCCCGCCGGACTGCGCGAGTTCGCGGTGACCGCGGAGCGCCTGGGCTACGACCATCTGTCCGTCCCCGAGCACCTGGTGTCCAGCGCTCCCGCCTACGAGAGTCTGACGCTGGTGGCGTTCCTGGCGGCGGTCACCAGCCGGATCGAGCTGGCCACGGCGATGACGATCCTGCCGCACCGCCCGGTGGTGCTCGCCGCCAAGCAGGCCGCACAGCTGGCCCACCTCAGCGGCGACCGGCTGCGTCTGGGTGTCGCCGTCGGATCCGACCGTGCCGAGTCCGCCGCACTCGGCGTCGCCCCGGAAGGCCGCGCGGCGCTGTTCGAGGAACAGGTCCGTGCGCTGCGGGTGCTGTGGTCACGTCCGGAAGCGGACTTCGCCGGCGAGCACCTCGCGTTCTCCGGCGTGACCCTCACCCCACGGCCCCACCCGATACCCCTGTGGATGGGCGGCGGCACCCTGCGCACCGGAGGCAGACCGCGCTCGCTGCGCCGGATCGCCGCGCTCGCCGACGGCTTCACCATGTCCGGCCTGCTCGCCGACCGGGTCGGCCGTGGTGCCGCGCTCATCGCCGAACTGCGTGCGGCGGTGGCCGAAGCGGGTCGCGATCCGGCCGCGTTCGGCGTGGAAGCCCGGCTCCGGCCCGCCCCCGGCCGGCCGGACACCTGGCGCTCCCGCGCCGACGCCTGGCGGTCCGCCGGCGCCACCCACCTCACCGTCACCACCGACGACCTGTCCCTGCTGGCCCCGCTGCACGCGGCGGTGACCGGATGACGCGCCCTTACGGGACGGCCGTGGGAGTCGTACGTCAGCACATCCCGGGATATGGCGGCTCCAGGGGACCGGCCGCCGGCTCCTGCGCGGCTTCCGTCAGCGCCCGCAGACCGAGGACGAGGCCGGAGCGGACATCGACGGGCAGCCGGCTCACCAGCGCGGCGATCTCGCGGTGGCGGTACTCCAGGACGGTGCGGACCAGCTCGGTACCGGATGCGGTGAGGCGCAGGACGACCTCTCTGCGGTTGTCGGGGTTGATCCTGCGGTCGACGAGTCCACCGCTTTCGAGCCGGTCGACCATCCGCAGCGCCGTCGAGGCGTTGACCCCCAGCGCGGCGGCCAGCGCGGCGAGCTTGGCCGGCCCTGATCCGTCGAGTACAACCAGGGCCCGGAGTTGAGGCAGCGTCAGGCTGCTGCCGACCTCGGCGAGCGCGCGGGCCGACAGTCCGACCAGGAGCCGCGATGCGGCCATGACGGTCTCGGTGACCTCGTCCGTCTCCTGGGCGAGCACCGTCCCTTCGGCCATCTCCCCGTGCTGCGGCGTACGCGGTGTGCGGTGGTTCGTCCCGCTGTCCATCGGTGCGGCCCCTCTCCCCTGTCCAGGACACCCTCTTCATTGCACTCTGCAATGTTACCTTGCGGTATCCATCGGGTTCCCTCGCGGGGCGGAACTGCCCGCCACCGTGGCGACCCCGGGCCAGGACGAGGTAGGGCAGCACGCCCCACAGCGCGATCCGGACGTGCGTCACCTGCGGGCTCCTTGGTCGTGCGGTCCCGGCTGCGCGGGATACGGATCCAGGCCCACGGTCTCGGCCGGCGGCCCGTTGCGGGTCAGCTTCAGTGCCTCCTCGCGGCTGGCGGGTGCGTCTCCCGGGAGGCAGCGGCAGACGGCCTGAAGCAGGTCGGCGTAGGGACTGCGGTGGGCGACCAGGGCGCAGCGGAGGGCTTCCAGGGCGGGCCGGTACGCGGTCAGCAGGGGGACGCCGGCCTCGGGGCTGCGGGCGGCGAACTCCAGCATCAGGGGCAGGAAGTGGGGCAGTTCGTCCTCGGGCGGCAGCCAGCCGTGGCTCCGGTAGCGGGCTTTGATGCGGGCGAGTGAGTCGCCGCGGCGGCGGGTGTCGCCGTCGGTGTAGTACGTCAGGTACAGGCAGCGTCGCCTGCTGCGGTCGAAGGTGGCGACGTAGCGGGCGGCGAGCGCGAGGGATACATCGCAGCGGCGGAGCGGGAGATCGTGTGGGCTTCCCGGCGTTACGGCGACCCCGCAGTCCTTCGTGAGACGGCCGCCGACAGCTACGACCGCGCCTACTGCCCGGCCGGAGCCGGGCGGCAGCTCGGAGCGATGATCCTCAGCGGCTCACGCGCGGACGCCTTGCGCACGCTCCGGACGCCGCCCCTGGTCATCCACGGTCTGGACGACACGCTCATCGACCCCAGTGGCGGGCAGCGCACCGCAGACCTGGTGCCCGGAGCGAAGCTGATGCTGGTCCCGACATGGGTCACGACCGTCCCCGCGAACTCCGGCCCGAGATCATCGACGCCTTGGAGGCACATACCGACTGACACGGCGCGGGTCAGTACGCCTCGGTCGCGGACGGACCGGGCGCCGCCCGAGAACGGCGCCCGACGGATGCCCCGGCTCAGGACAGCATGTTGACCTTGTACTGCATGAACCGGTAGTTCTTCGGGTCGTACCACTGGCTGACGACGATGTGGAAGTTGCCGAACGTCGAGCCGGGGACGACGAATCCGCCGTACGGGCTGGCGACGAGGTTGGCCGCCTCCTGGCCCGGGGCGCAGGGCAGGATCATCGTCTGCTCCAGCGTCTTCGTCAGGTCCGACGTCGGGAGCGGGAAGACCATCGCGCGGATCGAGAGCGCGTTCATGTTCAGCCAGGTGAGGACGTACTTGCCGTCCATGGCGCGGAAGCAGATCTCGCCCCACTTGCGGGTGCCGAAGACGGTCGTCGGGGGCGCGCCCCACCGCCAGCCGCCGTCGGCGTAGCCCCACGGCTCGTAGGCGTCCGCGTTGCCGAGGCTGTCCTTCCGCACCCGGTGCAGCAGCATCCCCGACTCCACCTCGCGGTTGAAGACCGTGGACAGGACGTAGCAGTAGCCGTCGTCGGCCACCGCGTACGTCTTCTGCTGGAACTGGCCGCCGTGCAGGTCACCCGGCCACTGGCACAGGTACTCCCAGGTCTCGCCGTTGTCGGTGGAGCGCCAGAAGTCCGTGTGGTGGGTGTCGTAGATGACGCCGCGCATGAGGTGCATGTACATGACGCCGTCGACGACGAACACGTCGGACGGGATCGCCGTCGTGGCCTTGTCGCCGACCGGGTTGTGCGGCTCGTCGACGAGGCTGTTGGCGTGGCCGCCGCCGACGCTGCCGTCGATGCGGAGGTTGTTCAGGTCGGCGCTGCCGGAGCGCAGTCCGACCGGGGCGCGCCAGTCGTCGGCGGGCTCGCCCGGCTGCGGTACGTGGTCGCCGTTGAAGGTGTCGCCGCCGACGAACAGCATGGTGCCGTCCGGACACAGCGCGGGAATGCCGAGGTCGGTCCACGGTGAAGCGAACGGGCCGGTCTCGGCCGGGCCACTGAGGTTCTTCACCTTGGTCGCGAGCGTCGGGCTGGTCGGGTCGTTCGGTCCACCGGCCACCGCCACCCCGGTACCCGAACCGACGACTCCGGCCCCCACGGCGACCCCGATGCCGGCCTTGAGGAGCTTACGGCGGGAGTACCCGCCGGGCGCCGCGTCCGTCTCACCCGGTATACGCGTCATTCCATCCATACCTTTCAGATTCGGCCCGGTTGTCCGGTTGTCCGGAAGAAGCCCTCGGTGCCGCTGCCCTTGGCGAGGGCCGTGAGACAGGATCCGTCCTTCTGCGTACAGCGCGGGTGGTTTCGCAGAAATCCCTGAAGGACCGTGACCGGGCTCCGGTGCCATGATGATCGTCATCGGCGCGTGCCTGCCGCTGGAACGCCTGGCCGACCGGCACTCCGCCCCGCCTGCCACGAAGGAGAGCACATGGACGACCGGTCACCGCAGGAACAGGCGAGCCCCGAGGTGCACAGGCGCATCCAGGCGAGCTTCGACCGCCAGGGGCTGATGAGTCACCTCGGCGCCCGGATATCCCACATCGGTCCGGGCCGCGTGCACATCGTGCTCCCGAGCAGGCCCGAAGTGACCCAGCAACACGGGTACTTCCACGCCGGCGCCACCAGCGCCATCGCGGACAGCGCGGGCGGCTACGCCGCGTACACGCTGTTCCCCGAGCACACCGAAGTGCTCACGGTGGAGTACAAGATCAACCTCCTCGCGCCTGCCGTCGGTGACCGCATCGAGGCGACCGGAACCGTCCTGAAGTCCGGTCGCACGCTGACCGTGTGCCAACTGGAGGTGTTCGGCGTCCAGGACGGCCAACGGAAACTCGTCGCCAACGGGCAGCAGACATTGATCCGGGTGAACCTGCCGGAGCGGTGAGCCCGCGGCTGTCATCGCACCGGACGGCTTTCGTCACCCGCGTGCAGCCCGGTCCCTCATATGGGTTGTTGCGGGTGCGTTGCGCCGCGGAACCGGCCGCGTCCAAGAGATCTTGTCCGTGCGGTTCCGGGCCTGCTGCGCGTCGGCGGTCCCGCTCCGGCACGGCTGCCCAACCTGGCCTGTGTCAGGGGTTGTTGGGATATCTCATGACCATCAGGAGCCGCCCGTCGCGAGAGGCGCCCGTGTCCTGCCGTCCGAGGCCGTGTGCGGTGCGTCGATATCTGTTCCGTGGAGGTGAAGTCTCCACGGAGAAATGGAGTCCTGTAGTGCCATTGACGGCTGGATCTATCGCGCCCGAGCTGGAAGCGGCGAACCAGGTGGGTGACCCGGATGCCGACGCACTGGTGTCGGACCTGCTCGACAACGGCGAGGTCGACGGGGTCAACGCCTTGTTCCGCACGATCGGGACCTTGAAGCCGCATCAGGACTTGTCCCACCTCCCGGAGCGTTTGCGGGCGTTCCTCGACGAGGCGTCCGCCCCTCCGCCGGACTGGAGCGACGCGGACGTGAAGGCCGCGGAGGGCTTCTTCGCCCGCCACCACGGCGAAGTGTCCATGCTTCAGGGCACCGTCGGACTCATCGGTACCTACCTCTCCCCCACCGGTGCCTTCACCCTGCGCTCCACGGGCCGGCTTGGCGGTGTGGAAGGCCCCGGCCGGCGGCTGTCGCAGTCGTCCCGGCTGTTCCTCGACATGGGCAACAAGGACGCGATGCGGGACGGGACGCTGGCCGCGAGCGTCACCAAGGTGCGTCTGGTGCACGCCTCGGTACGGCAGTTGCACAAGAAGAGCGGTGAGTGGGACTACGAGAAGTGGGGCGAGCCGGTCTCGCAGAAGTACACCACCGGCGCCGCCTGCGTCTTCAGCACCCAGATCCTCCAGGCCATGAAGCACCTCGGCCTGGACGTCTCCCGCGAGGACGCCCGCGGCTTCGTGTGCGCCTGGCACTACGTCAACCACTACCTGGGCGCTCCGGAGAAGTGGCTGATCCCCAAGGACGCCGACGAGACCGAGCGGATGTGGAACGCCGAGCGGGACAAGGAGTGGCAAAAGAGCGACGACGGCGTCTTCATGACGCAGCAGGCCGTCAAGTTCTACGAGCAGTTCCTGCCGCCGGGGGCGAGCGACGCGTTCCTCGCCATGATCCGCGTGGCGCTCACCGACAAGTACGCGGACATGGCAGGTCTGCCCAAGAGCCTGCTCGCCGAGGCCGGCAAGCCCCTTGCCGCGGGCCACGGCGTCGTCAGCAGCCTGGGCGGGGGCCTCTTCGGAGGCGCCGCCGAGAAGACCGTGGGGGTCAACCCCTACAAGGACCTCATCGGAGTCGCCTCCAAGGCGTTCAACGGCGCGGAACGGTACGCGCTCACCCACGAGCAGGACGACCAGCCGCAGATGCACCAGGACCTCCACGACAACCGCTGACATCGGCGGTTCCGCAGCCGCGAGCCGGCCGGCGGACCGCTGACCGCTGAGGAACCAGCGTGCCCCGGGCCCGGAACTCCACGGGCCCGGGGCACCTGCGCGGTCAGGCCGGCTGCCGGAGCGCACCGACCAGTGCGCGCGGGTCGTCGGCGTGGAAGCGGATCGTACGGGCCTCCCCGCGTGCGCCCAACGGGCGGGTGAAGGGGAGCGGCCGGTTCAGCTCCAGGGTCACCGAGGTCTGGCTGCCCACGATCAGGTCGAGCACCCCTTCATCGGAGAGGCTGACCAGGCGGCCCTCGGGGTAGCGCCGGTCGACCCGGACCGAGGCGACCGCGTCCGGCGGTACGGAGAGGTCGAAGAGTGCTCCGTAGCGGATCCTCAGGGAGCCGTCGGGGCGCACGACGTGCGGCCTGGTCACGCAGGCGGCGTGCAGGGCGAGTACGAGCAGGACGCCGTACAGGTCGAGTACCAGGACCACCCGGTGGACCGTCGGCCAGGGAATGAGGAAGGCCAGGCCGACCGTCTCGATCAGCGAGACGAAGAGCAGCCCGTACATCATCGCCGTCTGGGGTCCGGTGTATGCGGCGGCGAGGTCCCCCGGGCGCACCCCGTGTTTGCCGCGCAGGACCCATCGCCCCAGGGAGGCAGCCGCGCGCAGCTCGTTGAGCAGCAGGCGGCGGGCCACCCGCGGTACCACGACCCGTGCCGCCCGTACACGTCTCGATCCGGCATCGCTCATCCTCGGCCCCTCGCCAGGAACGCCTCCATGAGACGGCGGACGACTTCCGCCTGCGCGGGGGCGTGCTCGGCGAGCAGCGCCTCCTTGAATCCGGCCACGACCGCGCCGTCGGCGGGGATCGCGGCGAACACCTCATCGGGGACGGCCGCCATCAGGTCCGCGGCCAGGGGTGCGATCCGCGGGTCGTCGGCGGGGGCTTCGGCGAGTGCGTCGAGGCGCTGGTACAGCGTGAGCATCGTGGGATCGGCGGCCAGCGGCCCGAGCATCCTGTAGAGCTCCCGCCCTCCGGTGCCGGGGGCGTCGAGCAGTGTGAGGTACTCGCGGTCCATCGCCGCGCTCGGCGAGTCCGTCTCGGGGGCCCGCGCCAGCAGCGCGGCGAGGGCGGGCGAGACGGGTCCGCACGCACCGGGCGGCTCCGCGAGCAGGGCCCCGAGCCGGCGGCGGCGCTCCCGGATGGCGGCCTCCTGGCGCGCCAGATCGGCGTCGAGTTCCTCCAGTACGTCGGCCAGTTCGCGCCCGGCGTCGTCCGCGAGGACGTCGCGCACCTCGTCGAGGCTGAGGCCGAGTTCGGTGAGGCGGCGCACCCGGGCGAGCAGGACGGCGTCGCGGATGCTGTAGGCCCGGTATCCGTTGGGGCGCCGCTCCGGTTCCGGGAGCAGCCCGACGTGGTGGTAGTGCCGGATCGCCCGGGTGGTGAGCCCGACGAGCGCGGCGATCTCTCCGATTCGCATGCCCTCAGTAGAAACCTTGCCGCTGCGTCAAGGTCAACGGTGGCCCGCTTACCGGGCCTCTGTCGGACGGCAGGATCGCCTCGCTCATTCGGGGGGCGGCAGCAGAGTCCCGAGAGGGCCGAGGTCCAGGTTGAGATCCCGCATGGACAGGTCGTACCGGGCGCAGAGTTCCTGCATGCGCTCGTGCAGAATCATCAGCGTGGCTCCCAGGCGCTCCTCCTGTTCCTCGGTGAGGTCTCCCGCGTCGACCCGTTGCAGGGCCTGGCGCTCCATGAGTTGGCGCAGCAGCTCGACAAGGGTGAGCACGAGCTTGATGAGGTCCCGTTCCACCGTGTCGGGATCGGTGCTGATCCGGTGGGCCGGCCTCCGTGTCCCGCCGCTGTCCGCAGGCGGGACGTCCTGCGGCGCCGCGGGCAGCAGCCGGAAGGCCCTGGCGACCGCGTCGGACACGTCGTCGAAGCGGTCGGCCCGAGCGTCCTCATGCGTCATGGTCGGTGTCCACGGGCGGTGGGAGCGCGCGCCAAGGCGAGGGGTTCTGTTCGCTGATGGACACGATCAGCGCGCGCAGGGAGATGCGTACGAGGTCGATGTCGGCGATGGAGAGCACGATATCGCCGGTCAGCACCACGCCTCCGCTGAGCAGCCGGTCCAGCAGGTCGATCAGTGCGATCTGCCGTTCCGGCAGCGGTGCGTCCGCGGTGGCCGGCGGCCCGTCCGCCGCTCTCACGGCGCGGCTCCCCTCGCCGGTTCGGGCTCGGCTGGGGTGGCGAAGGAGTACGGGGCCCAGGGCCCGGTGACCTCGATCCGCACCCCGGTGAGGCCATCGGCGACCGCCGTGACGTCGGTGCGGAAGTGCCCGGCGTGCCGCTGTGCCACCAAGTAGGCGTCGTTGATGACGTTTTCGCCCGGCCCGCGGGCGAGTTCGCCCTGCTGAGGCCGGTGTTGGACCCGGTCGACCGCGTAGCGGCGGGCAGCGGCCTCGACGCGCCGGGCCGCCTCTTCGGCGTCCCGATAGGCTTCATCGCGGACGTGTCGCTGCGCCCTGCGGCGGCTGAGGTACGCCCGCCCGGGGCTCATGCCCGGGTCGGTGGGCGCCTCCGCGGGTGGTTCGGTCGCCGCAGGTGCGTCGACGTAGATCTTGACGCCCCACTCCTCATGGTCGGCCAGCGTGGCGATCCGGTCCGCGAACGCCTCCCGCCGGGCCGCCAGCATGAGCCGTACCCGCTCGTCATCGAGGTAGACCGTGGCCAGACGGAGCGGCAGGACAGTGGTCCGGGCAGCCAGCGCCTCGATCACCCGGTGGTGGGCGCGGGCGACCGATTCCAGCCAGTCCAGGTCCTCCAGGTGGGCACGCAGCGCGGCCTCCCGGAAGTCCTGCTCGGGTACCGGGCTCACGGCGACCACCACCGCTCCGCTGTCACGCACCAGATGCACCGGCGCCCGAGCCACTCCTCTGAGCTCGGAGAGCGCTTCCGCCAGCGATCCGTCGACGTCCCGCGCGATCGCATACGCGTAGCTGACGGTCCCGGTCCCGGTCATGACTCGTCCCGCTTCTTACTGCGGGCTCTTGGCCCGGCCCGTTCGGCGCGTGCGGCGGGGCGGGGCGCGGCGCGTCCGCTCTCCTCGTCGTCGGCGGGCGGCAGTTCGCCGCTCTCGCGCAGTGACGCGATCTCGGCGCGCAGCCGCCTGTTCTCGTCGGCGAGTGAGCGGTAGCCGTCGGAGGCATGGGACGAGAGCGAGGGGTCGTGCTCCCACCAGTCGATGCCCATTTCCTTCGCCTTGTCCACCGAAGCGACCAGCAAGCGGAGCTTGATGGTGAGCAGTTCGATGTCCAGGAGGTTGATCTGGATATCGCCGGCGATGACGATGCCCTTGTCCAGCACCCGTTCCAGGATGTCGGCGAGATTGGCCGACGAGCCCTGGCCGTACGCGGTCCTGGACGGGAGGTCGCCGAGCCTCCTGGCGACGGGTTCGTTCACGGCCTCTGCACCTCGCTTCCCTGGTGTCCCGGCGCCTCGGCGGGAGCACCCGGTGCCGCTCCGCCTCCTCGGCGGCGGTCTCCCTCAGCCGTCGGCGCCCTGGATGTGGGCCCTGATCTCCTCCAGCCGGTCCAGCAATTCGTCCTCGCGCCGGTCGAACGTTTCCTCATCGATCTCTCCCGCCAGGAGCGCCCGTTCGAGCTCGGCGAGTTCGCGCTCGACGGGTGCCGGGTCGTAGTACTCGTTCTCCGCCGTCTCGACCACGCGCTCCATGACCCAGGCCACGCCGCGTACCGGGGCGAGCGGGAGGGTGGCGAGATGATTCAACAGGCCCATGAGAAGTCCTATACGAAGCTGTAGGCGGGGAGCGGTCCGCGCAACCGCAGGTCGAAGTCGCGGCCCAGTTCGTCGGCGAGGTGCTTCTCCGCGGTGCGGAAATCGTCTTCGCTATCCCGCTCCACCAGGAAGGACACGCTCAGGAAGTCGTTCCCCGACGGCTCTGCCACGCGTTCGTCCCGGGTGCGGCCACGCAGCGCGTCGAGGACCGAGACGGCGAGCCGTTCCTGGCGGTCCTGCACTTCCTTGGCGATGAACTCGCCCAGGGCGAGCGGCAGATCCGGGCTGCCACGGCCGCTCTTGATCTGCTCGTTGAGCTCGCGTGCCTCGTCCGATTCCCGCAGGATCCGACGCAGCATCGTCTCCTCGTCCTGGGCGGCCTTCAGGTGGTACTCGACGCAGCCCTCCAGGTCCTCCAGCCGTGCGGTCAACTCCTCCGTGCGCTCCTCCAGCACCGCCACCACGGCGTCGTCGTCCGTTGCCGTGAAGCCGAACTGCAGCGGCAGAACCGTGCCGTCGGACATCAGGCGTTCCTGGACGGCCTGATGGGCGCCGAGGTCGCGGCGTTTGGGGCGGAGGTCTTCCGGGGCGTCGCTGACGACAGCGGAGAGCTTGTGGCTCTGTACGGTGCGGAGGGCGGACGGCGGATTCCCCACGCCGTCCAGGTCGTCCAGGCGCTGCGGATGAGCGGTCGTGACGATGGAGTAGACGTAGACGGCCATGGCTCATTCCTTTCGGTGCCTCACCGGCCGACGAGCCGGGCGCTCCCGCTTTCCGACGGGTTCCTTGTGCCTGTCCTCGTTCTCCTCCTCGTCGTCTCCCCCTCCCCTGACGGCGTCGGCCACCGCCTCCGCCGCTCCGCTCAGGGCTCCCTTGGTCTTGCCGTGCGAGCCGCCCTCGGTGATCTCGCCGACGATGTCCGTCAGCTGGTCGGGCTTCTTTTCTCCGGCTTCCAGGTCGAGGCGGTTGCATGCCTCAGCGAAGCGCAGGTAGGTGTCGACGCTCGCCACGACGATGCGGGCATCGATCTTGATGAGTTCGATGCCTACCAGTGACACCCGTACGAAGACGTCGATGACCAGGCCACGGTCAAGAATCAGATCGATGATGTCGTAGAGGTTCCCGGAGCCGGCCCCGCCGCCCCTGGACATGGTTCCCTGGCCTTGCGGCACCACAGTCACGGTGCCTCCCTTCGCCGACCCGCTCCGGTCCGGGTGGAGCGGCCGTGTCGTGCGCGTGGCGAACGGTGCTGCAGTGGCATCCCAGGGGCCCTAGGTGTGCGAGTCGACCTGCCCTCGGGTGTAGCGGCGGATGCGTTGATACGCCACCAGTTCGCCCTCTTCGTCCAGCGTCACCCGGTAGCTCGCCATCACACTGGTGGTTCCGGGGACGCGTTCCAGTTCCAGGACTTCGACGTCCGCCTGCCAGCCGTCCTCCGTCGGGTTCATCGCGGAGACGGACTCGGGGGCTCGCCCCAAAAGTTCCTGGAGCTGTTCCACCGCGTACCGCATGGCCCGCGGCGCCGAAACGCGGCGGGCCGCGCGCTTCGTCTCACCCTTGCTCGTCCGGCTGCCGTCCCGTTCGGTACGGGTTTTCCCGCCGGTCTTCTCGGCCGGCTTCTTACCGGACGGAGACCGGACGCGCGCTGTGCCGTCATCGTCACCCGCGGCCATGTTCCTTCTCCTCAATCGGAGACGACATGCTGCCCGCGCCACATTCAGAAGGCGCCATTACATGATATACGCCCACGCAAATCGCAACGTGGCCGCGACAGCCCGTGCAACGGCCCTTTCAGCAGGTGACTCCGGTGACGCCGGAGTACCGCGTGCGTCGACGCGCAGGCGATCAAACTGCGTCGTGACACCTGGCAGTGGGCGGCCGGGGTCTCGGGCGGTCAAGGCCGCGGTCGTGGGTGTTATGGCGTTCGGCGTGCTCCCCCGCCGGCCCACGGCACGGGCGCCGCCGCCCTTTGCGTCCGCAGCGCCCGGGTGCGCAGGGCAAGGAGCGCCTCGAACCGGAAGCGCGGTCGTCGAACCGTTCGCCGGAGAGCGTCCCCTGACCCCGCTCCGGTGCGAAGACCGATGTTCCAGTCGCACGAGGTGGCCGCGCGCAGCATCCGCGCGGCCGTCCCGGCGTCTTCGGCGAGCCGTCCCGTCGGCCAAAGAACTGCGCCTCTACGCGTAAGGATCAAGGTCGCTCACCGCCGTCCGAGGGGAACATGCATCGGCGCACCACAGTCGGATCGCCACAGTCCACGTCGATGCAATCCCTTGGAGTTTCCGTGACATTGCGGATAGCCGTCACTGCCGAGCCGATACCTTCGCATGTGTCCGCGCTCGATTACGTCACAGGACCGGCCCTTGAGCAGGGCCATGACGTCGCCCTCTACGCGCCCCGCATGTTCCGCCGCGAAGCCCGGCGGCGAGGAGTGGAGTTCCACCGGGCGGGGACGGACTGGACCTGCGATCCCGGCGTTCAGCAGGCGGCGAGTGGGATCTGGCAGGAGTCCGGAAACGCGTCCTTCAACCGGTACGTCTTCGGGCGGCTCTGGCCGGATCAGGCCGAGGCGAAGGCCCGTGATCTGCTCGCCGCGTGGACACGGTCGCGGCCCGATCTGGTGATCGCCGAGTGCAGCGATCTCGGCGCGCACCTCGCGGCGAAGGTCCTGCGACTGCCCGTGCTCGCAGCGGACAACGGCCTCGGCCCGGTGCTTCTGGATCTCTGGGACACCGACATCGCGCCCGCGTTGACGCCCCTCTTCAAGCAGCACGGGCAGGACACTCCCGCGCTCCCTCCGATGCTCACCCCCGCGCCGGTCCCGTGGTTCTACGAGACGCCCCCGGCGTCCGCACGCGCGGTCCGGCGTACCACCGCGGGAGACCGGACGGCCCTCCCCGATTGGCTGGACCGCTCCCCCTCCGCCCGCCCCCTCGTCTACGCGAGCCTCGGCACCCTGACCACCGCGATGTCGGGGCTCCGTACCGTCGTTGAGGACATGTACCGGGAGATCATGGCCGCGCTCTCCGCGATCGACTGCGACGCGATCGTGTCCGCGGGAGACCTCGCGGAACACATGCAGAGCACGGACCCCCGCATCACTGTCGTCAAGCACGTCCCGCAGCCCGCGCTCCTGCATCGTGCCGACCTGTTCGTGACGCACGGCGGCCGGGCATCCCTGCTCGACGCGGTGCAGGGCGCAACTCCCGTCCTGGGCATGGGAATTCTCGGTGACCAGCCCGACAACACCGCCACGTTCGCACGGCGTGGCCTCGGCCGCGCGCTGGAACTCACCGCGACGCGCGACGAGATCGCCGAAGCCATGACGGCCGTCCTCGGCGACTCGTCCTACGGCGCCGCCATGGCCTCCGCCAACGCCGAGCTGTCCCAGCTGCCACCGCTCGACCTCGCGGAACTGCGGGACGGCACGGGCGCGTAGCCCCGCGGATGAGGTCAGGCCGTGGGCAGCCATTCCGCGCGCTGGGAGCCGCGCGGGACGAGGATCTGCCGGTAGGCGCCGGGGGTGTCCGACATCTTCACCTGGTCGGTGATGCCCTGGTAGTGGCCGAGCGGGGTCTCGGCGGTGAAGACCTCGGGGTCCGGATAGGCGTGGAGTTCGCCGGTGCCGGCCACCTGCTTCGCGTACGCCTTGTCGAAGATGCCCATGGACAGGATCCACAGGGCCACGCGGGAGAGGGAGACGTGGACGCGGTAGCTGCCGCCGTGCACGGCGCGGCGCCGCAGCGCCTCGGCGATTCCGGCCGTCATGAACCAGGAGACGAGGTAGTCGTTGACCACGGTGATGGGCGGCAGGGCGGGCTCGTCGCCGTCGCCCTCCAGGTGCAGCAGGCCGGTGAGCGCGCCTGCGGTCTGGTCGAAGCCGAGGTGGTCCTTCCAGGGTCCGGTCCGTCCGTTCAGCGACACCGTGGCGTGGATCAGACCCGGGCGCCGGGCGATGGCCTCTTCCTCGGACAGGCCGGTGGAGTCCAGGAAGCCGGGACGGCGGTTGGCGTAGAACACGTCGGCGCCTGCCTGGAGTTCGTGGATGCGGGCCAGGCCCTCCTGCGTGTACGGGCTCACGGTGGCGGAGCGCACGCCGACGCCGGTGGTGAGGTAGGTGACGTCGTGTTCGAGTTCGTAGGGCCGCCACAGGTTCAGCACGTCCGCTCCGTGCAGGGCCATGGCGCGCCCTGCGCCGGCGCCGGCGATGATGTGGCCCATGCCCAGTGCGCGTACGCCGCCCAGCGGGGCGGTGGGGCCTGCGGGCAGCGGTTCGGGGGCGCTGTCGCCGATGCGGGTGATCTCCACCAGCGGCATGTCGGCGAGCACATCGGTGTACTGACGCTCCGTCAGGATCTCGCTGGGTGTGCGGACCATCGGCATGACGCACCCGGCCTCCGCGCCGGCCTGCTCCAGTTCCCTGGCGTTCCACCGCGAGATCGCGGCGGCGACGTGCTCGGGGACGTCACCGACGCCGAGCAGCTTCTGGGCGGCGACCTTGATGTTGGGGTAGATGTTGAACGGCATCATCCAACGGCCGTCGGCGGTGCGGTAGAAGTTGTTGGCGAGTGCCATGTTGATGACGGACGGAGTGCCGCCGGTGTAGCCGTTGAGGAGTTCCCACTTCTGCTCGTAGAAGGGGCACAGGCGGTGGGGGCCGACGCGCAGGTCCATGTGGATGTCCTGGCCGCGGCCCGTGCGGTCCTTCCACAGGGCGGCGACGGCGGCGGACTTGGCGGCCAGCGCGATGCCGGATGCCGCGCCCAGACGCAGGGTGCTGGGCACGACCGGGTCGGCCCCTCCGAAGGTGATCGAGCCGCCGGTGTCAGCCGGCTTCAGCCCGATCTCGGCGAGCACCTCGGCCATTTCGGCCTGGACGTCGAACGCGTCGTCGGTCGCCGGGTGGGCGATGGCCTTGTTGATCTTCTTGGTGAGGGACATGGCCTCTTCGTTTCTCACGTGGTGCGGCGGGGGGATCAGGCGCGGCCGGTGGATCCGGAGTCCGGGGTCTCGCCCAGGGCGCGCATGACAGCGATCTGTGCGCGGTCGCGCTCGGCGGCGAGTTCCTCGACGGTGCCGTCGCCGAACGCCTCGCGCGCCTGGTTGTTGAGGACGGCGACGGTGGTGTCGTCGAAGGCGGGGTTGCCCAGCGCGGGCCACATGGTGGCTTCCATCGCGCGGCCGAGGTGCTCGATGAAGTGCGGCAGACCGCCGGGTCCGCCGCCGAGGTGGAAGGTGCGGAAGGGACCTGCGACGGCCCAGCGCATGCCGATGGACGCGGTGACGATGTCGTCGAGTTCCTGCTCCGTCACCACGCCCTGGGCGACGAGGTGGACGCACTCGCGGAAGAGGGCGGACTGCAGGCGGTTGGCGACGAATCCCGGGATCTCCTTGTGCAGGACCTGCGGCTGCTTGCCGAGCGCGCGGTAGAAGGTCTTGGCCTGCTCGACGGTGGCCGCGGAGGTCTGCTCGCCGGGCACGATCTCCACCAGCGGCACGAGGTGCGGCGGGTTGAAGGGGTGGCCCACGACGAGGCGTTCGGGCTGCCGCATCGCCTGGGCGATGGCGGTGGCCGGGATGCCGGAGGTGGAGGTGGCCAGCAGCGCGTGGGCGGGGGCTGCCTGCTCGACGGTCCGCCAGATCTGCTGCTTGACCGCCAGGCGTTCGGGGCCGTTCTCCTGGACGATGTCCACGCCCGCGACGGCGGTGGCCAGGCCGGCTTCGAAGGTGAGCCGGCCGGCGAGGTTCTCGGTGGGCAGTCCCAGTGCGGCCAGGGCGGGGGTGATCTCGTCAAGTCCCGCCAGGACCAGGTCCGCGATATCGGGGCGGGGGTCGCTGATGACGACGTCGATGCCCCGGGCGAGGAAGAGACCGGCCCAGGAGATGCCGATGACGCCGCCGCCGATGATCGCGGCGCGCTGGTAGGAGTCCGGGGCGGGCTCAGGGGTGGGAGTCATGATCTCGAAGCTTTCTCGAAGAGGCGCGCGTGTGGGCTTCGTCGCGGACGCCTACGGGAGTGGCCGACGGCGGGGGGCTCGGCCGGCCTCCGGCACCTCAGTCGGCGAGGTAGTCGTAAACGGGCGCGACGGGGTTGAGGGTGAGGTCGGTGACGAGGTGGGAGGCGCCGACGACCTCAAGGACCGGCAGGTCCGCGAGCGGGGCTATCGCGTGGGCGAACAGCTCCAGACGGGCGGGGCCGGTGAAGGCGCTCTTGACGGTGACGTCGGTGACCTGAGTGCGGACCAGCTCGCAGATGCGCGGGGTGCCGTCGTAGTGCGGGACCGTCTTGATCATGAAGCCGGGCGGGCAGATCTCCGCACGGGCCGCTTCCAGGTCCATGGCGTGGTGCTTGTAGCCCATGGTGGCGGTGGCCACCCGCAGGGTGCCGTAGTCGAGCGTGCCGACCAGCGTGTCGGAGTCCACGTAGAGGGCGGGGGAACCGGCCTTCTTCGGATAGGCGCTGTACTCGCGTCCACTGGAGATCGCCGGGACGCTGTCCACATACATCGCGAGGTTGAACTCGCCCGCCTCGCCCTCGTGCTCGACGGCGATGAGCTGACCGGCCTCGGTGTAGTCGCCCAGCCCTGTGACGTCGGGCATCCGCATGATCTCGAAGCGGACCACCGGGTCGGTGACGGTCAGCGGCTCCGGGACGAGCCGGCGCAGCGCCTCCGGGTCGGTGCGGTAGTGGATGTTGAGGTACTCGCGGTTGGTGAAGCGGTACCGGGTGGGCGCGTAGGCCGGAGAGTCCACCGGGGTGGTGAAGAGCCGCGCGACATCGTGCTTGTGCATCAGGAACTCCAGGGAGACGGGCCACCGAACCGGCGGGTGGGTAGCTGTGTGCCGCGGAAACCGCGGCGGAGCTGTCCCCCATCGGTTTCTCCGGGAAGGGCGCCGCTGTGTGCTGTGGAACGCCCACGACCCATGGGACACCTCTGGATGCATGTCCGTCCAATATATGTTGAGGTCATGAGCAATATGGCTACGGATATCAATTTGACGAGGCGGCTGCTGGAGCAATTCCTGGTGGTGGCCGATGAGAAGCATTTCGGACGCGCCGCAGAACGGCTTTCCATGAGCCAGCCGCCGCTCAGCCAGTCGATCCAGCGCCTTGAGCGTGGCCTGGGCGTGCGGCTTTTCGAGCGGGGCCCGGGAGGCGTCAGTCTGACCGCGGCGGGCGAGGGCTTCGCCGTGGACGCGCAGCGCCTCCTCGACGCCCAGTCCGCGGCCGTCGAGCGGGCCAGGCGGGTGGCGAGCGGCCTGGAGGGCGACGTCCGGCTGGGATATGTGAGCATCCTCAGCCACCACTACCTGCCCGATCTCCTGCGGGCTGCGGCCGAGGAACTGCCGGGTCTGCGCATCCACCTGCACCAGGATTCGCCGGCCGCCCTCGCCGAGATGGCCCGCTCCGGCACGCTGGACCTGGCGTTCCTCCGTGACCCTTCGAACCTGTCGGCCGACCTCGTCGGCCGGGACTTCGCCGTCGAGCGCATCGCCGCTGCGGTGCCGCACGATCACCCGCTGGCCGAGGCCGACGAGGTCGCTCTGGGCGACCTGCGCGACGACGGCTTCGTACTCCCCGACGCCACCGCCCTGCCGACCCTGGCCCATCAGGTCCAACTGGCCTGCCGCGAAGCCGGGTTCACCCCCCGCAGCCGCGCGGTGTCCGACGACCTCACCGGCCTGTTCAGCTACGTCGCCTCCGGGCTGTGCGTCAGCCTGCTGCCCGACCGCCTGCGCGACTTCCTCGTCCCCGAGGTCGCCCTCGTTCCGCTGCGCGGGGCGTCGCCCTATCTGGAGACCTCCTTGGTCGCCGTGCACCGCCCGGACGCGGACCCGGCCGTACTGCGCCTGCTGGAACTCATCACCCGCCACATGGCCGGGTGACCCGCCTGGCGCCTCACCCCGTCGGACCGGTGGGAGTGCACCTCGCCAGGGGGCCTTCCATTCTGGACCGGGACAGCCTGCGTCCGGGCTGCCCGCCGGCGTGGCCTACGGCAGCGCGCACGACCACGTCGCGAAGAAGCGGAGACCTCATGAGGCTCGTCGTTGATCTCAACCGGTGCCAGGGGTACGCGCAATGCGCCTTCCTCGCCCCGGAGGTGTTCGCCATGCACGGTGACGAGGCGCTGATGTACGACCCGCAGGCCGACGACGCGCAACGCGAGCACGTGCTCCGGGCGGCGAACGCCTGCCCCGTCAAGGCCATCACCGTCGAGGCCGATGGCGTGGCGCAGGCCACGGCACGGGCGGGTGCCTCCCGTGTCGGTTAACGGATATCTGGGGAAGTTCAGGCGCGAGGGACGCATCGTCATCGTCGGTGCCTCTCTGGCGGGGCTGCGGGCCGCCGAGACGCTCCGCGAGGAGGGCTTCACCGGCACGCTCACCATGGTGGGTGACGAGCCCCACGAGCCGTACGACCGGCCGCCGTTGTCCAAGCAGGTCCTGCTCGGCAGGGTGCCCTACGACCACACGGCGCTGCCACGGCGCCGGGCGATCGACGCGCGGTGGCGGCTCGGCGTCGCGGCCACCGGTCTTGACCCGGTGGACAAGCAGGTGCGGCTCGCCGACGGCGAAGCGGTCGGGTACGACCGGCTGCTGATCACGACCGGCGTCCGTTCCCGCCCCTGGCCGAACGACCTGGAAGCCGACCTGGACGGGGTGTTCGTCCTGCGCACCAAGGACGACGCGGCCAAGCTGCATCACCGGCTGACGGCCGGTCCGCGCCGGGTGCTGGTCATCGGCGCCGGGTTCACCGGCTCCGAGATCGCCTCGGCCTGCCGTGAGCGGGGGCTGCCCGTCACCGTCGCGGAACGCGGTCCGGCTCCTTTGGTGGGTGCGCTCGGCGGCGTGATCGGTGAGGTGGCCGCGGCCCTCCAGCGCGAGCACGGTGTCGATCTGCGGTGCGGGGTACAGGTCACCGCTCTGGAAGGGGACGCCGCGGGTCGGGTGCGGCGGGCGCAGTTCTCGGACGGCACGGCGCTGGAGGTGGACGTGGTGGTCGCCTCCCTGGGGGCGACCCGCAACACCGAATGGCTCGCGGGATCCGACCTCGGCGCCGGGCCGCGCGGGATCGCCTGCGACGCCGGATGCCGGGCCTTCGACGTGCGGGGCATCGTCACCGACGACATCTTCGTCGCCGGTGACGTCGCCCGCTCCCCGCATCCGCTCTTCGGCTACCAGTTCCTCTCGCTGGAGCACTGGGGCAATGCGGTCGCGCAGGCCGAGACCGCGGCCCACAACATGATCAGTGCCAGCTCGGACCGCCGCCCGCACGTGTGGATGCCGTCCTTCTGGTCCGCGCAGTTCGGCGTCAACATCAAGTCGGTCGGCGTCCCGCCCATGGCCGACCAGATCCTCATCACCCAGGGGTCACTCGCCGAGCACCGCTTCACCGCGGCCTACGGCCACCAAGGCCGCGTCATCGCCGCCGTCACCTTCGACCAGGCGAAAGGGCTGGAGTTCTACGAGCGGCAGATCGAGCAGGCCGCGCCGTTCCCGGCCGGCTTCCCCACCGTCGACCGGCGGCCCGAAGGGATGCATCCCGTACCGGCCGGCTTCCCCGACCCCTCGCTCCCCAGCCACGGCCCCACCGTCACCCTCAGCGGCCACTCACCGGCCGACCGGCGCATCTCGTTCACCCCCAGGCGCGCCTGATTCCGCCGCGCTCTCACGACAGCTCCCTGCCGCAGCACCCGGAAGGAATCCGCCATGACGTCGGTCGCACTCCTGCGCCAGATCACCGACTACGCCCACCGCGCCGACCCGTACCCGCTCTACGCCGAACTCCGGAAGACGCCGGTGGTGCGGGACGAGGCGGGCCCCTATCTGGTCAGCACGTACTGGGAGATTCATGGCCTGCTCCACGATCCGCGGGTCAGCTCCGACGCCCGCAATCTGAGCGCCGAGGCCGCCGAGTTCCTGGGGCAGGAGGAGGACCCGAACCTGCCGCCGACGTTCCTCAGGCTCGACCCTCCCGAGCACGACAGACTGCGCCGGCTGGCGATGCGGCCCTTCGGGCCCCCGCACTCCCCCCGCCGGGTGTTCGACATGCGCGGAGAACTCGGTGAGATCGTCTCCGGCCTCATCGACGGCTTCCGGGACCGGGACCGGATCGACCTCGTCGACGACTTCTCCTACCCCTTCCCCGTCACGGTGATCTGCCGGCTCCTCGGCGTCCCCCGCGAGGACGAGGCGCACTTCCACGGCTGGGCCGACACCCTCGCCGCCGGCCTCGACCCCGTCCAGGGCACGCCCGAGGAGCGCGAGACGCAACTGCGGGCCATCCGGCAGGCCCGCGCCGATCTCGCCACCTATCTCGCCGGACTGATCGAGGAGCGGCGCCGCGCACCCCGCGACGACATGCTCTCCGCCATGGCCGACGACCACGGGCCGGACGGCCGGATGTCGCCACTGGAGATGATCAGCACCTCGGCTCTCCTGCTGATCGCCGGCCACGAAACCACGGTCAACCTCATCACCAACGGGATGCTGACCCTGCTGCGCAATCCCGACGTCCTCCAGCGGCTGCGCGACAACCCCGGTCTGGCGGTCCCGCTCGTGGAAGAACTGCTGCGGTTCGAGCCCCCCGTCCAACTGCTGCCGCAGCGCACCACGCTGGCCGACATCGACATCGCCGGCACCCTCATCCCCAAGGGCGCCTCGCTGTGGCTGCTGCTCGCCTCCGGCAACCGGGATCCCCAGCGCTTCCACGACCCCGACCGCTTCATCCCCGAACGCCCCGACAACCAGCACCTGGGCTTCGGCAGCGGCATCCACAACTGCTTCGGCGCTCCCCTGGCCCGGCTGGAGGCCCAGATCGCGCTGACCGAGCTCGTCCGCCGGCTCGACAACCCCCGCCTGATCGATGACCCGCCGCCGTATCGTCGCAACGCGGTCCTCAGAGGGCCCCGGCACCTGCCCATCGCCTTCGACGGCCTCACGTCGTAGTGCGCGGCGGCGGCTCGGCTCCGGATCCTGGGCCTGTGGGAAATTCTCGACATGGGCCAGCCGGAACGCACTCCCACCGGTCCGCTCGAAAAGCTCAGGGTCAACGAACGCAGCAAATGCGTCTTCGCAACCGAGGCGGGCATCGCGCCCATCGCTGGGCGCGACGCCGCGATGGCCGCCGCGGACGAATCGGTCCTCGCGCCGCTGCCCAGTCCGGAGCGAGCCACCCTCCAGGCGACTCAGGTCACCAGCCGGCGAACTCGACGTTGCGGGACCTGCGCAGCACCCGGACCGCCTCGCGCTGGACCTTCCCCGATTCGGTGCGCGGCAGATCGTCCACGAACTCCAGGAACCGTACGAGCTTGGGCGCGGGCAGGCGTTCCCGCAGGTGCGCGAAGAGTACCTCGGCGGTGGCGCGGGTGGCGTTCCACCCGGCGGACAGCACCACGTACGCCTTGGGTACGAGTGCCGTGCCCTCGGACACCGGTACCACGGACAGTTCGGCGACAGCAGGGTGCAGCACCAGCACATGCTCCAGTTCGAGCGGGGCGATCGGCTCCCCGTCGGGCCCCTCGAACACGTCCTTGCGCCGCCCCAGATAGACCAGGGATCCGTCGCTGTCCCACCGGGCCAGGTCACCGGTCCGGTAGAGGCCGCCCGCAGTATGGATGGCGGCATTGTCCTCCGGGTCCAGATAGCCGCGCATCATGCCGACGGGTTCGTTGGTCAGGTCAAGGCACAGCTCGCCCTCCTGGGCCGGCTCGTCGGTGCCGGGCCGGACCACCACCAGTTCGTATCCCGGCAGGGGGTGGCCCATGGATATCGGGTCGGCCGGGGAGGAGGCGGTGACGCCGGCCATGGCGGTGACCTCGGACTGGCCGAACCCGTTGCGGACGGTCACCCCGGCCAGCAGGCGGACCTGCTCGACCACATCGCCCATGAGCGGTTCACCGACGCTGACCGCGTTTCGCAAGCCGGGCAGGCCGTCGGGCAGCCCCGTGCGGATCAGTGCCCGCCAGATGCTGGGCGGTGCGCAGAAGCTGGTGACCGTGCCGGACCCCAGCACCTCCAGCAGCCGCTCCGGGGTCGCCTCGGCGGTGTCCATGGACACCACGGTGGCCTCGGCGTTCCAGGGTCCGAACAGCGAACTCCACGGGTACTTGGCCCACGCCGGGGCAGAGACGTTGAGGTGGACGTCACCCGGCTGCAGCCCGTTCCAGTACATGCTCGCCAGATGCCCGATGGCATAGCTGACGTGCGAGTGCACCACCAGTTTCGGCCGTGAGGTGGAACCGGAGGTGAAGTAGTAGAACAGCGGCTCGTCGGCGTCGGTGGGGCCCTCCGGTACGAAGGTGCCCCGGTGCTCGGCCGAGGTGGCGAAGTCGACCCAGCCCTCATGTTCCGCACCGACGATGATCTTGATACGGAGCCCGTCCACCGCGAGCCCGGGAGCGATCCGGTGGTCGGCGATCACATGCTTGGCTCCGGCCCTGCCGATCCTGGTGCGCAGTTCCTCGGGCGAGATGGTGATGAAGGCGGGTGCGACCACGGCCCGGATCTTGATCAGTGCGAGCATCAGCTCCCACAGCTCGATCCGGTTGTCCATCAGCAGCATCACCACGTCGCCCCGGCGGATGCCCTGTGCCAGCAGCCAGTCGGCGGCCTGGTCGGAGCGGCGGGAGAGCTCCTGGAAGGTCAGGTCGCCCTGCCCGACGATGCGCAGGGCCACCCGGTCGTTGCCCTCGGCGATCCGGTCGAACCAGTCGATCGCCCAGTTGAACCGTTGTGGGCGCGGCCACTGGAACGCGTTGCGTGCGGCGTCCTGGTCATCGGCGTGGTGCAACAGCAGGTCCCGTGCGGCCCGGAAGTCCCGGTACGCCTCGTCCTGTCCGGACAACTTTTCCCCCGATCACTTGAAGGCGTTGGACTTGGCCCGGCGCAGCAGGCTGAGTGCGATCACGTCGGCGTCCCTGGAGAACGAGGTCTGCACGCCGGGCCGGCCGTTGCCGATCTGGGTGAACCAGCACGCCCCTTCGGTGGGGATGCCCAGCGCGTACAGGGCCCGGTGCGGCCGGCCGTCGGCGGCGATCACCCGGCGCTCGGCCGGGGTGATGTGCAGTGCGCCGGTTTCGAAGCGGTCTTCCGTGGTGGCATGTGTGAACCCGACGGCCATCCTCTCGTCGACCAGCTGCCTCATCAGCGGATCGGTGTTGCGGGTCAGACCTGCGGTCGGGATCCGCGAGTCGATGAGCACGTCGCAGTGCTTGCGCGAGTCTGCGACGGCGGGTGACTCCAGGAAGAACCGGCCCCGCTCGGCGTCGCATCCGTGCACCACGTCCGGCCCCACCACTTCAAGCACTCCGGCGTCGATCAACGCCAGGAACTGCGCGGTGCGTTCCAGTGGTGGTCCGGTGAACAGCAGTGAGGTGCGCGAGACGAACCGGCCGAGGAAGTCGCCCCGATGGGAGCGCGGGGTCAGTCCTCCGAAGTCCACGGCGTGCCGCAGGACCTCGCGGGAGTCGCGGATGGCGTCCAGCGCGGCCTTGAGCGGGCTGTCCACGTTGCCCTGGCCGGCCTCCACGATGTCGGCGCGCATGATGCGCCGTACCTCGGCGATCAGACCGGCACCGGAGGCGAAACGTTTGCCCTGAAAGGGCCGGGACAGGTGGTCGAGGTCGACCAGCTCCACGTCCTGGAGTCCGTGGCGCCATGCCACCTCGGGCCAGCTTTCCGGTTCCGGGCCGAGGGCGAGCAACTCGGCGCCGACGGCATCGGCGCGTTCCGGCCCGTGCTGGGTCCTCGCCTGGGTGGTGTAGTACACATAGTTGATCTCAGCGTGCAGAAGGTGAGCCACGTCCCGGTCGAAGTCCAGGGCCGGGTTGCCTCGCTGTGCCACGTTGCGTTCGCGCAGCCGGCCGATGGCGGCCGAGGTGAGGAACTTCGGCGCCGAACGGTCGGTCACACCCTTCTGGTTGCGGCCCCGCGAGTGGATCGGTAACCCGGTGCGCGAACTGGCCACCACAGAAGGTTCGTTGCCGCTGGGGACGTAGAACATCGCCCCGCCGACGCTCTCCTTGAACTTCCCGCCACGACCGATGGTGAAGGACATCAGGACGTCGTAGAAGGACAGGCCGAGTCCCACCACACCGACCGCGGTGCCCGGCGCGACCGAGGCGAGTCCCAGGTCGGCGGCCGAGTCACCGCTGAAGTACCGCAGTTCGGGCCGGTCCTGCGCGAACCGCGCCAGCTCGGACTGCTGCTCGGACAGCTCCGCCCGGCCGTGCCCGGTGGTGATCACCACGGCGTCGGCGGTCACGGTCAGCTCGTCGTCGGCGGTGGACACGCGCAGCTCGTAGCTGTCCCCGTCCTCGCGCAGCGAAGTCACCTTGCCGGCCACCTCGACGACCTCGCCGAGCCCGGACGCGCCACGCAGCACCACGTCGTACACATAGCGCAGGTACCTGCCGTAGGCGTACCTCGGTGCGTAGTCGTCGCGGCCCAGACCCGACAGCGCCGGGTCCGGCTGGGTGCGCAGCCACTGCTGGAAGGACGGGCCGGCGCCCGGCCGGCTCGGCTCGGCCTCGGAGACTCCCGAGAACATGCTGATCTCGCCGACCACCGTGTTCATCAGGAAGCAGGCTTCCTGGCCGGTCCGCCAGATCCGCCCTGCCCCCAGTTCCACCGCGTCGATCAACCAGATTCGGACGCTCGACGGCTCCGGCTCGGCCGTCAGGTTGGCCAGGATCCGCTCGAACACGGAGATCCCGCGCGGCCCTGTGCCCACGATCGCGACGTTCAGCACCTCGTCAGTCAGGTGTCGCACGACCTGCCCCCCATCCTCGCCCTCAGCGCGCTGCTGCGCCGAGGTCGTCCATGACCGGCAGGCGGTCGAGCGATGCGGCGATGGACTCGTCCGAGGCCGCCATGTCGGTCATGTTTCCGTTGAGGAACTGGTGGTAGGCCGACAGGTCGAGCAACCCGTGACCGCTGAGGTTGAACAGGATGACCTTCTCCCTGCCCTCCTTCTTGGCCAGCAGTGCCTCCTCGATCGCGCCCCGGATGGCGTGCGCCGACTCGGGGGCCGGGATGATGCCCTCCTCGTGGGAGAAGGTGATACCGGCCTCGAACACCGCGCGCTGCGGGTAGGCGACCGCCTCGATCAGCTTCTGGTGGTACATCGCGCTCACCAGCGGAGCGGCGCCGTGGTAGCGCAGACCGCCGGCGTGGATGCCCGGGGAGACAAAGGTGTGGCCCAGGGTGTACATCTTGGTCATCGGCGTGATGCCGGTGTAGTCGTTGTAGTCCCAGGCGTAGCGGCCCTTGGTGAGCTTCGGGCATGCCTCCGGCTCCACCGCGACGAACCGGGTGTCCAGGTTCTCGCGCACCTTCTCGTGGAAGAACGGCAGGGTGATGCCGGAGAAGTTGCTGCCCGCGCCGACCGATCCGATCACGACATCCGGGAAGTCGCCGATGGCGCGGAACTGCCGGATCGCCTCCTGCCCGATGACCGTCTGGTGCAGCAGGACGTGGTTCTCCCCACTGCCCACCGAGAGGTTGCAGCCCTCCACCTGGCGGGCGTGCTCGAAGGCTTCCGCGTTGGCGATGGACAGGCTGCCGTCGGTGTGGGGGTCGCGGGCCAGCGCGGCGCGCCCGGCCTCGGAGTTCTCATGAGGGCTGGAGATGACCTTGGCCCCGTTCATCTCCATCATGATCCGGCGGTAGGGCTTCTGGTCGTAGCTGACCCGGACCATGTAGACGGTGCACTCGAGGCCGAAGATGCGGCAGGCGACAGCGAGGGCCGAGCCCCACTGGCCGGCACCGGTGCCGGTGGTCAGGCTGGTGATGCCGGCCTGCTTGTAGTAATAGGCCTGGGCCAGCGCCGTGTTGAGTTTGTGGCTGCCGGTGGTGTTGGTGCCCTCGTACTTGTAGTAGATGCGGGCCGGGGTGTCGAGCAACCGCTCCAGCCGCCGGGCCCGGTGGAGCGGGGTCGGCCGCCAGCGCAGGTACTCCTCGCGCACCCGCTCCGGTATCTCCACGAACCGCTCCCGGCCCATGCTCTGCCGGTACATCGACAGCGGGATCTGCGGGGTGACCGCGGCGCCGTCCTTGCGGGTCTCCGGCCGTGCCTGACGCAGCTTCGCCGCGTCCTCGACGCCGTTGAGGTCGGACAGCACGTTGTACCAGTGCGTGGGAACGATTTCTTCAGCGGTCAGCGAGGTCTCTGCCGAATTCAGCATGACGTTTCCGATCCTTGTTCCTAGGAATTGTCAACGTGCGACTGGACCAACTTCACGAGATCGCCGACCCGCGTCAGCGAAGCCTGAAAGAGCTCGCTGTCGCCGATCTTGATGCCGCATTCCTCTTCGACTCGGACCGCAATTTCAAGAATACTGAGCGACTCGATGCCGATCGCGTGCAACTCGTCGTCGCGTCCGATCTCGGCCGGTGCGGCCGGACCGAGTACGGCCGCGATGATCTCGCGTACCCGGGATTCAACCTTCTCTGGAGGCGTCAAGATTTCTCTCCCCTGGAGCGTTCTTCACTTTTCCAGCCGTTGCGCTAAAGCATGGAACTCGTCATCACTGCGGTGCGCAGTCCGAGCAGCAGCAGGACCGCTGCGCTCACCCAGGCCAGCCCCATCCGTACCGCCGGCATGGCCAGCAGCCGCCGGGCCAGGCCGACCAGCGTGACCACCACCGCGTACCAGGCGGCGCTGATCAGGATCTGCACTGCGGTCAGCGTGATCACATCGGCGGGCGAGCCGCCGCCGGCGGGTAGGAACTGCGGGATCAGGGCCAGGTAAACGGTGGCCATCTTGGGATTGGCGGCACTGGTGACCAAGCCCGACCGGTAGGACCGCCAGAGGGTTGCCGTGTCGTGCCCCTCCGGCGCTTCCGGCGGCTGGTGCCCGAAGTTCCGCCGGTTGCGCACCGTCATCGCCGCGAGATAGCAGAGGTAGGCTGCGCCGGCCAGCTTGAAGACGGTGAACACCAGTTCGGACGTCTGTGTCAGGGCGGCCAGTCCCAGGGCGGAGGTCGCCGCCCACATGAGCAATCCGGTACTGCTACCGAGAATTGTCACCAAGCCGGCCCCGCGTCCGAAACGCAGGGTTTCATTCACCAACACCATGAATGACGGTCCCGGGGCGGCCACCATCGCGAAAACCGTCGCGATGAAAGCCCCATTCACCACGGGACTGCCACGATTTCAATTGCCATTCGGCCGCAGCGCGGCAGCAAGGCTTGCAAAGCCAATCGAAAGGACCCCCCTCCAAGGCCCGAAATCCCCCGAACTCACAATCGCAACATTTGAAACAGTAGCCGCTCCGATCGACCCAAGCAACCAGCTTCTTGAAGAAGTCTTGATGCGGGACGGAGGTTTACGGATCAGTAAGTGTCGATTTCGGCCACCACGAAGTGTGCCTGCGAACGCATCACGGTGGACGTGCCGCACGAGGGCGTGCAATTTCGGCCATGCGTATACTCCGGTCCGAATGCTGAACTGGTAGTTCAGCATTCCACTTCCTCTTCGCGGAAATACACCGCAGGGCCGGCGAGGGGCCGGCCGGGCGGCTCCGACGCCGTGTTCACATCCGGCGCGTGGAGGCCGTCCCAGTCGCGCTTGAAGGCAGCAGCCGCCAACCAACCGTCCAGGCAGGGGATCAGGAACTCTCGACGGCCGTGGCGATGCCCAGTGCCATCAGGACGGCGGCGGCGGTCCGCTCCAGGACCGTGTTCACCCGCGGGCGACGCAGCCAGGTGAGCATCCGGGCCGCGAACACCGCCACCAGCGTCAGCCACAGTGCGGCGATGGCGGCGTCGATGACGCCGAAGGCCAGGGTCACCGACAGCGTCGAGTGGCCGTCGGGCAGGAACTGCGGGACCACCGCCACGAAGAAGACGCCCACCTTGGGGTTGAGCAGGCAGCTCAACAGCCCCTGGCGGAAGGCCCGTCCGGTGGTCGGGGCGGGGACGGACGGTTCGCCGGGCAGCTCCGGACCGCCTCCGGCACCGCGGCGGCAGGCCCACAGGCTCTGCACACCCAGGAAGATCAGGTAGGCGGCACCCGCCAGGCGGACCGCGGCGAACGCCGCGTCCCAGCGCTGGAGCACCGCTGCCAGTCCGACGGCCGCGGCCATTGCCCAGGCGAGCGAGCCCGCTGACGCGCCGAGCGCGGTCGCGATGCCCGAGAAGCGCCCGCCGCGCACGCAGTTGCGCAGTACCAGGAGGGTGTCGGGCCCCGGAGCCACCGTCACCAACAGCGCGAAGAGGGAAAAGCTGACGAAGGTGGTCGTCACTGCGGGCTCCTGTACTGGCGGCGAGCGGGAGCGGAGCTCGGGCCCCGCCCCTGGCAGTTTAGAGCCGTACAAGATCGGCCGGACAGGCACCGGGCGGCGGGGCAGGCCGTGCGGGGGCCGGGCCCGCTGTCCGGGCCCGGCCCCGCTTCGCCGGACGGGTTCAGCCCCGCAGGTCGCGCAGCCTGCGGTCGAGGTGGCGGCCGATCTCCGCCAGCGGGCCGTTGCGGGTCATGTCCTTGTGGCGGCAGGTGACGTTGTGGTTCTCGATCGTGCCGTCCACGTAGGGCTTCCAGTCCCGGTGGGTCAGCGCCGCGTCCACGGGGTCGACGGTGGCGGTGAAGAACAGCAGGTCGCCGTCGAACACCCGGTGTGTCACGCCCTGTTGGAGCTCCGCCGACGAGACGAAGGTGTCCATCACCCCCTGGATGGTGGGCGCCGCCAGCTCGGAGAGCACCCCGCCGCGTTCGGCGATGACCGCCATGACGCGCTCACGGTCCAGCGGCTCGTCGTCCAGCTGTGACAGGTCGTAGTGCGACATGTAGAGCAGGGAGCGCAGTGCCTGCTGCTCGTGGTCGTCGGCCAGCTTCTCCCAGGGGTAGCGGGGGTACGAGTCGAGCATCCCCAGCAGGGCGACCTGCTCCCCTTCCTGGCGCAGCCGGGTGGCCATGGTGTGCGCGACGACGCCGCCGTACGACCAGCCGACGAGGTGGTACGGGCCGTGCGGCTGGACCTGCCGGACGTGCTCGATGTACTCGGCCGCCATGTCCTCCAGCGAGCCGGCCGCCGGCAGCTCCCCCGTCAGCGCCCGGCTCTGGATGCCGTACAGCGGGCGGTCGGCGTCGATGTGCTGGCGCAGGCCCGCGAACGGCCAGCTCAGGCCGGACGCCGGATGCAGGCAGAACAGCGGTGGCAGCTCGCCATCGGTGCGCAGCGGCAGCAGGACGCCGAGTGCCTCGCGGCTGCCCGCGCCCGAGGCGCCTGGCGGGGCCTGGCCGTCACGGTTGTCGAGGTATTCCGCGAGGCCGGACACCGTCGGACGGGTGAAGAGATCGAGCACCGGGACGTCCCAGCCGAGCCGGGTGCGCAGCGCCGTCTGCACCCGGGCGAGCAGCAGGGAGTGGCCGCCCAGGTCGAAGAAGTTGTCGTGTGCGCCGACCTGTCGCACGCCGAGGGCCTGCTCCCACACCTCGGCGACCATGCGCTCGGTGTCGTTGCGCGGCTCGGCGTACGGTCCTGCGGCCCGCGCGCCGTCGGATGCCGCCGCCTCGTCCGCGCGGGCGGCGAGCGCCTTGCGGTCCACCTTGCCCGAGGTCATCAGCGGGAACGCGGGCACCAGGTGGCACTCGCGCGGCACCATGTACTCGGGAAGTGCGGTGCGCAGCCAGGCCAGCAGTGCGTCGCCCGCCACGGTCGGCTGCGCGGTGTCCGGTGTGCACCAGGCAGCCAGGTGGTCGCCGCCGGGGCCGCCCTTCCGTACCAGCACCACGGCCTGGCGGACGCCGGGATGGCGGCTGAGTACGGACTCGATCTCCTCCAGCTCCACCCGCACCCCGCGGATCTTGATCTGGTTGTCCACCCGGCCCAGGAACTCGATGTTCCCGTCCGCGCGGTAGCGGGCCAGGTCGCCGCTGCGGTACAGCCGGGCACCCGGTTCGCCGGAGAAGGGGTCGGGGACGAACGAGACCGCGGTACGCCGGGGGTCGCCGAGGTAGCCGCGGCCCAGCGGGACGCCGCCCAGGTAGAGCTCGCCCGGCACCCCGACCGGCACCGGGTTCATCGCCGTATCGAGCACATGCACACGGGTGTTGGGGTTCGGACGGCCGATGGTGATGCCCGCTTCGGCGTCGCCGCGGTAGACCTGGCAGGTCACCCCGATCGTGGTCTCGGCCGGCCCGTAGCCGTGGTACATGGTGGCGTCGCCCAGCCGGTCGCGGAAGCGCCGGAAGAGTTCGGGGGTGAGCACTTCGCCGCCGCACCACACGTGCTTGAGGGAGGCGCCGGCCGTCGCGATGTCGTCGCGCTCCAGCATGATGTCGAGGATCGACGAGACGATGTAGACGAAGGCGATCCGCTCGCGTCCGATCAGCTCCAGGAGGTGCGCGACATCGCCCTCGCGTCCCGCGTCGGCGACCACCAGGGGCGCGCCGGCGGCCAGCGGCAGGAAGATCTCGTTGACGGAGATGTCGAAGGTCAGCGGCGCCTTGTGCAGCACCGGATCGTCCGGGGTGAGGCCGAGAAGACCGATCTGCCAGGGCAGCCGGTTGCTGATGGCCCGGTGCCGGATCATGGCGCCCTTGGGGGTGCCGGTCGACCCCGAGGTGTAGATGACGTACGCCAGGTTTTCCGGGGCGAGGGAGACGCCCGGGTCGCTCTCGGGCTGTCCTGCGAACCAGTCGCCGGTCAGGTCGAGTTCGACGGGGGTCACCGTGTCCGGGAGGCCGTCCGCGTCCTTTGCCGTGGTGAGGACGGCGACCGGCCGCGCGTTGTCGACGATGCCGGCGATCCGCAGGGCGGGCCACGTCGGTTCCAGCGGGACGAAGGCGCCGCCGGCCTTCTGCACGGCGAGCAGGCCCACGACCATCTCGGCGCTGCGTGGCAGGTGGATGCCGACGGTTTCCTCGGGTCCGGCTCCGAGCTGGGCCAGCCGGTGTGCCAAGCGGTTGGCGAGGACGTTGACCTGACGGTAGGTCAGGCGGTGCGGTCCTGCGATCAGTGCTTCCCGGTCCGGGTGCAGGCGGGCCTGTTCCTCGAACATCTCGGGGAAGCTGCGCGGGTCCACCGGTGCGGCGGTGTCGTTCCAGTCGTGGACCATCGTGGTCCGCTCGGCGTCGGAGAGTACCTCCAGCCTGCTGAGGGGCAGCTGCGGATCGTCGACGGCCTGCCGCAGCAGCCGCAGCAGCCGTTCGGTGAGGGTCTGGGCGGTCGACTCGTCGAAGAGGTCGGTGGCGTATTCCAGGAATCCCTCGATGCCGTCCCCGCCCGGTGTGTCGCTCAGCGACAGGGTCAGGTCGAACTTCGCGGAGCCGTTGTGCACCCGGACCGGCCGGGCCGAGATCCCCGGCAGCCGTGGGTCGGGGCGCCCGGCACCGTAGGAGAGCATGACCTGGAACAGCGGGTGGCGGGCGGGCGAGCGCGTCGGGCGCAGCTCCTCGACCAGCCGCTCGAACGGCACGTCCTGGTGGTCGAAGGCGGCGAGGTCGCCGGCCCGCACCCGGGCCAGCAGCTCGGCGAAGCCGGGGTCGCCCGAGGTGTCGGTGCGCAGGACCAGGGTGTTGGCGAAGAACCCGACCAGGTCCTCCAGGGCACGGTCCGCGCGGCCCGCCACCGGGCTGCCGAGCGGGATGTCGCTCCCGGCGCCGAGGCGGGTGAGCAGGGCGGCGAGCCCGGCCTGGAGGGTCATGAACACCGTCGCCCCGCAGCGCTGCGCCAGGGCCCGCAGTTCCTGGTGCAGGTGCGCGTCGATGTGGACCGGGACGCAGGCGCCGCGGTGGCCTGCGACGGCCGGGCGGGTGCGGTCCGTTGGCAGGTCGAGCTGGTCGGGGATGCCGGCCAGTCGCTCGGCCCAGAAGGCGAGTTGAGCGGTGGTCAGGTCGCCCTCGTCGGCGAGCAGTTCGCGCTGCCAGAGGGTGTAGTCGGCGTACTGCACGGGCAACGGGGCGCGCCGTGGGGCGGTGCCTTCCCGCCGGGCCGTGTAGGCGTCGGCCAGGTCGTCGGCCAGCGTGGCGAGCGACCAGTCGTCGCCTGCCGAGTGGTGCAGCAACAGCAGCAGCACGTGGTCGTCGGACGACGCGCGCAACAGCCGTGCGCGCAGCGGCAGATGGCCGGTCAGGTCGAAGGAGAAGCGGGCGGCTGCGGCGAGTTCGGCATCCAGGTTCTGCGGTTCGACGTCCAGGACGTCCCATTCGACGGTGGCTTGTCCGGCGGGCAGCACGAGTTGGTGCGGGTCGCCGTCGTCCGGCGGAATGACCGTGCGCAGGCTCTCGTGCCGGGCCACCAGGTCCGCCACCGCCCCGCGCAGCGCGTCGGCGTCCAGCGGGCCGGTCAGCCGCAGCGCCAGCGGAATGTTGTAGGTGGGGCTCGGCCCCTCCATGCGGTGCAGGAACCACAGCCGGCGCTGGGCGTAGGACAGGGGTGTCCGCTCGGGGCGGGTGGCCGGCACCAGCCGGGGGCGGGCGGGGGCCGCGGTGTCCAGGCGGGCGGCCAGCGCCGTGGGGGTCGGCGCCTCGAACAGGTCCCGGACGCCGATGCCGGTGTCCAGCGCGTCACGGACCCGGCCGACCAGGCGGGTGGCCAGCAGCGAATGCCCTCCCAGCTCGAAGAAGTCGTCATCGGGGCCGACCTGCGCCACGTCGAGCAGGTCGGCGAAGAGCCCGCAGAGCACCTGTTCCCGGACGTCGGCGGAGCGGCGCTCGGCGCGGTTGCCGGGGAGGGCGCCGGGTGCGGGCAGCGCGGCGCGGTCCAGCTTGCCGTTGGCGGTCAGCGGCAGGTTGTCGAGCACCACGACGGCGGCCGGCACCATGTGTCCTGGGAGCAGGCCGGCGGCGTGGCGGCGCAGTTCGGCGGGGTCCGCTTCGGTGTCCGGGTGCGGGACCACGTAGGCGACCAGCCGGTCGCCCATGGCGGGGTCCGCGCGGACGACGACCGCGGACTGTGCCGTCGCGGGGTGGCTGAGCAGCGCCGCCTCGATCTCGCCCGGTTCGATCCGGAAGCCGCGGATCTTGACCTGGTCGTCCGCGCGGCCCAGATGGTCCAGGCGGCCGTGCGGGTCGCGGCGGGCGAGGTCGCCGCTGCGGTACATGCGTGCGCCTGGCGGGCCGTAGGGGTCGGGCAGGAACCGCTCGGCGGTCAGACCTGGCTGCCCGAGGTAGCCGCGGGCCAGCCCCGCGCCCGCCACGTACATCTCGCCGACGGCGCCCGGCGGTACCGGGCAGAGCGCGCTGTCCAGCAGCCGTACCCGCAGGTCCGGCAGGGGGAAGCCGATCAGACCTGTGGCGTCGGGGGCGGCGTCGGCGGGGCCCAGTTCCCGGTGGGTGACGTGCACGGTGGTCTCGGTGATGCCGTACATGTTGACGATCCGCGGGGCGCCTTCGGCGTGCCGCAGGTACCAGTCGGCGAGCGCGGCGGGACGCAGTGCCTCGCCGCCCAGAATGATATGACGCAGGGTCAGATTCTTTCCGGCATCGGGTTCTTGGCCGTCCGCAGCGGCCAACTGCCCGAAGGCGGTGGGGGTCTGGTTGAGCACGGTGACCCGCTCGTCCACGAGCAGCCGCAGGAATTCCGCGGGTGCGCGGCTGACGGTGTACGGCACGACCACCAGCCGTCCGCCGTGCACCAGCGCGCCGAACAGTTCCCAGACGGAGAAGTCGAAGGCATAGCTGTGGAACAGCGTCCAGGTATCAGCGGCGCCGAACCCGAACCAGCGGCGGGTCGCCGACAGCAGGCGCACCACGTTGCGGTGCGGGATCACCACCCCCTTCGGCACACCGGTGGAACCCGATGTGTGGATGACGTACGCGCAGTCGGTGTCGCGCGCCCCGGCGACGGACGGCGCGGTCGCCGGGTGGCCGACGACCGCCGCGCGCACCGCCGGATCGTCCAGGGCCAGCCGGTCCTGCCCCTCCTCCCCCACCGGCAGCCCTTCCGCTGGGTGGGTGTCGGTGACGAGCAGCGCCGGGCGGGCCGTACGCAGTACGGCGGCGGTGCGGGCGGCGGGCTGGTGCGGGTCGAGGGGCAGATACCCGGCGCCCGTCTTGAGTACGGCGAGGATCGCGGTCACCAGCTCCGCCGAGCGGGGCAGCGCCAGAGCGACCAGGTCCTGCCGGCCCACGCCCCGCGCCAGGAGTTCGTGTGCCAGCCGGTTGGCGTGTGCGTCGAGTTGGCGGTAGGTGAGGCGGTCGGCGCCGTCCACCACGGCGACCGCGTGGGGGCGGGCCTGCACCTGCCTGGCCACCAGTTCGGTCAGGGTGGCGCCGGTCTGCTGCGGGCCGGCGGCGTCCGCCGCGTCAGTGGTGGCCGCGAGTTCGGGCACGTCCGCGCGTTCCTGGTCGGCCACGGTGTCCAGGAGGCCGATGGGTGACTGCGGGGCGGCGGCGAACGAGCCCAGGAAGGTCAGCAGGCGGGCGTGGTGCGCCGCCGCTTCCGCCTCGCCGTAGAGCGCCGGGTTGGCGTCGACGGCGAGGTCGGCACTCTCCCGGTGCGGGTCCTCGCGGAAGCTGATGGTGAGGTCGTCCACCGGTCCTGCGGACAGGTGGTGCACCTGTGCCCGATGGCCGTCGAAGCGCAGGTCGGGCGCCGTCATCCCGACGTTGACCAGCGGGCCGGTCAGCCGTCGTCCGGTGGCGGGCAGGCGCAGGTCGCGCCGGATGTCCTCGCCGCGGTAGCGGGCGTGCCTGCGGACGTCGCGCAGCCGTAGGGTCACCTGCCTGACGAGTTGCGCGGGGGTCAGCGACGGGTCCAGGGAGAGCGTCAGCGGCAGGACGTTGACGGTGGTGGCCGGGATGCGGGCGGCGGCCGAGCCGAGGCGGCCGGCGAACGGCAGCCCCAGCACGATGTCGGTCCTTCCGGTGACCCGGTGCAGATAGGCGGCGACGGCCGCGAGCTGGAACTCCGGCCGGGTGGTGCGCAGTTCATCGACGGCCCGCTCCACCGCGGTGCGCAGCGCATCGGGTTGGGTCCGCCGGGTGCGCAGGAAGCCGGGCGAGGGCGGGGCGGTCCCGGTGGCCAGGCCGGCCGGCTCCGCCGCCCCGGCGAGCGCCGCCTGCCAGTGGTCCCGGTCGCGGTCGAAGCGGGCCGATGCCCGGTAGTCGGCCTCCTCGGTGAGCAGCCCGTCGAGCCCGGCGAACCGCGGGAGCTGCGTCTCGTCGCCGCGCACCGACGCGGTGTACAGGTCGGCGACCCGGCTCTCGACCATGCTGAAGCCGTAGCCGTCCAGGGCGATGTGATGGCACATGAAGTACCAGAGGTGCCGGTCGGCGCCGAGCCGGATCAGGGCGTTGCGCACCAGCGGTCCTGTGCCGAGGTCGACCGGCCTGCGCAGGTCGTCGCGCATCCACTCCAGGGCGTATCCGAGCGGGTCGGGGCGGTCCTTCGCGTCGATCCGCAGCAAGGTGGCACCCGCGTCATCGGCGGTGTCGCCCGCCAGGACGGCGACGGGTTCGGCGCCGGTGCCGCGCTCGGTGAAGCACAGGCGTAGCGAGGGCGCCTCGGCGACGGCGCGGTGCAGCGCCGCCGCGAAGAGGTCGGCGTCCAGCGGTCCGGACAGCTCGACGTATTCGGCACAGTTGTACGCCGGACTGTCCGGGTCGCGCTGCTGGGCGTACCAGATGCCCGACTGGGAACCCGTCAGCGGCTGTCCGTCGGCAGGATCGATCATGACGGGCGACTTCCATTTCTCTGGTCGGGTGCGGCGGGTGGGTCGGCGGGGCGGCTCAGCCGGCCGGCTGTCCCGGCTCGGCGGTCAGGCTGCGGGGACGCATGTCGGTCCACACGCGCTCGATGTGGGTGAGGCACTCCTCGCGGTCCCCCTGCACGCCGGTGCCGTGCCAGCCGGCGGGCAGCGGGCGCCAGGCGGGCCACAGCGCGTACTGGCCCTCGTCGTTGACGACGGCGGCGTACGCGTCCGTGCCGTCGGGGGCGGTGGCCGCGGAGGGGGTGGCGCTCGTGTCGTCGGTCGGCTTCATCGTGGGCGCTCCGGTGTCTCGTCGTCGGCCGCCAGGGGCGGGCGGTGCTCCCGGCCGGCGCGGAAGGGGCAGGCGGGTACGGTGCCTTCGGGGGTGTCCGCCAGGAAGTACTGGCGCCACTCCAGGTTGCCTTCCTCGCCGTAGTTGCCCAGTTCGGGCGCGGGTTCCATGCCGTCGAACCGGCGGATGCGGTTGCGGATCACCTGCCGCGCCTTGGCGCCGCGCGGGCTGTCGGCCTCCAGGCCATCGAAGACCCAGCGCGGCTGGAAAGTGATCATGAATCCCTGGCTGTTGCGGCTGTGCCGGGTGACATGACCTGGGGTATTGCAGACGACGAAGATCTCGGTGCCGCCGAAGCTGAACTCCCACATCAGCTCTTGGGGGTCGGTGGGCACCCCGGCGGGCCACGGTTCGGGGTCCTTCTCGTGCAGGAACTGGAGCACCGACCAGAACCGCTGGAAGTAGTCGTCCAGGGACAGCACTTCGTCGTCAGGACGGAAGAAGACGACCAGCGAGGTGTCCTTGCCGAGGTCCTGGTAGCAGTCCAGGTAGTCGCGGAGTATGTCGACGAGCGGGCCCCACGTACCGTCATCGTGCGGGCTCTCGACGAAGCCGTAGCGCAGTGCGCGCTTCTTCGCGGCGGCCACCGCGAAGGTGCAGGGGAACGGGTTCTCACTGCTGAGCAGGGTCGATATCAGGTCCCGCGCGACGGAAGGACCCCACGCGGGTGTGGTGCCTATCGTGCAGGCCGCGAGTTCCGCCTCGTCGAGGGGGTCGGCGGGTTTGCGATTGCTGTCAAGGGGGGTGGGCACTGCTGGAACTCCATCCCGGGAAGGCCGTGGCGCGCCCGGCCCGGCGGGTACGCCGGCGCGAACGGGCAGCGCGTGGTGCGGCGTTGGCGCGCACGGCACCGGCCGGGCGCGGCGCCGGTGGGGCGCCCGGCCGGTGGTCGAGGGTCAGAACTGCTGGTACATCTCTTCGGGGATGATCGGCTGGTGGTAGGTGCACTCGCCGGAGAGCACCGTCGAGCCGTGCAGCCGGGAGACGGGGATGAGTACCTTGTCGCCCTCGTTGAACTCGATCTTGTGCGTGGTGTTGTTCCAGAAGTGCATCTGGCCGCGTTCGACCATGACGAGCCGGTGCTCGTTGTGCACATGGGTCGTGGAGGTCTCCTCGTTGCTCTCCACGAAGGTGTCGAGGTCCACCTCGATCCGGTTGTCGTCGATGTGCTTGCTGAGCGCCTCCGCCTTGCGCTGGTGCAGCTCGATGCTGTCGGCCCAGAGCAGCTGCTCGGTGAGGTCCTCGTCCCAGAGCTGGGCGAACCAGCGGGCGTCGGCGAAGCCCTGGTGGAAGCGGTCGACCGCCTGATCGCCGTACAGGGCCTTGAGCGGCAGCACCAGGCGGTCGACGAGTGCGTCGAGGTCGGATTCCCGGAGGGCGCCGAGGCCGTCGAACAGGCCGGTGCGCAGGCCGAGTCCGTCCTCGAAGACCTCCGCGAAGCGCGGCCCGTCGGCCGCCTCCTCGATCTTGTGGTGGAGCATCGCGCCCAGGAACTCGGGGTACTTCTCGCGGTTGTGCGACAGCCAGTGCAGGTGGTTGCCGCGGGCCAGCGAGGTGCCGAGGTAGAGCTGCCAGTAGGCGGCTGCGGTCGGCTTCAGCTCGGCGGCTTCCAGCAGGGCGCGGTACTCCTCGTGCTGGCCTGCCCAGGTGCGGTAGTCGTCGAGGAGCAGGGTGCGGACGCCGGGGTGCGTGGCGTCGTACTCGCCGAGTGCGGCGCGGCCCGTGGCGGCGCGCGCGGCCGGCAGGAAGGCGCTGAGCTGGAGCATCACGAAGGTGGCCGCCGCCTTGCGGTCCTTGGTGCCCAGGGCTGTGGTGAAGGCCCTGCCGGGTTCCGCGAGACGCTGCTGGTGGTGCTCGCGGACCTCGCGCTTGAGGTGGGTGAGGTCGCTGCTGCCGAGGGGCTTGCGTGCGCCGTCGAGCAGGGTGAACAGGTGCCGTTCGAGTACGGGCGCGGCGAGGGCGGAGAGTATCCGGTTGCGGTCGTTGTAGAAGGCCGCGCCGTCGGTCTCGGGGGCCGTCCCGGCGGTGGGCGGCAGGTAGAGCAGGCCGCTGTCGTAGACGTTGCGCAGCATGCGGTGGCCGAGGAGTGCGCTCAGCTTGAGTGCCTTGGCGGCCGGCATCGGCTTGCTGTAGTTGAGCCAGGCCAGGTCGTCGGGACGGACCGGGCGCCGGTAGGGGTTGTCCTCGGTGGTGAGTTCCTCCCATTCGGCTGCGCGGAAGGCGGAGTTGGCGGCGAACGCCTTGACGATGCTGTTGGAGTCATCGGGGTCAAGACCGGCGAATATCTCCGAATGGTCGAGCGGCATGACGGTCCTCCAGGCGGACAGGTAGGTGCGACCTGCGGGCATGACAGGGCAACGGGCGCCGCAGAGCCCGACAACGGGGCGGCGAACGAACTTAGGTAAGCCTTGCCTTGGTTTTCGTTGTCGTCAAGTGGTCATGCCCGAAAGGGAATCGGAGTCACGGCATCCAACGGCCCGAGCGCGGGCACCGCGAGGGGCCGCGCGCCGCGCCGGACCCGGCGGGCACGCGGTCCCGACGCCGCGGGTGAATCCGCAGGTCAGCCCAGGGACTTGGCCAGCTTCGGCAGCAGCTTGTCCATCGCCCACGGGATGCTCAGCACGCTCGGCGCACTGCTGGCCTGGGAGAGAGTGCGGTCGACCGGCGCATAGGCGCCGCTGCGCACCGACGGCAGCTTCTTGAACACCGCGTTGGACTCCAACTGCTGACGGTCCTTCGGAGTGTTGAACCACACGATCAAGGCGTCCGACGTCAGCTCGTCGAGGTGCTCCATGCTCAGCGAGTTGGCGAAGGTGTTCATCTTCGCCGCCTTGCCGACCAGCGGATCGAGCTTGAGGCCGACCTGCTCCAGCACCTTCGTCCGGTCGTCCTTGTACAGCACCACACGCCCGTTGGCCGCCTGCGGGAAGGTGTAGAGGAAGGTCTTGCCCTTGAGCTGCGGGTAGGTCTCGGCGTCCTTCTTCAGGCCGGCCTTGACGTTCGCGACGGCCCGCTCGGCCTCCTTGCCGCGGCCAACCGCCTTGCCGATCAGCTTCGTCTGCTCCTCCCAGGGAGTGCCGTACGCCTCGCGCCCGGCCGGGTAGGCGACGGTAGGCGCGATCTGCTTCAGCTTGGTGTAGTCGGCGGCGGTCAGGCCGGACTGGACGCCGACGATCAGGTCAGGACGCAGTGCGGCGATCTTCTCGATCGGATACCCGTCCGTGGTGTTGAGCACCTGCGGCCGGGCGCCGCCGAGCGCCTTCTGCGCCCACGGGCCGACGCCGTGCGCAAAGCTGTCCTCGGTCTTCACTATCGCCACCGGCTTCACCCCGAGGGCGAGCAGCGCGTCCTGGTCGCTCCACCCCAGAGCGACCACCCGGCGCGGGGTCTTGGGGATCTCGGCGTCGCCGAACTTGGTGTGCACGGTGGCAGGGAAGGCGCCCGCGTCGGCCTTGGGGGCGGCGCCGCCCGCCGCATCCGCGTCGCTGTCCGCCGACTGCCCGCACGCGGTCAGCGTCCCGGCGGCGAGCAACAGGGAGCAGGCGCCCAGGAGAGTGCGGCGCGATCTCGATGCGGATGTGGGGCTGTTCATGGTGGAAGATCCCTTCTCGGTGCACCGCGCTGCGGGCGGGCAGCACGGCAGGAGGCGCGAGCCGGCGCCATGCATTGCTGGTGGAGAGAAGGTTAGGCTAACCTCACCCTTCGTGTCCCAGTCCGCAGCAACTCCGATACGCCCGGCCGAAGTCGAGGCCGAACCCGGGCCCGCCGTCCGCCGGCGTGCCACGTCCACCCGCGTCACGGGACTCGTGGTCTGCCTCGGACTCCTCGGCCTCGTCGTGCTGTTGAGCATCGTGATCGGCGCCAAGTCCATCCCGTGGTCGCAGGCGTTCGACGCCCTGTTCCGCTTCGACGGCAGCAACGACCAGCTCGTGATCCGCCAGGAGCGGCTGCCACGCACCGAATTGGGCCTGGTGGTCGGGGTGGCCCTGGGTCTGGCCGGAGCGCTCATGCAGGCACTGACCCGCAACCCGCTGGCCGACCCCGGTCTTCTCGGGGTGAATTCGGGCGCCTCCGCGGCCATCGCCTTCGGCATCGGCTACGTCGGCCTCCAGAGCACCCTGTCCTACATCTGGTTCGCCTTCGCCGGTGCCGCGCTCGTCTCCGTGCTGGTCTACCTCCTCGGCTCCGCCGGGCGGTCCGGCGCCACCCCGGTGCGGCTCGCGCTGGCCGGCACGGCGGTGACCGCCGCCCTGACGGCGTTCACCACCGCGGTACTGATGCTCAAACCGGCGGCCTTCGACCAATTCCGCTACTGGAACGTCGGATCCGTCGTCGGCCGGAGCAGCACCGTCATGTGGCAGGTGCTGCCGTTCATCGCGCTGGGCGTGCTGCTCGCGCTCGGTCTGAGCCGCTCGCTCAACGCCGTCGCGCTCGGCGAGGACACCGGCCGGGCCCTGGGCGCCCACATCGGCCGCACCCGGCTGCTGGGCGCCGTGGCCGTCACCCTGCTGTGCGGCGCCGCCACCGCGGCCGTCGGCCCGATCGGCTTCATCGGTCTCGCCGTCCCCCATCTGGCACGCGCCCTCACCGGCCCCGACCAGCGCTGGGTGCTGCCCTACTCGATGCTCCTGGCCCCCGTCCTGCTGATCGGCTCCGACGTCCTGGGCCGGATCGTGACGCGGCCGGGAGAGCTCGAAGTCGGGATCGTCACCGCCTTCTTGGGCGCTCCGGTCTTCATCGCTCTCGCCCGCAGCGGAAGGATCACGCAGCTGTGACCGTGCTCTCGCCCCGCAGGGCCGGTGCCGCACCACCGGCCGCGGCCCGCCCCTTCCGCGTCCTGCGCCTCGCCGATCTGGTGACGGTGCGGGTGCGGATCCGCAGTGTGGTGGTGTGCGTGGCGCTGCTGGCGGCCGTGACCTGCACCGGTCTCTACACCCTGACCACCGGCGACTACCGGATTCCGGTCGGCGACGTGGTGCGGGCCCTGCTCGGCGGCGGTGACCAGGCCACCCGCTTCGTCGTCGACGAACTGCGGTTGCCGCGCCTGCTCACCGGAATCCTGGTGGGCGGCGCGCTGGGCGCATCCGGCGCGGTCTTCCAGAGCATCACCCGCAACCCGCTGGGCAGCCCCGACGTCATCGGCTTCGGCACCGGCTCCGCCACCGGCGCGGTCATCGCCCTCGTCCTCGCACACGGCTCACCGCTCGCGGTCTCCGCCGGTGCGGTGGCCGGCGGCCTGCTGACCGCCACCGCCGTCTACCTCCTGGCCTTCCGGCGCCGCTCGGTGCAGGGCTTCCGGCTGATCCTGGTGGGCATCGGCGTCACCGGCATGCTGACCGCCTTCAACCAATGGCTGCTCACCCGCGCCTCGTTGAACGACGCGGTGACCGTCCAGGTGTGGCTGACCGGCAGCCTCAACGGCCGCGGCTGGAGCCAGGTGGTACCGCTCGCCGTGGCGATGGCCGTACTGCTGCCGCTCGTCCTGCTGCTCAACCGGGGCGGCGACCTGCTCGAAATGGGCGACGACAGCGCCCACGCACTCGGCCTGGCGGTGGAACGCACCCGGCTGCTGATGGTGCTCATCGCCGTGGCCCTGGTGGCGGTGGCCACCGCGTCGGCCGGGCCGATCACCTTCGTCGCGCTGGCCGCCCCGCAGGTGGCCAGGCGGCTGACCCGGGCACCTGGTGTGGGCATCGGCGCGGCAGCCGCGATGGGGGCGCTCATGATGCCGGTCAGTGACCTCGCCGCCCAGCGGGCGCTGTCATCGGAACTCCCGGTCGGAGTGGCCACCGGGGCGGTGGGCGGCATCTATCTGGTCTTCCTGCTGTCCCGCCAGTGGCGCCGGGGCCGCTGACATTCCGTCACAACTACGGCCGGTGGCATCACCGTCCTGCCCAGAACCCGACATGCCGACGACAACAGACGCTTGGGGAGACCTATGGTGGCCCGCACGGCCGAGGCTGAACCGGAAAGAGTGACCGACGCGGCGACGCGGGGTCACCAGGAAGCCGAAGACGACATCGGCGCCGGACCCGAACCCACCGAACGGGGCGTACTGCGCTGGGCGTTCCTG
The DNA here is from genome assembly GCF_043199105.1 of Streptomyces sp. NPDC048644. Lineage (NCBI taxonomy): Bacteria > Bacillati > Actinomycetota > Actinomycetes > Kitasatosporales > Streptomycetaceae > Streptomyces > Streptomyces sp. NPDC048644. Next base: position 365,680 of record NZ_JBICVO010000007.1, read on the forward strand.
CGCCGTCGCCGCTGGATCGTCGGAGCCGCCGTCTTCACCGCACTCCACCAGATGTGCGAGGCGGCGGTCCCGGTGCTCATCGGCGCGGTCGTCGACCACGCGGTGCGCGGCGGCGGAGTCGGCGACCTGGCCCTGTGGATCGGGCTGCTGGCCGCCCTGTTCCTCGCGCTGACCGCCGCCATGCGGCTCGGCGGGCGCTGGAACCGCCAGGGCAGCCAGGGCGCCGCCCACGACCTGCGGATGGTGGCGGTCGCCCGGATCCTCGACCCCCGCGGCTTCGCGAACGGGGCGCGCAGCTCGGGCACACTGTTGAGTACCGCCACATCCGACACGCTCCGCATCGGCCTGGGCAACCGCGCCTGGGTCATCGGCTCCGGCGCGTTCGCGGCCCTCGCCTTCGGCGCCGTCGCCCTGCTGCTGACCTCCGTGCCGCTCGGTCTGCTGGTCCTGCTCGGTCTGGTGCCGCTGCTGGCCGCCACCCGGCTGCTGGCCAAGCCCCTGAGCGCACAGGGCAGCGCCGAACAGGCCCAGGTCGCCAAGGCGACCGGCACCGCGGCCGACCTGGTGCGCGGCCTGCGCATCCTGAAGGGGATCGGCGCGGAGTCCGCCGCCCAGGGGCGCTACCGCACCGCCAGTCGCAGCGCGCTCGCCGCCACCGTGCGCGCCGCGCGCTGGGACGCCGGCTACCGGGCGGTCACGCTGCTGCTCAACGGGCTCTTCCTGGCCGTGGTGACCTGGGTCGGCGCCCGGTTCACGGTCGAAGGCACCATCTCCATCGGCGAGTTCGTCGCCTCCGTGGGGCTGGCCCAGTTCCTGATCGGCCCGAGCAACCGCTTCGGCGGCGCGATGAGCCTGCGCGCACGGGCCCGCGGTTCGGCCGGCCGGCTGGCAGCCCTGCTCTCCGAGCCGTACGCGGTGGCGGGCGGGGACCGCACCGCGCCCCCGCCGCCCCCCGAGGAACTGGCCATTGACGGGGTGAAGTACGGTCCTGGCCTGCGTCTCGACCTGCGGATCGAGTCCGGCACCGCCCTCGGGATCGTGGCCCCTGACCCCGCGGACGCCGCCGCCCTGCTCGATGTGCTCGCACTGCGCACCGTGCCCGACGAGGGCCGCATCTCCCTGGGCGGCATACCGCTGGCGGACCTCGAACTCGGCGCGGCCCGCAGCGCGTTGCTGGTGGCCGACCACGACGCGGACCTCTTCGACGCCACCGTCACCGAGAACGTCGCGGTCTCCGGCCGGCCCGAGCGGGTGGCAGCCGCCATGGCAGCGGCCGACGCCGACGAGGTCGTCCGGGCCCTGCCCGATGGCGCGGACAGCCGCATCGGCGAACGCGGCCGGACGCTCTCCGGCGGCCAGCGGCAACGCGTGGCGCTCGCCCGCGCGCTGGCCGCCGACCCGCCCGTCCTCGTGCTGCACGAACCCACCACCGCGGTCGACGCGGCGACCGAGGCCAAGATCGCGACCGGACTGCGCGAGATGCGCACCGGCAGGACCACGGTCCTGGTGACCACCAGCCCGATCCTGCTCCAGAGCTGCGACCGGGTGGTGCTGCTGGCCGACGGAGCCGTCCAAGCCACCGGTACGCACCGCGAACTGACCTGTGACCAGCCCTCCTACCATGCGGCGGTGATGGCATGACCCCGTCCGTGCAGGACCCATCCGACACGAGCGCGGGCGGCGGCCGGGAACTGCTGCCGACCGCCACCGCAGCCGAGGTCCGCGCCGGCCTCCTGAGCCGGATCCGCGCCCGGCCGGTGCGTCCGATCGCCGCCCTGGTGCTGATCGTCGCCGGGGTGTCGGCGGGACTGGTCGTCCCCCGGGTGCTCGGCCACGTCGTCGACCTGGTGGCCGCCGGCGGACGGGACACCTCCGCGGTGACAGGCCCGGTCGCCCTCGTCGCCGTGGCCTGCCTCGTCCAGGCGTTCTGCAGCGGCTGGGGCAACGCGCTGGTCGCCCGCAGCGGCGAGGAGATACTCGCCGACATCCGTGAGAGCGCGCTCGGCCGGGCGCTCGCCGTGCCGCTGGAGCGGCTGGAACGCTCCGGCATGGGCGACCTGGTCTCCCGGGTCAGCAACGACATGGCGCTGCTGGCCGATGCCGTGCGCAGCCTGGTCCCCCAACTGGCGGGCGCGGTCCTGGAGATCGGCCTGACCATGATCGCGCTGCTGCTGCTCGACTGGCACTTCGCGCTGGCCGCGCTGCTGGTGATCCCGCTCCAGACGTATGCCGTCCGCTGGCTGCTGCGCACGTCCCGCCCGGTACGGCGCGCCGAGCGGATCGCGCAGGGCGAGCAGGCGCAGACCATCCTGGAATCGGTCGACGGCGCACACACCGTCCGGGCCTTCCGGCTGATACCCGAACGCCTCGCCGCCGCCGCACGCTGCTCCCGGGTCACCCGCGATCTCGCGCTGCGCTCCACCCGGATCGGCACCCGCTTCTTCGGCAAGCTCAACGGCGCCGAGTGGACCGGTCTGAGCGCGCTGCTCGTCGTCGGCTACGTGCTGGTGCGCACCGACCACGTCGGCATCGGTACGGCGAGCGCCGCCGCCCTCTACTTCCACCGGCTGTTCGACCCCATCAACGGACTGCTGTCGTCCTTCGACGAGGTGCAGTCCGCCGGGGCCGCCGCCACCCGCGTGATGGGCCTCGTCGGACTGAAGGAGTCCGACGACGGCACGCCCGAGCACCCGGCCATCGCCTCCGGCGCCACCGTCGAACTGCGCGGCGTGAGCCACTCCTACGTCGCAGGTCACCAGGTGCTGCGAGGGGCGGACATCCGTCTCGTCGCCGGTGAGCGCGTCGCCGTGGTCGGCACGACCGGCGCGGGCAAGAGCACTCTGGCGCGCCTGGCGGCCGGGGTGCACCGGCCCACCGAGGGCCGGGTGCTGCTGGGCGGCACTCCCCTGGATGAGATGCCCGAGCAGGTGCTGCGGCGCACGGTGGCCCTGGTCAATCAGGAGACGCATGTCTTCGCCGGCTCGCTCGCCGACGATCTGCGGCTGGCCAGGCCGGCGGCCGACGAGAGCGAACTGCTCGACGCGCTGGAGACGGTGGACGCCCTCGACTGGGCGCGGGGACTGCCGCAAGGGCTCGACACCCGGATCGGGCAGGGCGGTCTGCGGCTCACCGCCGTCCAGGCACAGCAGCTCGCGCTGGCCCGCCTGGTGCTGGCCGACCCGCCCGTCGCGGTGCTCGACGAGGCCACCGCCGAGGCGGGCAGCGCCGGTTCGCGCGTGCTGGAGGCGGCGGCCGAGCGCGCGCTCAAGGGGCGCACCGCGCTGGTGGTGGCCCACCGGCTCACCCAGGCGGTCCGCGCCGACCGTGTGCTGGTCCTGTCCGACGGGCGCATCGTCGAGCACGGCACCCACGACGAACTCGTCGCCGCGGACGGCGGATACGCCGCACTGTGGGCGGCCTGGTCCGGCGCCAGGGCGTAGGCACACGAAGGCCCCGTGTCCTGCCCTCCAGGGGCCGGACACGGGGGCCGACGGCGTTCAGTTGCTCGCGGGCACCGCGGCGCTGTCGTCCTGGTCCTCGGTCAGCCCGCGGCGCCAGTAGCCCTTGAAGCACACCGCTCCGCGGTCGATGTCCCGTTCGGAGACCAGATGGCGCCGCAGCCGCTTGACCACGGACGCCTCGCCTGCCAGCCAGAAGTACGGTGCGGCGGACGGCAGTTCGGCCTCACGCAGCGCCTCCGGCAGCGGCGAGGGACCATGGCCGCGGTGCAGCCAGCGGACCTGTGCAGGACCGGGCAGCGCCTGCTCCTCGTCGGGGCCCGACACCTCGGCGAACACGCGGACGGGCAGCTCGGGCGGGAGCCCTTCGAGGATCGAGGCAATCGCAGGCAGCGCGGTCTCGTCGCCGGCCAGGACCACGGAACCGGTGCCGGGCGGCGGCCGGAAGTCGACGCCGCCGGCGTCCTCACGGGCCGGTCCGACGAGAAGAACGCGGTCCCCTGGGCGCGCGGCGGCGGCCCAGCGACCGGCCGGACCTCCCTCGCCGTGCAGCGCGAAGTCGATGTCCACCTCGTCCGGTTCGGTGCGCTGCGCACGGAAGGTGTAGGTGCGCAGGACGGGCCTGGTCTCGGGCGGCATCGACCGCCAAGCCGCGTACCACCCGGCCCCGTTCACGTCTTCCGGCACGAGTGGTTCGGTCTGGCCCGCCACCGGAAGGAGTATCTTTCCGCGCTGGTCACGGTGGCCCGTACGGAAATCCGCGAGCGCCGGGCCGCCGAAGGTGATCCGCACCATGTGCGGGGTGAGCCGTACGGCGTCTTCCACCTGGACGGGGAAGACACGGAACGCCGCTTGGACGGGGGGCGCGGTGGTGGATCCGGCTGCCATGGGCGTATCTCCAGGTCGATGACGGATGGTGAGGACGGGCCCGCTCGGTGCGCACCGCCCCAAAGTTCACCGATTCAGGTTAGCCTACCCTTACCTATAACGGGGGTGTGAGGCGAAACTCGCGACTCCCCCTCCTACGACGACCCAACCTCCGCACCCCGGTGCCGCGTTGCCCGGCGCTCACCCATGACGACGGCGAAAGGGACCGACCGGCACCGGGGCCGCAACGCGAAGGAGCGCAGTGATACCGGACCCCGGAAACAGGAGTGCCGTGCGGGAACCGTCCATGGCAAGGCCCGATGCAGACCCCTACCGCAAGTCTGTCGCCCTGTTCGCGACAGGCATCGTCGTGGTCACCGCGGATGACACCGGAGGCGGGACGCACGGCGCGACCGTGAACAGCTTCACCTCCATCAGCCTCGACCCGCCGACCGTCATGATCTCCCTGAAGAGGGGCAGGACCCACGGGCTGATCTCCGCGAGCGGCTGGTACGGCGTCAGCGTGCTCGCCCGCGAACAACGGGAGTACGCCACGCACTTCAGCGGCCGACGCAACCCGTCATGCGAGCCCGTGTTCGTACCCGGCGACCGCGTCTCCACCCTCGACGGGAGCCTCGCACGGTTCGAGTGCGAGGTGACGCGGGAGGTGGAGGTGCACGACCACACCCTGTTCGTCGCCCGGGTGCATTCCCACAGCCCGGCCACCCAGGGATCCCCCCTGGTCTTCTTCGACAGCCGCCACAACCACGACTTGCACCTCGGGTGACCCGGCGGGGCGGTCGGCGACGCCGCACCACCCGACGCATCCATCAGGCGTCGGGGTCCGTCGCCCTCTCTCCAACCTGCGCTGTTCCTCCAATGGCCGAGTGGAAGACATCGACGCGATCGCAGCGTTGCAGGGTCCGGTGCGGCGGCGCCTGTACGAGTACGTGGCCCGGCTTCGTATGACGCGCCGCATTCTCGTTACGTGTGGGTGAATCGGCAAAGCCATCGCGCGTCGGGGTCACCCACAACGTAGTAGAGGCGTAGCCCCTTTCCTTCCCTCTCGACGCTCAGCGCCCACGTGTAGGCGGTTGGGCTCTTCCTCTGACCTGCCGGAGTGGTGTCGGAACCGTCGATCTGCGCCTGTCCGACCTGCGCAGCACGCGATCTCCCGCTCCTTATGACCAGTTGGACGAATTGCCCCTCGGCTACGGTGCGGCCACCTTCGTAGGAATCGAGGATCCGCCAACTCCCCTTTCCGGAAATACTCCAGTGATCTTCGAAGTCCTCTTCTTGCCCTCGAAGTCGCACTGCTGTCAACTCCCCCGCCTTCCCCAGGGAGAGACGAGCGCCTTCAGGGCCGCGCCACTCGCCCGACAGCTCACTGGCCGTGAAGTGAGGTGCCGGTGGCAGCGGCTCGTACGCCACCGAGCACGATGTCGCCAGGAGAGAGAATGACGCGAGTCCCGTGAAGAGGAACTTCCTGCAGCGCATCACAGCTGAATCTCCGATCGTTTCGAGTCGCGTGCACGCCGCCACACGGAAAGCCCACGACTCACTTGCTACTGAGCGGGAGTGTCCTGGGCAACCGGCTGGTCGGCAAGTTCGCTGACCGTACTCACCGCCGTGATGGCGGGCTTCGCCCTGCAGATGCGGGTTGGGATCACGATCGATGCCGAAGGTGTGGGGATCGGTCGCTCCATGGCGGGGTCTTTGCCTGCTGAGCAGCGCAAGAAGGCCCGCTCAGCGGTCAGTTCGGGATGTCGGCCTTGAACTTCTTGGTCAGGTCGGCGCCGCGGATGATGCCGTTGGTGTGGTAGAGCAGGCCCCAGGCGCTGATGGCGGAGCCGTCGGCGAACATGCACGGGTCGTGGAGGTTTTTGTTCCCGGCGCCTTTCTCGGCCCAGCCGCCGACGTCGGGCTTGTCGCTGTACTTCCAGGTGCCGCCGAGCTGGGTGCAGTAGTCGTGGGCCGGCTGGCCGGTGCCGCCGCCTTGGGGCTTGGGCTTGTTGACGTACGCGAGTGCGGCGAGGGTGGGCTTGCCGGCGGAGAGCGTGTCGGCGGCGATGACCATTTCGCTCTTGTCCTTGGCGACCCAGCGGCAGAATGCGCGCTCCCCGCCCAGCGGAAGGGCCTGCCCCTGCTGGCCCACCCAGGGGACGTATGTGGCCGGTTCGCCGCCCTGGCTCGTACACCACTGGGCAGGGGTCTCGGCCTTTTCCGTCGGGCTGGCGCCGGCCTGCGTCATCGTCAGCATCGCTGACGCGGCGGTGACGGAGACGAGTGCTGCGGTACGAGCGCGCATCAGGTGCTCCTGGGGTGGAGGATGAGATCGCGCACAGTGTGAGGCTGGTCACGTGCACACGTCAACGGTGCGCTGGAAGCCAACGGACGGCCGCATCCCGCGGCTTCACCCGCTGCCCGACGCCGACCTGGCCACGATGACGGGCGGTGGCCCGGAGCGCGGCCGGGAAGCCGGTCCGGGCCACGGCGGCGGGGGCTCATTCCGTGCCGGGCAGGGACAGTTCGAGCAGCAGCGTCGGTGCGCTGGCCTCGGACATCTCGCACATGAAGCCGCGGGGCGCGTAGACGGCCCCGCCCGTGCGCAGGCGCACGCTCAGCGGGCCGGGCCGTGCACGGGCGAGGGGCGTGGAGCCGCGCCCGCCGGCGTCGAAGGGGCTCGCGCTGAGCCGCAGTGCGCCTCGCACGGTCAGCAGGAGCGTGTCCCACTCCGTCCGGTACGCGACCTCGGGGCGGCCGTCCGGCGGCTGCCCGGCGAGCGTCCGCCAGGCGACCGTGACCGGTTCGCCGAGCCGGTCGGCGAACCGGGCCGACAGCCGGGCCGCGAGGGCGCGGGCCGGGGGGCCGCGGCCACTGTCGGGTACCGGGGATCCGGCGGGCCGGTCCGTCACACTCCGGGCCAAGAGGTCCGCGCCGCGCGGCCACACCACGACGAGCTGGTCGCGGCCGTACGCCGCCAGGGACAGCTCCACGTCCAGGAGGAGCAGGTCGAGCTGACCGTCGGGCAGTGGCATTCCGTCCGTCCTCCTCACGCGCAGCGGTCCGGCCGGACGACCCGGCGCGGCGCGCCGTCCGCCCCTTCACCCGAGCGTCGTCACCGCCTGCCGGACGGCGCGTACCGCGGGGCCGGCGCGCAGCCTCCCCAGCCGCTGTCGGGGTCATCGGGTGCGGTGCCGTGCTCCACGGTCACGAGAGGCAGTTGCTGTGTCATGGTGTGCACACTCCTTCTCGAAGTCATCGGGCAGGGCCGCGCGTTCGGCGGCCCGCTGTCCTCGTCGTCGATTCTGGACGGGTGCGGGGCCGGTCCGCTCGCACCGGTCCGCTCACCTAGTTGCAGGTCACCAAGGCCCACGGGGAAGGAAACGGGAATAGCGGATGTTTGCCGCACGGGACGGGCATCCTCCTGCGGTGCGCCCGGCCTCAGGCGGACGGTTCGCCGGCCGGTGCGAAGTCCCGCATCCCGCGCAGTGGCGAGCACAGCACCCAGAGCACGGCGAGACCGGATCCCGCCGCGGCGATCCACAACGTCGGGCGCACCCCGAGGAGTTCGCCGAGTGCGCCGCCGAGCAGCGCGCCGGCGGTCAGGGCGCCGAAGCCCATGAAGCGGACGGTGGCGTTGACCCGGGCCAGCATGTCATCGCGGCAGGCGGCCTGCCGGTAGCTGACCTGGGCGACGTTGTAGACGACGTAGCCGTACCCGGTGACGAGGAGCCCGGCGAGTGCCGGGGCGAGCAGCTGCGGGCCTGCCACGGGCACCAGGAGCAGCCAGGGGAAGGTGGCGAGCGGCACCAGCCATACGGCCCGCGCCTGGCCGACGCGCCGCACGACGTGGTGTGCGGACAGCGCCCCGAGTACACCGCCGACGCCGACCACGCTCAGCGTCGCGCCGACGGCGGCGTCGGACAGGCCGAGGGTGCGCGTCAGGAAGAACACCTGGACGGCGCCCAGGACGCCGTTGAACAGGTTGGCGGTGGCGGTGCAGGCGGTGATCGCGCGCAGGGTGCGCTCCCGGGCGGTGAAGCGCAGGCCCGCGTGGATCTCGGCGAGGAGCGGCCGGTGCCCGCCGGGGCCGGGTGCCGCAGGGTCGGGCCCGCGCACCCGGCCCAGCAGCACCGTCGCCGCCAGGTGACCGAGCGCCGTACCGGCCACCGGCAGGGCGGGGCCTGCGAGTTGGACGAGGGTGCCGCCGAGTCCGGGACCGGTGATCTGGGCGAGTGACTGGCTGGACTGGAGTCTGGCGTTGCCCTCCAGGAGCCGGTCGCGGTCGACCAGTACCGGCAGGTGGGATTGGTAGGCGACGTCGAAGAGGACCGCGCAGACACCGCACAGCAGGGCCACGACGACCAGGTGGGGGACGGACAGCGCGCCGTACCACCAGGCCAGCGGGATCGTGCACATCAGTGCGGCGCGGGCGAGGCCGGCCCGGCGCATCAGACGCCGCTGTCTGGCCCGTGCGACCCACACCCCGGCGGGCAGCCCGATCAGCAGGTAGCCGGCGGTCTCGGCGGCGCCGAGCAGGCCCATCTCCAGCGGGGTGGCCGCCAGCGTCGTGGCGGCCACCAGGGGAAGGACGGTATTGCCGACGTACGTGCCGAACTGGCCGACCGTGTCCGCCGCCCAGAACATCCGGAACGCCCGGTGCGCGAACAGGCCGGCCGGGCGGGACGCGGTGGCCTCGCCCGGCACGCTCACCGGGCGGCTCGCGGCGCGGCGGCCATGACGTCGGCGAGCACCTGGACGGCGTGGTCGACGTCGTCGGCGGTGACGCCGGAGTGGGTGGCGGCGCGGATGCGGTCGCGGCCCAGTTCGGCGATCCGCACGCCGCGTTCCTCGGCGCCCGCGAGGAAGGAGGCGGTGGTGTGCGTGGTGCGCTCGGTGTCCACGGCGAAGAGAACCATGTTGGTGCGCGGCGGCTCGGGGTCGAGGCGCAGGCCGTCGATCTCGGCGAGGCCGGACGCCAGCCGGGCGGCGTGGGCGTGGTCGTCGGCGAGCCGGTCGACCATCTCGGTCAGCGCGACGATGCCGCAGGCGGCGATGAGTCCTGCCTGGCGCATACCGCCGCCCAGCATCTTGCGGTAACGGTGGGCGGTGGCTATGGACGCCTCGTCGCCGACCAGCATCGAGCCGACGGGGGCGGACAGCCCCTTGGACAGGCAGAACTGCACGGTGTCCGCGTGCGCGGCGATGTCGGCGGCCGGTACGCCGAGCGCGAGCGCCGCGTTGAAGATCCGGGCGCCGTCCAGGTGGAAGGCGATGCCGTGGTCACGGGCCAGGGCGGCGGCCCCGGCAAGGTAGTCGAGGGACAGCGGGACGCCGCCGCGCCTGTTGTTCGGGGTCTCGACGCTGAGCACGGCGGGCAGCGCGAACTGCGGGTCGTCGGCGTCGACTTCGCAGACCGCCGCGACGGCGTCGAGCGGCAGGCTGCCGTCGGCCGCGGTGGGCACCGGCTCGTAGACGATGCCGCCGAGCACCGCGGCGCCGCCCGCCTCGTACACGTAGATGTCGGACTCGGCACCGACCACGGCCTTGCCGCCGCGCGGGCTGTGGGTGAGCAGCGCGGCCAGGTTCGCCATCGTGCCGCTGGGCATCAGGCAGGCGGCGGGCTTGCCGAGCAACTCGGCGGAGAGTTCCTCCAGTTCGCGCACGGTCGGGTCTTCGCCGTACACGTCGTCGCCGAGGCGGGCCCGGGTGGCTGCCTCCAGCATGCGGGCCGTGGGCAGCGTGAAGGTGTCGCTGCGCAGTTCGACAACAGGGCTCATCGAGTGGTCCTCACGGTCGGTTGGTCACGGCTGACACGGCGTCGGTCAGGGCTTCTCCGGCGGCCTGCCACCGTGCGCGGCGGTCCGCGGCGCGGGTGCGCAGGGCGTCGAGGCGGTCGGTGGTGTCCTGGAGGGCGGCGAGCACGGATGCAGGTCCCGGGCCTCCGCCCGCCGTGGCGGCGGAGACGATCGAGGCGGGGTCGAGGGCCGCGAGCACCTCGGGCGGGTGGCCGGCCAGGCGTTCGGCGGCGACCTCGTCGAAGGGCCGTCCGGCGGTGAGGGCGATCCGGCTGATGTCGCCCACCTCGTGGTGGGCGGTGCGGAACGGCACTCCGGCGACGACCAGGCGTTCGGCCAGGGCGGTAGCGGCGGTGTGGCCCTCGGTGGCGCGCCGTCGCATGAGGCCGTCGTCGGGCTGTGCCCCTTCGACGATCAGCCGCAGCAGCAGTACGGCGTCCGTGGTGGCTTCCAGGGCGGGCCACAGGGGGGCGATGGCCTCGGTGCCCACGGCGATGGCGTTGGTGAAGCGGGCGGTGGACATGGCGGTGGTGGCGGCGGTGAGGGCGCCGATGGCCGCCGCGGCCTTGCCCTGGATGTTTTCCAGGAGGAACGGGTTGCGCTTCTGCGGCATCATCGAGCTGCTGCCGACGAGGTCGTCCGGCAGGCGCAGCAGCGGGTTCTCGGCGCTGGTCCAGGACTGGAGGTCGTGGGCGGTGCGGGTGAGGAGCACGCCCAGGACGGAGCAGGCGGACAGCAGCCGCAGCACGAGGTCGCGGGAGGCGACGGCGTGCAGGGAGTTGCCCAACGGTGCGGTGAAGCCGAGGAGTTCGGTGGTGCGGCCCGGGGCGACGGGCAGAGTGGTGCCGCCGGCCGCGCCCGCACCGAGTGGGTTCTCGTCGAGTTCCCTGCCCGCGTGTTCGAGCTGGTCGAGGTCGCGTACGAGGGCGGCGGCCACGCCTGCGAGGTAGTGACCGTAGGTGGTGGGGATCGCCGGCTGGTGGTGGGTGTAAGCGGGCATGACGACGGTGTGCCGGCGGTGACCCTGGGTGGTGAGGGCGCGGCCGAGTGCGTCGGTCTCGGTGAGCAGGCGGTCGTAGGGCCGCCGCAGTTGGAGACGGAGCACGGTGGCGTTGAGGTCGTTGCGGGACCTGCCGCTGTGCAGGACGCCGCCGGTCCGCTCGCCGAGGGTTTCCACGAGATAGCCCTCGTAGGCGAGGTAGCGGCCACGGGGGGCCGGGCGGTGGCGCAGCGGGGCGAAGTCGTCGGCGCGCAGGGCGTCGATGCCGGCGAGCAGCGCGGCGGCCGTCTCCCGGCGGACGATGCCCTGTTCGGTGAGCATCACGACGTGGGCGCGGTCGACGTCGCTGGTGGGCCACAGTTCGGCGGCCACCGGGTCGGCGGGCGGGCGCAGATGCCGGTCGAAGAGGATGTCGGCGGCGGCGGGGGCGACGGCGGAGGTCAGCCGCCCGGTGGCGGTGGGGGCGGTCATGCGGTGGCCTTCGGTAGGGGGTGAAGTGCGGTGCGCAGCCGGGCCAGTGCGGTGTCCGCCGCGTGCGCCGCTGCCGCGGCGGTGGGGGCGGTGGCGATGGCGTGTCCGACGCGGTCGCGGTGGTCGTGGTGCGGGACCAGCCGTTCGCCGCGGCGGCCGGTGAGGGTCTGTTCGGTGAGGTGGGGCGCCGGTTCGGCGGGGACGGCGGGCTCGCCGAGAGTCGCCGGGGTGTCGACGACGAGGAAGCGGAGCGAGGAGTGCAGGGCGGTGCGCGGCGCCACGTCCTCGTGGCGGCCGAGTGCCGCGGCGACCTGGGCGCGGACGAGGTCGACGGAGAGCGCGGAGCGGATCAGTTCGGGGATCATGCCCCCGGCGAGCCGCGGGTTGACCTCGATCAGGACCGGTCCTTCGGGGCCGGTGCGCAGTTCGACGTGGGCGGCGCCGAAGCCGAGGCCGAGTGCCTTGATCGCCAGGACCGCGGTGGTGGCCAGGGCATCGGCCGGTGCGGCGTCCTGCGGGGCCGGCACGTCGTGTCCGGTCTCCACGAAGTGCGGTGCGGCGCCGAGGTGTTTGGCCACCACGGTGACCGGGGTGTGGGCGAACACCTCGACGGAGAACTCCGGCCCTTCGACGTACTGCTCGACCAGGAATCCGGGCGCGGTCGGCATCCCGCGTTCGTTGCGGGTGCGGGCCAGCAGCCGCGCGGCGTGTTCGGCGGTCTCCTCCCGGGTCGTGCACAGCCGTACGCCTGTGCTGCCGGATCCGTCGGCCGGTTTGAGTACGGCCGGGAGGCCGGTCAGGTCGGTGGCGGCGAGCGCGGCGTCCACGGAGGTGACGTGGGTGTGGGCGGCCACCGGCACCCCGCCCGCGGCGAGCGCGGCGCGCTGGCTGCCTTTGTGGCGGCAGCGGGCCACGGCGGCCGGGTCGGGTCCTGGCAGGCCGAGCGCCGCTGCCGCGGCGGCTGCGACCGGCACGAAGTAGTCGGAGCTGGTGGTCAGGCCGGCGGGCGGCGGTCCCGGCAGCGCGGCAATCGCGTCGAGGACACCGGCGGGTGTGGACGTGTCCGCGCGGACCACGTCGATGCCGTCGGTGTGGGCGTAGGCGTAGCAGCCGGGGTCATCGGCCAGCAGGACGGGACGTGCGCCCAGGTCCCGGGCCCGGCGGGCGAACAGCCGCCCGGTTCCTGAGGTGTTGGACTCGACCAGGACCAGGGGCGGCGGGGTCATCGGGGCTCCCTGGTGCCGGGGGCGTCAGGTGCGCGCAGGGCGTCGTCCAGGCTGCGGCGGTGCCAGTCCATCCGGGCCCAGCCGCCGAGTGCCAGGCCGGGGTGGGTGACGGTGCGCGGCGCGGTGGCGGGCGGCTCGTCGGTGAAGCCCTGCGCGGCCAGCCACTCGTCCTGGTAGACGCTGTCCTGGTAGCGGTGGCCCTCGTCGGGCAGCAGGGCCACCACCTGGGCGTCGGGGTGGCGTTCGGCGTACCAGCGGGCGACCAGGAAGGCGGCGCCGCTGGTGGGCCCCATGTAGAGGGCGTGCCGGGCGTGCAGCTCGCGGGTGGCGCGGAAGACCTCGGCGGCGCCCGCCCAGTGCACCTCGTCGTAGGCGGCGTGCCGCACGTTGGCGGGGACCAGGCTGTTGCCGAGGCCGCGCACGGTGCGGGGGCCGTCGGGCTGGCCGAAGATGGCGCTCGGTGAGGTGTCCACGCCGATCAGGCGCAGGTCGGAGTTGAGCAGCCGGAGGAAGGCGGCGGTGCCGCCGGTGGATCCGCCGGAGCCGACGGGGCCGACCAGGCAGTCCACGACGCCGAGTGATTCGGTGAGTTGCTCGGCGACGGCGGCGTAGGCGTTGGGGTTGTCCGGGTTGTGGTACTGGCCCGGGACGTAGTGGTCGGGGTACTGGGCGCGCAGCTCCTCCAGCCGGTCAAGGCGGGCCCGTTGGAAGCCGCCGTCCGGGCTTGGCTCGGCGCAGATCTCCACGCGGGTGCCGAGTTCCAGCAGCCGGCGGCGGAGTGCGGGGTCGATGGCCGGGTCGCCGACGATCACCAGGGGGTAGCCGCGCAGCCGGCACACCATGGCCAGGCCGAGCGCGAAGGTGCCGGACGAGGTCTCCAGGACGGTGGTTCCCGGGCCGAGTTCGCCGCGTTGCTCGGCCCGGTCGAGCATGAACCGGGCGGGCAGCAGCTTCATCAGGGTGAACGCGGCTGCGCACAGGTTGGGGCCGAGGCGGATCAGGCGGGGCAGGACGGTCGCTTCGACGACGGAGTCGCTGGGTGCGGACAGAACGGGCGAAGGCATCTGCTTCTCATCCTTTGGTGGTGAAGTACCAGGTCTCCGGGATGCCCAGCGCGTCGAGCCGCTTGCGGGCCTCGTCGGTGCGGGTGGCGAGGTCGGGCAGCCGGGGGTCGAAGATGAGGCCGGCGACGTCACCGCTGTGCGCGACCTGGAGTCCGGCGGCGCCGGCCGCCTCACCGGCCCTGAGCAGGTCGTCCAGACCGGGAACGGGCAGGTGTCGCTGGTTGAGGCGGGCGCTGGCGGTGGCCACCCTGCCGATCAGGCCGGCGTCGCCGGTGCGGATCGCGCGTCTGGCCATGCCGAGGAGCGGGCGGAACGCCTCGATCTCCCAGACCGTGTAGCGGGCCCGGGGCAGGTCGAGGGTGGCGACGCCGGCGCCGTCCCTGCTGGTGCCGAAGCCGAGCACGGCCAGCGGCATGAGGCCGCCTCCCAGGTCCTCGACGATCTCGCCTTCGCGGTGGGCGAAGAGGACGGCGCGGTCCGGGTACATCAGCGCGTCGGACGCCGTCTCCGCCGCGATGGCCAGGGCGGCGCTCTGCGTGGGGTCGGGGCTGCGTCCGGCGGCGTCGTAGACCGCGCCGATGGCGGCGAGCACGTCGGCGGTGGAGGAGCCGAGGCCGCGGCCCGGCGGCATGTTGGTGCTCACCCGGAGCGTGCCGCCCGCGCAGGGGCCGCCCAGGGTGCGCAGGGCGAGTTCCGCGGCGCGGGCCGCCTTGATCCGCCAGGGTTCGTGCACGGTGACGTGGTCGGCGGTCGGGGACGGCGCGAAGTCGGCCCGGGAGCTGTACAGCGGGCAGGGCAGGGTGATCAGGGCGCGCCGCAGCCCTCCGCGGGTCTCGAAGACGCCTTGCAGGATCTCCCCGTGGTGGCCGGTGCTGCGGTGGGCGCCGAGTACGCGGACCGCCGGCCTGTCGGGGGCTGTGGAGGTGCCGAGGGGCATGGCTTCCTTGGGGGTGGTGGGGCAGGGGCCCGAAGCGGTGGTCACGTCCTGGCGACCGTTCGCGTGGTGGCGCGCGGGCCCGGGGGCGCGGGCAGCGCGGCGACGGTGACGAAGCGGGCGGGTATCTGGTAGTCGGGCAGCCGTTCGGCGAGGAACTCCACGAGTTCGCCGTCGTCCGGGGTGCGGCCTCCGGCGTGCGGTACGAGGTAGGCGTGCAGTTCGCCATCGGTGGCCAGGACGGCGGCTTCGGCGATCGCGTGGTGGGCGGTCAGCCGGGCGCGCGTCTCGTGGGGCGTGACGCGGAAGCCCGAGACCGTCGGCCAGGCGCCGGCCGGGCCGAGCGCGTCGAACGCGCCGGCCGCGGTCCGGCGGGCCCGGTGCCCGGTCGGCCGCAGCGGCCCCGAATCGACGTGCCCAAGGTGCAGTTCACCGGGGACACCGGGAGGCAGGGGCTCGCCGCGGTCGTCGAGTACGCGGGCGGTGATGCCCGGCGCCGGGCTGCCGACGGGGAGGGCTGATCCCCGGTCAGCCGGGCACGGGTGGTGGGCGCGGGACAGGGCCAGGGGCAGGCCCGGGGCGCCGAGTCCGGTGGCCAGGCGGCAGGCGCCGTCCGCCGCGCGCAGCACGGAGGGGTCGGTGTCCCGGCCGAGCACGAGCAGGGCTTCGGTGCCGTGGGCGAGGTCGGGAAGGTGGTGCGCGAGCAGGCGGTTGGCGGTGGTGTCGGGCAGCAGGAGCGCGGTGAGCGGTTCCTGGCGTGCGCCGAGCAGCGCGGCGACGGCGGCGGCGGATCCTGGGGTTTCCTCCGGCACGACGAGGGTGCCGCCCCTGGCCAGGGTGGTCCACAGTTCCACGAGGAAGACGGAGCCGGTCACCGGGTTGGCCTGGAGCACCCGCTGCGGGCCGAGGCCCGGCAGGTCCATCGCGGCGAGGGCGGACCGGACGGCGCCGTGCGTCACCTCGGCTCCGTCGGCCACGGCGAGTACGTCGGCGTCGGCGCGCGGCCCGTCCGGGGGGCGGGGCGGCGGGCTCGCGGGGTCCGGCTCCTCCCCCGTTCCCCGCCAGGCCACGACCACGCGGAGCGCGGCGGCGTCGTCGCAGGTGACCTGGACCGCTTCGGGGTCCGCTTCCTCGTCTGCGTCGACGACGGTGCAGACGGCGCCCGCACGCGCCGCGGCCAGGAGGGCGCAGGCCAGGTCGGCGCCCGGGGGAAGGCGCACAGCGACGGGCCGCTCGGGCCCGGCGCCCGCCGCGGTGAGCCGCTCGGCGAGTACGCCGGCGCGGGCGCCCAGTTCGCCGTAGGTGAGGGTGTGCGGGCCTGTCGTCAGTGCCGGTGCGCCGGGGTGCTCGTCGATGTGCCGTGCCACCCGTTCGATGACGCCGGGACCACGGTCCGCGGCGGCGGGAGGCGCGTCCGGGACGGCGCCGGTCAGGGGCAGCCGGGACACCGGCAGGTCGGGGTCGTCGAGTGCGGCGCGCAGCAGGTCCCGGTATGCCTGCGCCATGTGCTGCATGGTGGCGGCGTCGAACAGGTCGGTGGCGTACTCCCACAGGACGGTCAGGGAGTCGTCCTCGCTGCTGGGGCGCAGGCCGACCCGCTGCTCGGCGCGCGGGATGACGATGACGTTCAGGTCAGCCTTGGCCGACCCGTTGTGCTCGACGGTCACCTCGCCGCGCAGCCCGGCGAAGTCGAGGTCGGGGACGGCGGAGTCGTGGAAGCTGAACATGGCGGAGAACAGCGGGTTGCGCGACAGGTCCCGCACCGGTGCCAGGGCCTTGACCAGGCTCTGGAGCGGTACGTCCTGCCAGGCGTAGCCCTCCACCGCGGTGGCGTGCACCCGGGCGAGCAGGGTGCGGAAGGCCGGGTCGCCGTCGAGGCGGACCCGCAGCGGCACGGTGTTGACCACCATGCCGATCAGGCGCTCGGCCTCGGTGAGCCTGCGGTTGGCGACGCCGACGCCGAGCACGAAGTCGTCCTGGGCGCTGTAGCGCGACAGCAGGGCGGCGAACGCGGTCAGCATCATCGAGTAGAGGGTGACGCCTGCCTCCCTGGCCCTGGTGCGCAGCAGGGCGTACTCGTCGGGGGCGAGGGTGAACCGTACGACGTCGCCGCGGAAGGTGAACTCCGGTGGGCGGGGCCGGTCGGTGGGCAGTTCCAGGGCGGCGGGGGCGCCGGCGAGTGCGTCGCTCCAGTGGTCGAGGTAGCGGTCGAGGGTGGGTCCTGTGAGCCAGGCCCGCTGCCAGGCGGCGAGGTCGGCGAACTGGAAGCGGGGTGCGGGCAGGGCGGGCCCATCGGCGGCGAACTCGGTGTACAGGCGGGTCAGTTCGTCGACGAAGACGGCGAACGACCAGCCGTCGTGCACCAGATGGTGCTCCAGGTGCAGCAGCCGGTGGCTGTCCGGCGCGATGCGGGCCACGACCCAGCGGGCCAGCGGCGGCCTGTCGAGGTGGAACGGACGGGCCTTCTCGCGGGTGACGAGGTCCTGCCAGGCGTCCTCGCGCGCGGTTTCGGGGAGCGCGGAGAGGTCCACCAGCGGTACGTCCACGTCGATGGCGGCCATGTCGAGGGGACATTGGGCGGGTACGCCGTCGATCTCGCGGAAGGCGGTGCGGAAGATCTCGTGACGGCGGACGAGTTCGGTGAGCGCGCTCCGCAGCGCGGCGAGGTCGAGGGGGCCTCTCAGGTGGAGTGCGGCCTGGACCCGGTAGGCGGCGTTGCGGGGTGAGATCTGTTCGAGGAACCAGATGCGTTCCTGCGGATACGACAGGGGCAGGGGGCGGGTGCGGTCGGCGTGCCGCAGCGGGGGCGGCGCGGGCGCGGCGTGGTCGTCCGGTGTGGGGTCGCCGTCGACGAGGGCCGCGACGGAGCGGGGGGTGGTGTGCCGGAACAGGGCGGAGAGGGGGATGTCGGTGCCCAGGTCGGTGCGGAGGCGGGCGGCGAGGCGGCCCACCAGCAGGGAGTGGCCGCCGAGTTGGAAGAAGTCGTCGGTCGCTCCGACGTCGGTGCCGCCGAGCAGCTCCGACATCAGGGCGGCGACGGT
This sequence comes from Streptomyces sp. NPDC048644, assembly GCF_043199105.1. Lineage (NCBI taxonomy): Bacteria > Bacillati > Actinomycetota > Actinomycetes > Kitasatosporales > Streptomycetaceae > Streptomyces > Streptomyces sp. NPDC048644. The sequence continues at coordinate 383,542 of NZ_JBICVO010000007.1, forward strand.
CCGTTCGGCCGGGGTGGCCGCGTCCTCGCGGGTCTCGGGGAGGCCGGCGCCGGTCCTGCCGTGCCGCGGCAGGGCCGCGCGGTCCACCTTGCCGCTGGGGTTGAGGGGCAGTGCGGGCAGCACGACGACGGCGCCAGGCACCATGTGGGCGGGCAGCGTGCGGGCGCACCAGGCGCGCAGTTCCGTCGCGTCGGTGGGGGTGTCGGGGGCTGCCGCGTAGCCGACGAGGATTCCGTCGCGCGGGACGACTACGGCGTCCACGACCGCCGGGTGGGCACGGAGCACCTCGGTGATCTCGCCGGGTTCGATGCGGAAGCCGCGGATCTTGACCTGGTGGTCGGCGCGGCCGACGTAGGCGAGGCGGCCGTCGGGCAGCAGCCGCGCCAGGTCGCCGGTGCGGTAGGCGCGACGGCCGCCCGCGACGGGGACGAAGCGTTCGGCGGTCAGGGCCGGGCGGCCGAGGTAGCCGCGGGTGACGCCGGCGCCCGATACGGCCATCTCGCCGGTCTCGCCGTGCGGTACGGGAAGTCCTTCGGCGTCGATGAGGTCGACGCGGACGCCGGGCAGCGGGTGCCCGATGTCGGGTCGCCCGGCGCCGGTGACCACGCCGGTGGTGGCGCAGATGGAGGTCTCGGTGGGCCCGTAGGCGTTGACCATGCGACGGCCGCGGCGCCATCGGGCGGCGACCTCGGCGGGCAGCGCCTCCCCCGCGCACACCAGGGTGTGCAGTGCGGGGAGTTCGGCGTCGGGCAGGGCGGCGGCCACGGACGGCGGCAGCACGGCGACGCTGGTGCCGGTGCCCGCGAGCAGGTCCAGCAGGCCGGGGCCCGGGATGACGTCGTCGGGTCCGGCCAGGACCAGGGCCGCGCCCGCCGTCAGCGTGATGCCGACCTCGCTGACGGATGAGTCGAAGCCGGACGGGGCGAACTGGAGGACGCGGTCGGTGGCGGTGACGCCGTACGCGACGCGCATGCCGGCGACGGTGGCGGCGACGGAGCCGTGTTCGACGAGGACGCCCTTCGGGCGGCCGGTGGATCCTGAGGTGTAGATGACGTAGGCGAGGCGTCCGGGCGCCCCGGCGGGCAGGGCGTCGGCGGGCGAGGCGTCGGCCGGTACGGGCCCTTCGGGGTTCAACAGGCGTACACCATCGGGCAGTTGGGCTGCCGAAGGGGCGTCGGCGATCACCAGGGCGGCGCCGGAGTCGCGGAGCATGTACGCCAGCCGTTCCTCGGGGTAGGCCGGGTCCAGCGGAACCCACGCGCCGCCCGCGCGCGCCACCGCGAGCAGGGCGGTGACCTGGGTGGGGCCGCGGCCGACGCAGACGCCGACCAGGGTCTCGGGGCCGACACCAGCGGCGGCGAGCCGCCGGGCGAGTGCGGCCGAGCGGCGCTCCAGGGTGCCGTAGGTGACGGTGCCGCCCGCCCAGAGCAGCGCGGGGGCGTCGGGGGTGCGCGCGGCGTGCGCCAGGAACGCCTCGTGCAGCAGCGGGTTGTTCATCGTGGGGTACCTCGTTCGCTGTCCACGGGGAGGGTGGGCTCGGCGGGGCCGGCGAGCAGGCGCCTGGCCTCGTCGTCGGACATGGCCTCGATCTCGGCGAGTACCAGGTCGTGGGTGCGTTCCGCCGCGGCGGCGACCGTGGGGCACTCGAAGATCACGCTGAGGGGCAGGTGGGTGGCGAACACCCCCCGCATGCGGTTGATGGCGCGGGTGGCGAGCAGTGAGTGCCCGCCGAGGCCGAAGAAGTCGTCCAGCACGCCGAGTCGGGGCACACCGAGCACATCGGACCAGATCTCCACGAGGATCCGTTCGACCTCGTCGCGTGGTGCGAGGTAGTCGGTCTGCGGGTGGTCGGTGGGATCGGGTTCGGGCAGCGCGCCGGGGTTGAGCTTGCCGCTGGCCGAGCGGGGCAGCGCGGGCAGCACGGTGAGGGTGCCTGGCACCGCGTATCCGGGCAGCCGGGCCGTCAGGTGGTCGCGGATCTGCGCGGCGGTGACCGCGGGAGCGCCCAGGGCGACGTACCCGGCCAGGCGCAGGTCGCCGGAGGCGCGGCGGGTGACCACCGCGGCGTCCGTGACGGCGGGGTGGGCGCGCAGCGCGGCCTCCACCTCGCCGAGTTCCACGCGTGCCCCGCGCACCTTGACCTGGCGGTCCATCCGTTCCAGGTAGGAGAAGGTGCCGTCCGGGTTCAGCCGTCCACGGTCCCCGGTGCGGTACAGGCGCTCGCCCGGCCGGTAGGGGTGCGGGACGAAGGCGCCTGCGGTCTTGGCCGGGTCGCCGAGGTAGCAGCGGGCCAGTCCGATGCCGCCGATGCACAGTTCGCCAGGGACGCCGGGCGGCAGCGGGCTGAGCCGGTGGTCGAGGACGAGTACCTCGTTGTTGTCCATGGGGCGGCCGAGCCGGACCGCGCCGGTGCCCTCGGTGTCGCCCGGCCCGCAGACGTGGAAAGTGGAGTCGATCGACACCTCGGTGGCACCCCAGGTGTTGTCGAGGCTGACGGTGTCACCGAACGCGTCGCGGAACCGGCGGACGAGGGCGGGGCGGAGCGCCTCGCCGCTGGAGAGCACGCTGCGCAGGTGGCGGCGGATGGCGGTGATGTCCGCGGGGGTCAGTTCGTCCAGGAACAGTTCCAGCACGCTGGGCACGAACTGCACGTGCACGGCGCGGTGCCGGATCGCGGCGTCGACGAGGGCGCGCGGGTCACGGTGCAGTCCTGGCGGGAGCAGGGCGACGGTGCCGCCCTCGATCAGTGGCCACAGGATCTCCACGGCGGCGTCGTCGAAGGGCAGGGTCGTCTTGTGCAGGACGGTCTCGCCGGCCCGCAGTCCGTGCCGCCGCTGCATCCAGGTCATCCGGTTGACCCAGCCACGATGGGTGCAGGCCACGCCCTTGGGCCGGCCGGTGGAGCCCGATGTGTAGTAGACGGCGCAGAGGTCGTCGGGGTGCGTGGTCACAGGCAGCGGGCCTGCGGCGGCGGTGGGGTCGACGGTGAGCGCGACGGAGCCCGCGCGGGTCACGGTGTCGGCGTGGTCGGGCGAGACCAGGCAGACCGCGGCCCGCGCGTCGGTGAGCAGGGTGGCGACGCGGGCGGGGGGCGTGGCGGTCTCGACGGGCAGGTAGGCGGCGCCGGCCTTGAGGATGCCCAGGAGGCCCACGATCATCTCGGCCGACCGGTCGACGAGCAGGCCCACGGGCGCGTCGGGCCCCGCTCCGTGGTCGGCGATGCGGTGGGCGACGGCGTTGGCGGCGGCGTCCAGCGCCGCGTACGTCGTCGTGGTGCCGTCGTCGGCGGCCAGCGCCACCGCGTCGGGGGTGGCCGCGGCCCGGCGGGCGATGAGGTCGTGCAGGCCCGCGCGCGGGGTGTCGGCGGGCGGGCGCAGCGTCCGGGCGCGCAGGTTCTCCTGTTCGGCGTCGGACAGCAGCGGGATGTCGTCGATGCGAGTGCCGGGGTGTTCGGCGACGTGCCGCAGAAGCCTTTCCAGCCAGTCGGCCAGCCGGTCGACGGTGGCGTCGTCGTAGAGGTCGGTGTCCCAGTTGACGCCGCACCACAGGCCGTCGGGTAGGTGCTCGAAGCTGACGCAGAGGTCGTACTTGGCGCCCTCGAACGGCAGGGGCAGTTCCGTCACCGTCAGGCCAGGCAGCCGGGGTGCGCGGCGGCGTCCGCTGCGGAAGTTGACGAGGATCTGGAAGAGGGGGGTGCGGGAGGGGTCGCGTTCGGGTGCGATCTCGTCGACCAGCCGGTCGAAGGGGACCTCGGCGTGGTCGTACGCGTCCAGCGCGACGTCGCGGAGCTGCTCGGCGTATTCCTGGAAGGAGAGGTCCGGGTGCGGCAGGCCGCGCAGCGGCAGCATGTTGATGAGGACGCCGACGAGGCGTTCGGTGGCGGGGTCGTCGCGGCGTGCGTAGGTCGTGCCTGTGGTCACGTCGGTGCGGCCGGTGTAGCGGTGCAGGACGGCCTGGACGGCGGCGGTCAGCAGCATCGCGGGGGTGGCGCCCAGGGTGTGGCCGAGCGCGGTGAGCCGGTCCGCCACGGTGGGCGGCAGCACGAAGGCGGTCCTGCCGGTGCCGCGTCCGGCGCGTACCGGCGGGCGCGGCCGGTCGCCGGGCACCTCGAACGGGGTGAGGTCGGCGAGGACTTCGCGCCAGTGGGCGAGTCCCCCGTCCCGCGCCTCGGCGGCGGCCCGCATGTCGAGCCGGGCGGCGGCGGTGCGGTAGGGCTCGGCGGGTGCGGGCACCGGGGATGCGGATCCGTCGGTGAACGCCGCGTAGTCGGCGGCGAGTTCGTCGTAGAGCAGGGCGCAGGACCAGTCGTCGGCGGCGACGTGGTGGACCGTCAGGGCGAGTGTGTGCTCATCGGGTCCTTGGCGCACCAGCAGGGCGCGCAGCGGGGGTTCGGTGGCGAGGTCGACGGGGGTGGTGGCCTCCTGGGAGAGGGCGTGTTCGCGGGCGGCGGGGTCGGTGGCGTCCGTCTCGCGGAGGGTGCAGGAATCGGGCGGGAGGACCAGCCCGACGGGCGCGTCGCCGTGCGCGACGACGGCGGTGCGCAGGACCTCGTGCCGGGTGACGAGTGCGGTGAACGCCCGGCGCAGGGCCTGCACGTCGAGGGGACCGGCGAGATGCAGCCGTAGCGGAATGAGGTAGTCCGACGGGTGGCTGCTCATCTGGTCGACGAACCAGGTGCGTTCCTGGTCCCGGCTGAGCGGTACCTGGACCCCGGTGGGGCCGAGGGCGGCGGTCACGATCGGTCAGATCCTCTCGGGCGTGGCGGTGTGCGGGGCGGTGACGGTGTCGAGTGCGGCGAGGATGCCGCGCCCCCACTGGGGCTCGGGCAGCCGGCGCCGGTCCTCCTTGCCGTTGGCGTCGATGGGCAGGGCGTCGAGCGCCACGTACTCGGCGGGCAGCATGTGCCGGGGCAGCCGCCCTGCGAGGGAGCGGTGGATGGCGGACGCGGTCGGCGGGGTGCGGGGGTCGGGGACGACGTAGGCGACGATGCGCTTGTCGCCCGGTGGTGCCGGGCGGGCGACGACCAGGCAGGCGCGCACGCCGGATACCTCGCCGAGGGCTGCCTCGATCTCGCCGGGCTCGACGCGGTAGCCGCGCACCTTCACCTGCTGGTCGGCGCGGCCCGCGAACTCCAGGGTGCCGTCCGTGCGCAGGCGGCCGAGGTCGCCGCTGCGGTAGGCGCGGCGGCCCGTTCCGGGTTCGGGAACGTAGCGCCGGGCGGTCAGTTCGGGGCGGTTGTGGTAGCCGCGGGAGACGGTGTCCCCTGCGATCAGGATTTCGCCGGTCTCCCCCGGCGGCAGCGGGCGGCCCGTCGCGTCGACGATGTGGAAGCGGACGCCGGGCAGCGGCGTGCCAAGGGGCAGCGGGGACTCCAACTGCTCGGGGTCACCGAGGAGTTGGCGGCAGACGATCACGGTGGTCTCGGTCGGCCCGTAGACGTGCGCGACGGTGAGCCCGGGGTTGGCTGTCAGCGCGCGCCGCACCCGGGCGGGCGAGACCACGTCGCCGCCGGTGACGACGGTGTGCAGGGGGGCGAGTGCCGTCGGGTCCTCGTCCACGATCTGGTGGAAGAGTCCGGCCGACAGCCACAGGCCGGTGGCACCCCTGGCCTTGACCGCCTCGGCGAGGTCGGCCGCACCCAGTACGTGATCGGAAGGGAAGGCCAGACAGGCTCCGTTGAGGAGCACGCCCCAGATTTCCAGGACCGAAGCGTCGAAGGAGAACGAACTGCTCTGGAGCATCGTGCGGCCGAGGCCGCGCGCGGCGAAGTCCTGTGCCCGGCAGAAGGCGGTGACGTTGCGCTGTTCGACCAGGACGGCCTTGGGCAACCCCGTCGATCCGGAGGTGTACATGGCGTACGCGAGGTCGTCGGGCGCGGCGGGCACGGGCCGCTGCGGCGCGCGGTCGGCTCCGTCGTCGCCGGGCCGGTCCGGGTCGATGACCCGGCAGCCGGCAAGACCGGCGGGCAGGGCATCGCCTGCGTCGGCGATCAGCACCCGGATGCCGCTGTCCCGGCGCATGTGGGCCAGCCGGTCGTCCGGGTAGGCCAGATCGAACGGTACGTATGCGGCACCAGCCCGCAGGACGGCCAGGATGTTCACCACGAACTGCGGTGACGGGACGGCGGCGACGCCGACCAGTTCCTGGTGCCGTATGCCGAGGCGGCGCAGCCGGCCCGCCAGGCGGGTGGCCGCCGCGTCCAGTTCGCGGTAGGTGAGCCTGCCGTCGTCGCCGTGCAGGGCGACGGCTTCCGGGGTGCGGGCCACCCAGTGGCGGAAGGCTTCGTCGATCGTCACCATCGTGCGTCCTCCAGTCCGACGCCCAGCTCGTGCAGCAGTTCCCGCAGGAAGTCCTCGCCGGCGTCGGAGTTGGACGCGACGACAAGGCCGTGGCCGCGGTCGGGATCCGACCAGGTCAGCGCGCGGAATCCGGGCACGCCTCCGGTGTGCCCGAACCACCGGCGGTCGCCGTACGGTTTGCCGATCACGCCGAGGCCGCCCGGGGTGCCGGGGTGCGGGCGGAGCATCTCGGCCGCCGCCGCGGCACCGAGGAAGGCCGACGGGCCGCCGGTGACCGCCCGGTGGATCTCGACCGCGACCCGGGCCACGTCCCGCGGGGTGGACCACAGGCCGCCGGCCGCGGCCTCGGAGTACAGGTGCGGGCCCTCGGCGTAGAGGCGCCCCGCCGCGTCGTGGTTGTGGGCGACCGTGCCGTCGTGGCGCCGGTGCGCGTCGAGGGCGAAGCCGCTGTCGCGCATGCCCAGCGGGTCGAGCACCAGGGCCCGCATCAGGGTGGCGAAGTCCTGGCCCGTGATGTCCTCCAACACCTGTTGGACGACGGTGTAGTTGGAGCTGGAGTACAGGTACGGGGAGCCGGGCGGGCCGTCGGGGCGGACCGGTGGCGTGGGGGCCGGCGGGCGGCCGTCGAGTATCTCGCGGAGCGTGGGGACCGGCTCGTCCGCGCGGTGGCCGTGGTACGCCTGGGCGCCCAGGCCCGAGGTGTGGCTGAGCAGGTGGCGCAGGGTGACTCCGTCGCCTGGCAGCCGCCACGACGTCAGCCGGGTGTTGACGTCCGCGTCGAGGTCGAGCCTGCCCTCCTGCACCAGCCGCAGCACGGCCAGCGCGGTGACGTGTTTGCTGACCGAGCCGACCTGGAAGAGGGTGCGGTCGTCCACTCCGGTGGGGTCGTCGGCCCCCAGGGTGCCGAAGCCCCAGGCTCCGTGCATCTCGCCGTCGGCGATCACCGCGATGCCCACGCCCGGCACCCGGTGCCTGAGCATCGGCAGCAGCGGCACCGGCGTCCCGGGGAAGAGCCGCGCGACGAACGGTTCGGCGGGCCGGCGCGGCGGATGCGGCGCGGTGCCGCGCGCCACCAGTCCCGCCAGCCGGCGCAGGGTGCGTGCGGCGAGGTCGCGCACGGTGGCGGGGTCGAAGACGTCCCCCGCGTAGCGCCACTCCATGTGGAGTGCGCCGGCCAGGACAGCCGAGTCGACCTCTAGGAGGTGCGAGCGGCGCTGTCCGTGGTCGACCGGGGTGCCGAGGGTGTGCGGCACGGGGCGCAGCGGCGCGCCCGACGGCCCGGTGGCGTCCCGGCGGCCGTGGTAGTTGAAGGCGACCTGTGCCTCGGGTCCTGACGGTCCGGTGGCGGTCCGTCGCAGGTGGCGGGCGATTCCGTGGCCGATGCCCCGGCCCGCTGGGGTGCGGACGTGCTCGCCCACCACGGCGACCCAGTCGGCGGTGTCACCGGAAGCGGGACGGGTCAGGACGAGGGGCTGCACGCTGGTGAACCAGCCGACGGTATGGGAGAGGTCGACGTCGTCGAACAGCGGCTCCCTGCCGTGGCGTTCGACGTCAATGGCGCAGGTGTCGCCGCCGGTGAACTCGGTGAGGGTGTCGGCCAGGGCGGCGAGCATGAGGTGTTCGGGTTCGGCGCGGTATGCCGCTGCGGCCTGCCGGAGCAGGGCATCGGTGGGCACGGCTGGCAGCACGACCCGCTCGGTGCGGGAGCGGCCCTCGGTGTTGCGGGCACCGCTGCGGTCCACCGGGAGGGGTTTCACCGCGGGCCTGGGCAGCGCCCAGTAGGCGGCCTCGGGGGCGAACTCCTCGCTGTCCGCGTGCTCCTGGAGCCGTCGCGCCCAGTGGCGCACGGAGGTGGTCTTGGCCGGCAGGCGCCCGCCGCCGCACAGGGTGGTGAGGTCTTCGGCCAGGATGTTCCAGGAGACGGTGTCGACGGCGACGTGGTGGATCACCAGCAGCAGGCGGCCCGACGGCTCGTCCAGGACGGCCCGCAGCAGGCGGCCACCGGCCAGGTCGAGCCCGGAATGGGCGGCCTCCACGGCGGCATCGGTGTCCGCCGGGTCGCGCACCACGTGCAGCGGGTCGTCGTCCGGGGTACCGGCGGCCAGGTGCTGGTGCCAGCCGTCCGGCTCGCGGGTCCAGCGCAGCCGCAGCGCGTCGTGGTGCTCGACGAGAGCCAGGAGTGCCGCGCGCAGGGTGTCGGCGGTCACGGCGGGGTCGACGTGCAGCAGCAGAGTCTGGTTGAAGCGGTCGCGCGGGCCGAGTTCCGCGTAGTGGTGCTGGATCGGTCCGAGGGGCACTTCCCCTGTGACGCGGCCCTGTTCGGCGTGGAGTGGCACCTGGCCGCGGGCGGACTCGGCGTCCGCGGCGGCGGCGAGTTCCGCGACCGTGGGATGGTCGAACACCATGCGCGGGGTCACGGTCAGGCCGGCCTCGCGGCAGCGGGCCACGGTGTGGATGAGCAGGATCGAATCGCCGCCGAGCACCCGGAAGTTGTCGTGCACCCCGACCTGCGGCACCCGCAGGACACGGGCCCAGATCTCCGCCAGTGCCCGTTCGGTCGGGGTGCGGGGTGCGACCTGCGCGTCCTGGCCGGCCGCCGCGCCGTCGGGCTCCGGGTCGGGCAGGGCGGCCCGGTCGGTCTTCCCGTTGACGGTGAGCGGCAGGGCGTCCAGGACCACGAAGGCCCTGGGGATCATCACGTCCGGCAGTTCGGCGCGCAGCGCGGCCCGGGTCTGGTCGGGGTCGGCGTCGCCGGTCAGGTAGGCGACGAGCAGCCGCGCGCCGTCCACCGCCCGTACGTCGGCGACCGCGTCGCGGACTCCTGGCACCCGGCGCAGGGCGTCCTCGATCTCCCCGAGTTCGACGCGTACACCGCCGAGCTTGACCTGGTGGTCGTTGCGGCCGGCGAACTCCAGGGCGCCGTCGGCGCGTCGGCGGCCCAGGTCGCCGGTCCGGTAGAGCCTGCTGCCCGGCGGCCCGAACGGGTCGGGCACGAACCGTTCGGCGGTCAGTGCGGGACGCCTGTGGTAGCCCCTGGCCAACCCCGGTCCGCCGATGAACAGTTCGCCGGTGACGCCGACCGGCAGCGGCGCGAGATCCGCGTCGAGGACGTGGACGGTGTTGTTGTCGATGGGCAGTCCGAGGCTGACCGCGCCGCTCTCAGCGGCGGCGTCATCGGCGGTGCACACCCGGCAGGTGGAGTCGATGGACACCTCGGTGGCGCCCCAGGTGTTGTCCAGGCTCACCCGGTCCCCGAAGAGTTCCCTGAACCGGCGCACCAGTGCGGGGCGCAGCGCCTCGCCGCTGGTGAGGACCGACCGCAGTGCGGTCATGTCCGCGGCGCGGCGCGGCGTGAGGACGTCGAGGAACACCTCCAGGACGCTGGGGACGAACTGCACGTGGACGACCGCGTGCCCGGCGACGGCTTCGGCGATGGCGTGCGCGTCGCGGTGCGCGCCGGGCGCCAGCAGGACGACCTGGCCGCCGTTGAGCAGCGGCCACAGGATCTCCACGGCCGCGTCGTCGAAGGTGAGCGTCGTCTTGTGGAGCACCGCGTCACCGGGCCGCAGCCCGTGGCGGCGCTGCATCCACGCCATCCGGTTGACCCAGCCGGCGTGGTGGGAGGCGACGCCCTTGGGTGCGCCGGTGGAACCGGATGTGTAGTAGAGGGAGCACAGGTCGGCGGGTTGCGCGAGGGGTTCCGGGTCGTGGTCGGGCTCGTCCGCCCAGGGGGCGGGGTCGTCCAGGGCCAGGACGGGTGCGCCGGTCGCCCCGCCGTCCGGCAGTCCCTTCCGCAGGCGGGTCTGGGTGAGCACCGCCTGCGCGCCCGCGTCGTCGAGGAGGTACGCCTGGCGTGCCGCGGGGTGTTCGGGGTCGACGGGCACGTAGGCCGCGCCCGACTTGAGGATGCCGAGCAGGCCGACGACGTGTTCCGGTGAGCGTTCGGTGCACAGCGCCACCAGCGATCCGGCGCCGATGCCCGCCCGGCGCAGCCGGTGGGCGACGCGGTTGGCCCGGGTGTTGAGTTCGGCGTAGGTCAGTGCGTCGGTGGCGGTGCGGACGGCGATGGCGTCCGGGGTGGCGGTGGCCTGGTCCTCGATGAGGGAGTGCAGGGTGCGGTCGTCGGGGAACGGTGTGGTGGTGGCGTTCCACCCGTGGACCACCTGGTCGCGTTCGTCGGGCGACAGCATCGGCACGTCGGCCGCGGTGCCGTGCTCCGTCTCGCACAGGCCCTTCAGCAGTGCCGCGGTCTGCGTGAGCAGCCGCTCGGCGGTGTACCGGTCGTAGTGGGTGCGTGCGCAGCCGACTTCGAGGGTGAGCCCGTCGGTGTGCGCGGCCTCCAGCACGAGCGGGTAGCCGGTGCTGCGGGCCCGGGTCTCGGCGACCGGGCGGACCCCGGACGGCAGGGTGGCGCCGCCGGTGTCGGTGAACACCACCAGGCTGTCGAACAGTTCGCGTCCCGCGGGTACTTCGGCGGCCCGCCGGACGTCGGGGAGCGCGACGTGGGCGCGTCCCGCGACGTCCGTGACGCGTGCGTGGACGTCGCCGAGCAGGTCGGCCAACGGGCGGTCGGGGCGGGCCGCGACGCGCAGCGGCAGGGTGTTCATCAGCAGCCCCACCATGCGTTCGACGCCGTCGACGTCGCCGAAGCGGCCGGAGACTGTGGTGCCGAAGACGACGTCCCCTTCGCCGCTGGTGCGCGCCAGCAGCAGGGCCCAGGCGGTGTGGACGAGGGTGCCGACGGTGACGTGGTGGCGGCGGGCGGTGCGTTCCAGGGCGGCGATGAGGCCGGGGGGCAGGGTGCGGCGCGCGGTCCAGACCCCGTCGGTGTCGCCGGTGGGACGGCTTCCGGGCAGCGGGGTGGGCCGGATGAAACCGGCCAGGACGGCGCGCCAGTGGGCGGCCTCGGCGCCCGCCTCGTCGGCTGCGGCGCGTGCGCCGAGCCAGCGCAGGTAGTCGCGGAACGGTGGCGGTGCCGGGGTGTCGGGGAGGCGGCCGGTGTCGCGCCGGGTGCGGTAGGAGTCGAACGCCTCGGTGAACAGGGTGTGCAGGCTCCAGCCGTCGAAGACGATGTGGTGGGTGGTCCACACGAAGCGGTGGCGGTCGTCGGCGACGCGGATCAGCAGGAAGCGGGCGGGCGGCGCGGCGGCGAGGTCGAAGACGGTCCGTCCTTCCGCCTCGGTCAGTGCGGTGAGGCGCTCCTCCTTGCGGTGCGGGGGCAGCCCGGACAGGTCGGCGTGGCCGAAGCGGGGCGGCGCGGAGCGGTGGACGACCTGTACCGGGTGCGGGAGTCCGGCCCAGCGGAAGGAGGACCGCAGGATCGCGTACCGGTCGACGATGCGGGCCCACGACTCCTCGAAGGCGGTGGCGTCGAAGGCACCGTCGATGTCCACGGCGAAGGTGCGGACGTAGTCGCCCGTCTCCGCGAGGGTGTGCAGCAGCAGCCCGGTCTGGAGGGGGGAAAGGGGCAGCACGTCCTCGGTGTCCTGGCGCCCGGTGGCGTGGCGGAGCGCGTCGAGCGTCTCCTCGTCGAGCCCGGACAGCTCGAAGGGGCGGGTGGCCACAGCGGGGGCCGGGGCGGGGGCGTCCTGCTGCGCGGCGGCCAGTGCCCCGACGGTCGGGTGGGCGAAGAGGCGGCGGGTGGTGACGGGCAGTCCGGCGTCCCTGGCGCGCGCGGCGACCAGGACCGCCTTCATGGAGTTGCCGCCGAGGGCGAAGAAGTCGTCGTGGACGCCGACTTCGGCGGCGCCGAGTACCTGCGACCAGATGGTGGCCAGGGTCTGCTCGGCGGGGGTCCGCGGGGCGACCCGGGTGTCGGGTGCGGCCGGTTCGGGGGCAGGCAGGGCAGGGCGGTCGATCTTGCCTGCGGCGTTGAGCGGCATCCGTTCCAGGACGGTCATCCGGGCGGGCACCATGGCCCTGGGCAGCTCCGTGCGCAGGAAGGCGCGTACATCGGACGGGTCGGGGGCGCTGCCCACCAGGTAGCCGGCCAGGAACTCCTCGCCGGTGGTGTCCCGTCGGACGGTCACCGCGGCCGTGGCGACGTCGGGGTGGCGGGTCAGGGCCTCCTCGATCTCGCCGAGTTCGATGCGGTGGCCGCGGATCTTGACCTGGTGGTCGTCGCGTCCCAGGAACCTGATCCGGCCGTCCGCACGGCGGGCCGCGAGGTCGCCGGTCCGGTACAGCCGCGCGCCCGGTGGCCCGAAGGGGTCGGGCACGAAGGCGCGGGCCGTCAGGGCGGGGCGCGCGTGGTAGCCGCGCCCGACCCCGGCCCCGCCCAGATACAGCTCGCCCGGCACACCGACCGGCACCGGCCGCATCGTCTCGTCGAGCACGTAGGCGGTGGTGTTGGGCAGGGGCCGGCCGATGGTGACCTCGCCTTCGCCGGCGTCGACCTCTTCGTGGGTGGCCCAGACGGTGGCCTCGGTGGGGCCGTAGACGTTGACCAGGCGGGGCACGCGGGCGGTGAGTTCCGCGGCGAGCGGCCGGGGCAGCGCCTCGCCGCCGACGAGGCCCACGGCGACGGCGTCCTCGGGGCCGAACCCGGCGGCGATGAGCAGCCGCCAGCCGGACGGGGTGGCCTGGACGTGGGTGACGCCGTGCGCGCGGATCAGGGCGCGCTGGGCGGCGGCGTCCCACCGGGCGTCGTCCGGCACCACGACGACCCGGCCGCCGGTGGTCAGCGGCACGAACATCTCGACGGTGGAGATGTCGAAGGACAGGGCGGTCAGTCCCAGCCACACCTGGGGGGTGCCGGGTTCGAGGACGTCGGCCATGGCGGCGACCAGCAGGGCGAGGGAGCCGTGGGTGATCTCCACGCCCTTGGGCCGGCCGGTGGAGCCCGAGGTGTACAGCACGTAGGCGAGGTCGTCCGGGCGCGGCGGCTCGGCCGCGACGGTGCGCTTCTCCCCTGGGGTGCCGCCGAGGGGAGCGCGTACGTCCACGGACGTGACGCCGGGCGGGGCGGCCACGTCCCCGTCGGTGAGCTGGACGCGTACGCCCGCGTCGGACAGGACGTACGCCGCCCGCTCCTCGGGGTACTCGGGGTCGACCGGCACGTAGGCCCCGCGGACCCGCCACACGGCGAGTACCGCGGCGAACAGGGCGGCCGAGCGGTCAAGGCGCAGCGCCACCCGGTCCCCCGGGCGCACTCCTGCCGCGCGCAGGAACTCCGCCAACTCTTCGGCCCGTACGTCCAGTTCGGCGTAGGACCAGGTGTCCGTGCCGCTGGTGACGGCTGCCGCACGCGGGGTGCGGGCCAGTTGGGCGGTGATCATCTGCGGGACGGTGGTGGCGGCGGGGTAGTCCCGCGCGGTGTCGTTCCAGTGGTGCACCACGAGGTCACGGTCGCTCTCCGGGAGGATCGCGAGGTCGGCGATGCGGGCGTCGGGCGCTGCGGCGGCGGAGGCGAGGAGCCTGCCGAAGGACGCGAGCAGCCGTTCGGCGTCCTCGGGGTCCATCCGGGCGTCGTCGTGGATGAGCTGGGCGCACGCCCCGTCGGCGGCGAGCCTGACGTTCAGCATCAGCGGGTAGCCGCTGTTCTGGTGCACCGGGCCCATCCGCACCCGCAGTCCTTCGAGGTCGGCGCGTTCGGCGGCGGCGAGGTTCTGCAGGACGAGGATGCTGTCGAACAGCCTGCGGTCGCCGGGCACTTCGGACCAGCCGTGGATGTCGACGAGCGCGCAGTGCTCGACGTCGCGCAGCGCGCCGAGTTCCCCGCCGAGCCGGGTGAGCCAGGCGCCGAGCCGGTCGTCGTCGGACCAGCGGACGCGCACCGGGAGGGTGTTGGAGAGCAGTCCGACGGTCCGTTCGATGTGCGGGATGTCCACCGAGCGGCCGGAGACCGTGAGGCCGAACAGGACGTCGCTGCGGCGGCTCCACCGTCCCAGGAGGAGCGCCCAGGCGCCTTGGAGCACGGTGCCGAGCGTGCAGTGCCGTGCGCGGGCCAGCCGGGTCAGGTCCTCGATCAGCCCGGGTGCCAGGGTGAGTTCGGCGGTGCGGGCCCGGCCGGCGGGTCTGCCCTCGTCGGCCGGGCGCACGACGGGCACGGGGGTGGGTTCGGTCAGCCCGGCGAGCGTCTCGCGCCAGTGGTGTTCGGCCGCGCGGGGGTCCTGGCGCTCCAGCCATGCCACGTAGGTGCGGTGGGACACCGGTGCGGGCAGGTCGCGGGGCGGGCGTCCGTCGCGGCGCAGCGCGGTGACGGTGGCGAGTACCTCGTTGATGACAGGTCCGACGCTCCAGCCGTCGGCGACGACGTGGTGGCTGTGCCAGACCAGGTGGTGGGTGGCGGGTCCGGTGCGGATCAGGTGGAGGCGGTGCGGCGGGGTACGGAACAGGTCGAAGCCGCGGCGGCGTTCCTCGGCCAGCAGGGCCTCCAGCCTGGTGTCGACGCCGTCGGCCGGGGTGTCGGTCCAGTCCAGGACGGTGAGGTCGACGGGGACGTTCCGGTGCACCACCTGCAATGGGCGCGGCAGTCCCGCCCAGCGGAAGGAGCAGCGCAGGGCGTCGTGCCGGTCGACGACGTGCTGCCAGGCGGGGGCGACGGTGTCCGGGTCGAGGTCGCCCTCGATCTCCCAGCGGTACTGGGTGAAGTAGGCGTCGCCTTCGGGGTCGTGGACGGCCTCGAACAGCATGCCCGCCTGGAGCGGGGTGCACGGATAGATGTCCTGGACGCCGCCGGGTTCCATGTCGGACAGGATGCGGTCGAGGTCACCCTGGCCGAGGCCGGCGAGCGGGAAGTCCTCCGGGGTGGCGGCCGGTGCCGTCGGGGCGGTTTCCGGCGGGACGACGACGGCGGCCAGTTCGGCGAGGGTCTGATGGGCGAACACCTGGCGCGCGGTGAGGGTGTAGCCGGCCTCGCGGGCCTTGGACACCAGGAAGACGGCGCTGACCGAATCGCCGCCGAGGGCGAAGAAGCTGTCGCGGGGGCCGATCCGTTCGACGCCGAGCAGCTCGGACCAGAGTCCGGCCAGCACGCGCTGCGGTCCGTCGGCGGACAGCTCATCGGCGGCGCCTTCGGCCTCGATACGCGGCGCGGGGAGGCGCTTGCGGTCGGCCTTGCCGTTCGCGGACAGCGGCATGCGCTCCAGCGGTACGAGGACGGCGGGCACCATGACCGCCGGGAGCGCGGCGGCGAGGTGCCTGCGCAGTTCCTCCTCGGGGACGCCGCCGACGACATAGCCGACCAGACGGTCGCCGGAGGGGGCCTGCTGGACCACCACCACGGCTTCGGACACGTCGGGGTGCGCGGTCAGCCGGGCCTCGATCTCGCCGAGTTCGATGCGGTGCCCGCGGATCTTGACCTGGTGGTCGTTGCGTCCCAGGAACCGGATGTGCCCGTCCGGGCGTCGAACCGCCAGGTCGCCTGACCGGTACAGCCGGGCACCGGGCGGGCCGAACGGGTCCGGGACGTACGAGCGTGCCGTCAGGGCGGGGCGGGCGTGGTAGCCGTGCCCCACGCCTGCCCCGCCCACGTACAGTTCGCCCGGCACGCCGACCGGCACCGGCCGCATCGCCTCGTCCAGCACATGGACGGTGATGTGGGGGGTCGTGGTGCCGACGGTGATCTCGGCGGCGGGGTCGGTGACATCGCCGTAGGTGGCGTAGACGGTGGCCTCGGTGGGGCCGTAGCAGTTCATCACCCGCCGGGCCGTCCGGCGCATGTCGTCCGCGAGCGACGGGGACAGCGGCTCGCCGCCGGTCATGGCCACGGCGAGCCGGGGCAGCCGGGCCGCGGACAGGAGGATGCGCCAGCCCGACGGGGTGGCCTGGACGTGGGTCACGCCGTGCGCGCGGATGATCTCCGCAGCCGCGGTGGCGTCCCGCCCCGTTCCCTCCGGGGCCAGTACCACCCGGGCGCCGGTGATCAGCGGCAGGAACAGCTCGGGCACCGCGATGTCGAAGGTCGGTCCGCTGAGGCCGAGCCAGACGTCCTGCGGCCCGGAGCCCAGCCGGTCCCGCAGGCCGCACAGGAAGTTCAGCACCCCCGAGTGCTGCACCGCCACGCCCTTGGGGCGGCCGGTGGTACCGGAGGTGTAGAGCACGTACGCCAGGCTCATCGGGTGGAGGGCGGTGCGGGCGCCTGTCGCGCCGGCGGGGCCTTCGCCGGATGCGGTGGCCTCGTCGTCGAGGTGCAGGACGGGCAGTGCGCCGCTCGGGACCGGCCGGCCGCGCTCGGCGATCACCAGGGCCGCGCCGGCGTCCGCCAGCATGGTCCGCAGCCGCTCGGCCGGGTGGTCGAGCGACAGCGGCAGGTAGGCGCAGCCGGCCTTCCACACGCCCAGCAGCGCCACCGCGAGCCGTTCGCTGCGGGGGAGGTGGACGGCGACGAGCGCGCCGGGCACCACGCCCGCGGCCAGCAGCCGGTCCGCGGCCCGGTCGGACGCCTCGTCGAGCCGGCGGTAGGTCAGTGTCGTGTCGCCGAAGACGACCGCGGGCGCGTCGGGGGTCGCCGCCACGGTCGCGGCGAAGCGGTCGAGCACGGTGCCGGCCGGCGGGGTGCCCGTGGTGTCGTGCCACTGCGTCACCATCCGCTCCTGGTCGGCGGCGGACAGCAGGTCCAGGGCGCCGACGGTGGTGTCAGGCGCGGCCACGGCACGGGTGAGGACCTCGACCAGCGAGTCGAGCATGCGCTCCACCGTCTCCGGTTCGAACAGCGAGGTCTCACCGACCAGGTCGAGCCGGACCCCCTCGTCCAGGTTCACCGCGATCAGCGACAGGTCGACCTTCGCCGATGCCGCGCGCACCCGTTCACGCTCCACGGCCACACCCGGCAACTCCCAGACGTGCTCGCGGGATTCGATGCACTGGAACATGGCCTGTGACAGCGGGTTGCGCGATCCGTCGCGGGGCAGCCCGGCGTCGGCGACCAGCTGCTCGAAGGTGATGTCCTGGTGTTCCAGCGCGCTCACGACGACCGCGTTGACGCGGTCCGTCAGCGTCGCGAACGTGGGCGCGCCCGTGGTGTCCATGGGCAGCGGCAGCGTGTTCGCCAGCATGCCGATCAACGGTTCCGTCCCGGCGGAGACCCGGCCGGACACCGGCGTCAGCACGGAGAACCGTTCCTGTCCGCCGGTCCAGCGGTGCAGGAACGCCGTGTACACCGTCAGGACGGCCGTGTACAGGGTGACGCCGCGGCTGCGGGCGTACCCGCGCAGGGCGGAACTCGTCTCCGGGGACAACAGCCGGCGGGCGCCGTGCCCCCAGAACGTCGGGGTGGGCGGGCGCACATGGTCGGTCGGCAGCTCCAGGACCGGGGGGACGTCGCGCAGGGCCGCGCGCCAGTGGTCCCGCTGCGCGGTGAGCAGGTCGCCGGACAGGCGGGCCGACTGCCAGGCCGCGTAGTCCGTGTACGTCACCGGCAGTTCGGGCAGGACCGTCCGCAGGTCGTCGGCGCCCGCGGCACCGGCCGCGTAGAGGGCGCCGAACTCCCGCCCGAGCACTCCGCAGGACCACTCGTCGGCGACGCAGTGGTGCAGGTTGAGCACCAGCAGGTGCGTGCTCTCGTCGCAGGTGGCGAGCACGGCCCGGAAGACAGGGCCGCGCTCCAGGTCGAACGGTTCGCCGATCTCCTGCTCCGCGAGCCGGACGGCGGCGTTCGGCCGTGCGGCCGGCGGGAGGCCGGTCAGGTCGACCTCGCGCAGCGCGGCGGGCGCCGGGGGCAGCGGGGTCTGCGTCGGCGGGCGCCCGTCCCTGAAGACCAGCCGCAGCGACTCGTGACGCTCGACGAGCGCATCGAGCGCCCGCCGCACCGCGGCACGGTCGAGCGTGCCGGTCAGGCGCAGTATGCGGTGCACGCTGAACGTGGAGTTGTCCGACAGCAGGCGGTCCGCCACCCACAGGTTGTGCTGGACGGGCGCCAGCGGTACGGCCTCCCCGGCCGGCCGCCGGGGGATACCGCCCGCGGCCTGTGCCCGTTCCGCGCCCGGCATCGTGCGCCCGCGCAGCCGCTGGTGCAGCAACTCGCGCTTCTCCGCGGTCAGTACCCGCCCCTCCCCCGGCCCCTCACTGGTCACGACGTCCTCCCACGGCTTTGGCGGCTGCTTCGTTCAGCGGTCTCATATCGGTCGTCTCACCGCGCCTGACGGAGGCTCAGCGGGCGCATGTCCGTCCAGACCCGCTCGACGTGCTCCAGGCATTCCTCCCTCGACCCCGACGTGCCCTCGTCGAACCAGCCATCGGGCATCTCCCGGCCGGCCGGCCAGATCGAGTACTGCTCCTCACCGTTCACCACCACGCGGAACGTCTCCGACGCCATGCCGTCACCTCTCCCAAAGTCGTCACGAAACCGGTCCTTCACCGCCCGAACTGCGAAATTCAGTCGCCCAGTCGGCGCGCGGCCACGGCGGCGAGGCCGTCGGCCGTCCTGACCCGGAACAGGTCGCGGACCGTCACCCGTGCCCCGACGGCGGTGCTGATCAGCCGCACCGCGCGGCCGGCCGTGAGCGAATCGCCGCCGATCTCCAGGAACGCGCTGTCCGTTGCGGGCGCTGTGTCCGCGCCCAGGACCTCCCCGAAGATCTCGGCGATGCGCCGGGCGATGTCCTGCACTCCGTCCCGCACTTCTTCGGAACCGACTTCCATACTCATCCACCGCTTCCGTTCACCGGTCATTGCCTTGTCCATGAAATGAATTGCCGGTGCGACACAACGAGCCATTCCCTTTTCAAAAGGTTTCGAGAGACCCGCTCGCACTGCATCTTCACTCTGCCGGTCGTGACGCGCTCCGCCCCAGTGCCGCCCCTGCTCACCAACCTGCTTGGCAGGAAAACGAGCCGGTCACATTCACTCCGGAATGGCGACGACAGGGGCGAAGTGGACAAGTCTCCACAGGCGCACGTCTCGAAGCCCGCCAGGCCAACTCGCGCTCTTCCAGCAGAATTTGGCCAAGGTAGGCCGAATCGAGCACGAACCCACACCCGTCGGCCCGACAGCCGCCACCGCCCCGACCACCCCTTCCCCAGCCCCCCACCCACCACTTATTGACTCTTGATATTGACAGTAATGACTACACCCCATACGTTCAGAGTCACTAGGGCTGCAGAGACGATCGACAACGGATCGGCGGGAAAAGAGCCGGCGGTCACTCTGAAAACCCCTAACCGCCCCCCACGGACCACTGCGCCGGTTCCCGCGTGACCGAAGAGGCATCAAGGAAGCTGCCCCACGGGCCAGAAGAACAGGGGACGTAGTGTTCGCAGTGAACGAAGGCCGGTTGTCCGAACCGCCCGCACGACTCGGCGAGACCGAACTCGGCCTGTACCGCTGGGTGGCGAGGAACGGAAAGATGGACGCCGGTCTCGCCGCCATCGAACTCGGCCTGACACCGGGCGCATTAGAAGCGGCCCTGGCCTCGCTGACGGATCTCGGGCTGCTCCGGGCGAACGCGGACGACCCCGCCCGCCTCCGCCCGGTCGACCCGGACCTCGTGGCCGCCGTCGTCACGACGTCCATGGAGTCCGCGATCCGCACCCATCAGGCAGAACTGCACCGCACCCGGGAGCAGTTCGCCGACCTGCGCGACCACTACCGGGAGAACCTGAGACGACTCCCCGCCGGCTTCGAGGTCATCCCAGGCCCCCAGGAGGTGCGCGCCGCCCTGACCCTCGCCGCCCAGGAATGCAAGCACGAGATGCTCACCAGCCAGCCGGGCGGCAACCGGAACCCCGAGGTGCTCCAGGAAGCGCTCCCCCGCGACACCGCGATGCTCGCCCGCGACGTGCGGATCCGCACCCTCTACCACCACACGGCACGCTTCAACGGCCCGAGCCAGGCTTATGTGGCGACCCTGTCGGCCCATGGTGCCCAATACCGCACACGGCACGAGCTGTTCGGCCGGCTCATCGCCTTCGACCGCAGGCTGGCCTTCATCCCCGAGCGCGGGGACACCTGGGGCGCCCTGATGATCAGGGAACCGTCCGTCGTGAGCTACCTGTGCGACGTGTTCGAGCAGGAGTGGACGCAGGCCACCCCGTTCTCCGACGCCGCGACGGACGGTCTGGAACTCGTCGCCAAGGACATCGACCGCACCATTCTGCGGCTGCTGGCGACGGGCATGAAGGACGCGACCCTCGCACGCCGCATCGGCATGTCCCTGCGGACCGCGCGGAAGCACATCGCGGACATCATGGAGACGCTGGGCGCGGAGAGCCGGTTCCAGGCCGGGGTGCTGGCGGCCAGGCAGGGCCTGCTCGACGAGGAGTCACTGCACACCGCATCCGCCGACTGATCCCGGAGAGGGTCGTTACGCCAGGCGGTCCACCACCGCGCCGATGCCGCCGCCCCGCACGGTGACGAGAGCGGCGTCCCGATTGCCCCACAGGTAAGAGCGGATCGGGCGCGCGCGGAGTGCATCCTCCCCCCACCCGCGGCACGTCTTATGCGACGTACGTGGCGGAACGGACGAGGGTGGGACTCATGGATATGCCGGAAGAATTTCGTTTCGTGGTGCTCGGTACGGTCCGGGCCCACCGGGGCGTCGCCGAGCTCCATGTGGGGCCTCCCCAGCAACAGGCCCTGCTGGCACTGCTGTTGCTGCGGTCCAATCAATCGGTGCCCATGGCGCAGATCGTCGCCGCGCTGTGGGGGGATTCACCGCCGACAAGAGCCGTGACCATCATCCGTACCTACGTCTGGCGGCTGCGCAAGGTGCTGGAGACGGAGCGTTCCACGCCGTCGGTGCTGGAGCTTGCCGGTGACGGCTACCGGCTGACGGTGCCGAGGGCATCGCTGGACATGTGGCACGCGGAAAAGCTGGCGGCCGATGCGGCACGGGCACGGGCCGCCAAACGGTTTCCCGAAGCCAGTGCCATGCTGGGCCGGGCGCTGGATTTATGGCGGGGGGACGCGCTGGCCGGGGTGCCGGGACCGCACGCCGAACGGCAACGCGCACGACTGGGCGAGCTGCGGCTGGCGTTGCTGGAGGAGCGTTTCGATCTGGCGCTGGCACTGGGCCACCACAGGTCGGCCGTGCCGGGGCTGATCGAGCTGACCGACGCCCATCCACTGCGGGAGCGCCCCTACGGGCTGCTCATGCGAGCGCTGTACGCGGCAGGCCGGCAGGCGGACGCCTTGACCACCTTCCACCGGGTGCGGGAACTGCTCGTGAACGAGCAGGGCCTCGACCCGGGGCCCGAACTGACCCGGATACACCGCGCCATCCTCGCCGGGCAGGACGCCCTGACCGCCTCGGAGCCCGCGGATCCGGCCGGCCTCACGGTCACGGCGCCGGCCGCCACGACGCCGGCGGTCGAGGCATCGGCCGACGCGGCGACGGTCACGCCCAGGACAGCGGGGGACGAAGCGGAGGAACGGGCTCCGGCACGCCCTTCGGCGCTGCACCCCGCGCGTGCCACACAACTGCCGAAACCCGCTCAACTTCCGTACGGAGCACCGGATTTCGTCGGGCGGACACAGCAGAGCGACTCCTGGTACGGACTGCTGACGACGCCGGAGCCCCGGATGGCAGTGGTGCTCGCGGTCGCCGGTCTCGGCGGTGTGGGAAAGACGTCCCTCGCCCTGCACGTCGCCCATCGGGCCCGCGGCCACTACTCCGACGGGCAGCTCTACGTGGACCTGCAAGGCAACGGGCCCGAGCCGTCCGAGCCCGGCTTCGTGCTGACCGGGTTCCTCACCGCGCTGGGTGTCGCCGTGAGCGACGTCCCCGAGGCGCTCGAAGACCGCTGCCGGCTGTTCCGCTCCCTGGTCGACGGCCGCAGGCTGCTGGTCGTCCTGGACAACGCCAGGGATGCCGCCCAGGTCAGGGACCTGATACCGGGTTCTTCCAGTTGTGCCGTGGTCATCACCAGCAGGTCACGCATGTTCGATCTGCTGGTGACCGAGCAGCTCGTGCTGGAGCCTTTCCGGGACGAGGAGGCGCTGGCCCTGATCGGCAGTGTGATCGGCGCCGAGCGGCTCGCAGCGCAGCGAGCGCAGGCGCTGGAACTGATCGCGATCTGCGGATCGCTGCCGCTGGCCGTGCGCATCGCCGCCACCAGGCTGGCCGCACGGCCCGGCTGGACGGTTTCGACGCTGACCGCCAGGCTCGCGGACGAGCAGCACCGTATCGCCGAACTCCGGATCGGGGCCCTGACCATCGAGGCCGCTTTCGAACTCGGCTACCAGCAGCTCACCGTGAAGCAGGCGCGGGCCTTCCGGCTGCTCTCGGTGGCGGGCGCGGCGCAGATCAGAGTGCCGGCGGCGGCGGCCGTGCTCGGCGTCGACGAGGACACGGCGGAGGGTCTGCTGGAATCCCTCACCGACGCGGCGATGCTGGAGCCGTCCGAACCCGGCTGCTACGGCTACCACGACCTGGTGCACGTATTCGCCGGTCAGCGCGCCCAACTGCACGATCCCGCCGAGACGGCAGCCGCGCTCGGCCGGCTGCTCGACCTCCAGCTGGCGACCGCGGCCAGCGCCTTTCTGCACGCGGTACCCGGCGACCCGGTGCACCGCGCGTTCGGTCCGCTGAGACGCAAGGGACTGTCGTTCCGTGACGTACGCGAGGCGGGGGCCTGGGTCACCGCCGAACTCGACGGCATCGTCGCCGCCGCGCTGCGCACCGTCACCCTTCGGCTGCCCGACCCGGCGGACGACCGGCTGCGCACCGCGGTTGACCTGCTGCTCGCCATCTCCCCGCTGGCCCACACCACGTGGTCGGGGCGGGTGACCCCGGTGGCGCTGGCGCTGGCCGATGCCGCGGAACGCGCGGGCAACAGGCGCGTCATCGGGCGGGCCCGTCTGCTGTGCAGCGGCGTCGCCCTTCAGGCGGGCCGGCTGGCGGAGGCCGAGCAGCACGTGCGGGTGGCGATCGACGCGGCGCGCGGCGCGGAGGACACCGCCGTTCTCCAGCAGGCCCTCAACAACTGCGGGCTGGTGGCGCAGTTCATGCGGCGCTTCGATGAGGCGGCAGCCTGCTACGAAGAGGCCATCGCGCTGGCGCGCCGACTGGGCCACCGCTCGGGGGAGGCGGCCACCACCATCAACCTGGCGCTGGCCCGGGTGCGCAGCGGGCGGGCCTCCGAAGCGGTCGCGCCGTGCGCTTGCGCCCTGGCACTGCTGCGTGCCCTGGGAGATGACGCGGGAGTGGCCTACGCCGGATACGTACTGGGCACCGCGCTGCACGAATTGGGGCGGTTCGATGCGGCTATCGCGCGTTTCGAAGAGGCGTTGGCCGTGTGCCGCGCGGTGGGCCTCCAGGAGCGGGAGGCCCACGTACGGTACCGGCTCGCCGAGACGCTGCGCCGTACCGGCCGTGGGCGCGAGGCGGTGGAACACGCAGCGGCGGCGGTGGTCCGGTGCGAGGAGATCGGGGCCGAACGCGACCGTGGGCACGCCCTGGCCGTGCTCGGCCGGGCGCTGGCGGATCTCGGGGAGACCGGCCGGGCCCGCGGGCATCTGGAGCAGGCCAGGGCGCTGTTCGCCGGTCTCGGGCTGCCCGACGCGACCGACATCGGGCGGCTCCTGGACGGGCTGGCCGCCGCAGGATGACGGCACCGGGCCGGTGGTGCGGGTGCGGGCCGCGCGCACCGGCCGGTGGCGCGGGCCCGCGGTCAGGCAGGGCCGGACGGCGGGTGGTAGCTGGAGCCTGTGCTGTTCCAGACGTCGGCGCTGCTGGTGCCACCGGATGCGGTCTGCGCCACGGGCGGACGGCGGTGGCCTCCGGCGTCCCGGCCGAGGCCGGTGAGACCGACGGCCGTCGCGACGAGGGCCGCCAGGGCGAAGGTCGCGACGGCATGACGTGGGTTCGGCATGGTGGTGATCTCCTCGGCTTCGACGCGGGCGAAGTGCCCGGGACCTAAGGGGCTGTTGTGGCGCGAAGGGACTGCTGCTCCCGCGGCATCAGCAGCACAGCGGGACGTCGTTGTGCGCCCCCGGGGTCGTGGTGGTGGTCGGCAGGCGCGTCACCGCCGCCCACGCCGCCGTCGACTGGGCGGGGAACAAGGCCGCCAGCAGAACCAGCGCCGCCACCGCCCTCAGCAGTCGGTGCGGCGGACGGGTGCCAGGACCGTGGCTGGGACGGACGTCGACGGAATGGACTGTCGCATACGGCATGGGAGCCTTCGGCTTTCCTCGGGACGCAGGTCCGGTGAGTGGTCTCCCGGGACAGTGGCGCCAACTCCCCGGTGCATCAGCGAGGTTAGCCGTCATCGATCAACCTTTGATCAATCAGCGATCTGCGGGCCCTCGTCCGCCGTTGATCGGTGACCCGTCGTCGCCCGAGCCGTCTCGCCGACCGCCTTACACCGCCGACCGGCGCCCGGTTCACCTCGGCCGCTCGGCGAGCCGACCCTTCAACGCCGGGCGCAGGTAACCGCGTTGGCCAAGGCAGCGCAGGCTCTGGCGGTACGCCCACAGGGCCTTGTCGGCGCGACCCGACAGCTCCAGGACCTCGGCGAGATCGTTCCACGCGGAGGCCGCCTGACGGTCGGCCTGCGAAGCCTCCAGCAGCAGGGCGGCCCGTTCGTAGCTGGTCTCGGCCACCGCGTCCTCACCGAGATGCAGTTGGGCGCCGGCCAGGACGAGCAGGGTGCGCGCGGTCTCCAGGCGGTGGTGGGGGCCCAGCAGGTCGAGCGCCCGCCGCGCGTGCTCCTGCGCCGAGTGCGGGTCCGCCTCCAGCAGGCAGGCGCGGGCCAGCGCGGTCTCGCAGTACGCCAGGTCCACGGTGCTGCCCTCGTCGGCGAGTACCTGGGCGCTGTGGAGCAGCTGTGACTTGGCGGTCGAGATGTCCGACGTCTCCGACGCGCCCGACTGCATCAGGACCGAGGCGTAGGCGTTGCGGAGCCGGGCGAGCGCTCGGGCGTCGTCACCGTCGGCGTAGATGGCCAGGGCCCGTTCCAGGAGCAGCAGGGCGTCGGCTGATGCGCCGTTGCGGTGGGCCACGACACCCGCGTTCCAGTACGCGGCGCCCATCGCCTTGCGGTCACTGACCCCCTCGGCCTCATCGATGGCGGCGCGGGCCAGGGACGCGGCCCGATGCAGGTCACCTCGCTCGCAGTAGAGGCCGACCAGGGTGGACAGCAGCTCGACGCCCAGGACGGTCGGGGTGAGCTGGAGGCGGCGTGCCTCTTCCAGAACGCCGTTGGCCAGGTCGATGGCGTGCGTGAGATCACCGATCTCGCGGTAGCAGCGGCACAGGGCCACCGCCACCGCGAGTCGGGGCACCAAGGTCTGCCCGGCTCCGGATTGGTCGAGCAGTTCCTGATAGCGGCCGACGGCCTCTTCGAGGCGCCCGTCGTGTTCCAGGGCCTGGGCCGCCCCGAACTCGGCCGAGAGCCTGACATCCTCGTTGCCCGCCCTGGACGCCTTGCCGCACACCGCCAGGTAGGTCTCCAGCGCGGCCTTCGGGTCGCCGTTGCGCAGAATGATCTCGGCGTACCGCAGCTCGGCCCGGAGCGCGTCCTCCGGCTCCCGCTCCGGCTCCAGGCAGTCGAGCAGATGCTCGGGGGCGCAGCCGAGCCGCTTGGCCAACTGCCGCAGGACCTCGGCGGAGGGAATCCGCTTACCGGCCTCCAGCAGCGATACGTAGCTCGGGGACAGGTCATCCCCCGCCAGCGCCGACTGCGACATACCGGACGCCCGCCGGAGTCGGCGAATCCGTGCCGCCAGATTCCGCGATTCCGCCACGACGCATTCCCCTCAGCTGCTCATGTAAGCGCAGGTTCAACTTACTGCGCGCATGACGTGTCCAGGTAATCACCCACTGTTTTTTCGCAACGGCGCCGACCGGCGCAAGCGGATCCGGTACGCCCAGGGGCAAGGCAGGCCAGATCCTGAAACGCTCAACGTCCCTCGCACACAGGGGCATTGAACGCCCGTACGCTGGAACTTCGAGCGCTGAAGACCACGGTGAATTGTCCGTGTCCGTGCCCGACGGCCGCGGCCACGAGTGCGTCGGCGAGGGTGTCGGGGTCGAGCGGCGCGTCGGGGATCTGCGTGCGGCCCACGCCCGGGTAGGACGGGCCGATCACCGTGTGGTCCCGTGCCAGATCGTCGAGAACGAGACCGAAGTTGCCCTCGATGCCGCCGCCCGCACCGTGCGCGAGCAGCAGCGCGGGGCCGCTGCCGCGTACGTCGACATCGAGCCGGTAGCGGTGCGACGGGAGAAATGCCTGTTCAGATGCCATGCCAGGAACGCTAAACTCCGACACCGGTGTCAGAGTCAAGTCGTCGAGCCGACTGGAGACGATCGCCTCGCGGATGAAGGAGATGGCCCACAGGACCGGTGTGCACGAACGCTCGCTGCGCTACTACGAGAAGCAGGGCCTCCTCGCTCCCGAGCGTCTGCCCAGCGGCTACCGCGAGTACAGCGAAGCGGACCTGGAGACCGTGCGCCGCATCCGCTGCCTGCTGACGGCCGGGCTGTCGACCGCCGTCATCGCCCAGGTCCTCCCCTGCATCCGCGACGACAGCGGCCGTCTCGCACCCACCTGCCCCGACCTCGTTGGCCAGCTCAGGGGCGAACGGGAGCGCATGACCCGCGAGATCGAGGCCCTCAACACCTCCCGCGCTCTCCTCGACACCGTCCTCGACGACACCGTCCTCGACGCGGCGCCTCATGACCTCACCCGCCAGCCGATGAACACATCCTCGGAGTAGCGCAGGGCCCCGCCGGTGGGGGTGGCCTGGGTGACGGGAGCGTCGGTGAGGCGGGCGGGCCGGGTGGCGGGCAGCCGGCCACCCGGCCCCGCGTGGCCGAGGGCGACCCAGAACGTGACGTGACCGACGGCGACTGCCCGCCCACGTCAGACGGCGGGGCGCGTCGACGAGGCGCGGATGTCGAGCCGGGCCGGGACGACGGTCGGCGCCGGAGGGCGGTCGGGCCGCTCGACGAGATCCACCAGGGCCGCGATCGCGGTGGCCGCGGTGTGCCGTGGGACCAGGGACACCGTGGACACCGGCGGGTCGGCGACGGCCAGCGCGGGGTCCTCGCTGGCGCAGACGAGCAGCAGGTCGTCGGGGATGCGTACGCCGCCACGCGCGGCGGCGGTCAACACCCTTCGGGCGCAAGGGTCGTAGATGCCGTAGATCGCATCGGGACGATCCGCGCCGGACAGCAGAGCGTCCAGGGCGTGGCCCTGATCGTCGTCGTCGGCCAGCGGGATCGTCCGCGGTGTGACGCCCTGCTCGGCGCACCAGGCACCGTAGGCCGACAGGCAGCTGCGGGTGTAGTGCTCATCCCCCGGCCCCGCCATCAGGGCTACGCGGCGGGCGCCCTGTGCGGTGAGGTGGTCGAGGACCTCGCGGGTGGTGGCCGGGTGGTCGTTGTCGACCCAGGTCTCGCGGGGGTGGGCAGGGCCGGGCCGTCCGTCGAAGACGAGCGGCAGGCCGCGCGCACGCAGCGTCCGCGCGACCGGGTCGTCGGCTGGGCTGTCCAGAACGAGCACCCCGGCCACCGCGACGGACGGCCACACCGCCTCGTCAGGCGCGGCGGGCAGCGTGATGAGGGCGTAGCCGCGCTCGTGGGCGGCGGCGGTCGCGGCGCTGATGGCCTGGGCGAAGTACGGCACGTGCGCGTAGTTCCACGGACGCGTCCCGTAGGTGGTCACCGCGAGACCGAGGGTGCGCGGCGCGACCGCGTCGCCGTAGCCCATGGCGGCGGCGACGGTCCGGATACGGGCGCGGGTCGAAGCGGCCAGCCGGCCGGTGCAGTTGAGGGCGTTGGACACAGTGGCGGTGGATACCTCTGCGGCGCGGGCCACATCGGCGATGGTCACTCGGGGCACCTGGCAGAGAGTACGGAATCCGTACCCGCGGTGGCGATTCACGGTCGATATCGCCCGCCCGGAGCCGCTGGTGATTACGCAATTAATCACCGAAGGTGCTCCGTAACCACTCCCCCTACCCCCTCTGACCACCCCTTGCCGAGCCTGTGGGAGCAGCCATGAGCACCGACCTGTCCCGTCGCCACCTCCTCACCGCCGCCGTCGCCACGGGCACCACCGCGGCCCTGGCCACCGCCGCACCCGCCGCCGCCTCCGGACCGGCGCGGGCAGCCGGACGCCGCTCGGCCGCCCTCGTCGTGCACCACGCCCGGGTGCTGACCGGCGTGCGCGGCGACCACATCCAGGAAGCGGTGGCGGTCGGGCGCGACGGCACCGTGCTCGCGACCGGGCCGTCCGCGGCGATACGCCATTTCGCTGGCCGTGACACCGAGGTGGTCGACGGCCGTGGCAACACCGTCATGAGCGGCATCATCGACGCCCACGCCCACCCGATGGACGTGGCCTCAAGATCCCTCATCCCGTCCCTGGAAAACGGGTCGTTCACCGTGGCCAAGCTCCAGGAGACCCTGCGCGGCTTTCTCGACGCCGACGCCGGCCATGAGCCCGACGGCTGGCTGGTGGTGGCGGACTGGAACCCGGTGGGCCTGCCGCCTGGCACCGAGACCCACCACCGCATCCTCGACGCCCTGCCGACCCGCCGCCCCATCGCCCTGCTCGGCAGCGACGCCCACAACACCTGGGTCAACCAACGCGCCCTCGACCTCGCCGGGATCACCGCGACGACCCCCGCCCCGGCCGGCGGTGAGATCGTGCACGGCGCGGACGGCACGCCGACCGGTCTGCTCAAGGACACAGCCGAGGACCTCGTACGCCGCCTGATCCCCCCGCCATCCGATACCGCGCTCCGCGACGCAGCCGCCAAGGTCCTGTCCCAGGCCGCCGCGAACGGCATCACCACCTTCATGGACGCCTTCGTGGAGGCCGACGGCCTCGCCACCTACGCGGGCCTGGCCGGCGACGGCCGCCTGCCACAGCGGATCGTTGCCGCGCTACGGCTCGACGCCGACCATGTCAAGGACCCGGCCGCCGCGCTCGCGTACGTACAAGGGCTGCGCAGCAAATACGGCGAGGTGCCCGGCCTGCGCTTCGGCACCGCCAAGACCTTCCTGGACGGGGTGATCGAGTATCCGGCACAGACCGCGGCGCTGCTGGACCCCTACCTCGACGAGCACGGCAAGCCGACCGACAACCGAGGCGACCTCTACATCTCGTCCACCGACTACGGTCGCCTCGCGACCGCCTTGGACCGCGCAGGCTGGCAGCTGCATGCGCACGCCATCGGCGACCGCGCGGTACGCACCGCGCTCGACGGCTTCGAGGCGGCAGTCCACGCCAACGGGCGCCGCGACCGCCGGCACACCATCGCCCACCTCCAGCTCGTCCACCCCGACGACTACCGGCGCTTCGCCCGCCTCGGTGTCCTGGCGTGCATGCAGTTGCAGTGGGCCATGCGCGACGTATGGACGATGGAGGCCCTCCTCCCGTACATCGGCCGGGACCGCCACCGGCTGATGTACCCGGCACGCAGCTTGCAGCGCAACGGAGCCGCGCTGTCCGGTGGTTCGGACTGGCCGGTGGACCCGCTCGACTCCTTCAACCAGATCCGCACCGCCATCGACCGCGAGGGCAACGTGGCCGAACAGGGCGCGCTCTACCCGGAGTTGGAGGGACTTTCCAGGGCCTCCGCACTGCGCATGCACACAGCGGGTTCGGCGTACCAACTGCACCTGGAGCGCGAGACCGGGACGCTCACGCCGGGGAAGGCCGCCGACCTCGTCCTCCTCGACCGCGATGTCACACGGGTTCCGGTGAAGGAGATCGGTGAGACGCAGGTGCTGTTGACCCTGGCAGCCGGAAAGCGGATCCACGACGCCGAGTCGGCCGCGGGCACAGCCACCCGCACGCGGACCGCCGCCGCCCGGCCCACCACGCTCAGCCAGGTACACGGAGGGCGCCACAGCAGGTGCGGGTGCGCCACGGCGGCCTCGGGCCCGTCCTGACGTCGCCCAATTCCCCTACCGGACGACCGGGTTCGGGACGTGGTCCGAGCGCCGTGGAGCAGCAGGGAAAGCCCGGACGGGATGCCGGAAGCCCGTTCCGTGCAGTAGAACAGAAGCCACCATTGTTCGACTGTTCGACACCAGGAGTCCGGATGCCCAGAGCAGATGTCACCGTGCCGACCGAGGACGGCGTGTGCGCCGCGACGCTGCACACGCCGTCGGATCCCGGCAGCCGTCCTGCGGTGATTCTCTACCCCGACGCCGCCGGGGTACGGGAAACCTTCGCTGCCATGGCGGATCGGCTCGCGGGGCTCGGCTACACCGTGCTCCTGCCCGATGTCTACTACCGGACGGGCGGATACGCCCCCTTCGACATCCCTTCGGTGTTCAACGATGCCGCCGAGCGGGAGCGCCTGATGTCCCTGATGGCGAGCCTGACCGGGGACGCGATCGTCCGCGATGCGCAGGCGTTCCTCACGTTCCTCGCCGACCGCCCGGAGGTGTCAGGAAGCCGCGTGGGCACCACGGGCTACTGCATGGGCGGCCGGATCTCGCTGATCGTGGCCGGACATCATCCGGAGCGCGTGGCCGCCGCCGCGTCGTTCCACGGCGGGCAACTCGCCGCCACGGACGACCCGGACAGCCCCCACCTGCTGGCCGACCGGATCAGCGCGAGCGTCCACGTGGCGGCAGCAGAGAACGACGAGCATTTCCCCGTCGAACAGCACGAGCGGCTGGAACACGCCTTCACCGCCGCCGGCGTGCAGCACACCATCGAGACCTACCCCGCCGCGCACGGCTTCGCGGTGCCGGACAACCCGACCTACGACGAGGCCGCCGACGAACGCCACTGGGCCGCCTTGACCGCCTTGTACGCCGAGAGCCTCCCCGCCTGAACCCCCTCCCGTTCACGGCCGTCGCACGACGCCGGGACGGCGGGACCTGCGCCCTCGACGTACTCTTCCTGCCGTACGTCGCCCCCGGCGCCGCGGGATCGGCGAGCGCACGTTCAGAACCAGTGCAGGCAGTGCGGGGAGCGCTCGGCACGGAAGAGTGCGTCAGCGAGGGTGGCCGCGCGCGGTCAGCGCACGCGGGACGTCCAGCAGCCGCACCCAGAGCCAGTCGGTGTCGCCGCTCACCACAGCCCGCCGCCCTCGACCGGGGTTTCCGGGAAGCGCCCGAACGCGGCATGGACGGTGTCGACGAAGACGTCGAGGTGCTCATCGGTCGTGGTTCGGATCTCCATTGCCGCCGCTGCCTCCTCGCGATACCGGCACCACGACTCGTGGTGTCCGGCGCCAGTGCAGCGTTGCCCCGCGGCCAGGGCGAGGGAATTACGGCCGGGCCCGCGGCCGTTCACAGCACAGCCCGGCCCGGCCCCGAGCAGCCTCAGCCCTTGACGGCCTCCGCGATCTGCAGGGCGGCCTGGGCGGGCGTGAGGTGCGTGGTGTCGACGACCTCGGCCTCGCTGTGCAGCCATGTGCGTGCCGCCTCGGCATAGGGCTCAAGGTATCTGAGACGGAACGGGGAGTTGGGGCCGAGAACGGTGTCCCCCGCGATGCGTCCGCGGAGGGTGTCCTGGTCGGCGTGGAGGACGAAGTGCCGTACCGGGATGGCATGTTGGGCGAGGCCCTCGCTGATCTCGCGCCAGTACTGCTCGACCAGGACAGTCATCGGCATCACCAGGGTGCCGCCGGTGTAGTCGAGTACCCGGCGGGCGGTCTCGACCACGAGTGGCCGCCACGGCGGCCAGTGCTGAAAGTTGTCCGTTTCCGGCAGCCCGGGTGTGATGTCCATGAGCGTGACGCCGACCTTCTCGGCGTCGAACACCCGTGAATCCGCGAGGAGCGGCTGCACGAGTGCACTGGTCGTCGTCTTGCCTGCCCCGTGGGTGCCGTTGAGCCATACGATCATGGGCCCGACGATAGCGGTGTGCGGACCGCGGGCCGGTGCCGATCACGTCACGGAACGGGCACAGCAGAGCCCGGCCGTAGGCGGTGGGCCGGCTTCAATCAAACGCACCCCTCAATACGCCACACTCCCCGACCGGAAATACCACTCGGGAATCAATCAATAGACACTCCCCCAGACTGCACTTCAGTCACACAAATTGGTCACATAATCCTTCTTTGCCGACCAAGGGAAATCCATTGCCATTGCGCCAAATTCCACTTACGATGAATCGCGGCCCTCACCTGCCGGAAGATCAAGAATTCATTCCTGGCGACGGCACGGCGATATCACGTAGCACCGCAGAGCCTCGCTCGATTCATCACTCTCGCGTTTCGCGTGGTGCGACCTTTACGCCTCCATGAGAGCCGCCCTACGGCGACACGCGCGTCGCGAAGCCCTTGGGGAGGCGAGGCGCCGCGAAGCCCCTTGCGGTCGGACAACAAGAATTCACGGACAAGCTCCAGGAGGCAAAAAGGCCCGCACACAATTCCGCAAGGTAATCCAGAACATCGCCGCCGAGGTGACCACTGAAATGATCACCGCCGAGATCGACAACGGGAAGGGAAGCGCCGACACCACGAGAACAAGACCCGGTCGGTCATCCATGGCCAGTCCCACGCAAAAGGACTCCGCTGCCCTTCCGAACCGCACTGTGGCATTCCGCCGCAGCGCCACAGGGTATCCGCGAAGTTGAGGACCGGTGTTTTTCTGATGTCGTCTCCCATGTCCCCCGCAACAGGCCCGCGGAAACTGCGCACGAAGATCCGGCCCAGGTCGGTAGCTGCTGGCCGGCAACGCTGGCACGTCGCCATTCTCTTAGGGCGCCCACGGGCCGCCGCGTCACTCGCCGATCTGCTCCGCGAGACCCCGGAAATCACCGCCGTACAGACGAGTCCGGTGACCGGAAAAGTTCTCATTTCCCATGACCCCGCGGTCAGCCGAAGAGCGGTGAAGGCTCATCTCCGGCAGGCGCTCCTGCGGATTCCCGGCCTGCTGGGGAACGGGAATGGCCGCGGCAGCCCGCGGCAGGCCGAGGGGCCGGTCGAACTGCGTCCGGGTGCGGTCGCCGGAGCGGCAGCCCTCCTCGTCCGCCGCATCCGGCGGAGACCCAACGACCCGGGCGATACCGGCACATCCCCGGCCGACGCCGCTCCGCCGCAGCGACGGGTCCTCGCCCGGATCGCCCAGCGGCACAAGGGCAAGCTCGCCCTCGCGTCCGCGCTCTCGGTGGCCGCCCAGGTCACCGAAATCATGGTCTACCTGCTCATCAGCTGGATGCTCGTGGTGCTCTTCCGGGGCGGGATGCCGATGCTGTCCAGCCTCGGACTGGGCAGCGCCGATGCGCAGTTGTGGACCCTCGCCGGTGCGGCGGCCCTCCTGCGCGCCACGGTGACGGCCCTGTCGTACGGCGCCGCCACCTCCTGGCGGGCGCTGGGCGAGAAAGTGGCACACGAGTGGCGGTCCGCAATCCACCCGCACGTACAGCAGCTGGAACTCGGCCGGCTCGAGAGCGAGCGGACCACGCGGATAGCCGGTGTACTCACCGAGGACGTCCACCAGGTCGGCAGCTTCCTCGCCACCGGTCCGCACGAGGTGCTCCAACTGGTCGCCTGTCTCCTCATCATGGTCCCGTCCTATGTGCTCCTCGCACCCCAGATCGCCTGGGTCGCCATCCTGCCGGTCCCGCTCGTCGTATGGCTGTCCCTCCGTCATCAAAAACGCTCGGCCACCGGATACGCGGCGTCCGCCGACAGCAAGGCGCGACTGAACAGCCAGGTGGCCAACAGCCTGGAGGCGAGCGCCACGGTCAAGAGCTTCTGCACCGAGGAGTACGAGGCCGCCCGGATCCGGGAGTTGAGCGACGACTACCGCCGAGGCAGCCACCGGACCGGCCGCACCGCCGCCCGGTACGCCCAGAGCGTGCACGTCTGCGCCGCCACGTCGTACATGGGAACCATCCTCCTCGGAGGCAATACGGTGCTGAGCGGCGCGCTCGCGCTCGAAGTGTTCAACGCGCTGGTGGGCCTGCCGCAGTACGTCGTCTGGAAACTCACCACGCTCGGCAACACCGTCGAGCAGTACCAACGGGCCGTGGCCGCCGTCGACCGGGTGGAGCGACTCGGGAAACTGCCCGTGGAGCCGGACGTCAACGGCCGCCGCCTGAACGCCCGTCAGGTGAAGGGCGAGGTGGTCATCGACCGGGTCACCTTCTCCTACCCGGGGTGCCCGCCAGCCGTCCGTGATCTGTCGCTGCGCATCCCACCCGGCCGGACCACCGGCATCGTGGGCGCCACCGGTGCCGGGAAAACCACCGTCGCCAAGCTCCTGATGCGGTTCCACGCCCCCCAGTCCGGACGCGTCCTGCTCGACCAGCAGGACATCCGGGACCTCAGCCTCGAAGACCTGCGAAACACCATCGGTTTCGTCACTCAGGACGCCTTCCTCTTCGACGGCACGATTCGCGACAACATCCGCTATGGGAGCTTCGACGCCGGCCACGACGCGGTCGTCAGGTCCGCGCGGATGGCCGCGGCGGACGAATTCATCGAAGCGCTCCCCGCGCGGTACGACACGCTGATCGGGGAATGCGGGGCCAGACTCTCCGGCAGCCAGAAGCAGCGGATCGCATTGGCCCGCACCTTCCTCAAGAACCCACCGATCCTGGTTCTCGACGAGGCGACCTCAGCCCTGGACAACGAGACCGAAGCCGCCGTCCAGCGCACACTGCGCGGATTCGCCAAGGGCCGGACGCTGATCGTCATCGCCCACCGTCTGTCCACCATCCGCCACGCGGACCGGATCTACGTCATGGACAGGAACGGCTTCCTGGCGGAGAAGGGCACCCACCACACCCTGCTCGAACGCGACGGACTGTACGCCTCCCTGTGGCGATTGCAGACCGGCGCGATCCAGCACGCCCGGCATCGGCGGACTCCGTCGCGCCGCCGCCGTGACCAGTAGCGGCTGCGGGCGCCACCGGCACGGGAATGACCCCAGATAGCAGAGGCGGTACAGCGCCGGCGCGCCGCCGCCCCCCCGCTTCACCGGCAGGCGGCGCCCCGGGGCTCACGACACGGGCCGCTCGGACCGCTCCGGCATCGGCTGCTCCGGGCCGCCGGCCAGCTCCAGCGTGCATCTGGGCCCGGTCGGCACGAGGCGCGGTTCGCGTACCCGGACCCGGAACGGGCGGACGGGCTCGTCGGGCAGTTCGCCGGTCAGCAGGGTCATCCCCGGGCCGTGCTTCTGCTGGTACCCGATCACTTTGCCGTTGACCAGCAGCTCAATCTCCCCGTCCCGGCCGCGCCCGACGTTCACGGTGATCGAGTGGCCGCCCTCATCCAGGTGGAAGTGGTGGCTCCGCCCCATGGCACACCTCCCACAGCGCCGTCCACACGCCCGGCGCAGGCCGTACGTCCGGTTCCGCACGCCCGGTCCGTACGTCCAGCCTAGATCCAGCCATCCGGTACCCGCCGACTGCCGGCGGAGGGAGCGCGAGAGCGACAATTGTGGTGAATGGCGAGCAGGTCGGTTCACGGAGTGCAGGTCGCGAGGTCCCTGCCCGGATGGACCGGATGCCGGGTCCTGCGGGAGACGACGATGAACGGCTCGGTCCGTATCGGACATGTTGTCGGGGTACCGCTGCGGATGCACTGGAGTGTGCCGCTGCTGGTGTTCCTGTTCGCGTACGCGCTCGGCCACCAGGTCCTCCCCCTCTCGCTCCCGGGCCGCTCGGACGCCGTGTACGCCCTCGCCGGTGTCGCGGGCGCCGCGCTGCTCATGGGCAGCCTCCTGCTCCACGAGGCGGCCCACGCCGCGACCGCCAGGAGGAAGAAGAT
Source organism: Streptomyces sp. NPDC048644 (assembly GCF_043199105.1). NCBI lineage: Bacteria > Bacillati > Actinomycetota > Actinomycetes > Kitasatosporales > Streptomycetaceae > Streptomyces > Streptomyces sp. NPDC048644. The sequence continues at coordinate 419,412 of NZ_JBICVO010000007.1, forward strand.
CACGGTGCAGGACGTGACGCTGTGGGCGCTGGGCGGCGTGACACGGATGGGACGGCCGCAGACCGCCCCGTCCGCCCTCGCGGTCGCGGTCAGCGGGCCGCTCACCAGCCTGGTCATCGGCGGCGCCGCGCTCGGAGCGGGCATCGGGCTGGCCAGGCTGTCCGGCTGGGCGGTGCCCGCCGTCGTCCTGGTATGGCTCGGCTGGGCGAATCTGCTGCTGGGCGTGTTCAACCTGCTGCCCGCCGCGCCGCTCGACGGCGGACGCGTGATGCAGGCGGTGCTGTGGTGGCGCACCGGAGACCGGGAACGCGCCGATCTGGCGGCCTCCCGGGGCGGCCAGGTCATCGGCGTGCTGCTGGTGGCCCTGGGCTGGATCTCCGTACTGCGCGGTGCGCAGAGCGGGCTGTGGCTCGTCTTCGTCGGCCTGTTCATCATGCTCGGCGCCGCCTCGGAGCGACGGCGCTCCACTCTCCACACGGCGCTGCACGGAGTGCGGGTGGCCGATGCCATGTCCAGCCCGGTGGCCACCGGCGCCGACTGGCTGACCGCCCAGCGCTTCATCGACGAGGTGGCGGTGCACGCCCGCCATTCCGCTCTGCCGCTGCTCGACTTCGAAGGACGTCCCAGCGGAATCGTGCAGCTCCGCAGACTCGCCGCGCTACCGGGAGCTCGCCGGGAGACGCTGCGCGTACGCGAGGTCGCGACCCCGCTGTCCCAGTGCGCGGTCGCCGCTCCGGACGACCTGCTGAGCGAGGCCCTCGACAAGCTCAGCCTGCGAACCGGGGCACGCATCCTCGTCGTGGACACGGGGCACCTGGTGGGGATCGTCACCGGAAAGGACATCTCCCGCCTGATGCAACGGCACACCCTGGGCGGCGGCGGGACCGGCTGAACCCGAGCCGGGGGCTGCCTGCCCGGCTCCGGGCGCCCTCACGGGACAACTCCCGCCCCATACGGGACCACCTTTAAAGGAAGCCCAAGGGAGACGGCTCCCACCTCGCCGTCTCGGAGGATGCTCAGTCGAGACAGAACTCATTGCCCTCGATGTCCTGCATCACGATGCACGACTCATAGACGCCATCAGCACGCAGAAGTCGCACACGTACCGCGCCGAGCGCGACCAGTCGTACGCATTCGGCCTCAAGCGCGGCCAGGCGCTCTTCACCCACGAGTCCGGTGCCGACCCGCACGTCAAGATGCAGCCGATTCTTGACGACCTTGCCTTCGGGAACGCGCTGAAAAAACAGCCGCGGGCCCACACCTGACGGATCGATGCAGGCGAACGCTGACCCCTGACGCTCAGGAGGCAGCGAGCGATCGTAAGCGTCCCAAGTGGCAAACCCCTCCGGTGGCGGCGGCACGACGTACCCCAACACCTCGCACCAGAAACGAGCGACGCGCTCAGGTTCTGCGCAGTCGAAGGTGACTTGGAACTGCCTGATCGATGACATCGGCGCACCATAGCAGGGGGCTCTGTTGCTCATATCCCGGTGTGGACCGGCATGTTGTCGGGAGGACGGCCCCTGCTAACCGCTGCTGTGTCGTGCGGAGGGACGAATTGATGTCGATACCGCCAAAGGGTTGCCCGTTCCGGTCCAGACCGCGGCTGTGGCCCTCGCCGCGTTTCCGACGGCGGTCTGTCGATACGGGTCCGCACCCACCGGCCAGAACTAGATCACGTACCGCTCGATACCTTCGGCGTCTCCTCCGGCCTCCGTGACGCGCCGTACCTCCTCCCGGCCTGTGCAGCGCACCCTGACGTTCCACCGTCCGCCCTCGTCCGCCAGGTGCACCACTTCATCGGCGCGCCCCAGCGTCATGGCCCAGATCGCCAACTCCCCGCTCGTTGTCTCGATCTCGGCCCGCGCATCGCACTCCCAGCCCGTGGACGGATCCGGTGCCGGAGCCGCATCCCATACCTCGACCGAGACCTGCGCAGTGTGCGTATGGCCTGCGCTGAAGAGATCGATGCGCCGTTCGTGCCCGTTGAGGAACCGGTCCTGGACGAAACCGTCGGCGAAGGGGACGGGAACGGCGAAGTCGTCCGATTCCTGGAAACAGAATCCGTGGTGGGCTACGTCAACTTCCAGGCTCTGCTTGCTTATCAGTGCGGACATGCGCCCCCCTTGTTGCGGTCTCGGGAGCGTAATGCCAGAACGACACCAGCCGGTCTCCTGCACCGTTGCAAGGACGATTCGGCGCTCCTCGCCCCAGATAGCCAAGAGCCGTAAGGACGTAAGGACGTGCAGACAGGGGCGGTGCGTAGCCCGATCCGACGCGTCTGGACAACTCCCCGCTGGACAACCGCCCCACCCGACGACCCTGCCCCCACGCCTGTCCGCGCGGGCCTCTAGCATCATCTTGCGTTCTCCGGCGGGCGCTGACGCCCGCTTGCTTCGTCGTGTCCGCCGCCCAACGCCCTACACGACACGACGACGTCCACCGCATGGCGATGGAGTCGAGCATCGAGGAGAGGTACGTTCATGCGCGCCCGGAGCATCGCCGCGGCCACCGCAACAGCATTGGCGCTGGTGGCCGCCCGTGACCTTGTCCAGAAGAAGCACGCGTTGCTCCGGAACTTCCCGGTGATCGGGCACGCCCGGTACCTGTTGGAGACGATCGGGCCGGAGCTGCGGCAGTACATAGTGACCTCCAACGACGAGGAGCGCCCGTTCAGTCGGGACCAGCGCACCTGGATCTATGCGTCGGCGAAGGAGGAGAACAACTACTTCGGGTTCGGAACCGACAACGACGTTGAGCACATGCAGGGGCACGCGTACCTGAAGCAGCGCACGTTCGCCGGCACGCTGCCCGACATGCACGACCCGCAGGCTCCGCTGCCCTCGGCCAAGGTGCTGGGCGGGCCGCGCGGGCGCGCCAAGGCGTTCCGGCCGGCGAGCGTGGTGAACATCTCGGCGATGAGCTTCGGTTCGCTCTCCGGCGCGGCGATCACGGCGCTCAACAAGGGGGCGGCGCTGGCGGGCACGATGCAGAACACGGGAGAGGGCGGCCTCTCGCCGTACCACCGCAACGGCGGCGACCTCGTCCTTCAGATCGGTACGGCGTACTTCGGCTGCCGCAACGAGGATGGCAGCTTCAACATCGACAAGCTCAAGGATGTGGTCGCCGGCGCCCCGGTCAAGGCGATAGAGATCAAGCTCTCCCAGGGCGCCAAGCCTGGGCTGGGCGGAATGCTGCCGGCCGCGAAGGTGACCCCGGAGATCGCCGAGATCCGCGGCATCCCGCTCGGCAAGGACTGCGCCTCCCCGTCGCGGCACACCGCGTTCAGCGACGTCGACTCGATGCTCGACTTCGTCGAACTGCTCGCCACCGAGACCGGTCTGCCGGTCGGGGTCAAGAGCGCGGTGGGAGAGATGGGCTTCTGGCAGGAGCTGGCCACGCTGATGGCGCGTGGTGACCGTGGTGTCGACTTCGTGACCATCGACGGCGGCGAGGGCGGCACCGGAGCGGCACCGCTGATCTTCAGCGACTCGGTGTCGCTGCCCTTCCGGATGGGGTTCTCCCGGGTCTACGGCACCTTCGCCGAGCTGGGACTGACCGACGACCTGACCTTCATCGCCTCCGGCAAGCTCGGCCTGCCCGAGAACGCCGCGGTCGCCTTCGCTCTGGGCGCCGACATGATCAACGTGGCTCGTGAGGCGATGCTGTCGATCGGCTGCATCCAGTCGCAGAAGTGCCACACCGACAAGTGCCCCACCGGCATCGCCACCCAGAACCCGCGCCTGGCCCGCGGCCTCGACCCGACATCGAAGGCCACCCGGGCCGCTGTCTACCTGCGCACCCTGCGCAAGGAGCTGATCAAGGTCTCGGCAGCCGTCGGCGTCGCCCACCCGGCGCTCATCACAGCCACCGACATCGAGATCATGAACGGCGACTACGACGCCCGCACCCTGGCCGGCGTCTACGGCTACAAGGACGGCTGGGGCGAACTCGGCCCGCACCTCGCCGATGAGATCACTGCGCTGCTCGCCGCCAAGCCGACCACGCCGACCGCCGTGCAGAGGCCGACCGTCTGACGCACCGACAGCGTCAGGCACCGCGCTCACCGGCCTCGGCCTCCGCCGGCCGGTGAGCGTCAGGCGGCTTTCTCCGCCTCCGGTGCTTCGATTGATCGTCCCATCGACGGCGATCCTGTCCAGGACGAGGCCAACGATGCGGCCGTCGGCGACCAGGCGGCGGGGCGTGGGACCGAGGGGGCGGGGCGGGTTCGCCGGTGGAAGCGGCGGCTCAGCTCTCCTCGGCGTCGGGTAGGGCGAGTCGGGTCGTCACGTCGTCGGCGAAGCGGGCGAGTAGGCGGACGAGGTCGTCGTGGTCCTGTCGGGGCCAGTCGGCCAGGGCGTCGGTGAACCAGCCGAGCAGGAAGGCGAGACAGCGGTTGACGGCCTCGGTGCCGGCGTCGGTGGGTTCGATGAGGCGGGCCCGGGGGCGGCATCACCACGAACACCACGACGGCCGTCACCGGCACCGTCAGCCAGGTGATCCGCGCACCGCGCCCCCGAAGCGGAGTACGGACCGGCCGGCAGCGATCCGGTACGACGCGCTGCGACCCTTTTCAGACGGCGGCCCAGCCGTCGTCGACCGGGAGGATGGCGCCGTTGATGAACGCGGCTGCATCGGAGGCCAGGAAGACGAGAGCGGCAGCTTGTTCCTCTGCGCTGCCCAGTCTGCCGATGTTCGCGCCGATCAACTCGCCGATCACGGCCGGGCCCTGTGCCCCCGGGGCCGCACCGACCTGGATGTTGGTCGCTGTGGGGCCGGGGGCGATGGCGTTGGCGCGGATGCCCCGCTTGCGGTGCATGACGGCGAGGCTTTTGACGAGGCCGACGACGCCGTGTTTGGCGGCGGTGTAGGCGGCGCCGGCCGCGCCGCCCCGCAGGCCGGCCTCGGAAGCGGTGAAGAGGACCGAGCCGTGCCCGGCGGCGAGCATGTGCGGCAGAGCGGCACGTGTCAGCAGGAAGGGCGCGGTCAGATTGATCCGGATGACGCGCTCCCACTCGTCGTCACCGGTCTCGTCCAGGGCGGACATGCGGTCCATGATCCCGGCGTTGTTCACCAGGACGTCCAGCCCGCCGAAGGCCGCGACAGCCTGCTCGACGACTACGTCCACGACGTGCTGGTCGCTGAGGTCACCGATGACGGCGAGGGCGGTGCCCCCTGCCTCCTCGATCTCGCGTACGACCTTCTCGGCGCCTGCCCTGTTGAGGTCGGCGATCAGCACCTTGGCGCCCTCTTCCGCGAACCTCAGAGCCGTGGCCCGGCCGATACCCGACGCGGCCCCGGTGACGACGACACTGCGTTCTGCCAGACCGGTGGGGGTCATGGGCGATTCCCTTCCCTGGGGTTCGAGCGCTCCTGTACGCGCTCAGGTGACGTGGGTGCGGATGTGGGTGCGGAGCCCGGTTGAGCCGACTACGGGTGCTCCGGCCTCACACAAAGCCGACGTCCTCGCGCGACCGGCCGCCCTGGGCGGGCGCGGCGCCGGGCGTGGCCGCCCGCAGGGCCCGGGGCGACAGGCGCAGCACGGTGCCCTCTCCGTTCGCGGCGAGGAGAAGGGAACCGTCGGGGGCCGCACTGAGACCGGCGAACGGAAGCGGCACGCCGGGCATTCCGTGGGTGAAGAGCGCGGGTCGGGTGCGCGGGGCGGTCCCCGGCGGCCGTCCGACCGCCAGATTCTCGGCTTCGACGCTGCGGTCCCCGGTGGTGAGCGAGAGGGATCTCAGCCTCCGCGAGCCGGTCTCCACCGTGAACACTTCGTCGCCGATGATCACCAGTCCCTGCGGGGCATCGAGTCCGTCGGCGACGACGATCGCGTGCCCGTTGTCGATCCTGAGCACCGCCCCGAGGTGGTCGTCGCTCACGTAGCAGCGCCCCTCGGCGTCGAGTGCCACGTCGACGGGGTGGTCCAGCCCTTCGGCGAGCACGGTGAGAGCATCGCCCTCGTCGAGGGTGAGCACCCGCCCTGTGTCCGTCTCGGCGACGATGAGTCCGCCGTCCGCCCGCGCGCAGATGCCCATGGGCCGGCGCAGTCCGCTCGCGCGGACGCGGGTGGTCCCGAGTTCCGGATCGCAGGTGCGTACTTCGCCGTACTGCGAGGTGAGGTGCAGGAGGCCGTCCTTGGCGGTGATGCCGTGGGTGAACGGGCGGATGACGTGCGCGGGACCGTCGTCGGCCGCTGCCGCGGCACCGCGTTCCGGGTCGGCGATCCGGTAGTGGTCGGCCGCGTGCACCCTGCCCGCAAGGTCGACGGTCACTCCGAAGGGGCCGTCGAGTCCGCGGCTGACGATCTCCCGTGTCCGGCCGTCGGGATGGAGCTCGGTGATGCCGCCGCTGGCGTAGCTGGAGACGAACATGCGGTTCTCCGCGTCGAACGCCGCGTTGTCCAGCCCTGCGAGGCCGCTGGTGATCAGGGCCCTGGAGCCCGTTCCGTGCAGGTCGATACGGGTCACGATGCCGGCCTGGCCCCGGGACAGGACGAGCATGACGCCACCTTGGTCGAAGCGGACCGCGACCGGTTCGTGCACGTCCTCAGCGACCAGCTCGGGCGTGGTGCCGTCGGGCGGGATGCGCCAGACCTGACCGGTCACCATGTGCGGGTAGTACAGGTGGTTGTCGGGGCCGAGTTGCATCGCGTTGCCCAGGGCGAGTCCATCGGTGAGCACCCGTGAGCCGCCGCTGTCGGGGAAGAGTTCCAGCAGTCGGCCGTCCGGCTTCATCTCGTTGACGAAGAGCCGGTCGCCGACGCACGTGATGCCGTTCGGCAGTTCCACCTTGTCGGAGACGAGCGTCCAGGCGCCGAATGGGCTGCGGCGCCACACTCTCCCCGGTACGAGGTCGGCGATGTACATCGAGCCGTCAGCGCCGAAGGCGAGGTCGTCGGGCGACTGCACCGGACCGTCCATCGCCACCACCACCTCGGTCTCCCCGGTGGTGACATCCACGGCGCTGATCTGGCCGGCCAGGAACTGTGCCGCGTACAGCCGCCCGTCGGGTCCGAAGGCGATCCCGTTCGAGCCCCACATCGGGTTGGGCGCGAGGAGCCTTTGTACGTCCCAGCGGCCGTGTGAGACCGGATCGGGCACGGCCGCGCCGTATCGGCTGGGTCGGCCTGCCGCTGTCTCCCCCATCGTCAGGCCCGCCATCTTCAGGCCCTCTCCTTGCCCGCGTCGACGAGGACTTCGCGCACGCCGCCGTTGGCGCGCCATTCCCGCAGCAGGGAGTGGAAGGCGACGGGGCCGTCGGCGAAGGACTCGCCGCGTTGCCTGGGCATGCCCTCGTTGTTGTAGTAGCCGGGAGTGCACTCGGCGTGGAAGGTGTACACGTCCACGGCGTTCTCATGGATCCTCGCGACCCACGCGTTCTCGGCCTCCGCGGTCGGCTCGACGTACCGGGCGCCGCGCTTGCGTGCCTCGGCCACCACTTCGGCGACGTGGACGGCCTGTTCGTCGAGAACGTGAACGTAGTTGACGGCGCTGGCGTTCTGGAGCGGCCCGAGCTGGAAGAGATTGGGAAAGCCGTGGCTGTAGAAGCCGTGGAGCGTCCGGGGGCCGTTCTGCCACGCCTCGGTGAGGGTGATGCCCTCCCTGCCGTGTACGGGAAGGCGCCCGGAGGTGATGCCTGACCTGCCGACCTCGAAGCCGGTGCTGAAGATGATGCAGTCGACCTCGTAGGCGGTGCCGCCGACCACGACGGCGTTCCGGGTGATCTCCTCCACGCCGTGGCTGTCGGCGGTGTCGATCAGGGTGACGTTGGGCCTGTTGAAGGTCTGGAGATAGCTGTCGCTGAAGGTGGGCCGCTTGCACATGTAGCGGTACCAGGGCTTGAGCAGTTCGGCGACCTCCGGGTCATCGACGACGGCGTCGACCCGTGCGCGGATCTCCGTCATTTTCCGGAAGTCGGCGAATTCCTCGGCGCGTTCCCGCTCTTCGGGCGGCAGGTCCCGGTGGTTGCCGGTCGGGATCAGCTTCTGGTGCAGGCGGGCGCTGCTGGTCCAGCCGTCGTCGACGAGGTCCTGGTCCGCCGGGCCGCCGGTGACGAGGGAGAGGAAGTTGTCCCTGCGCCGCTGCTGCCAGCCCGGGGTGAGGGATGCGGCCCAGTCGGGGTCGGTGGGGCGGTTGCCGCGCACATCGACCGATGAGGGGGTGCGCTGGAAGACCAGCAACTGCTGTGCGTCGGCGCCGAGATGGGGTACGCACTGGATCGCCGTCGCTCCCGTCCCGATGAGCGCGACGCGTTTGTCGGCGAGCTTGTGCAGATTCCCGTCGGCACTACCGCCGGTGTAGGTGTAGTCCCAGCGGCTGGTGTGGAACGTGTGCCCTTCGAAGGTCTCGATCCCGGGGATGCCGGGGAGCTTCGCCTGACTCAGCGTGCCACTCGCCGTGACCACGTACCGCGCCCGTATCCGGTCGTCCCGGTCGGTGCTCACCAGCCACTCGAACTCGCTGTCGTCCCAGCGCAGTTCGGTGACCTGGGTCTGGAAGCAGGCGTCCCGGTAGAGGCCGAAGGTACGGGCGATCGCCTTCGCGTGCTGCCGGATCTCCTCGCCCGGTGCGTACTTCCACTTCGGGACGTAACCGACCTCTTCCAGCAGCGGCAGGTAGATGTGCGACTCGATGTCGCAGTGGATTCCGGGATAGCGGTTCCAGTACCAGGTGCCGCCGAAGTCCCCGCCCTTCTCGATCACCCGGATCGAGTCCACTCCGGCCTGCCGCAACCGCGCGCCGGCGAGCAGGCCGCCGAACCCGCCCCCGATCACGACGGCGTCGACCCGGTCGTGAAGCGGCTCGCGGGCGGGCAACGGCTCGGCGTACGGGTCTTCGTCGTAGTACGCGAACCGGCCGACGGGGCGCTGATACTGCCCGCTGCCCTCCGGCCGGATCCTGCGGTCCCGCTCGGCCCGGTAGCGCGCCCGCAGGGCGTCGGGGTCGAACGGGAGGTGCTGCGGGGCGTTGGAGTCGGAGGTGGCGGGTGTGCTGCGCGGGGCGGACATGGGCATCCACTTCCTTTTCGTGGCCGTGATGGGTACGGGCACCGGGTCGTTGGAGTAGCGGAGAGCCTCCGGGAGCGTGCTGCGGGGGCAGAGGCCGGCGGTCGAGCCGGCCGGGCGTACGGCTTGTCCGATATCCAGGGTTACGGGAACCGCTCAGCGGTTCGGGGCTCGGCCGCCGTCACGGTCGCTGCGACACAGCGGCGAGCCAGAGCCCCGCGATCGCATCGTTCAGACCGGTCGCGGTCTGCTGCCAGGAGGCCCGTGCGGTGGGGCCGCTCTCGGCGAGCGCGCGTTCCCTTTCGGCCACCACGAGCACCACCAGGTGCCGGGTCATGTCACCGCGTTCCATGCGCACTTCGAGCGGAAGGCCGGAGAGGCAGTTGTTGAGGCCCACGACTGCTCGGACCAGCGAAGGCGAGTGGAGTGACTCGTCCGTCATGATCTCCCGGTAGACGGGGTCGGTCCCGATCTGCGCGTAGAAGCGGCCGAACCAGGAGGGCACACCGAGCCCGGCGATGTGGTGTACGAAGGGGTCCACCATGCAGGCCACCCAGTCGCGCACGTCGGTGGAGCCGCTTGCCCGCTCCACCATCTCCGTGCGCATCTGCTCGATCCGCTCGTTGTGCTTGCGCACGATCGCCCTGATCAGTTCGCCCTTGGAGCCGAAGTGGTAGCCGACCGCGGTGTTGTTCCCCTGCCCTGCGGCCTCGCTGACCTGACGGTTGGAGACCGCCGCCACTCCGTGCTCGGCGAACAGCCGCTCCGCCGCGGAGAGAAGCTGCTCCCGCGTCGCGGAGATCCGGGCAGCCCTCGCCGTGGTGCCCGTCACCGCCACCACCGCACCGAGGTCTCGCGGTGACCGCCGCTCACGGGCAACTCCCCCGGCCTGGGCCCTCGGTGGGCACCCACTCATCTGTGTCACTCACTGCACGGCTTCCGTAGACGCGGCCCCCGACTTCGCTCAGTTAAGCGCTGCCCTGATATCCAGTCAAGCGACTGACTTAATTGTGGAGAGCGCGGACGCGACAGCCGCGCTCGATCCGCCGGGAGTCGGGCCGAGTTCCGTACGGTTCCGTCGAACGACCGCGCACCCCGCGGCCCGCACCCCTATTTGGCCAGGTAGCCGCCGTCGACCACATGGTCGCTGCCCGTCACGTACGAGGCGTCGTCGGACACCAGGAAGGCGATGAGGGCGGCAACTTCGGCCGGCTGGGCGGTGCGCTGCAGAGGGACGGAGGCGAGGAGACCGTCGGTGGATGAGGGAGGGAGTGCGGTGACCATCGGGGTGTCGACGATGCCGGGCGATACCGACAGGACGCGGATGCCGTGGTCGGCGTATTCGCGGGCCGCGGTGCGGGTGAGGGCGAGGACGCCCTGTTTGGCGGCGGCGTAGGGGCCGTGGCCGCGGAAGGCCGCATGCGCGGCGATGGAGGCGAGGTTGACGATGACGCCGCCTGTGGTGGCCATCGCCGGAAGCTGGCAGCGCATCGCGTGGTAGACGCCGTACAGGTTCACCCTCATCACGGTGTCGAAGTCGGCGAGCGGGAGTTCGGCCAGGGGGCTGAGGGGGCCGTTGAAGCCGGCGCTGTTGACCGCGATGTGCAGGCCGTCGCGCAGGGCGGCGGCTTCCTCGACGACGCGGGCGACGCTGTCCGGGTCGGTGACATCGGCCCGGCGGGCCAGGGCGGTGCCGCCGGACGCGGTGAGCTGCCGGGCCACCCGGGCCGCACCGTCCTCGTCGATGTCCGCGACCACCACCGCAGCGCCCTCCGCGGCCAGTCGCCGGGAACAGGCCGCGCCGATCCCGGAGGCACCGCCGGTCACCAGGGCCACGCGGTCCCGCAGCCGGCCGGGGTGCGCAGCCGGGTCGCCTGACGGCTGTGCGTGCGCTGGCATGTGCGGCTCCTTGGCAACGGGAAGGAAGGGGAAGGGAGGGGTCGGTCAGTTCGGGCGGGGGTGCGAGGTGAGCAGCAGCCGGTCCGGGCGCAGGACGGTGCCGACCAGGGGCCGTACGGGAGTGGTGCCGGCCGGTGTCAGGCGCCGCTGAGCGGTGAACGCGGCGACTGCCAGGGTCAGTTCGGTCCAGGCGAAGTCCTCGCCGATGCACAGTCGGCTGCCCGCTCCGAACGGCAGGTAGGTGTGGCGCGGCGCCTTCGCGGCAGCGCCGGGCGGCCAGCGCTCGGGGTCGAAATGCTCCGGGTTCTCGTACAGTTGCGGGTCGCGGTGCAGGGCGTACGGGCTGAAGAACACCTCGGTGCCCGGCGGGAGCGGTACGCCGCCGAGGGTGACCTGCTGTGCCGCGCGGCGCATCAGCAGCCACGAGGGCGGGTGCAGCCGCAGTGTCTCGGCCAGTACCTGTCGTGTGTAGACCAGCGCGGGCAGGTCATCGAAGCCGGGGGGCCGTCCGGCGAGAACGGTGTCGAGTTCGTCGTGGAGCCGCCGTTGGACCTCGGGGCGGCGGGAGATCTCGTACAGCGTCCAGGCCAAGGACGCGCTGACGGTGCCGGTACCGGCCAGGAAGAGGGTGATCAGTTCGTCGGTCACTTCGGCGTCGGTCAGGGAGCCTTGCGGGCCGCCGGTCAGCAGGAGCATCGACAGGAGATCGCCACGGTCCCGACCGTCGGCGCGGTAGGTCTCGATGATCCGGCGTTGGACGGCCACCAGCCGCCGCAGCGGTCCCGGATCCGGCGGGCGCCACCCCGGCACCAGCGGGAGGCGTTCCGCCCAGGCGTGCAGCGGGGACAGGGCCAGCCGCATGGAGTGGTATTTGACGGACAGCCAGTCCTTGACGGCGGTGCGCAGGTCGGGGTCGTGAGGTTCCGCGAAGAGGGTGCGCAGCAGGATGTCGAGGGTCAGGCGGTGGATCTCCGGCACCAGATCGAGGGTGGTGCCGGGTTCCCAGGCGGCGGCCCGCGCCCGGGACCGTTCGGACATGACGCGGGCGTAGCGGGCGATCCGGTCGTGGTGGAAGGCGGGTTGCATCAGACGGCGGTGGCACAGGTGGCGGTCGCCTGCGGCGGTGATCAGCCCGTCGCCCAGAGGCACGCGCAGGGCGTCGAACATCGCGCCCTTGTCGAAGGAACGAGCGTGCGTGGTCAGCAACTCCCGTACGAGGTCAGGGGTGTTGACGATGTGGACCGGCCGCGGTCCGATGTAGATCTTCGTCATCGGTCCGTGGTGCCGCAGCCCGCTGACGAAGCGCAGAGCGTCCCGTTGCATCCGTGGGGCGTGGCCGGCCAGCGGCACGCGGCCGGGGGCGACGGGGGCGTGCACAGGGGCGTCGGCGCAGGGGTGCCCCTGGCCGCCGGTCAGCGGTGCGTCGATTCTCCTCATGCCGCCCCGTCTCTCTCCGCAGCGCGTCGCAGTCGGCGCTGTCCGGCGAAGAGGCCGTCGACGGTGAACGCGTGGGTGTGGGTGGGGCTGTGCGTGAGGAGCGGTCGCGGGCCGTACATGAGGGGTACGCCCGGCCAGGTGCCGTCCTCGCGCTGGGTCTGCACGAGGTAGTCGAGCCCTGACACCCAGCTCTTCTCGCCTGCCTCGCATGTCCCGGCGAGCAGGCCGCCCCGTTCGAGGGCGGCGAGCGCCAGGCCGGTGGCGGCAGGGGTGCTCGGGCCGCCCGCCTCGACGGGCCAACCGCCGTCAGGATTACGGGTTTCGGCCAGGGCGCGGGCGGCGGGATGGCCGTCCTGGCGCGCTGCGGGGGCGAGGGCGGGCAGGACCTCCGCGGTGGCGTAGGGCAGGCCCTGGTACCACCCGGCGTGCCAGCGGCCCCGCTCGACGAGGCGTTCGGCGAGCCAGTGGCGCGCCGTGGCCAGTTGAACGCGGTGGTGCCCCTGGTGGCGGTCCAGTGCGGTGACGACATGGGCGATCACGTCGTCCACCGGTGGGTCCTGTGCGGACTGCCAGGTCCGCCAGAGACCGTCGGCCGTCTGCTGGCGGGCCAGGTGACGCAGCCCGGCCCGTATCGTCGCGCCGGGTGCGCCGCTCACGCCGCTCAGCGCGATCAGGGCCGCCGCGGTGGTGTCGTTGTCGGACTCGACGCCCGAGCGGTAGGGCCAGCCGCCGTCCGGGTTCTGCGCCGCGACCAGGAATGTGACGGCGGCCGGCAGCCCGTGGCGGTCGAAGGCAGCCGCGCCGTGGAAGGCGCGAACGGTCAAGGTGGTGTCCCAGACGTCGCTGGTGGAGAAACGCCAGGTTCCGTCCGGGAGTTGGCTGCTGAGAAGGTAATCCGTGCAGCGGCGGGCGGCGGCCGTGTCGGGGTCGACGGCCTGGAGCGCGAGCGCCGCGAGAGCGGTGGTGACGGGGTTGGCGAAGAAGTCGCCCGAGGGGGATTGCTGGTCGGCGATCCTGCGAGCGGTGCGCCGGGCGGCTGTCCGGTCGCCGAAGTGGGTCTCCACCAGCACGTGTGTGGACCAGAGTTCCACCTGTGTCCAGCGCTTGAGCTGTCCTCCGGCTGCGACCGCGGTGGCCAGCAGGGTGCGCAGTGCTTCGGCTGTGGTGTCGCTGCGGATCGCCCGGCCGGTGTGCAGGGCGATGGCCTGGAGGAGCCGGGCGCGGGCCGACAGGGCCTGGTCCGCGAAGGAGGGGTGGCTCACGTCGACGGGGCCGCCGGTGTCCAGGGCCAGGGACAGCAGCGCGGTCTCCACGGCCTGCGCCACCGGGTGGTGGTCCTGCGGGACGGCGCCGTCTGCGAGCCAGGCCCTGCCCCGCCCGGCTGCTCGGACGGCGCCGGGGTGTGGTGAGCGGGCCAGGGCCAGTGTGCACAGTGCGGTCTCGGTGATGCGAGGGGCAGGAATGGCCAGCCATGAGCCGTTGTCGCGCTGGGTGGCGAGAACATGTCCGGTGGCGAGGTCGAGCGCACGTCCGACACGTGGTGCGAGTGTGGGCGATATATCCGCGTCCGGTAAGGGCGGTGCCCCACGGTCTGTTGACATCCGGCCTCTGTTCCTCCTGGTTCCGGTGATTCCGCTCGTGCCGCCCGCTGCGTATGCGTGACTCATCGGTCTGGATGGCGGCCCGGCGCGCCGTCCCCCTGCCAGGTGCCGGCGAGGCGAGCGTGCTGCGGGCGTACGCACCGGTCCGGGCGGCCGTGACCTGCGGCTGCGTGCCGCAGTACGGGGTTGCCTGGCCGCCGGCGAAGGCGCGGGGCGTAACCTGACGGCGTGGACACCTCGTTACCCGTCGGCCACCCTCCCCAAGAGATCATCTCCATAGCGGATGCATGCTCTGCCGCTTTGCAGAATATGCCGCGGCTGGAGATCTGGCTCAAAGAGCTCGGGCTGCCCGTGGACCCCGCACTCGTACCCTTGATGTGCCTTCAAACGGCCTTCTTCACGCCGTGGTTGCCTGCGGAGACCTGCTACCAGGTGTCCAGACTCACCCTCTGGCTGATGGCGATCGACAACGTCCTGGATGCGCCGGAGACTTCGGAGGCACCGTCAGCACCGGGCTCCGCGGGCCCGGACGAGCCCGAGGCCCGCATCCGGGCCTGGCACCGCGTCCTCGCGGGGCACGGCCACAACGGCGATGATCCCGTCGCGTGCGCTCTGGTGGATATCGCCGGGGGCCTGGACCGTGACGGTCGGCCCGAACTCCTCGCTGTCTGGCGGGAAAGCATGCATCACACGCTCATCGGCATGCGGCGCGAACGCGAGGCGGCCCGGCCGACGGCCGCCGTCGGCAGCCGCGAGTCCCAACTCACCGACTATCTACGGCACGGCGCCTGGACCATCGGCGTCGAACAGCAGGTCACCGCCCTGTGGGCCCTGCTGGACGAGCCGGATCTGCCCCGGCGCCTTCCCGTGCTGCGCGGCGCGCTGCGACAGGCCGCGATCGCGATTCGGCTGCTCAACGATCTGCGTGGCCATCACAGGGAACAGGCCGAGGGCAAGACCGACGCGCTCACCATCGGCCTGAGCGAGCAGGAGGCGTACCGGCGTGCCGAGACGGGGCTCGAAGACTGCCGGCGCGCCCTGGCTCCGCTCACCGCCGCCGGGTACGGTTCCGCGGTGGCGCTGGAGCGGGTGGTGCTCTGGCATGCGCGGATGTACCACCGCTTCGACCCCGTACGGCCCGGCCGGACTGCTGCCTCTCCGCTGCCTGGCCGCACGGGCGGCGCCACGCACATCCAGCTCACACCGCCCGTCCCCGAACCGAGGAAGATCCCGCCCATGAGCATCGACCACGTCGAGCAGGAAGTTCTGGACACCATCGCGTCCGGAGGCGAGTACGACCGCACGAAGCTGGCGGAGCTTTTCGACCGGCTCGAACCGGTCAACACCGATCTCCTCATCGGCACATGGCGAGGCGGCAGTTTCGAGCGCACCAGCACGAACGCCGCGCTGCTGGCCGAGATGCGGTGGTACGGCAAGCGATTCGTCGATGCGGATCACGTGCAGCCGCTGCTGTGCCGCGACGAGGAGGGGACGGTCTACTCGAACGAAGAGATGGGCCTGGCGACGCTCCGCGAGGTCGTCCACCGCGGCAAGCAGTCCGCGGCGATGGTCTACGACCAGCTGCCCATCATCGACCACTTCCGGCGGCTCACCGACGATGTCCTGCTGTGCGTGATGGACAAGAAGGGCGACCCCGAGGACTTCGTCTTCCACCTCACCCGCGTCCCCGCGCCGACGCCCCAGCCCTCCGGCGACGGCGAATAGCGCGCACGCGGGAGCGGGAAGTACCTGACCGCAGCTCGGGCGCGGGAGCGCTTCGGCGTCGATGACGCACAGGTGAAGGGCGTGCGGGACCGGCTACGCGGGGCCGGTCTCAAGCCCGGCTCCCCGACCGACCGCCACCTACCGGTCTCCGGTCCTGCGCGGCGGGTGGAGAAGGCGCTGGGCACGGTCCTCTGGTCAGGAAAGCCGGCATCGGTACGCCTGAACGCGTCCACAGGCAACCACACGCTGGGACAGTCGGGGCACCCCTCTCAGTCCGCCCCGCCCTCGCCTGCCCGCAGTCGATGCCGCTGGATCTTCCCCGTGGCGGTGCGGGGCAGTTCCGCCACGAACTCGACGGCGCGGGGGTATTTGTACGGCGCGATGGTGTGGCGGACGAAGTCCTGGAGTTCGGTCGTCTTGGCCTCGTCTCCGTGTACGCCTGGTCTGAGGACGACGTATGCCTTGGCGATGGTGCCGCGGGCGGGGTCGGGGATGCCGATGACCGCGGCTTCGGTGACGTCGGGGTGGGCGAGGAGGGCTTCTTCGACTTCGGGGGCTGCGATGTTGTAGCCGGCGGAGATGATCATGTCGTCGTCGCGGGCGCGGAACCAGAAGTAGCCGTCGGTGTCGCGTACGTAGGTGTCGCCGGTGAGGTTCCAGCCGTTGCGGACGGCGGTGCGCTGGCGGGTGTCGGCGAGGTAGCGGCAGCCGGTGGGGCCCTGGACGGCGAGTTTGCCGGGGGTGCCGTCGGGGACCGGGTGGCCGTCGTCGTCGAGGATGGCGGCGTGGAAGCCGGGGACGGTGCGTCCGGTGGCGCCGGGGCGGATGGTGTCGTCGGCGGCGCTGATGAAGATGTGCAGCATTTCGGTGCCGCCGATGCCGTCGATGAGGCGGATGCCGGTGGTGCGCCGGTATTCCTCCCAGACGCTGAGCGGCAGGTGTTCGCCGGCCGATACGCAGCGCCGTACGCCCTTGAGTGCCGCGGCCCGGCCGGTGGCGAGGATGGCCTTGTAGGCGGTGGGGGCGGTGAACAGGACGGTGGCGCCGTGTGCGGCGGCGGCGTCGGCGAGTTCGGCGGGGGTGGCGCGTTCCAGGAGGAGGACGGCGGCACCGGCCCGTAGGGGGAAGACGGCGAGTGCGCCGAGGCCGAAGGTGAAGCCGAGGGGCGGAGTGCCGGTGAACAGGTCGCCGGGCTGCGGGCGCAGGATGTGCCGGGAGAAGGTGTCGGCGATGGCGAGGACGTCGCGGTGGAAATGCATGGTGGCCTTGGGCCTGCCGGTGGTGCCCGAGGTCGGGCCGAGCAGGACGACGTCGTCGGCCGCGGTGTCGACGGCGGTGAAGCCGTCGGGTTTGGCGGCGGCGCGGACGGTGAGGTCGGCGGGGTCGTCCGCGCCGTAGGGCAGGACCGGCAGCCGGTCGCCTGCGGCGGTGTGCAGGGCGTCGGTGAAGCGGTGGTCGCACAGGGCGATGGCGGGGCGGGTGAGGTCGATCAGCGGGGCGATCTCGCCGGCCCGCAGCAGCGGCACGGTGGTGACGGCCACGCCGCCCGCCTTGACGACCGCCAGCCAACAGGCCACGAGCCAGGGGGTGTTGGGGCCGCGGAGCAGGACGCGGTTGCCTGGTTGCAGGCCATGGTCCTCGGTGAGCAGCCGAGCGATGCGGTCGGTGCGCTGCCGCAGGTCGCCGTAGCTCCAGGTCTCGGTGGGGGTGCGCAGGCAGGGGCGGTCGGGTCCGTAGCGGCGGATGGCGCCGTCGAGGAGTTCGGCGGCGCAGTTGAGGCGTTCGGGGTAGCGGAGTTCGGGGAGGTCGAAGCGGAGTGCGGGCCAGTCGTCGGCGGGCGGCAGGTGGTCGCGGCAGAACGTGTCGGTGTGCGCGGACGGTGAGAGCTGCACGGGCAGCGCTCCCTTCTGGGGTGTCCGGGGCGCGGGACGGTGATGCCGTGGGGTGCGGGGCGCCGCGGGGCCGGGGTCAGCCGGTGTGCAGCGGGCTGTGCGCGTAGGCGCCGGAGAGCAGGTGGCCGGCGCCGGGGGCGACGGCGGGCAGGCCGAGGGCGCGCATCATCTGGTGTGCGGTGGCGATGGAGGCGGACAGGACGGGCTTGCCCAGCTCCTGTTCGGCCCGCTCCACCACGTCCAGGGAAGGGAGTTGGACGCAGGCGGAGAGCACTACCGCGTCGGCGTCGGTGTGGTCCAGGGCGCGGACGATCGGCAGCAGGTCGTCCTGGTCGTGTGCGGCGACGCGGAGGTTGTCGGGGATTTCCAGCGCGGTGTGGTCGCCGACCTCGATGCCTTCCTTGCGGAGGTAGCCGACGACGGTGTCGGTGAGCGGACGCAGGTACGGCGCGACCAGTGTGACGGAGCGGGCGCCCATCGTGTGCAGGGCGCCGACCAGGGCGCCTGCGCTGGTGACGACGGGCGCCGGAGCGCCGTTGTGCGCGGTGACCTCGGCGAGCTTGCGCTCGGATGTGCGGTGGTAGCCGTGGCCCATGCTCATGATCGCGACGAGGCAGGCGTAGCCGAGCACGTCGACGCGGGCGTCGGAGAGTTCGGCGGCGCAGCGGGTGGAGTCGGCGTCCATGGCGGCCAGTTCCTCGGTGCGTACCTCCTTCATCCGCATCCGGCTGGCGTGGAAGGTGAACCGCTCGGGTGCGACGGTCCGGCGTGCCCGGAAGAGTGCCGGGATCTCGGTCTCCATGGTGACGTTGGAGCTGGGCACGATCTGGCCGATGCGGAAGGTGCGGGGGCGGCCGGTCACCGGGCGTCCACGACGGGGTTGCGCAGGGTGCCGATGGTGGCGATGGTCGCCTCGACGACGTCGCCAGGGGTGAGGAACTGCTGCGGTACGAAACTCGCGCCGACGCCTGCCGGGGAGCCGGTGGCGATGACGTCGCCCGGCTCCAGGGTCATGCCCGCGGTGATGTCGGCGATGAGTTCGGGGATGCGGAAGAGCATGTAGCGGGTGTTGGACTTCTGTTTGACCTCGCCGTTGACGCGCAGCGACAGGTCGAGGGCGTGCGGGTCGGGGACCGTCGCCGCGGTGCGGACGGCGGGGCCGAACGGGGCGTAGGAGTCCTGGCCCTTGGAGTAGAACCACTGGCCGGAGCGGCGCTGGTCGCGGGCGCTGATGTCGTTGACGATGCTGTAGCCGAAGACGTGGTCAAGGGCGTCTTCGGGGCGGACCTTGCGGGCCGTCCTGCCGATGACGACGGCGAGTTCGCATTCCCAGTCGAGCTGGGCGGTCAGGTCGCCGTTGTGGAGGATGGGCGCGCCCGGCCCCGTGACGGCGGTGGCGGGCTTGCTGAACAGGACGGGCCGCTGCGGGAGCGCCTTGTCGGTATCGAGGGTGCGGGCCGACTCGGCGACGTGTTCGGTGTAGTTGAGGCCGACGCCGACGATCTTGCCGGGGCGCAGCGGGGCCGCGAGGGTGACGTCGGCCGTGGTGCGCAGCGCGGCCTCGGGGACCGGTCCTGCCAGCAGGTCCGTCAGGGCGGCGACGGCTTCGGTGCCTGCCTGGATGAGGTCCAGGGCGCTCGCCGGGGCGCTGCCGAGGCCGGGGATCGTGGCGTCGTGCGCGGCGGTGAGGGCGGCGACGTCGATGACGGCGGGGTCGGTGTCGTCGCGTCGGACGCCCAGGCGGGGCGTGGCGTCGCCGTCGTGGGTGTAGCTGACCAGCAGCATGGCCAAACTCCTTGGTTCGCGGGCCGGTTCGGGGTCGTCAGGCGGCGGGCTGGTGGCCGTCGTTGTCCGGGTGGCTCTCCTCGCGCCAGAAGGCGAGGGAGCGCATCACGGGGAAGTCGTTGAAGGAGAAGAGCACCGCGTCGTCGCCGCCGTCGTCGTTGGCGTGCTCGTGCCAGGCCCAGGACGGTACGCAGAAGATGTCGCCCTGTTTCCAGTCGAAGCGCCGTCCGGCGATGACGGAGTGGCCGCGGCCCTTGGCGACGTTGTAGACGACGGAGCCGGTGTGCCGGTGGGCCCGCGTCGCCTCGCCCGCGCGCAGCAGTTGCAGGTGGGCGCCCATGGTCGGCATGACGGAGCCGCCGGTGAGCGGGTTGCTGTACTCCAGCATGATCCCGTCGTACGGGGAGCCTTCGGTGGCCTTCGCGGCGTCGAGCAGGGCGGCGTAGGACCGCTCCCAAGGGTAGGCGAGGAGCGGGGAGTACGGCTTGGTCCAGCCGTCGTCGAAGCCGTAGGGGCGCAGGGTGCCGGCGCCGTGGGTGAGCAGCGAGGAGTTGACGATCCTGCCGGGTTCCTGGTGGAGGGCGGGGTGGACTTCGTAGAAGCCGGCGTCGTGGGCGTTGACCAGCGGGATGTCGAGGCCGTCCTGCCAGATGACGGGGGCGTCGGTGCCTTCGTTGCCGTGTTCGTGCCAGGTCCAGTTGGGGGTGATGGCGAAGTCGCCGGGGCCGACCGCGAGTTTCTGTCCGTCGACGACGGTCCAGGCGCCCTGGCCCTCGACGACGAAGCGCAGGGCGGCGGCCTGGTGGCGGTGTGCGGTCATGGATTCGCCGGGGCCCATGATCTGGAGTCCGGTGTAGAGCATGCCGACGGCGGCGGAGACGTCCTTGCGGCCGGGGTTGACGAGCATGACGACCCGGCGGCCCGCGTCGTCGGCCTTGACCAGGTCGAGCGATTCCAGGACGAGGGGGCGCAGCCGCTCGTAGGACCAGTGCACCGGGACCGACTTCGGCTGCGGGTACCAGGGCTCGATGTCGTTGGCGACCGTCCAGAGCGCTCCGGCGTCGTGTGCGCCGAGCCGGTCGTAGTAGGCGGTCAGTTCGTCGGTTTCGCCGACCCGTGCCCTGCCCGGTACGTCGTCGCTGTGGCTCATGTCCGCGCCGCCTCCCAGCTCCATTTCATTCTATTGACGGTCGTCATCGTCACGCTATAACTTCCGGGGTGTCAAGAGGCTGGAGGAAGAGCGATGAACGCACCGGATCCGCTGTCCGCGCCCCCTACGGACATCCCCCGCAGTGCCCCCGAGGTGACCGTGCGGCACCGGGTCGAGTGGCACGACACCGACGCCTCGGGCCACCAGCACCACTCCGCGATCCTGCGCTGGGTCGAGTCGGCGGAGGCCGAACTGCTGCGCAGGTACGGCCTGGAGTGGCTGTTCGGCCGCACCCCTCGGGTACGTCACGAGGTCAGCTACCGCGCCCGGCTGTGGTTCGGCGAGACCGTCAGCACCCGCCTGCGGGTCGAACGGCTCGGCCGCACCTCGCTCGGCTACACCTTCGACGTACACGGCAAGGAAGGCACCGCCGCCGAAGGGAAGCTGATCGTCGCGCACGCCGCACCCGAATCCCCCACCGCGACGCCCTGGCCGCAGGCGGTACGGGACGCGCTGGCCGCCGACGGGAAGGAGAGCGCCTGATGCGCATCGCCGTCATCGGCGCGGGGCCCGCCGGGCTGTACTTCGCCGCACTCGCCAAGCAGCTCGACCCCACCCGCGAGATCACCGTCTGGGAGCGCAACGCGCCCGACGACACCTTCGGCTTCGGCGTGGTCTTCTCCGACGAGACCCTCGACGGCGTCGCGCACGCCGATCCGGCCGTCTTCGCCGCCATGGAGGCGGAGTTCGCGCGCTGGAGCGACATCGACATCCACTACCGGGGCCGGGTGCAGACCTCCGGCGGGCACGGCTTCGCCGCCCTCTCCCGCAAGCGGCTGCTCCAGATCCTCCAGCGGCGCTGCGCCGAGCTCGGCGTCGCGCTGCGCTACCGCACCCAGGCCCCGCCCGCCGCCGAACTGGCCCGCGACCACGACCTGGTGATCGCCGCCGACGGGGTCAACTCCGTGACCCGCACCCGGCACGCCGATCTCTTCCGCCCCTCACTCGACGTCCGCTCGAGCCGCTACATGTGGCTCGCCACCGACCTGGCCCTGGATGCCTTCACCTTCGTCGTCGCCGAGACGCCGCACGGCCCGTTGCAGGTGCACGCGTACCCGTACGGCGAGGGCCGCGCCACCTTCATCGTCGAGATGCCCGACGACACCTGGCGGGCGGCCGGCTTCGACAAGG
The DNA here is from genome assembly GCF_043199105.1 of Streptomyces sp. NPDC048644. Classification (NCBI taxonomy): domain Bacteria; kingdom Bacillati; phylum Actinomycetota; class Actinomycetes; order Kitasatosporales; family Streptomycetaceae; genus Streptomyces; species Streptomyces sp. NPDC048644. The sequence continues at coordinate 441,096 of NZ_JBICVO010000007.1, forward strand.
CGGCGGAGCGGGACCTCGCGCCAGGCGAGAGCGACGAGGAGAGCGTGGCGCGGGTCGCCGGGCTGCTCGAAGACTTCATCGACGGGCACCGGCTGCTGACCAACCACTCCCGCTGGGGCCGGTTCACCACCGTGCGCAACGGCACCTGGCGGCACGGCCGCACCGTGCTGCTCGGCGACGCCGCGCACACCGCGCACTTCTCCATCGGCTCCGGCACCAAGCTGGCCATGGAGGACGCGCTGGCGCTGGCCGCGAGCCTGGAGGCGGGGCCCGACGACGTCCCCGCGGCGCTGGAGCGCTACGAGCGCGAGCGCAGGCCGGTCGTCGAGTCCACCCAGCGGGCGGCCCAGGCCAGCCTGGAGTGGTTCGAGACGATCGGGCACAGCATCGGCCAGGAACCCGAGCAGTTCGGCTTCAACCTCCTCACCCGCAGCCGCCGGGTCACCCACGGCAACCTCCGGCTGCGCGACCCGCACTACAGCCAAACGCTGGAGCGCTGGTTCGACGGGCGGCAGCCCGAGCCCCAAGGGGCCGCCGTCCCCCCGCTGTTCCAGCCGCTGCGCCTGCGCGGCCTGCGTCTTTCCAACCGGGTGGTCGCCTCGCCTGTCGCCACCTACAGCGCGCGGGACGGCTTCGTCGGCGACATCGAACTCGTCCACCTGGGCGGTGCGGCCTTCGGCGGCGCCGGGCTCGTCCTGGCGGGCATGACCGCGGTCAGCCCCGAAGGGCGGGTCACCCCGAGCTGTCCCGGGCTCTGGGATGACCGGCAGATCCCGGCGTGGCGGCGGATCACCGACCTCGTGCACGCGCACAGCGGGTCCGCGATCGGCGTCCAGCTCAGCCACTCCGGGCGCAAGGGCTCCACCACCGTGCCGGAGAACGGGCCGCTCGGCGCGGCGCGGACCGACGGCGGCTGGCGGACGGTGGCGCCGTCCCCGCTCCCCTGGGCGGGGCATCCCGTACCGCATGCCCTGACCGGCATCGAACTGGAGGCCGTGGCGGGCGAGTTCGCGGACTCCGCCGCCCGTGCCGACGCGGCCGGCTTCGATGTCCTGGAGATCCAGGCGGGCCACGGCTTCCTGCTGTCCTCCTTCCTGTCGCCGCTCACCAACCTGCGCACCGACGGCTACGGCGGCGACCTCGCCGGGCGGCTGCGCTTCCCCCTCCGCACGCTCGACCGGGTACGGGCCATCTGGCCCGCGCACAAGCCGCTGCTGGTGCGGATCTCCGCGGCCGACTGGGCGGCCGGCGGCACCACCGTCGAGGACGCGGTCGCCATCGCCCGCGCGTTCGCCGCGCACGGCGCCGACGTCATCGACGTGTCCAGCGGCGAGGTGGTGCCGGACGAGCGGCCCCCCTACGGGCGGACGTACCAGACGCCGCTCGCCGCCAGGATCCGCGCCGAAGCCGCCGTGCCGGTGATCGCCGTCGGCGCCTACTCATCCGCCGACGACGCCAACTCGACGCTGCTCGCCGGGCGTTCGGACCTCGTCGGCATCGGCAGGGCCCAGCTCCACGACCCGGCGTGGACCCTGCACGCCGCCGCCGAACTCGGCTACACCGGGCCCGCGGCGCACTGGCCGCGCCCCTACCGGCCCGGCAGCACACCACCGCCCACGGCCGGCCGCGTCCGGCCCGCGCTCGCCCTGCGGCCTGAGCCCGGGTCCGGCGCCGGGCCGCGCCGGGGAGCGACCGCCCACGACGCAGAGAGGTCCGTGCGGCCATGACCCCGACCGTTCCGCGAGAGTTCCCCCGCTTCACCGCGGCGGCGGTGCAGGCCGCCCCGGTCTTCCTCGATCCGGCGGCCACCGTCGACAAGGCGGTGGCGCTCATCCACGAGGCCGCCGGCCACGGCGCGTCCCTGGTCGCCTTCCCCGAGGTGTTCGTGCCCGGCTACCCCTACTGGAACTGGACGATGAACCCCGTCCAGGGCTCCCCCTGGTACGAGAAGCTCTACCGCGCCGCCGTCGACGTCCCGGGGCCGCACGTCGACGCGCTGCGCGCGGCAGCCGCCGCCACCGGCACCACCGTCGTCATCGGCGTCAACGAACGCGGCCGGCACAGCCTCGGCGTCCTCTACAACAGCATGCTCGTCATCGGCCCGGACGGCGCCCTGCTCGGCGTGCACCGCAAGCTCGTGCCGACCTGGGCGGAGAAGCTGACCTGGACGCAGGGCGACGGCAGTTCGGTACGGGTGCACCACACCCCCGTCGGCCCGCTCGGCATGCTGGCCTGCGGCGAGAACACCAACACCCTGGCACGGTTCTCCCTGCTCGCGCAGGGCGAACTGATCCACGTCGCCGGGTACATCGCGCTGCCCGTCGCGCCCGCCGACTACGACATGTCCGAGGCCATCGCGATCCGCACGGCGGCGCACTCCTTCGAGGGCAAGCTCTTCTCGATCGTGGCCTGTTCGACGATCACCGACGAGATGACCGAGGTGGCGGCGGCCCACGACCCGGAGATCGCCACGACGATGCGCCGCCCGCGCAGCGCCCTGTCCGGCATCTTCGGGCCCGACGGCCGCCCGGTCACCGAGCCGCTGGTCGACGCGGAAGGCATCGTGTACGCCGAGATCGACCTGGCCCGCTGTATCCGGCCCAAGCAGATGCACGACATCATCGGCCACTACAACCGCTTCGACGTCTTCCGGCTGCACCACGACACCACCCCGCGGCAGCCCCTGGTACGCACCGGCGAACTCCCGGACGAGGCGCCGCTCACCGGCCCCTGGACGCCACCGCCCGTCGGTGAACAGGTCAGAACCGCTCGCCCTCCAGACATGCGGTGACCCATCGGTGGAAGGCGCCGATGTGGTGTTCGCTGGGCACCAGCACGCCGCCGTCGCGGTAGGCGCGGGAGTGCATCGCGGGCTGGGTGCGCTCGCAGGCATCGAAGTCCTGGGAGTTGACGCGGTGGAAGAGTTCCACCGAGCGGGAGACGTCGGCGCCGGACGCGAGGACGTCGGGCAGGTAGAGCCAGTCGCATTCGACGACGGTGCGGTCGGCGGCCATCGGGAACATGCGGTGGACGATGACGTGGTCGGGAACGAGGTTGACGAAGACCTGCGGCCTGATGGTCATGGCGTAGTAGCGGCGGTCCTGGTCGTCATCGATGCCGGGCAGCCGGCCGAAGCCGCCGGTGCCGTCGACGGTGAAGCCCTCGGCCTCGTCGGCGAACCGCGCACCGTGGCCGACGTAGTACTGGGCGGCCAGGCCGTCGGCGAACTCGGGGAGCACGTCGGTGAGTTCGGGGTGGATGGTGGCGCAGTGGTAGCACTCCATGAAGTTCTCGATGATGAGCTTCCAGTTGGCCGCCACGTCGTAGGTGATGCGTTTACCCAGGGCGAGCCCTTCGGTTCGGTAGCGGTCGAGGGAGGCCGCGTCCCCCAGCCGCTCGACGGCCGCCCCGATCACGCTCTCCTCGAAGGAGGGCGGCTCGTCGGCCAGGCACACCCAGGCGTAGCCCAGCCACTCGCGCAGCGCGACGGTGACCAGGCCACGCTCGGTGCGGTCGATGTCGGGCATTTTCTGGAGGTTGGGCGCGGCGACGAGCTTGCCGTCGAAGTCGTAGGTCCAGGCATGGTACGGACACTGCAGGTTGCGGCGGGCCTCGCCGGACTCCTCGGTGCACAGGCGGGCGCCGCGGTGGCGGCAGATGTTCAGGAAGGCGCGGAGTTCGCCGCGGCGGTTGCGGGTGACCAGGACGCTTTCGCCGCCGACCTGCACGGTGCGGAAGGCGCCGGGTTTGCCGAGGTCGCTGCCGCGTACCGCGCAGAACCAGAGGCGTTCGAAGATCTTCTCCTGCTCCTGCCGGAAGGTTTCCGGGTCGGTGTACGCGGCGCCGGGGAGGGTGGCGATCAGGCTGGTGGGCGGGGCCAGTTCGGGCACGGTCGTCATGTGCGTCTCTCCAAGCTGCGGGCTTCGGGAGGCCGGGTCCGTCGCGGTCAGCGGCGGATGCGGGTCATCTGCGGGTCGAAGAGGGGTTCTTCGGCGACGGTGGCCTGGACCTTCTCGCCGAAGTACTCGATGTGCACGGCGGTCCCGGGGACGGCGAGTGCGGCGGGCAGCCAGGCGTAGGCGACGCACCTGCCGAGGGTGTAGCCGTAGGCGGCGGAGGTGACATAGCCGACGGGGGGTCCTCCGTCGGCATACACCGGTTCCTTCCCGAGGACGACCGTCGCCGGGTCGTCGAGGAGGAGCGGGGTGAGCTTGCGGCGGGCGGTCCGCTCGCTGCGGCTTTCGAGGGCCGCGCGGCCGATGAAGTCGCCCTTGGCGGGGCGGACCGCGAAGCCGATGCCCGCCTCGTACGGGTCGTGCTCGCAGGTCATGTCGTGGCCCCAGGAGCGGTAGCCCTTCTCCAGGCGCAGGCTGTTGAAGGCGCTGCGGCCGGCCGCGATCACGCCGTGCGTCCTGCCCGCTTCCCAGAGGGTGTCCCACAGCCGCAGCCCCAGGTCGGCCGTGGTGTACAGCTCCCAGCCCAGTTCGCCGACGTACGACAGCCGCATCGCGGTCACCGGCACGTGGCCGATGTGGGTGCGGCGGGCCTTGAAGTAGCCGAAGCCCTGGTGGGAGAAGTCGTCGCGGGTGAGGGGCTGGACGAGTTCGCGGGCGAGCGGGCCCCAGACGCCGATACAGCAGGTGCCGGAGGTGATGTCGCGGACCTGTACGCCGTCGGGTGCATGCCGGAGCAGCCAGTCGAGGTCGGCGCCGCTGTTGGCGCCGATCTGGAAGTGGTCGGGGGCGAGCCGGGCCACGGTGAGGTCGGAGCGGATGCCGCCGCCCTCGTCCAGGAGGAGGGTGTAGGTGACCGCGCCGGGTTTCTTGTGGATCTGGTTGGTGGTCATCGTCTGGAGGAAGTCCAGGGATCCTGGTCCGGTGACTTCCAGGCGGCGCAGCGGGGTCATGTCGTAGAGCGCGACCTTCTCGCGGGTGGCCTGTGCCTCGGCGGCGGCGATCGGCGACCAGTAGCGCGCCGACCAGGCGTCCCGCTCGGGCAGGTGCAGCCCTTCGGCGAGCGGGGCGTTGGCCTCGTACCAGTGCGGGCGTTCCCAGCCGCCGCCCTCCAGGAAGAAGGCGCCCAGTTCCTGCTGGCGCGCGTGGAAGGGGCTGACCCGCAGCGGCCTGGGCGCCTCCATCGGCTGGAGGGGGTGGATGACGTCGTAGACCTCGACGAAGTTCTGTGCGCCGCGGTCCTCGATGTACGCGGGTGAGCGCTGGGCGTCATCGAAGCGGTTCAGGTCGCATTCGTGGAGGTCGGTGTCGGGGCGTCCTTCGGTCATCCATGCGGCGACGGCCCTGGCGACACCGGCGGACGCGGTGACCCAGACCGCTTCGGCGAGCCAGAATCCGCGCAGTTCCCGGGATTCGCCGAGTACCGGCATGCCGTCGGGGGTGAAGGAGAAGACGCCGTTGAAGCCGTCGGCCACCCGGGACGCGCCGAGCGCGGGCAGCAGTCCGATGCTGTCCTGCCAGCTGGGCGCGAAGTCCTCGTCGGTGAAGGGCAGCGAGGAGGGCATGACGGGCGCGTCGTCGAAGGCGGGTAGCGCGTACGGGTCGACGGGCATCGGGCGGTGGGCGTAGGAGCCGATGCCGATGCGGTCGGTGTGTTCGCGGAAGTAGAGGTCGCGGTCCTGGAAGCGCAGGATCGGCCGGCTCGCCTCGGTCCGCGGGTCGTTGACGCCGTCGAGTGCGGGCAGCGGCTCGGTGGTGGCGTACTGGTGGGCCAGCGGCAGCAGGGGGACGTCGACCCCGGCCATGGCGCCGATCACCGGTCCCCAGAAGCCGGCGGCGGAGACGACGTGGTCGGCGGGGAAGGTGCCGCGGTCGGTGACCACGCCGGTGACGTGGCCGCCGTCCCGTTCGATGCCGGTGACGGTGTGCCGTTCCAGGAAGCGGGCGCCGCGGCTCTCGGCGCGGGCCATCTGGGCGCGGCAGGCGGGTACGGCGCGGGCCAGCCCGTCGTCGGGGGTGTACAGACCGCCGTGGATCCGGCCCTCGTCGAGCAGGGGCCAGAGGTCCGCGCACCGGCGTGGGGTGAGCAGTTCGGCGCGTACGCCCCAGGAGGCGGCGAGTCCGGCCTTGCGGTGCAGGTCGGCCCAGCGTTCTTCGGTGGTGGCGATCTCCAGGCCGCCGACCGGGTTGAAGCAGGAAAGCCCGTCCATTTCCAGGGAGTTGAACTTCTCGACGGTGTAGGTGGCGAACTCGGTCATGGTCTTGGAAGGGCCGGTCTGGAAGACCAGTCCCGGCGCGTGCGAGGTGGAGCCGCCGGGGGCGGGCAGCGGTCCCTGGTCCAGGACGGTGACGTCGCGCCAGCCGCGTGCGGTGAGTTCATCGGCGAGCGAGCAGCCGACGATGCCGGCGCCGATGACGACCACCCGGGCGTCGGTCGGGGATGCAGGGGGCATGTCCCTCCTCGGGAAAGGCGCGTGCGGGAATGCGGGGCGTACGGGGGGGCAGCGGCTCGGCGTGTTGCGCAGTGCACGACTGGTTGCGCGATGAGAGACATAGTGGGAACGCCGGATCGGCGGCGTCAAGAGCCACGGCACTCACGCTTGGTAAAAGCGCGGGCAGCGAAGCGTAAGGATCGGGCCGCGCCCGACGTTCCGCGGGAATCGCTTGACGCACCGCCCCCGAGTCGGGATTCTGTTGCGCAGAGCGCTCCGCCGTGCACATAACGAAACTCAACTGTCCCGAACAGTAAGAGGGGTGCCCCGTGATTCCCGTCTGCCACCTCGAAGATCTCCCCGCCGGCGAGTCCGTACGGATCGACACCGCGCCGCCGATCGCCGTGTTCAACGCCGACGGCGCGCTGTACGCCATCGACGACACCTGCACCCACCAGGACGCCTCGCTCGCCGACGGCTGGCTGGAGGGCTGCCTGGTCGAATGTCCGCTGCACGCCGCCTCGTTCGACCTGCGCACCGGCGCCGCGACCTGCCTGCCGGCCCGCCGTGCGGTGCGCACCCACCCGGTCACCGTCGCCGACGGCATGATCTACGTCCACCACGCCGCCGAGGAGGGCACCGCCGCATGAACACCGTCACGGTCATCGGCGCCTCACTCGCGGGCCTCTACACCGCCCGCGCGCTGCGCTCGCAGGGCTTCGACGGCCGGCTGGTGATCGTCGGCGACGAACCACACCGCCCCTACGACCGGCCGCCGCTGTCCAAGGGCTTCCTCACCGGCGCGACCGGCCCGGGCCAACTCGCCCTGGCCGACGCGGAGGAGACCGCCGACCTGGACGCGGAGTGGCGGCTCGGCAGCCGCGCGGCCGGACTCGACACCGGCACCCGCACGGTGCGCATCGAGGGCGGGGCGCCACTGGTCACCGACGGCCTGGTCATCGCCACCGGCGCCACGCCCCGGCGGCTACCGGGCCCCGTCCGCACGGGAGTTCACACCCTGCGCACCCTCGACGACGCCCAGGCGCTGCGCGCGGATCTGACCCTCGGCCCCGCGCGGGTGGTGGTCATCGGCGGCGGCTTCATCGGCGCCGAAGTGGCCTCGTCCTGCGCCGCGCTCGGCCATGACGTGACGGTCGTGGAGGCCGCGCCGCTGCCCCTCGTTCCCCAGCTCGGCGACGCGATGGCGCGGGTCTGCGCCGCGCTGCACGCGGAGCACGGCGTCACCCTGCTCACCGGCACCGGCGTCGCCGGGCTGCGCGCCGACGGCGCCACGGACCGGGTGACCGCCGTGGATCTCGCCGACGGCCGCCGGCTGCCCGCCGACGTGGTCGTGGTCGGCATCGGCGTACGCCCCCGCACCGACTGGCTCGAAGGCTCCGGGCTGCCGCTCGACGACGGGGTCCGCTGCGACGCGGGCTGTGTCACGCCGGTGCCCGCGATCGTGGCGGTGGGCGATGTGGCCAGGGCGGACGGCTGCCGCGCCGAGCACTGGACCAGCGCGACCGAACAGGCGGCCGTCGCCGCCCGCAACCTCCTGGCGGGCGCCACCGTCGCCACCCACCGGAGCCTGCCCTACTTCTGGTCCGACCAGTACGGCGTCCGCATCCAGTTCGCCGGCCGCCGGCTGCCCACCGACACCCCGCGCATCATCGATGGCTCCCCCGACGACCGCAGCTTCCTCGCCGCGTACGAACGCGACGGACGCACCACCGCCGTCCTCGCCCTCAACCGCCCCCGCCCCTTCATGCGGCTGCGCCGCGAACTCGCCCGGGAGGTGGCGGTGGTGGGCAGCTGAGGGCGAGTCCGCGCCATTCATTCAACTTAGGTAAGGCTAAGTACACTTGGGTCAGGGGGCTCTGCACGAACACACCCAAGGAGCGAACATGGGAAGCCTCAGCGGAAAGGTCGCCCTGGTCACCGGCAGCAGCCGGGGCATCGGACGAGGCATCGCCGAACGCCTGGCCCGGGACGGCGCGCTGGTCGCCGTGCACTACGGCAGTAACGAGGCGGCGGCAGAGGAGACCGCCGCTGCCATCGCCGATGCCGGTGGGCGGGCGTTCATCGTGGGCGCCGAACTGGGCGTTCCCGACGACGTGGACACACTCGTGGCCGGTCTTGAGGCAGGACTTCGCGCTCACGGGGAACCGGCGATCGACATCCTGGTCCACAACGCGGGGCTCAACTTCATGGGGCGGCCGATCGAGGTGCTCACCCCTGAGGAGTTCGACCGGATGATCGCGGTCAACGTCAAGGCACCGTTCTTCCTCACCCAGCGGCTGCTGCCACGGCTGCGCGACGGCGGCCGGATCATCAACATCTCGTCCGTCTCCACCCGCATCGCCTCGGCCCACGGCATCGGCTATCCGCTCACCAAGGGCGCACTCGAAGTGTTCAGCCACACCCTGGCCAAGCACCTCGGTCCCCGCGGCATCACCGTCAATTCCGTCGCCGTCGGCTTCACCCACACCGACATGACCGCCGACGTGCTGGCCGACCCGGCGAACGTGGAGCGCAACATCAGCCTCACCGCACTCGGCCGGATCGGCCAGGTCCCTGACATCGCCGACGCGGTCGCCTTCCTGGCCACCGATGATGCTCGCTGGATCACCGGCACCAAGATCGACGTGACCGGCGGCGTCAACCTGTAGCGGCAGTTCACACCGCTGTCGGCGGCTCCTGGCGGGCCAGCCGCCGGTCGATGGCGCCGGCAGCGGTGCGCAGCATGCGGATGGCCTGGTCGAGGAACGGGTTGGGGCGGAAGCCGCCCTCGGCGCAGATATGGAAGAGCGAGCGGGCCGCGTCGGCGCCTTCGCGGTAGCAGATCCAGCGACGAGAGCCTCCAGGTGATGAGCAACCAGCAGGCCGCCGCCGGGTAGCCGGCGCCGTCCCCGTAGGCCCCGCCCCCGTCCCGCCGCTCGGCGCGTACGGGGGCGGGGCCGCGCGGTTTTTGCGGCCTGCGGGCGGTTCGGGTGAAGTCGCAGGTCGGCGCGAGTGTCGCCGCCTTTCGCTGACGGTACGTCAGGAAAGAAGCCGGCCGACTCGCCGCGCGACCCTTGCCAAGCCGAGATAGTACGTGTTCGGATTATCTCTGTCGGTTGCCCCACACCAGGGGCATCGCCGCAGCTCAGAGCATGTCCGCAGGCAAGATTCAGGCCGGTCGCCCGGCGTCGGCCCGGCGACCGGAGCACCGTCCGCGACTCCCCGATCCGTGCCGATCCCCGTACCCGCCCGCTGCCAACGCCCGACTCCGCAGCGCTGCACCGGCCGCCGCATCGCGACCGCCCCCGCTCGTCGAGCCCCGCACCGTTCAGGAGGTCTCCCGTGTTCGCTCTCTCGTCCGTCGACCTGCTCGACGCCTTCACCCGCCAGCTCCGGCTCTGCAAACTCCGCGAAGGCGAACACGTCGTGGTGCTCGCCGAACCCGAGAGCCGCGGCGATTACGTCGCCGCGGCGTTCGGCGCGGCGAAGGCGTGCGGCGCCCACGTCATCGCCGCCACCGTGCCGGGCGGCACCCCGGCGCCCATGCCGAGCACCCGCACCGGCGCCGGGCCCGGCCTGACCTCCGTGCTCCGCGACACCGCGGCGCAAGACCTCCTCAAGTCCGCCGATCTGGTGGTCGACCTGACCCGCGAGGGCTTCATCCACGCCCCTGTCCAGCAGGAGATCCTGCGCACCGGCACCCGCATCATCTTCGTCTGCGACGCCCCCGAGGTCCTGATCCGCAACCTCCCCGACCCGGCCGACAAGGACGCGGTGCTGCGCGGCGTCGAGCTGCTGAAGCGGTCGTCGGTGATGCGGATCAGCTCGTCGGCCGGCACCGACCTGACCGTGCAACTCAGCGGTTCCCAGCCGGAGTTCCAGTGCGGCTTCGCCGACGACCCGGGCCGCTGGGACCACTGGCCCAGCACGATGGTGCTGTGCTGGCCTGAGATCTCCGACGGGCAGATCGTGCTCGCGCCCGGCGACATCCTGCTGCCGTTCAAGGAGTACGTCCGCGAGCCGGTCACCCTCCAGATCGCCGGCGGGCACATCGAGAAGGTCAGCGGCGGCGCCGAAGCCGCCCTGCTCACCACCTTCTTCGACGACAGCAACGACACCTGGGCGCGCAGCCTCTCCCACATGGGCTGGGGCCTGATGCGCAGCGCCGACTGGTTCGCCACCGCGATGTACGGCAAGAACGAGCTGATGGGCATGGACGCCCGCGCGTTCGCCGGCAACTTCCTGTGGTCGACCGGCCCGCACCCGGTGCTCGGCCGCGAGTCGTACGCGCACCTCGACATCGCGATGCGCGGCTGCTCGGTGACGGTCGACGGCACGGACGTCGTCGTGGCGGGCCGGCTCACCGAGGACGGCGGCTGAACCACCGGCCGCGCCCGAAGGACCACGGCGGCCCGACCGCCGCACCGCTGACACGCCTTGGAGGAAACGTGGTGCCCAGCCAGTCGTACGAAGTCACCATCGCCGGCGGCGGACTCGGCGGCCTGACCGCCGCGCTGGCCCTGCGCCACCGCGGCCTGCGGGTCACCGTGCTGGAAGCGGCCACCGCGCTCGGCGAGGTCGGCGCCGGCATCCAGACCGCGCCGAACGCCAGCCGGGTACTGCTCGGCCTCGGCCTGCGCCCGCAGCTGGAGGCCATCCACACCGAACCGCTCGACCAGGTCAGGCGGCGCTGGCAGGACGGCAGCGTCATCGGCCAAACCTCGCTCGGCCAGTTCTGCAAGGACAGGTTCAACGCCCCGTACTGGCACTACCACCGGGCCGACCTGCACCGCGTCATCATGGACGCCTGCCGGGATCCGGCGGGCCCCGGTCCCGTCGTCGACATCCGCACCGCGAGCCGGGTCACCGCACTGGACCGCAGCCGCCCCGAGCGGCCGGTGGCCGTCACCGACGACGGCCGGCGCTTCCCCTCCGACGTGGTGATCGGCGCCGACGGCATCCGCTCACAGGTGCGCGAGCTGATGGGCGCGCCCGACACCCTGTGCTTCTCCGGCGAGATGGCGTTCCGTGCGCTGATCCCCGGCGACCTGATCGCCGCCGACCCGGCGACCCGCTGGCTGGTCGACCGCTTCCAGAGCACCATCTGGTACGGGCCCGAACGCCATCTGGTGCACTACATGATCCGCGGCGGCGAATACCTCAACATCGTGGCGTGCGTGCCGTGCACCGACGAGGTCGCCGAGAAGTGGTCGGTCGCCGCCGCCCCGCAGGACCTGGTGGACGCCTTCCCCGGCTGGGACGACCGGGTGCCGGCGATGCTCTCGAAGGCCAAGGAGAACGTGAGCTGCTTCGCCCTCCATCACCGGCGGCGCGACCCGGTGTGGATGGACGGGCGGGTGGCGCTGCTCGGCGACGCCTGCCACGCCATGCTCCCGTACCAGGCGCAGGGCGCGTCGCAGGCCATGGAGGACGCGGCGGTACTGGCCGAGGAGCTGGGCGCGGTCACCGTGTCAGAGGTGGAGGGCGCCCTGCGGCGGTACGTCGACCGGCGCGCCAAGCACGCCGGGATGGTGCAGGAGGCGTCGCTGCGGAACAAGACCTTCTACCACTACCCCGACGGACCCGAACAGCGGGCGCGGGACGCGAAGTTGCGGCGCTTCGACGGCGAGTCCGACCTCTCCTACGACTGGCTGTGGGGCGGCTCGCCGCTGCACGACGCCGATCCGGTGGCGTTCTCCTACCAGTTCGCCCGCTGAGCCCGGCGGGCCCGGACGCCCCGCCCCCGTACCGCCGCACGACCCGTACCGCCGCACGAAATGGAGGAGCATGAAACCCGCCCCGTTCCGCTACCACCGGGCCCGTGACACCGAAGGCGCCGTCCGGCTGCTCGCCGAACTCGGTGACGAGGCCAAGGTCATCGCCGGCGGCCAGAGCCTGGTCGCGATGATGAACTTCCGGCTGGCCAGGCCGCGGCACCTCGTCGACATCGGCGGGCTGCGCGCCCTCGACCACCTGGGCACCGATGCCACGGGCGCGCTGCGCATCGGGGCGCTCACCACCCACCACACCGTCGAGACCGCCCCGGCCCGCGCGTTGGGCCCCGGCTTCGATGTCCTGCGCGCGGCCATGGGCTGGATCGGCCATCTGCCGATCCGCACCCGTGGCACGGTGGGCGGCAGCATCGCGCACGCGGACGCCACCGCCGAGTGGTGCCTGCTCGCGGTCGCCCTCGACGCCGCGTTCCACGCCCACGGGCCGCGCGGGACGCGCCGCATCCCGGCGGCCGAGTTCTTCTTCGGCTCGTACACCAACGCGCTGGACCCGGACGAGCTGCTCACCGAGATCGTCTTCCCGCGCCCCGCCCCGCATGCCGCGCTCACCGAATTCGCCGAGCGCAGAGGCGACTTCGCGATCGTCTCGGCCGTCGTCGACCTGGACCTGGCGGGGGAAGAGGTGCGCGGCGGGCGGGTGGCGCTGGGCGGGGTGGCGCCGACGCCGGTACGGGTGCCCGATGCGGAACAGGTGCTGGCGGCGGGCGGCTCGTTCGCCGACTGCGCGGAGGCCGCCGCTGCCGCCGCCGACCCGCCGGACGACGCCAACGGCAGCGCGGACTTCCGGCGGCGCCTGATCGGCACGCTGGTACGGCGCGCCTGTGAGGAGGCGAGGGACCGATGAGCGCGACGGCGGGAGCACAGCTGCCACACGACGCGGAAGGACCGCTGGTCGGGCGGTCGGTGGCGCGCCGGGAGGACCCGCGGCTGCTGACCGGGCGCGGCCGGTTCGTCGACGACATCGCGCTGCCCGGCATGCTGCACGCCCAGTTCGTCCGCAGCACCGTCGCCAACGGCGTACTGACCGGCGTCGACCTCGACGCGGTGCGCCGGGTGCCCGGGGTGATCGCCGCGTTCACCGCCGACGACCTGGAGCTGGGCGACATCACCGCCCAACTCGGCCGACCTGCGGAGGAGTTCGTGCCGACGGCGATGCCGGTGCTGGCCCGTGACCGGGTCCGCTACGTCGGCGAGCCGGTCGCCGTGGTCGTGGCGCGCGACGCGTACGCCGCCGAGGACGGCCTGGAGGCCGCCAGGGTCGGCTACGCCGTGCGGACGCCGGTGACCTGCGAGGCGGACGCCCTCGCCGACGGGGCGGAGCTGGTCCACGACGAGGCGCCGCGCAACACGCTGGTCGACGTGTCGCTGTTCGCCACCGAAGGCATCGACGGGATCTTCGCGTCCGCGGACTGCGTGGTGCACGTCGAGTCGCGCACCGGGCGGCAGAACGCGCTGCCGCTGGAGACCCGGGGCGCGGTGGCGCACTGGGACGACCGCGAGGAGCAGCTGGTGCTCCAGACCTGCACCCAAGTACCGCACCAGGTACGGACGGTGGCCTCGCGCTGTCTGCGCCTGGACGAGCGGGCGGTGCGGGTCATCGTGCCGGACATGGGCGGCGGCTTCGGGCAGAAGTGCGTGGTGGGCAGGGAGGAGATCGCCACCGCTGCCGCCGCGCTGCGCCTGGGCCGTCCGGTGAAGTGGATCGAGGACCGCAAGGACGCGCTGACCGCGTCGTTCCTCGCCCGCGAGCAGCACTACGACGTGCGGGCCGCATTCGACGCCGAAGGGCGGATCCTGGGCCTGGACGCGGACGTGGTGTGCGACATGGGCGCCTACTCCTGCTATCCGTTCACGGCGGGCATCGAGCCGCTGATGGCGGCTGCGGAGATGCCGGGGGTCTACACCGTGCCCGCCTACCGGGTGCGCGGCCGTGCGGTCGCCACCAACAAGGCGCCCACCGCGCCGTACCGCGGGGTCAGCCGTCCGCAGTACGTGATGGTGGTGGAGCGGCTCTTCGAGCGGGCGGCGCGGGAGCTGGGCATCGACCCGGTGGAGATCCGCCGCCGCAACCTCATCACCGACTTCCCCTACACCGGCGTCAACGGCATCACCTACGACCCCGGTTCCTACCTGGAGTCGCTGAACCTGTGCGAGCAGACGCTGCGGGACGAGGGCTGGTACGAGCGGCAGGCCCTGGCCGCCGCCGGCGGCCGGCACCTCGGCATCGGCTACTCCTGCTTCAGCGAACGCACCGGCTACGGCTCCACCGCGTTCGCGCAGCGCAAGATGGAGGTGGTGCCAGGCTTCGACATCTCCGAGGTCCGGATGGACACCGGCGGCGCGGTGACGGTCACCACCGGCACCATGAGCCACGGGCAGAGCCACGAGACGACGATGGCGCAGATCGTCGCCGACGCGCTCGGCCTCGACCTCGCCAAAGTGCGCATCCACCAGGGCGACACGGACCGCGTCACGTACGGCTGGGGCACCTTCGCCAGCCGGTCGATCACCGTCGGCGGCAGCGCGGTGCGGCTCGCGGCGGGCAAGCTCGGCGAGAAGCTGCGGCGGCTCGCCGCGGCCCGCTGGGACATCCCGTGGGAGGAGACCGTAATCGGCCGCGGCCGGGTGCACCGCCGCGACGATCCCGCCACCGCCCTCACGTACGCCGAACTCGCCGACACCGCCTACCTGAAGGCGCATCTGCTGCCCAAGGGCATGGAGCCAGGGCTGACGGCGACGGCCACCTTCGACGTGTTCAACGACGGGACGTTCTCGAACGCCACCCACGGCGTCGTCGTCGAACTCCACGAGGGCACCGGGCAGGTGGAGATCCTGCGGTACGTCTGCGTCGAGGACTGCGGGGTGGCGATCAACCCGCAGGTCGTGGCGGGCCAGTGCCGGGGCGGCATCGCCCAGGGCATCGCGGGCGCGCTCTTCGAGCAGGTGACGTACGACGCGCAGGGCGAGCCGTCGGCGACCAGCTTCATGGACTACAAGGTGCCCACCGCGCAGGAGATCCCGGACGTCACGATCCGGCACCTCGAAACGCCGTGTGCCTTCAGCGGGACCGGCGCCAAGGGCGCGGGCGAGGGCGGCACCATCGGCGCGCCGGCCGCGGTGCTGAACGCCGTCAACGACGCCCTGCGCCCCACCGGCGTCGAACTCGACCACACACCCGTCACCCCTGAGGCGGTGCACCGCGCACTGCGCCGCACCCTGGAGCGCACCTGATGACCGAAACCCCCATCGATACCGCGTCGGAGCGGCAGTTGCTCGCCCTTGACGTCAACGGCACCGAGCACGAGGTGCTCTGTGAGTCGCGCCGCACCCTGGCCGACGTGCTCCGCCACGATCTGCGGCTGACCGGCACCCACGTCGGCTGCGAACACGGCATCTGCGGTGCCTGCACGGTACTGGTGGACGACCGGCCGGCCCGCGCCTGCCTGATGTTCGCGGCACAGGCGGAGGGCGCCAGGATCCGCACCGTCGAATCGCTGTCCGGCGGCGACGACGGGCGGCAGCTCAGCGATCTCCAGCAGGCGTTCCGGGATCATCACGGCCTCCAGTGCGGATTCTGCACCCCCGGGTTCCTGATGCTGGCGGAGGGGTTCCTCGCCGAGCGGCCCGACGCGGACCGGGCGCAGATCCGCGAGCTGGTGGCGTCCAACCTGTGCCGCTGCACCGGATACCAGTCCATCGTCGACGCGATCGACGGCTGCGCCACGGCCCGTCGCGCCGGAGCAGCCAGGAAAGCCGAAAAGACCGGGCAAGCCGAAGAGACCGAGCAAGCCGAGCAAGCCGCGGGGGCCGTCAACTCCGCGGGAGCCACGGAAGAGGAGCGGTGATGCAGCTCAGCAACACGGTGCCGGTGGCGGCACCGCCCGACGAGATCTTCGCGCTGCTGAACGACGTACGGCGGGTGGCGTCCTGTATGCCGGGCGCGGTGCTCGACGGGCAGGAAGGCGACGCCTGGCAGGGCCGGGTCACCGTGCGGGTCGGCCCGATCAGCGCGGCGTACACGGGCACCGTGCGGTTCCTGGAGGCGGACGCCGGGCAGCGGCGGCTGCGGGTGCAGGCGCGCGGCGCCGACACCCACGGCAGCGGCGACGCGGAGGCCGAGGTGACGCTGACGGTGGCCGAGACGCCGGACGGCGCCCGGCTCGACATGTCCACGGACCTGATCATCCGGGGCAAGCTCGCCCAGTTCGGCAAGGGCGCCATCGGCACCGTGTCGAACCGGATCCTCCAGCAGTTCGCGCAGAACCTCGGCAGTCTCCTGGACCAGGACCGCACGGCGGGCGGCGCGGCCCCGGCGGCTGCCCAGGCCACGCCCGCCGCGGCCCCCGCACCCGCACCCGCGCTCGACGGCCTCTCGCTCCTCGCGGGCCCGGTGCCCGCCAAGTACGGGCCGCTCGTCGCCGCCTTCGCCTTCGGCGTGTTCGAGGGCTGGCTGCTGGGCCGGCTGGCCGGCCTGCGCCGGGAGCTGAAGGAGGCGGGACGCCGATGAGCACCGGCCGGTACGGCGACGCCACCGACGCCACCTACGCACGCGCCGGGTTCGGGGCACGGGTACGGCGCGGCGACCGCCCCGCGATCGTCGTCGTCGACCTGACCCGCGGCTTCACCGAAGACCGCTTCCCCTCAGGCGCCGACCTCACCGAAGTCGTCGGCGCCACGGCCGAGTTGATCGAGGCCGCGCGTCCTTCCCGGGTACCGGTGCTCTTCACCGCCCTCTCCTACACCCCGGCCGAGGCGGCAGGCGACGGCGTCGCCTGGCTGCACAAGGCGCCCGGCATGCGGGCACTCGTCGAGGGCAGCGACGCGGTCGCCGTGGATCCGCGGCTGCCGCGCCGCCCGGAGGACGTCCTGCTGCTGAAGAAGGGCGCATCGGCGTTCTTCGGCACCTCGCTCGCCGCGACCCTCACCGCGCTCGGCCGCGACACCGCGGTGATCTGCGGCGCCACCACCAGCGGCTGCGTGCGCGCCACCGTGGTCGACGCGGTGCAGTCCGGATTCCCCGTACTGGTGCCCCGCACGTGCGTGGGCGACCGCGCGCAGGGGCCGCACGACGCGAGCCTCTTCGACATCCAGGCCAAATACGGCGACGTCATCGGCCAACAGGACGCGCTCGCCTACCTGGCCGGCCTGCCCACCCCCTGACCACTCCCCCACCGTCCCTGAGGAGGTTCCCGTGCCGCACCCCCAGCGGTCCGTCCCGCAGTCCGCGCTCGCCGATCTCGCCGACATCCCGGCCACCAGCCGATGGGCCCGCTCCGGTACCACCCGGCTGCACGTCCTGGACTACGGCGGCGCAGGGCCCGCCCTGCTGATGCTGCCCGGCATCACCAGCCCGGCCGTCACCATGGACTTCGTCGCCCGCGAACTCACCGATCTGGTACGCCCGTTGGTCGTCGACGTCCGGGGCCGCGGCCTGTCGGACGGCGGCGGTGCGTACCGCCTGGAGGATTACGCCGAGGACACCGAGGCCGTCGTGGCGGGGCTCGGCCTGCACCGGCCGCTGCTGTTCGGGCACTCGATGGGCGCGCGGATCGTGGCGGCCGTCGCCGCCCGCGGCAAGGTGGCGACCGCCGGGAGCGTGCTGGCCGACCCGCCGATGAGCGGTCCGGGGCGCGCGGCCTACCCGACGCGGCTTGCCGCCTTCCTCGATCAGCTGGCGCAGGCCGAACGCGGCACCGACGCCGACGAGGTGGCCGCTTCCTGGCCGCGCTGGCCGCGCCGCGAACAGGAGCTGCGGGCGCGCTGGCTGGCCAGCTGCGAACGCCGGGCGATCACCGCCACCCACGAGGGATTCGAGACGGAGGACTTCTTCGACTGGTGGCCCGCGGTGGCCGGTCCCGCGACCCTGCTGTACGGCGCGGACAGTCCGGTGGTCACCGCCGACGGTGTCGCCGAGGCCCGCGCACTGCTCCCCTCGGCCGCGTTCGCCGCCGTCCCGGACGCCGGGCACATGATTTTCTGGGACAACCCGCCCGCCGCGCTCGCCGCCCTGCGCGCCGCGCTGCGCCCGATGACGGCGTGATCGTACGGGCCCGGCGGGAGCGGCCCGCGGTGCACCTGACCACCGTGATTGAGTTGGCCCATGGCTGACGAGTCCGCTTTCCCCGAGTCCGTTCCCGCGATCCCCCAGGCACTGACCGCCGCCCCCGGCTACCAGGTACGCCGCCTCTACCAGGCGTACCTGGCGGTGTGGGTGCGCGCGGTCGATCCGACGCTCACAGGACCGCAGTTCGCGGTGCTGACCGCCGTGGAGGCGGCACCCGGCCGCGACCAGCGGTCGATGGCGTCGGCGGTGGCCCTGGACACGTCCACGATGGCGGACGTGGCGCGGCGCCTGGAGAACCGCGGCCTGATAGTCCGTCGCACCGCCGCCGCCGACGGGCGGCGCAAGCTGCTCTTCCTCACCGAAGAGGGCCGCCGGACACTGCACGACGCCCGCGACCGCGCGCGCCAGTTGGACGAGCGGCTGCTCGCCCCGTACGGCGCGGAGCAGCGCCCTGACCTGATGCATCTGCTGACATCCCTGGCCGACCACTGGGAGAGCCTGGCCGGGGACTCCTGACGCACCCGTCCCCGCACGGGTGCCTCGTCCCGCACCGCTTCGAGGAGGAACCCGTGACGGACCACCACATCGGCCTGATCGTGCCCAGCTCCAACCTGACCATGGAGACCGAGCTGCCGCGGATGCTCGGCGACCGGGAACGCGAGCTGCCCGGCGACCGGTTCGTCTTCCACAGCAGCCGGATGCGGATGCGGCACGTCACGCCGGAGGAGCTGCGCGAGATGAACGCGCAGACCGAGCGGGCCGCGCTGGAACTGGCCGACGCCCGGCCCGACGTGGTCGCCTCCGCCTGTCTGGTGGCGATCATGGCGCAGGGGCCGGGACACCACTGCACGGCCGAGGCGGAGATCGGCGCCGCGCTGCGCGGTCAGGGCGCGCAGGCACCGGTGGTCACCAGCGCGGGCGCGTTGCTGGACGGCGTGGCGGCGCTCGGCGCGCGGCGGATCGCGGTGCTCACTCCGTACCTGAAGGACCTCACCCGGCTCGTCGTCGACTACATCGAGGACGCCGGGGTCGAGGTGGTCGACGCGTTGAGCCTGGAGGTACCGGACAATCTGGCGGTCGCCCGGCTCGACCCGGAGGATCTGCGGGAGCACTGGCGCAGGCTCGATCTGCGGCGGGCGGACGCGCTGGTGCTGTCGGCCTGCGTACAGATGCCGTCGCTGGCCGCGATCCAGCCGGTGGAGGACGCGGCGGGACTGCCGGTGCTGTCGGCGGCGACCGCCACCACCTATCGCGTCCTCGGCGCACTCGGCCTGGAGACGCGGGTACCCGGGGCGGGCCGGCTGCTCCGCGGCGACCTCCCCGGCCGCGCGCAGACGCCCGCCATTTCTACGAGCCCCACAGATCAGACATAACGCCATAAATACCCTCAACTCCCGCCTCCGTCCGGCCCCTCCATCCCCACCGATACCGAAACGTGTCATAAATATCCCTTCCGCCAGACAACCGCTGAAGCAGACAAACCCTCTGTATGGGTGGCGGGGGAATGCAGGTGCCACGCGGTCGTGTGCCGCAGGTCTTGGCCCCGTCACTGTCAGTTGGCCTGATCTGGAGGAACCCGTGCTCGCCGCACCACGTCGCCAAGCCGTTCGCTGGATACCCGTCGCCCTGGTGGCGGCCACATCGCTGACCGCGTGCGGGACGAGCGCGGCCTCCTCGCAGGCCACGGAGCCCGCGGCGAAGGTGACGGTCACCCCCGCGGGCGGCAGCAAGTCAGCCAAGCTCGGCTCCCCGATAGCGATACGGGCCGACGGTGGCAAGATCACCGCCGTCGACGCCAAGGACGACAAGGGCACGGCGGTCTCCGGCCGGCTCTCCGGGGACGGGACGTCCTGGAAGTCGAACGGCAAGGTGCGGCCCGGCACCACCTACACCGTCAGGACCTCCACGACCTCCGACGGCGGCAAGAAGGCCGCCGCGACCTCGGAGTTCACCACGGCGGAAGCCGACCGGGTCAACAAGCTCACCAACACCCCGTCGAACGGTCAGACCGTGGGCACCGGGATGCCGGTCTCGATCCTCTTCGACAACCACATCGCCAAGGACCGCCGCGCCGACATCGAGAAGGCGCTGAAGGTCACCACCCAGCCGAAGGTCGAGGGCGCCTGGGGCTGGGTCACCGACTACGGCGGCAACGACCGGATCGACTGGCGTCCGAAGACCTACTGGCCGGCCGGCACCAAGGTGTCGGTCAAGGGCGCGCTGACCGGCCTCGACTCCGGTGAGGGCGGCTGGTTCGTCCGCGACTACAACTTCGGCTTCACCATCGGGGGAGACCACAAGGCCGTCATCGACGTGCCCGCGCACACCCTGACGATGTACGCGGGTGGCCGCAGCGTCGGCACCATCAGCGGTTCGGCCGGCTCGCCCGAGGCCCCCACCCGCGGCGGCGTGCACACCGTCCGCAGCAAGAACGCCGCGGAGACGATGGACTCCGCGACCATCGGCTACGGCAACCAGTGGATGCTGGACTCGAAGTGGGTCACCCACCTGACCGCTTCGGGGACGTTCCTGCACTCCGCGCCGTGGAACAAGTCCCTCGGCGTGGTCAACAACAGCCACGGCTGCTTCGGCATGAGCACGTCCGACGCCAAGCGCGTCTACGACTTCCTGCCCGTCGGCTCCACCGTCGAGGTCAAGGGCACGAGCAACACGGAGAAGACCGACGTCGGCAACGGCCTGGAGGTCTGGCAGGAGAGCTGGCCGCAGTGGCAGCAGCGCAGCGCGCTGAAGTAGCCCGATGACGGACGCCGGACGGCCCCGTTCACCTGCCACACGGCGGGTGGGCGGGGCCGTCCCGCGTCCGGGGGGCGTCCTCACGGCGGGTGGCGGGCGGTTGTGCAGGGGCCGTAACCCCGGATGATCTCCCCGTGTGACACCCGGGTAACGGCGGGATCGTACGGTCGACCCGGAGATTCGACGACGAGAGGGGCCGCACGTGACCGCACCGGAACCGCAGCCGGAACCCGCCACACAGGTGCGGACGGTGTGCTCGTACTGCGGGGTCGGCTGCGGGATCGTGCTCGACATCGGGACCGACGGCACGGGACGGCGCTCGGTCCGCAAGGTCTCGGGTGACAAGGCGCATCCGGCCAACGCGGGCCGGCTGTGCACCAAGGGCGCGACCAGCGCCGACCTGCTCACCGCCCCGGGGCGGCTGACCCACGCGCTGGTCCGCGGCGAGCGCGGCGCCGAACCCGTGCCGTCGGCGATGGAGAGCGCGGTCAAGGAGACGGCACGGCGGCTGCGGGCGGTCGTCGACACGCACGGCCCGGACGCGCTGGCCCTCTACGTATCGGGCCAAATGACGCTGGAGGCGCAGTACCTGGCGAACAAGCTCGCCAAAGGCTTCGTCCGCACCGGCTGGATCGAGTCCAACTCCCGGCTGTGCATGGCGAGCGCGGGCAGCGGCTACAAGCTGTCGCTCGGCGCCGACGGCCCGCCCGGCTCGTACCGGGACTTCGAGCACGCGGACGTGTTCCTGGTGACCGGCGCCAACATGGCCGACTGCCACCCGATCCTGTTCCTGCGGATGATGGAGCGGGTGAAGGCCGGCGCGAAACTGATCGTGGTCGATCCGCGGCGCACCGCGACGGCCGCGAAGGCCGACCTGTTCCTCCAGATCAAGCCGGGTACGGACCTGGCGCTGCTGAACGGGCTGCTGCATCTGCTGGTGGCCGAAGGGCGTACCGACCCGGAGTTCATCGACGCGCACACCGAGGGCTGGGAGGCGATGCCCGCCTTCCTGGAGGACTATTCCCCGGCCGCCGTCGCCGCGCTCACCGGCCTCGACGAGGCCGACATCCGGCGGGCCGCCCGCTGGATCGGCGGGGCCGACGCGTGGATGAGCTGCTGGACGATGGGGCTCAACCAGTCCACGCACGGCACCTGGAACACGAATGCGCTGGTCAACCTGCATCTGGCGACCGGTGCGATCTGCCGGCCCGGCAGCGGCCCGTTCTCGCTGACCGGCCAGCCGAACGCCATGGGCGGCCGGGAAATGGGCTACATGGGACCGGGGCTGCCCGGCCAGCGGTCCAGCGCGGTGGCGGATGACCGGGCCTTCACCGAGGAGTTGTGGGGCCTGGCACCCGGAACACTGCGGGCGGACACCGCCGGCACCGGGACCGTCGACATGTTCCGGCGGATGGCGGACGGGGAGATCAAGGCCGCCTGGATCATCTGCACCAACCCGGTCGCTTCGGTGGCACACCGCAAGACCGTCATCGAGGGCCTGGAAGCCGCCGAATTCGTCGTGGCGCAGGACGTGTTCGCCGACACCGAGACCACCGCGTACGCGGACGTGGTGCTGCCCGCCGCGCTGTGGGCGGAGGCGGAGGGGGTGATGGTCAATTCGGAGCGCACCCTCACGCTGGCGCGGCAGGCCGTCGAGCCGCCGGGCGACGCCTGGCCCGACTGGCGGATCATCGCGCGGATCGCCTGCGAAATGGGGTACGAGGACGCCTTCGGCTACGACAGTGCCGAAGAGGTCTTCGAGGAGATCAAGCGGGCCTGGAACCCGAAGACCGGCTACGACCTGCGCGGCGTGAGCTATCCGCGGCTGCGCGAGACACCCGTCCAGTGGCCCAGCGCCGCCGCCGACGGGCCGCACCGCAATCCGGTGCGCTATGCCAACGACGGTGTCAGCCAGACCGCGGCACAACGGCCGGACGGCACCCGGCCGCGCTGGTGGTTCCCCACCCCCACCGGGCGGGCCGTCTTCCACGCCCGCCCGCACCTGCCGCCCGCCGAGATGCCGGACGACGACTACCCGTACGTCCTCAACACCGGGCGGCTGCCGCACCATTGGCACACGCTGACCAAGACCGGCAAGGTCGCCAAGCTCAGCAAGCTCGCCCCCGGCCCGTTCGTGGAGATCCACCCGCAGGACGCGCGGGCGCTGGGCGTCGCCGACGGCGAGCCGGTCGAGGTCTCCTCACGGCGCGGGCGCGCGGTGCTGCCCGCCCGCGTCACCGACCGGGTGCGGCCAGGTGACTGCTTCGCGCCGTTCCACTGGAACGACCTGTTCGGCGAGTACCTCAGCGTCAACGCGGTCACCCACGACGCCGTCGATCCGGTCTCCTTCCAGCCGGAGTTGAAGGCGTGCGCGGTGTCGCTCGCCAAGGTGGCGTCGCCGCCGCACCCGGCGGGCCCCGAAGACCCGGCCGTGCTGACGTCCGGCGGAGCTGACGGGGGCGCGGGCGGTCCTCTCCACGGCGGGGCGCCCGGTGCGCGCAGGTCGGGCACCGCGGCGGCGCTGGCCGAGGTGTTCGGGACCGGCGCCTGCGGGCCGCCCGCACTGGCCGAGCAGGAGCGCCGGTACCTGGACGGCTTCCTCACCGGTCTGGACGCCGGGGCGCCGTCCGGCACGCCGGTGCTGCCCGGCCATGCGCCGCTCGCCCCTGACCACGCGGTCTGGGTCAACGGCGTGCTGGCCGGCATGTTCTCCCGCATCCCCGGACAGCCCGCCGGACCCGAGCAGCCGTCCGATACATCCGGTCCGTCCGCCGCATCAGGTCCCTCCGATCCATCCGGTCCATCGGCCCCCTCCGTCCGGGACGTTCTCGTGCTGTGGGCCTCGCAGACCGGCAACGCCGAGGAGGCCGCCGCAGCCGCGGCCCGCAGGCTCGCGGACAGCGGACGGACCACGCGCCTGCTGTCCATGGCCGACGCCGCGCCGTCGGCCCTCCCGGAAGCCACCGACCTCCTCCTGGTCACCAGTACATCGGGAGACGGTGACGCGCCGGACAACGGAGTGGGATTCTGGGAGTCGCTGAACGGCCCCGACTCGCCCCGCCTGGACGGCGTGCGCTACTCCGTGCTGGCGCTCGGCGATTCGTCCTACGACGACTTCTGCGGACACGGACGCCGGCTCGACGAGCGGCTCGACGCACTGGGCGCCCGCCGCATGGCACCGCGCACGGACTGCGAACCCGACTACGAGGAACCGGCCCGGCAGTGGCTTGACCGCATACTCGGCGCGCTGGCCGGGCCCGAACAGCAGGCGGCGGAGACCGAGCAGCCGATGGCGGGCACCACGTCCGCGCGGCCCCCTGCCGAGACCGGCGGCCCCACGAAGGCGGCGCCCGCGACCGCCCGGCTGACGGGCAACCGGCTGCTGAGCCTGCCGGGTGCGACCAAGGAGGTCCGCCAATTCACGCTCGACACCAGGGAGTTGGGCACCCCGCTCGGCTATGAGGCCGGTGACGCGCTCGGCGTGCAGCCGCTCAACTGCCCCGATCTGGTGGCGGAGTGGCTGGCCGTGACCGGACTCGACGCCCGCACCGGCGTCGAGGTGGCCGGGATCGGCACGGTGCCGCTCGGCGAAGCCCTGCACCGTCACCTGGACATCACCAGGATCACCCCCGACCTGCTCAGGCTGGTCGCCGACCGATCCGCCGACCGCGTCGTCAAGAAGCTGCTGCGCCCCGGCAACAAAGGGGAACGCGACCGGTGGGCGTGGGGCCGGCAGGCCGTCGACGTCATCGCCGAGCACGCGGTGCGCGCCACGGCAGCGGAGTGGGCGGCGGTGCTCAAGCGCCTCCAGCCGCGGCTGTACTCCATATCGTCGAGTCCGCTGGACGATCCGCACCTGATCCGGCTGACGGTCTCCGTCGTCCGCTACGACACCCCGCACGGCCGCCCCCGCAAGGGCGTCGCCTCCACCTTCCTCGCGGACGCCGCGCCGGAGCGCCCGGTGCCGGTCTTCGTCCGGCGCTCCCCCCACTTCAGGCCGCCCGCCGACCCCGCCACGCCGATGGTGATGGTGGGCCCCGGGACCGGCATCGCCCCGTTCCTCGGCTTCCTCCAGGAACGCCGCGCGCGCGGCGACCGCGGCCCCAACTGGCTGTTCTTCGGCGAGCAGCGCCGCGCCACCGACTTCTACTACGAGGACGAACTCGACGCGCTGCGTGCCGACGGCCTGCTCACCCGGCTGGACACCGCGTTCTCCCGCGACCTGCGGGCCAAGGTCTACGTACAGGACCGGATGCGCGAGCACGGCAGCCGGCTGTGGTCCTGGCTCGATGACGGCGCGCACCTCTACGTCTGCGGCGACGCGTCCCGGATGGCCGGGGACGTGGACCGCGCACTGCGCGACATCGCCGTCACCCACGGCGGTCTGGACGAGGACGCGGCGGCCGGATACGTCAAGCAACTGGCCGCCGACAAGCGGTACGTGCGCGATGTGTACTGACGGCGGACGACACGGGAGCGGTGGACGCCGCCGCTCCCGTGCCGTCCGCCCCGGGAAACCTGGGGAACGCCCTACCCGAGTTCCAGGCTCGTGACGCCGTACGTCAGCTCCTCCTGGACCGAAGGAACCGGGCCGGTGTACATCCGCACGGTGTGCGAACGGGCCGTCAGGCCACGGCCGGTGGCCAGTTCCCGCGCGGCGTGCCGGGGCTCGGGTATGTCCAGGCTGACCTCTTCGCCGGAGCCTGTGGCGGCGGTGAGGCTGTCGAAGAGCGCCGCCGCGTCGTCGGCGGTGTCGGCGAAGAGCGGGCCGATGCGGTGGCCGTCGCGGGCGGGGCGGATCACGCCGTATCCGGCGACGCGGCCCGCGCGCAGCAGGACCCTGGTGTGGTGGCCGGGGGCGGTCAGCCAGCGGGCGATGAAGCCGTGCCGGTCGGCGGGGAAGCACCGGCGGTCGTAGGCGGCGACCGCGTCGAGGTGGGCGGCGGTGAACGGTACGGCGTCCGGGTCGAGCGCGGTGGGTGTCGCGGGGCGCCCGGTGTACCGGAGGGTGTCGTGGGCGGCGGTGAATCCCGCGCGGGCGTAGGTGGCCTGCTGGGCGGGGACCGCGTCGAGGCCGATGGTGCGGCGGCCTGCGTGCGGGACGGCGGCGCGCCAGGTGGCCAGGCCGAGGCCGGTGCCCCGGTGGTCGGGGTGGACGAGGTAGTAGCCGAGGAAGGCGTAGTCCGCGGAGTAGGTGACGACGGAGACCGCGGAGACGGTGCGGTCACCGAGGCGGCCGGTGAAGAATCCGTCGGGGTCGGTGGGGTGGAAGCACGCGGTGTCCCCGAGGCCGGGGTTCCATTCCTCCTGGGCCGCCCATTCCTCGATCTCGCGCCATTCGTCCAAGGAGGCGGCGCCGACGGCGAGTTGGCGTGCGGTGGTCGGTGGGATGGCGGTCTCGCCGGTGCGGTGCATCGCTGGTGTACGTCCCTTCAGGTGGGGCCGGGCGGAGCGGCAGGGGTGCGGGGTGCGCGGCGGTCCGCCGCGTGCTGCGCGCCCCCTGCCGCTCCGTCCGTGGTCCGGTGCGCGGTCAGATGAGGTCCATGGCGGCGACCTCGTCGGGGCGGCCGTAGCTGACCGGTCCCTGGAAGCGCCGGCGGGCGGTGGCGAACCACCAGACCGTGGCGATGATGAGCACCACCGCGAGGGCGATGGGCGCGTAGTTGAACGATTCGGGGGTGATCGGCGCGGCCTGCGGCAGCATGAACAGCAGGTTGCTGATCACGATCCAGGCCACCGCGATCGCGGCGACGACCTTGCCGTAGCGGCCGAGGTTCCACGGTCCCGGCTCGAAGTCGTTGAGCCGCAGCCGCAGGAAGATCGGCACGCCGTAGGCGAGGAAGAGGCCGACGACGTTGACGCTGACGACGGCGGTGAAGGCGGTGTGCGACCACCAGCCGGGCAGGACCAGCACGAGGGGGCAGGCGGCGGCGAGCCATACCGCCTTGACGGGGGTGCGGGTGCGCGCCGAAACCGAATGCCACCAGCGGGAACCCGGCATCGCGCCGTCCCGCGAGAAGGCGAAGATCTGCCGGGTATTGCTGGTCATGTTGGCGAGTCCGCAGAACAGCATGGCGCCGATCACGATCAGCAGGAGCAGCTTGGCGGTGCTCACTCCGAGCGCGTCGATGAGAATCTGCACGGGCGGTGCGTCCGCGCTCGCGGCGTGTCCGTAATCGCGGATGGCGTACACCAGAGCGAGCATGAGGATCAGTCCGGTGATCGCGGAGCAGGCGATGGCCCGCATGATCCCGCGCGGTGCGTTGACGGTGGCCTTCACGGTCTCTTCGGACATGTGAAAACTGCCGTCGAAGCCGGTGAACGTCCAGCTGGTGACGAGCAGCCCGAGCATTCCGCCGTAAATCCCGTTGGTGAAGCCGGTGTTGTTGGCGAAATGGGTGACGAACGACGGCGACTGATGACCCGTCGGAATCAGCGCGAGGGCGGCGACGATCACCACCATGCCGATGAGCAGCCACCACACGGAAATCCGGTTCAGCACGGCCACCAGCCGCACCGTGTAGGTGTTGGCCAGAGCCTGGATGAAGAGGATCACCGCGGTGAGTCCGACGGTCTGCTGGGGCGTCGCCTCGTAGGAGGGCCACTGCATGGCGATGAACGCCTGGATGAAGGTGGCGGCGGCGAAGTTGGTGGCCGCGGTGCCGCCCACCTGACCGACGAAGTTCAGCCAGCCGGTGTACCAGGACCAGGCGCCACGGTGGCGTTTGGCGAGCTTCCCGGCCGAAAAGTACAGGGCGCCGCTCGTCGGGTAGGCAGAGGCGATTTCGCCCATGGCGGCGCCGACGAACAGCACCATGATCGATACGCCGATCCAGCCGAACACCAGAATGCGCGGGCCGCCCGCGTTCATTCCGAAACCGAAGGAGGAGAAGATTCCGGAGATGATGTTGATGATGGTGAAAGAGATCGCGAAGTTATCAAAGGCGCGGAACCTGCGGGTCAATTTCCGCGGATATCCCATCGCATGCAATGTCGCGTCATCGTCGAAAGTGTCGGAATCCGCGCGGTGCGGGGATTTCGCACGAGCCGTAGATATACGCTCGGACACAACCGTAACCTTTCTGACAGGGCTGATAGGAAGACTTCGGTGGGGGAATCGCAGTCGTGCTATCGGCGCTGTCGTTACCCGTCGCGTCTCACGAATGCGTTCATCTGTACCTCCATCCGTTCAGGCAGCTCCAGGAATAGGAAGACCGCATGAACGTCTCGCCTTCGTCAATTGCTCTTCCGGTTTCCCGAAAGCACTCCACGGCATGCGGGCCGCATAGGGCCCCATCGCCGTGAAAACTTCGCGCGCCTCGAATTCATGCTTCGCCATGAAAAGCGCATGCGCGAGGTACGAGAGGTCGAGCACGGGGGTGAACCTGTACCCGGCCGTGAGCGGGAACCACTGGCGGTAGATGCCGAGCGCGGTGCTGATCCACTGCGGCTGTTCCCAGGTGCGGTCGGCCAGCAGGGCGGTCGGGTCGTACTCGTCGACCAGGGCCACCAGCGGCAGCAGCCGCAGCGCCGACGAGGCCGCGGCCCGCTGGCTCAGGAACGCGGCCACGTCCCAGCTCGCGCTCGCCGAACCGCCGTTGCGGGTGAAGAAGAAGGACAGGAACCTGTGGTGCGCCTCGCGGTGCCAGGGGTCGAGCCGGAGAATGTGCGCGAACAGATACCACGGTCCTGTCGGCGCCGTGAGGAGTCCCTGCGGGGCCGGATCCTGAGGTCGTTGAAATCGCGACAAGGCCAGCTGACAGACCCATGGAGTGGGGTCATCCGGCAGCATCTGCGCGGCCCGCTCCCCCGCGGTGCGCGCGATACGTACCATCGCCTCTTGCCTGCGGTCATCCGTTTCGGCCATACGCAATGCCCGGATCATCGCCACGCGTGCCCACAGCAGTGCCGCCTCCGGTCCCGGCTCTTCCGAAATCCAGCGCTCCGCCAGGTCCGAGTCGGCGGCTTCCGATGCCAGCACCAGCGACCTGTGGGCCCTGACCTCGAAATCCCCCCGGGTCTCTTTGAGCGCCTCATGGGCACCGAAGTACCGGCCGGCCCTGACATCGATACATGCCTGCGCCAACTGCCGGTCATTGGCCGCCGGACTCCACACGTACTGCCCCTCGAATGAGCCAGCCGCCATGATCCCCTCCCGGTCCCGAAGGCGTCATCATCCACCCGCTCACATTTCGTCCACGCCTAATTCAGCCGGATCGTTTCCCCCGGTCCGACGATGGCGGGGCACACCCTACTCACCAACAAGTGATAGCGAAAATAGTCGCCTGGAATATCGGGTTCCACACCATTTGCGCCGCCCATACGAGGCGGAATCCCGCTGCTCTCCCCCACTAGTTCCGCTCTCTTGCCATTCCATAGCCCGTGCGCTATGCGATTGGCATATTCACTTCTCCTCGGAATCTCCACATCTGACGTGATGTCACCCATCGGGGCCGTCGGACCGGAGGCAGGGCGACGGAAATCGGCCCGGCGGCGCGACGAGCGACCGATCACCCGCGCAGCCACTCCGACACCAACACGGGCGCGCATGCGTGATGCACCGTCAACTCCCCTTGAGTCAAGGAAGGTTCAACAGGTCCGTCGGCAGGCCCACTTGACGCCCTCACCAGGATGTTCCCTCCGGGAAGAAAGATCCCGAGGGGCTCTAATGCGCCAAAAATGGCGCACAGGACATCGTTAACCCGTTCGTAGTATTGCTTTTCATTGACACGGACTTGGCGATCCTTTTACCTTCGGAACGTGCGGCATCGGCAAGGTCAGCGCCGCACCCCCACACACACTTCGGAGGCCCGGCATGGAAGCTCTCATCAAAAAGATGGCCCAGGACGAGATCTGGCAGGGCTGGGTGGCCGCCAACTCCGCGGGAGCGGCGGCGAAGAACGGCTGCATCAGCGCCACGCCCAAGTCCGGCTGCATCAGCGCCGCCCCCAAGTCCGGCTGCATCAGCGTGGCGAAGGCCGGCTGTATCTCCTGACCCGGCCCGACCGCGCCACGGACACGGGCCCTCGGTGGCGCACCTGCCGCCGCGGGCCCGCGCCCCGCAGCACCCGTTTCCCGAGCACTTGTGAAGGTTTTCCATGGAGTTGGACGGACAGCCGTCGGCCGAGGTCATCGCGGAGATCAAGGACATCCCCATCTACCGCGCCTCGCTGGAGCAGGGGCACTTCCCCCTCCTCGACAAACCGGAGATCGCGCGCGGCTTCCCCGACAACTGGATGACGCCCAGGCTCGCCGCCGCGCTGAAGACCGGCGACGCCGAGTTCGTGCTGTCCACCGGCACCCATCACGCCCGGATGCAGATCATCCGCCCCCCGTACTTCCTCCTGCGCTCCTACTACCAGTTGTGGAGCGAGCACCCCGACCTCGCCGCCACCTGGGAAGCGGGCTGCCGCCGGGTGTCGCTGACCACGGTCCTGGCGACCGAACACGTCGCCCGGGTGAACGCCGCCAAGCGCGGCGAGGAACCCGCGACCGTCCCGGACACAGCGGACCGGCAGCTGGACACACGCACGTCGTACGTCAACCTCCGGCTGGACCCGGCGCTTTGGGAGCGCGACGACGTCGTCCGGATGCTCGCCGAGATCGACGCGGCCCGGCAGGCCCACCCGCGCGGCTGGTACCACCTCGACTGTTCCTCGTACCACCTGGCGCACCTGCTCAGGAAGATCGGCACCTGGCGCCTGTGGGACGCCTTTCCGCCGCCCGCCAGCATCGTCCACGCCTACGAGTACACGCCGGTGAACGTCCGGCGCTTCCTGGAGCAGCACTTCGCCTGCCCGATCATCGACCTCTTCGGCAGCACCGAACTCGGCTACCTCTTCTCCAGCGACCGCCGCGGCGGCTACCGCCCGCATCTCGACCGGATGAGCATCGAACTGCTCCCGGTGGCCCCCGGCAGCGAGATCTTCCAGCTCATCGTCACCAGCATCCGCAACCCGTACATGCCGCTGGTCCGTTACCGCTCGGGCGACTGCGTACGGACGCAGGACGGCACCCCGGACCCCGCGAAGATCACCCGGTTCTGCGGGCGGGTGAAGGAGCTGCTGCCGACGCCGCACGGCCCGGTCTCCCAGGGAGACCTCGACCGCGTCATCGGCACCGCATCCTCGCGGGTCTTCGTGCACCAGTTGCAGGTGACGGGCGAGCACGAGGCGCGGCTTGCCTACACCACGTTCGACGGCAATCCGGTCCAGGCCGCCGAGGCCGCCGCCCTGGAGAGCGGCGTCCGCGAACTGACCGGACGGCGCTGCCGGGCGGAGCACCGGGCGCACCTCCCGATAGGGAAGTCCGGGAAGTACGCCTGGCTCGCGACCGACACCTGACCACCCCGACGGGAGAACCATGACCAGCAGCACCCCGCTGTCCGCCGACGACCTGACCGCCCTGCTCGGCGAGGCGCTGCACGCCGAGGTGGTGGCCCACTTCGTCCACCACACGGGCGCGGACGAGGAGTTCGTCGAACGCCAGGTGACCGAGTGCCTGCGCTACCTCTACCTCGTCTCGCGTCACCACGACCGGCTGGGCGGGCTCTTCCTCCCGGTCGAGCAGGAGATCGACGAGATCTGGCACTACCTCATCCTCCAGACCCGCGAGTACCGCAGCCTGTGCGAGGAGCGGCTGCCAGGGCGGTTCTTCATCGAGCACCGCAGCATCGCGTACGAGGAGTACCAGCAGGAGCCGGGCCGGGAGCGGGCCGTCGAAGAGGCGCTGCGCTGGATCCCGCTGTACTGCCGGGAGTTCGGCCCGTTCGACGAAGGTGCACTGCCGCACTGGACCATCGTCCGCTTCCTGCACGAACAGATGGACATATCCCTCGCGGAGATCGCCGCCCTGGAGCCGGCCGCCGCGGCGGCGTAGCGGCCCGGGGGGGGCTGCGTCACGGCCGCGGACCCGCGTGGCGCCGGTTCCGGCTGCCCGGAACCGCGAAGCAACGATGTCCGGAAAACGGCCCCGCTCCCCCTTCTCGCGGCTTCGTTGCCCTTCTCATGAACACACCCCACCCACCGTTCCCCGCTGCCGGGACCACCGTCCCGGCAGCCGGCGAACCGAAAGGCGATGATGCGACAGGACAAGAACACGCCGGGCCGACGCCGCCCGGCCGTACGGACGATGACCACGCTCACCGTGATCCTCACGTTTCTGCTGGGCGCCATGGCGCCGGCCGCCGGTGCAGCGGTCTCGGGCCCGGCCACCAGCTTCGCGCCGATGGGCGCCCCCGCGGCCGTATCCGGTCCTCTCTACGGAACCGGTGAACTCGCCGAGCGCGAGTCGGAGCGCGGCCACGCGGTGCGCCGTGGCTCCCGGCACGGGTACCTCCCGCTGCCGGATCCCGGCCCGCCCATGCCGTCGCCACCCACGACCGTGCCGGCCGTCGGGAGTTACGCACCGGCGGACGCGCGGGCGCCGAACGCCTCGGCCCGGGTGCCCGTTCCCCGCGAACTCCGCGTCCTGCACTGCGTCTTCCGCTGCTGAGCCGATCCGCCGGGCCCGTTGCACGAGCCCTCCGCATCACTTTCCGGCCACCGTCGCGGTGGCAACCCTCACCAGCAGGAGACCTCTCCTCGTGGACACCTTCATCCACCATGCCCGGGGCCACAGTGCCCGTATCGCCGAAGTCCAGGAGGAACGGGAGAACTACGGCCGGCTCGCCGCCGGACAGTCCCCGCTCGCCCTGTTCATCACCTGCTCCGACTCCCGCGTCATCCCGTCGCAGATCACCGGCTCCCGGCCGGGCGAACTCTTCGAACTGCGCACCGCGGGCAACGCCGTCCCCCGCTACTCCCAGGGCGGCCCGGCCGGCGCCGAGGCCGCCACGATCGAGTACGCCATGCGCGTGCTGAACGTCGCCGACATCGTGGTGTGCGGCCACTCGCACTGCGGCGCCGTCGGCGCCAGGGCGCGCGGCGACGACCTGACCGGCGTGCCGGACGTACAGGACTGGCTGGACCGGCAGTTGTCCGAAGAACTGCCCGACGACGAGGAACCCGCGGTGCGCTCCGCCGTACGCCGGCACGTGTGCGAACAGCTCGGCCGGCTACGGGAGTACCCGAGCGTGCGCGAGCGCCTGGAATCCGGCGCGGTCACGCTGCACGGCTGGTTCTACGAAGTGCACACCGGCCAGGTCACCGTGCACGACCCGGCAACCGACTCGTTCCTCCCGGTGTGAAGGCGGACCCACCCACCATGAATCGACTGATAGTGAACCGACTCCCGTTCCTCCGGGCGGATGTCACCGCGTCCATCGTTGTCTTCCTCGTCGCCGTCCCGCTGTGCGTCGGGGTGGCGGTCGCCTCCGGGGTGCCCGCCGAACTGGGTCTGGTGACCGGCATCGTCGGCGGTCTGCTGACCGGCCTGCTGCCCGGCAGCAGCCTTCAGGTCAGCGGCCCCGCGGCCGGCCTGACCGTGCTCGTCTACGAAGCGGTCCAGGAGTACGGCCTGGGTGCGCTGGGCGCCCTGGTGCTGGCGGCCGGGCTGTTGCAGCTGGTGATGGGGGCCCTCAGGCTCGGCCGCTGGTTCCGCGCCATCTCCGTCGCCGTCGTGCAGGGCATGCTGGTCGGCATCGGCCTGGTGCTGATCGCCGGGCAGCTCTACACCCTCGCCGACGCCAAGGCGCCGGGTGACGGACTGTCCAACCTCGCCGGGCTGCCGGACCTGGCCCTGCGCACCTTCCGTGACGGCGGCGCGGCGACGGCCCTCGCGGTCGGTGCGGGCACCATCGCCGTCCTGGTGCTCTGGCCCCGCTGGAAGCGCGCGGCACGTGTGCTGCCCGCTCCGCTGGCGGCGGTCGCGCTCGCCACGGTCGCGGTCTTCGTCCTGGACCTGCCGGTCGCCCGGGTGGAGGTCAGCGGCCTGCTGGAGGCCATCCAGCCGCCGGGCTTCGCCGACATCGGGCGGCTGACCGAACTGGGCGTGCTGGGCACGGTGCTGGCGTTCACCCTGATCGCCTCCGCCGAGTCCCTCTTCAGCGCGGCGGCCGTCGACCGGCTGCACTCCGGCCGGCGGACCGACTACGACAAGGAGCTGATGGCCCAGGGCGCGGGCAACGCGGTGTGCGGTGTGCTCGGCGCGCTGCCGATGACCGCGGTGATCGTGCGCAGCGCCGCCAACGTCCAGGCGGGCGCCAGGACGAAGCTGTCGCGGGTGCTGCACGGTGTGTGGCTCCTGGTGTTCGCCGCGGCGTTCCCCGCCGCGCTGGGTGTGGTGCCGGTGGCGGCGCTGGCCGGCATCCTGGTGCACGCCGGGTGCAAGCTGATACCGCTGCGCGAGCTGCGGCCCCTGTGGCGCGAGCACCGCGGTGAGGCGGTGGTGCTGTTCGCCACGGCCGTCGCCATCGTGACGATCAACATGTTCGAGGGCGTACTGATCGGCCTGCTGCTTGCGGTCGCCAAGACCGCCTGGGACACCTCGCATGTGCACCTCGACATCGAGATACCCGACGGCGACGAGCCGATACGGGTACGCGCCGTCGGCAACGCCACGTTCCTGCGGCTGCCCAAGCTGCTCGACCAGTTGGCGACGCTGCCCGCCGACCGCGCGGTGGAACTGGACCTCGACGGTCTGCGCCATCTCGACCACGCCTGCGCCACCGCGCTGCACAACTGGGCCGAGCAGCACCGCCGTGCCCGCAGCCAGGAGGTCCTGGTGTCGTGACGGCGTCCGGCGCCCCGGGCCCCGCGCACAAGGGCCCGGGGCGCCGGTGCCACCTCCGTCAACTCCCCTCCGCCGCCCGGTAGGTGGCGCGTCCGGCCAGCCAGGTGCCGAGCACCCGGATGTGCCGGATGCGCATCGGGTCGGCGGTGCGGGGGTCGTCCGACAGCCAGACCAGGTCCGCGGGCGCCCCGGGTGCCAGCCGCATGCGGTCGTCGGCGTGGGCCTGGTGGGCGACACCGGAGCTGTACGCGTCCATGGCCTGGTCGACGGTCAGCCGCTGGTGCGGCAGCCAGCCGCCGTCCGGGGCGCCGTCGAAGGTACGGCGGCTCACCGCGACCTGGAGGCCGTCCAGCGGTACGTGTGAGCTGACGGGCCAGTCGCTGCCGAAGGAGAGCCGGGCGCCGAGCCGCGCCAGGTCGCCCATCGGATACTGCCGTGCGGCCCGCGACTGCCCCACCCGCGGGATGGTCAACACGGTCTGGAGCGGGTCGGGTTGCGCCCACAGCGGCTCGAAGTTGGCGATCACGTCGAGCGCGGCGAAGCGGGGCAGGTCGGCCGGGTCGGCCAGCTGCACATGGGTGATCACCGGGCGGCGGTCCCGGGGCGGGTTGGCCACGGTCGCCGCCTCGATGGCGTCGAGTGCGGTACGGACTCCGGCGTCGCCGATGGCGTGCAGGTGCACCTGGAAGCCGTCCGCGTCGAACGCCCTTACCGCAGCGGCGAGTTCGGCGGCGGGCCAGACGGGCATCCCGCAGGTGTGCGGCGCATCGTGGTAGGGCCGCAGCATCGCCGCCGTGCCGCCCTCGATGACGCCGTCGCAGAAGAACTTGACGGTACGGGCGGACAGCAGCGGGCAGCCGTCCGCTTCGATCCGCGCGCGGACGGCGGCGAACGGCGCGCGCTGGGCGCGCCAGCGGCCCGGGTCGGCGCGCTGCGCGAGGTTGACGCGGAAGGCCAGAACACCGCGGCGGGCGGCCTCCCGATATGGCTCCACCATCTCCGGTTCGACCCAGGCGTCCTGCACCCAGGTCAGGCCCGCGCGGGCGTAGTGCGCGCCGGCCCGCCGCAGGGCGTCGACGAGTTCGTCCGTGCTGCGGGCGGGCAGCCGGTCGAGGACCAGGTCACAGGCGTGCCATTCGCGCAGCGTGCCCATCGGCGTGCCGTCGGGGCGCCGGACGATCCGGCCGAGCCGCGGATCCGGGGTGGCATCGGTGATGCCCGCCCTGCGCAGCGCTTCGCTGTTGCACCACACCGTGTGGTAGTCGTACGCGCGCAGCGCCACCGGCCTGCCGGGCACCACGGCGTCCAGCCAGCGGGCGTCGAACTCCCCCGCGGGCGCCAGCGCGGGATCGTAGGACGCGCCGACGATCCACTCCTCGTCGGGGTGCGCGGCAGCCCAGCGCCCGACCTCCGCGACCACCGCATCAACCGATTCCAGCCCCTTGACCTGCGGCCCCATCTCCTCCAGGCCGCCGAACACCGGGTGCGCGTGCCCGTCACCGAAGGCCGCGGTGAGCAGTCCGGACCCGAGGTCGACGGCCTCGGCCCGGCCGTCGGCCAGGGCCTCGGCGGCCGGTCCGAGTGCGACGATGCGGCCGTCGCGCACCGCGAGCGCGGTGGTGTCTGTGCCAGGACCGCCTCCGGTGCGCACCGCCCCGCGGAAGACCAGGGGCGCCGCCGCGTTGTCCATGGGGGTCCTTTCTCCGTCCGGGTGCGTCGCGCGGGTCCTCGTCGAAGTTCGCGGCTCACGCGACTTCGCCATCTCCCCGGCACCCTAGATGAATGAGTCCGATGTTTGTGCTGGCCGCGACCATGGCGAAGGGCGCCCGTTGGCTCGTGTGTGACTACCAGCCTGGACGCCCTTC
>NZ_JBICVO010000008.1:0-446714 GCF_043199105.1 Streptomyces sp. NPDC048644
GCGACCCGTTACGACAAGACCGCCGAGTCCTACCAGGCAGCCGTCACACTCGCCTCGCTCCTGATGTGGGCGTGACAATTGAAGACACCGCCTAGCCGCGAGCCGCGAAACCGGCCTGGAAGCCGCCAGTGGCGGAGTACGAGGCGTTCGGTGCGCAGTTCGGGCATGCCTCAAGCCAACGCGGAATCCGGCCGGGTTGTCGATGCCTTTTCCCGTCGGCCGCCCGGCCTGCGGCGGGGCGGATCAGCCGCGCCTGAGCAGCAGTTCCACGTTGCGGTCGGCGGGGGTGCCCGCCAGGTCCGTGCGGGCCCCGGGGGTGTTGCAGGACAGCTCGCGGTAGAGGGCGGCCAGGCCGGTCTGGGAGAGGTCGGCGAAGTCGGTCCTGGCCGGTGCGGCCGACTCGATCAGGGTGGTGAACAGGGACAGGGTGCCGTCGTGGTTGTCCGTCAGCTCGATGACCCGGGCGAGTTGCGGGAAGTCGATGTGCGAGGCGGTGGAGATCTCCCAGAAGCCGGGGTGCGGGACGATCTCGTTCTTGTGGGTGTGCCCGTTGATCCAGGCCACGACGGAGGGGTGGGCGGAGAGCAGGTCGATCAGCTCGGCGCCGGTGTGCCGCCGTTCGTCCGGGCGGGACGGGTCGGGGCGGGTGTTGTCCATGCTCGTGCCGGTGTGATGGCTGAAGACCATGACGTGCGCGTTCGCGTGCCGCTCGTTGTCCCGCAACGTCCGCTTCAACCAGGCGAGTTGGCCGTCGCCGATGGATCCGGTGTAGTGGCCGGCCGGGTCGGTGGTGTCCAGGCTGATGCCGAGGACGTCGTCGGAGATCCGGAAGGAGTAGTACAGCCGGTCGCCTTCGAGGTGGGCGGCGGTGTAGCCGTGGCCGTGCGGCCCGGGTCCTGTACGTGCCGGGTCGAGGTGGGCGGTGAGGTACCCGGCGCGGGTGAAGGGCGCGCGCCGCTCGTCGGGGGTGACCTGCCTGGCCTTCTTCGCCTGTGACGCCAGCAGCGCCTTGAAGTCGGCGCCCTTGGGGTCGAGGCCCTTCCTGACGGCCTTCCAGACCTGCGCGGCGCGGTCGGCGGGCAGCGTCTCCAGTTTGCGTTCGCCGGTGGCGATGCCGGTGAAGAAGGGGTCGCCGGGTGCGTAGCAGCCGCCGGGCAGCGAGTCGTGGTTGCCGACGGTGGAGTACCAGGGCATCCGCAGTCCGGGGCTGTGCAGGGTGCGGATCGCGGCGTCGAGGAAGCCGTGCAGGTGCGGGAAGCCGCGCTGCTTGTCGGCGTCGCGCAGCGCGCGGTCCGGCTGCCAGTAGAGGGGCAGGCCGCTGTCCTGGACGCCTTCGTAGCGGCGCGGGTCACCGGAGTTGGGGGTGATCCGGCCGCCGCTCATGGCGGTGAGGAACCAGTCGAGTTCGAGGCGGGAGTTGTTGTCGGTGTTGTCGCCCGTGGTCATCACGAACGACAGCGGGGCGCCGGTGGCGGGGCCGCCCGGCAGCGCGTTGACCCGCTCGATCAGCGAGACCACCCCGGCGACGGACAGCGCCTCCTGGGGCCGCCAGGCGCTCGCGGTCTCGGAGCGCAGGTACTCGTAGCGCAGCGGGCTCTGCACGTCGACCAGGTGCAGGTCGGTGAACTGGACGAAGGAGGCGAGCGCGGTGCGCCGGTCCTCGCGGCCCCGGTGCGCGCCGGCCAGGTCGGAGCGGACCAGGCGCGGCCAGGCCGGGCCTTCGGCGAGCCTGCGGTAGCCCGTGCCGCGCGGGGTGGCGACGCCCGCGAGGGTGGTGCCCCGGGTGTAAGGGACGCCGGGGACGGCGGGTGCGTCGACCGGTACGGGCGCGGCGGGTGCCGGGCCCGGCGTCGGTGTGGCGGCGACGGCGGGCCGGTCGCCGCCGCCGAAGGCGAGGCCGAGGCCGGCGGCGGCCCCGGCGGCTCCGGTGGCGGCGAGGAAGGCACGGCGGTCGAGAGCGGAGGCGGCGGACCGTATACGGGACATGCGCGAACTCCCCGAGTGCGTACGCGAAGGCGGCCGGCAGCACAACTGCCGTGTCACTGGGGATCGTTGGCAGCGGGGATGACCTGGACGTGAACGCCACCGCAACGCCGGTGGCCCATCACCGCACAGGGATCACGCCGCCGCCGGGCGGTCACGGGGTGCTGCGCCCATGGGCGGGCGCGGGTCACCGGGAGTTCATCTGCCGGGGTAGCGGAGGCCCGGTTCGGCGCCCTACGCGCCGCGGCGGGCGGGCGGCACCGGCTCGCTCCAGCGCAGCGGGCTGCCGGCGCCGGTCGCCACCACCGCCGTCACATCGAAGTCGACGACCCGCCGGGCGCCGGGGAAGGCCGCCACCCGTGCGGCCGACCAGTCGGTGCGGGCCAGGCCGGTCAACTGGAGCAGGTCGCCGGTGGCCCAGTCGGCGAACAGCAGCCCGGCCTGCGGGCGCAGCTCCAGATTGCCCAGCGCGGCGAACATCGCGTTCCCCGGCCGGTCGGGCCAGGTCAGCCGGGTGGGCGAGGTGGCGGTGACGAAGCCGGGCGGGCCGCCGCGGTGGCCCGCGTCGGCGGCGCCCGCGGGGTCGGCGGTGGCGAGGTAGAAGGTGTCGGCTGCGGCGACCGTGCGTCGCTGCGCCTCGGTCAGCGCCGCGCCCCGCCACGTGCGGGCGGTACGGGCGCCGGGTGCGTCGGGGGCCGCGGGCGGCAGTGGCCTGCGGGGGCGCAGCCTGGCCGGGCAGTTGGGGAAGACCTGTCCGGTGGCGAGGGCGAGGCCGCGCGGGGTGGGCCTGGCCGTTCCGTTGAGCCGCAGCCTGCGGCGGGTGCGCACGTCCAGGGCGAGGGTGCCGAGCGGCAGCGGTCCGGCGGCGAGCGCGGCGGCGAGCGGGTCGCCTTCGGGCGGGCGGGCCGCGACGGACAGCGTGTGCGGCCCGGTGGCCCGCAGGAATCCGGGCGGGCCGGTGAGCTGGGAGCACCACAGCCGGCCCGCGCCGTCGGCCGCGGCGATCACCAGCTGGGTCTGGAGGCCGAGGAAGACGGCGGCGATGTCGCCGATGCCGCTGCCGATAGAGAGTCCGATGCGGTCGGCCCGCTCGGTCTCCCCGGCCCGGCGCTGCACCGCCCGCTCCCCCTCGTGGTAAGGACCGCTCACCGTCATGGCTCTCCTCGCCCCGTCGCCGCGGCGGCCTCGGCTTTCGCCGCCCCCCGAAAACGTAGGGGCCCTCCGGACACCGGTCAAGCGGCGTCCCACCGCCCCGGCGACCGCCCCGAGCTGCGGTCATGCCGTCCGCAGAGGGGAATGGATTGGACAAAGCGACGTGCTTCACACACATGATGGGTGCGCTTCTGAGCAGGTGTTCCCAGGAAGCACCCATGTCAGGATGAGGAAGAAGGAGTCCCATGAGGATCGGAATCGTCGGAGCCACCGGACAGGTCGGCGGCGTGATGCGGGGCATTCTCGCCGAGCGGAACTTCCCGGTCGAGCAGCTGCGCCTGTTCGCTTCGGCCCGGTCCGCCGGCCGCACGCTGCCCTGGCAGGACACCGAGATCACGATCGAGGACGCGTCCACCGCCGACTTCTCAGGACTTGACATCGTGCTGTTCTCGGCCGGTGGCTCGACCTCCAAGGCGCTGGCGCCGAAGGTCGCCGCCGCGGGCCCCGTCGTCATCGACAACTCCTCCGCCTGGCGCCGTGACCCCGAGGTCCCGCTGGTCGTCTCCGAGGTGAACCCCGCGGCGATCACCGAGCGCCCCAAGGGCATCATCGCCAACCCGAACTGCACGACGATGGCGGCGATGCCGGTACTGCGTCCGCTGCACGACGCGGCCGGTCTGGTCTCGCTGGTCGTCTCCACCTACCAGGCGGTGTCAGGCAGCGGTCTGGCCGGCGTCGATGAGCTGGACGGGCAGGCCCGCAAGGCCATCGAGCAGGACGCCACCAAGCTGACGCACGACGGCGCGGCCGTGGAGTTCCCCGAGCCCGACAAGTACGTCCGCCCGATCGCGTTCAACGTGCTGCCGATGGCCGGCTCGATCGTCGACGACGGTCTGAACGAGACCGACGAGGAGCAGAAGCTCCGCCACGAGAGCCGCAAGATCCTCGGCATCCCCGGCCTGAAGGTCTCCGGCACCTGCGTGCGGGTGCCGGTCTTCACCGGTCACTCGCTCCAGATCAACGCCCGCTTCGCGCGCCCGCTCGACGCCGCCCGCGCCCAGGAGCTGCTGGCCGGCGCCCCCGGCGTCACCCTCTCCGACGTGCCGACCCCGCTCCAGGCGGCGGGCCAGGACGCGTCGTTCGTGGGCCGCATCCGCGAGGACGAGACGGCCGAGAACGGTCTCGCGCTGTTCGTCTCCAACGACAACCTCCGCAAGGGCGCGGCACTGAACGCCGTCCAGATCGCGGAGCTGGTCGCGGCGGAGCTGCGGGGCTGACCCGCACCGCACCCCGGCACAGGGCGGGCGGGACCGGTCACCACCGGCCCCGCCCGCCCTGCCGTATGAGGCCCTCAGAGCGCCAGATGGCGGCGCAGCGCCACGTCGATCTCCGCCATGCGCTGCCGGGGGACCGCGCCGATATGTCGACCAGATAGCTGTCACCACGTCGCATCGGCAATTCCGTCCCCGGCCATCCGGTCCCAGAAAGCCGCGTCCCCGCTCGCGTCCCACTCCTCGAACGCCTCCGTGTACTGCGCCTCCAGCTCTGCGGCGCGCAGCAGCTCAATGGCGGCGTGTATCACGGCGGACCGCGACCCCGCCCCGTCCTCGCGGCGAACTCATCGACGGAGACGATGTCCTCCTGCGGAAGGCTCACGCTGATCCTCATAATCCCCCTGATGCTACTGATGGCCCCCTCCTGGCCCTGCCCCCACGGCTGCGGTGCTCGGCGACCACCGTGGAAGGATGGCGTAACGCCGCATACAAGGACGCTTACGAGGAGATGATCCGGTGCCTGGCACGAACCTGACCCGCGACGAGGCGCAGCAGCGGGCGCGGCTGCTGACCGTGGACGCGTACGAGATCGACCTCGACCTCTCCGGCGCGCAGGAGGGCGGCACCTACCGGTCCGCGACCACGGTGCGCTTCGACTCCGCCGACGCGGGTGCCGACACGTTCATCGACCTGGTGGCGCCGGCCGTGCACGAGGTGC
This sequence comes from Streptomyces sp. NPDC048644, assembly GCF_043199105.1. Lineage (NCBI taxonomy): Bacteria > Bacillati > Actinomycetota > Actinomycetes > Kitasatosporales > Streptomycetaceae > Streptomyces > Streptomyces sp. NPDC048644. Next base: position 5,128 of record NZ_JBICVO010000008.1, read on the forward strand.
AGCTCAACGGTGTGGCGCTGGATCCGGCCGAGGTGTTCCAGGACTCGCGGATCGCGCTGTCCGGCCTGCGGGCGGGCCGCAACGAGCTGCGGGTCATCGCGGACTGCGCCTACACCAACACCGGTGAGGGACTGCACCGCTTCGTCGACCCGGTCGATGAACAGGCGTATCTCTACACCCAGTTCGAGGTGCCGGACGCCCGCCGGGTGTTCGCCAGCTTCGAGCAGCCCGACCTGAAGGCGACGTTCGAGTTCACCGTGAAGGCGCCGGACGGCTGGACGGTGATCTCCAACTCGCCGACGCCGGAACCGAGCGACAACATCTGGCACTTCGCGCCGACGCCGCGGATCTCGACGTACGTCACGGCGCTGATCGTCGGCCCGTACCACAGCGTGCACAGCAGCTGGGAGGGCACGGACGGGCGGTCGGTGCCGCTGGGGATCTACTGCCGTCCCTCGCTTGCCGAGCACCTGGACGCGGAGGAGATCTTCGCGGTCACCCGGCAGGGCTTCGACTGGTTCCAGGAGAAGTTCGACTACGCCTACCCGTTCGAGAAGTACGACCAGCTCTTCGTGCCGGAGTTCAACGCCGGTGCGATGGAGAACGCGGGCGCGGTGACCATCCGCGACCAGTACGTCTTCCGCTCGAAGGTGACGGACGCGGCGTACGAGACGCGCGCCGAGACCATCCTGCACGAGCTGGCGCACATGTGGTTCGGCGACCTGGTCACCATGGAGTGGTGGAACGACCTGTGGCTGAACGAGTCGTTCGCCACCTACACCTCGATCGCCTGCCAGGCGTACGCGCCGGGCAGCAAGTGGCCACACTCCTGGACCACGTTCGCCAACTCCATGAAGACCTGGGCGTACCGGCAGGACCAGCTGCCGTCGACGCACCCGATCATGGCGGAGATCCGTGACCTGGACGACGTGCTGGTCAACTTCGACGGGATCACCTACGCCAAGGGCGCGTCGGTGCTCAAGCAGCTGGTGGCCTACGTCGGGATGGACGCCTTCTTCCAGGGCGTCCAGGCGTACTTCAAGGCGCACGCGTACGGGAACACCCGGCTGAGCGACCTGCTGGGCGCGCTGGAGGAGACCAGCGGCCGTGACCTGAAGACCTGGTCGAAGAAGTGGCTCCAGACCGCGGGCATCAACATCCTGCGCCCGGAGATCGAGGTCGACGCGGCGGGCCACGTCACCTCGTTCGCGGTCCGCCAGGAGGCGCCCGCGCTGCCCACCGGCGCGACGGGCGAGCCGGTGCTGCGCCCGCACCGCATCGCGATCGGCTGCTACGACCTCCAGGACGGCAAGCTCGTCCGCACCGACCGCATCGAGCTGGACGTGGACGGCGAGCTGACCGAGGTGCCGTTCCCGAAGGACACCGCGCGGCCCGCGGTGATCCTGCTGAACGACGACGACCTGTCGTACGCCAAGGTCCGCCTCGACGAGGAGTCGCTGAAGGCCGTCACCGCGCACCTCGGCGACTTCACCGAATCGCTGCCGCGCGCCCTGTCGTGGGCGTCCGCGTGGGACATGACGCGCGACGGTGAACTGGCCACCCGTGACTACCTGTCGCTGGTGCTGTCCGGCATCGGCAAGGAGTCGGACATCGGCGTCGTGCAGTCGCTGCACCGGCAGGTGCGGTCGGCGCTCGAACTGTTCGCGGCGCCGGACTGGCGTGCGACCGGCCTGGCGCTGTGGACCGACGCGGCCCTCGAACACCTGCGGGCCGCGGCCCCGGGCAGCGACCACCAGCTGGCGTGGGCCCGCGCGTTCGCCTCCGCGGCCCGTACCGGCGAGCAGCTTGACATGCTCCAGGGGCTGCTGGACGGCAGCGAGTCGGTGCCCGGTCTCGCGGTCGACACGGATCTGCGCTGGTCGCTGCTCCAGCGGCTCGCGGCCACCGGCCGGGCGGACGAGAAGGCCATCGACGCCGAGCTGGAGCGGGACCGTACGTCGGCGGGCGAGCTGCACGCGGCCTCGGCACGGGCGGCGCGGCCGACGGCGGAGGCGAAGGCCGAGGCGTGGGCGTCCGTCGTGACCTCGGACACGCTGCCCAACGCCGTGCAGGAGGCCGTCATCGGCGGCTTCGTGCAGCCCGACCAGCGGGAGCTGCTGGCGCCTTACGCCGCGCGGTACTTCGACGTGGTCAAGAGCGTCTGGGACGCGCGCAGCCACGAGATGGCGCAGCAGATCGCGGTGGGCCTGTACCCGGCGGTGCAGGTCGTGCAGGAGACGCTGGACGCGACGGACGCGTGGCTGGCGGCGGCGGAGCCGAGTGCGGCGCTGCGGCGGCTGGTCACCGAGTCGCGTGCGGGCATCGAGCGGGCGCTGAAGGCGCAGGCGGCGGACGCGGCGGCCGGCTGACGTCCGGCGGGTGCGTGAACGCGGGGGCGCCCGTGGCCGGTTGGCCGCGGGCGCCCCTTGCGTGTGCGGTGAAGCCGCCGGGCGAGTCGGTGGACTTAGCCGAGCGCGCTGAAGCGGCGGCCGAGCGCGGTGCGGCCCGCCGTGGTGAGGCTGCCGTGCACCCGCATCCGGGCGAGGCCGCCGTCGGGGAAGACGTCGAGCCTGATGTGGGTGGCGGTGACGGCGTCGGGCAGCGTGAAGCGGTGCGGGGTGTCGGGCTGGAGCCTGGTGCGGGGCAGGATCTCGAACCACGAGTCGGCGTCATCCGGGGTGCCGTCGCAGCCGTACAGGGCGGCCCAGCCGGCGGAGTTGCCCTTGAGGTAGGCGGTGTCGATCTCGACGGCGCGGATCTCGCCCTGGGCGGCGAGGCGGAAGCGGACCCAGTCGTTGGTGCCCTTGACCCGGCGGCGGCGGTTCTCCCAGCCGTCGTCCATCTTGCGGGACAGGCCGGGCTGGATGATCTGGGTGGGCGAGGAGTAGAAGCGGTCGGACGCGTCCTCGACGGCGCCGCCGTGCATCACGGACGCCAGGTCGAAGGTGCCGAGCACGTCGAGCCACGCCGGGTCGGCGACGACCTCGCCGTGCACCCGCAGCCGGGCGATGCCGCCGTCGGGGTGCTGCTTGAGGCGCAGGTGTGTGAAGCGGCGCTCGACGGTGATCTCGAAGCCGTTGGCGGCGTGGCCGCGTACCGGCGTGCGCGGGACCAGCTCCTCCCACTTCACGTCGTCGGCGAGCAGGTCGTCGGGGCCTGGGCTGCCGGGCAGCGCGGTGGCCTCGACGGTGATCTGCTGCGGGTAGTTGCCGCGGAAGTGGGCGGTGTCGACGATGATGCCGCGGATGACGCCGGGGGCGGCGAGGCGGATCAGCGCCCAGTCGTGTGCGTCGTCGGTGGGGAAGGGGTGCGCGCCGTCGGCGCCGCGGCGGCGACGGGTCTCCCAGCCGTCCATGATCTTGCCCTTGTGGCCGAAGTGCTCGGGGTCGAAGACCGCGGGGCCCGGCTTCAGCAGGTTCTCGCGCTCGGCGAAGAACTCGTCGTTCGCGGCGATCACTCCGGCGCCGAAGCCGCGGTCGGCGAGGTCGACGAGCGAGGTGAAGGGGAAGTCCCCGCCGCGGTAGTCGGCGTACGGGTCGCCGCCGCCGTACGGGGCGGCGTCGTTGGCGTGCGGATCGGTGGAGTCGGCCGGGGTGGTGGTCATTTCTGCCTCTCGACGTGACCTGCGTGCTGGGGCCGTTCCACCGTCGCAGCCCGGACTCGGCAGGTCCATCGAAAGTTCTTGAGGTGGGTGTTCAGCTGGACTGAACGGTTTCGGCGGCCTGCCGGAGCGCGGCCAGTACCCGGGCCAGTCCTGGCGCCCCTTCGGAGCCGCGCCGCGCGGCGGCCACCACATGGCGGCGCGGCTGGTCGGCGTGCAGCACCCGCAGTACGACCCGGGCGCCGTCCCGCTCCCCCCGGCCGAGCGCGGCGCCGATCCCGCCCGCCATCGCCATCCGCGGCACCAGCGCGACCCCCATGCCCGCCGCGACCATCGCCAGGATCGCGCTCCAGTCGGCCGCCGCGTGCGCCTGCTCGGGGACGAATCCGGCGCTCTCGCAGGCGGTGGTGGTGATGTGGGACCACGGGCCGCTGCTGCCGAAGATCCAGGATTCGCCGGACAGGTCGGCGAGCCGCAGGCCGGGCTCGGCAGCCAGCGGATGACCGGCCGGCAGCGCCACGTCCAGCGGGTCGGCGAGCAGCGAGATCCGGCTGAACCTGGGGTCGCGGGGCGTCGGGGCGTGCGCGGCGAGCGACAGCGCCAGGTCGACGCTGCCCTCGGCCAGCAGCTCGTACGCCGCATCCGCCTCGGCCTCCCGCACCACGACGGAAAGGCCGGGAAGGCTGCGGCGCAGCTCCTGCACGGCGGGGACGACCAGCGCGGGGATCGCGGTGGAGAACGCGCCGACCCTGACCCGGCCCGCCTCGCCCCTGAGGTAGCCGAGCAGTTCGGCGTCGGCACGCTCCAACTGCGCGAAGACCGCGTCGGCGTGGCGCAGCACCAGGTGCGCGGCGTCGGTGAGCCTGACCCGCCGCCCGTGGGCCTCCAGGAGCGGCACGCCGAGCGCCTTGGCGAGCCCGGTCAGCTGCTGCGAGACCGCCGAAGGCGTCATGTGCAACGCCTCGGCGGTCGCGGTGACCGTGCCCAACTCGTGGAGCGTGCGCAGGATGCGCAGCTTTTTGATGTCCCAGTCGGCCATACGGGCAGCGTACGCACCCGGTGGCGGCCTCACCGCCGGCCGCCGGCGGCCCCCCGTGGCATTCCCCGGCCCGTCAGGCCCGGCAAAAAATTCCGGCAGTTCCGTTCAGCAGGAATGAACGGTCACCGTCCCGGCCCCGGCGCCGGCCGCCGATCAGCTCCGGGCGGCGCGGCGGGCGAGCAGCGCGGCCCGCCGCTCGTCGAACTTGCGCGCCTGGTCGTCCAGGCCGCCCATGAAGAGTCCCAGCTCCTCCTGGGCCGCGAGCCCGGACGGGCCGAGCCCGCCGATCTCCAGCACCTTGAGGTAGCGCAGCACCGGCTGGAGCACGTCGTCGTGGTGGATCCGCAGGTTGTAGATCCCGCCGATGGCCATCCGCGCCGCGGCCCGCTCGAAGCCGGGCATGCCGTGGCCCGGCATCCGGAAGCCGGTGACGACGTCGCGTACGGCGCACATGGTCTGGTCGGGCGCCAGCTCGAAGGCCGCGCCCAGCAGGTTGCGGTAGAAGACCATGTGGAGGTTCTCGTCGGTGGCGATCCGGGACAGCATCCGGTCGCAGACCGGGTCGCCGGAGTGGTGGCCGGTGTTGCGGTGCGAGATCCGGGTGGCCAGCTCCTGGAAGGCGACGTACGCGACGGAGTGCAGCATGCTGTGGCTGTTGTCGGACTCGAACCCTTCCGACATGTGCGCCATGCGGAAGCGCTCCAGCTCGACGGGGTCGACGGCGCGGCTGGTGAGGAGGTAGTCGCGCATCACGATGCCGTGCCTGCCCTCCTCCGCGGTCCAGCGGTGCACCCAGGTGCCCCAGGCGCCGTCGCGGCCGAAGAGGCTGGCGATCTCGTGGTGGTAGCTGGGGAGGTTGTCCTCGGTGAGGAGGTTGACCACGAGAGCGGTGCGGCCGATGTCGGAGACCTTGGACTGCTCGGGCGCCCAGGCTTCGCCGCCCATGACGCCGTCGAAGTTACGGCCGTCGCTCCACGGCACGTACTCGTGGGGCATCCATTCCTTGGCGACCTTCAGGTGCCGGTTCAGTTCCTTCTCGACGACCTCTTCGAGCGCGTAGAGCAGATGGGCGTCACTCCATGCGGTCTGACCGCGCTCTGCGTCGAGCCGGGCGGTGGCGATGGTCACGGGGGGTACTCCAGGGGACGACGATGACCTACGGGACCGTAAGTACGACCTACGGATCCGTAGGTTACGGCATCGTAGGTTAGAGCGGGTTAAACATCTCGACCCCACAAAACCCCTGATAGCGCCCGCTTTTCCGGCAGAAACGACAAAAGGCGCCTACCGGTTCGTTCGAACCGATAGGCGCCCTGAAGGCGTCACTTGTGCCCGGTGTCAGCCCTCGGACTTGGTCTGCTTGCGGGACTTGTCGCCCGCCATGACCAGCCCGGCGATGACCAGGAAAAGAACGATGGGCGCAGCGACATAGAGGCCGAGCGTCTGGATCACGCTCAGACCCGGACCCGGGTCGTCACCATCGTCGCGGGTGAGCGCAAACGCGGGGGACGACATCAGCAGCATCAGCGCGGTGCCGGCCGTGATGGTTCCGGCGCGCAGGGCATTCTTCTTGACCTTGTTGCTCACGGGGTCAACGTATCCGACGCCCCGCCGGGCCGCGCGCCCGGGGTCTGTTGGTGGTGCCTTCCGCGACCTGCCGCCAGACCCCGTCCCGCCGCGCCTGGACGGCGAACCGTTCCACCCGCTGCCCGTGCCCGGTGTCCTCGGCGACGGCGATCCGGTCGAAGGTGCACGGCCGGGCGGCGGCGCAGGCGCTGTGCCCGTAGGTCGCGCGGACGGCCGCGCCGAAGGCGGTGAGCGAGGCGACGTCCTCCGGGGCGATCCGGCCGTCCTTGGCGGGCGGGACGTTCAGCAGCAGCGAGGCGTTGCGGCCCACGCTCTTCTCGTACAGGTCCATCAACTGCGCCGGGGTCTTGGGCCGTTCACCGGGGTGATGGAACCAGCCGGGGCGCAGCGAGACATCGGCCTCGGCCGGGTACCACTGGAGGTATTTGGTGGTGGGCGCGATGAGCTTGGCGCGGGAGCCGATGTCGGGGTCGGTGGAGTCGTTCGGCAGCCCGCCGGCCATGACGGTCCACGGGTCCTGGGCCGACGGGGTCACGCTCCACTCCGTCTCCCGCGCGATCCCCTTCTCGTTGCCGACCCAGCGGGCACCCTGCGGGCCCGCGAAGACGACGGTGTCAGGGGAGAGTTGGTGGATCATCCGGAACCACTGCGCGGCGTCGTAGGGCTGGGTGATGCCGGAGTCGGTCCACGGGTTCGCGCCGTCCAGCCACAGTTCGTCGATCGGCCCGTACTGGGTGAACAGTTCGTAGACCTGGTTGAGGTAGTACGCGTCGTAGTCGTCCGCGCGGACGTGGAAGACGGGCAGCCCGCCGCTGCGGACGGCGGCGGCGCGGTCGTCGCCGGGTACGAGGGTGGGGATGGTGCGTGCGGTGGCCCTGCTGCCGTTGCCGAAGCGGCCGAGGCCGCGCGGCGCCCGGTCCCCGTCGGCCAGCGCCACCTGCTCCGGCAGGCTGAGCGGCTTGCCCTCCTGCTGCTTCTTGCGGATCTCCTCGACCCAGCGCGCGTGCCAGGCGTGCGGGAGTTCGGCGCCGTCGGACGGCGAGAGGTAGATGCCGACCTTGAGCCCCGCCGCTCGGGCCGCCTTGACGTACGCGCCGACGACGTCGGGGCTTCCGGGGCTGGCCTCGACGGTGTGCGGGCTGTAGCGGCTCGGGTAGAGCACGAAACCGTCGTGGTGCTTGGCGGTGAGCATGACCTGCTCGGCGCCGGCCGCCTTGTACGCGCGCATCCACTGGCCGACGTCGATGCGGGACGGCGCGAAGAGCTTCTCGTCCTCGGCGCCCGAGCCCCACTCGCGGCCGGTGAAGGTGTTCATGCCGAAGTGCGTGAAGGCGGTGACCTCCCGCTCCTGCCAGGCGAGTTGCCCCTTGGTGGGGACGATGTGCGCGGCCTTGTCGATGATCCGGGCGGGGCTGTCGCAGGGGGCGACGGCCATCTGGGACGCGGGCCGCACCGGGCCTTCGCACGGGCCGGTGCGCCCCCGCGCCGGCGCCGCGTCCGGCGACTGGGCGGACGCCGGGAGCTGGGCGGGGGCGAGGGCCGCGACGGCGGCGAGGGCGAAGGCGCCGATGACGCGCCGGGGCCTGCGGAACCTGCGGGGTGCAGGGGCTGCGGGAAGCGTCGAGGGCGGACCCGATACATCGGATGCCTCGCCGGATGCGTCCGATCCGACGCTCGGTCTCGTACGGCGTGCCATGGTGCCCTCCAACTCCCCGGACCGGTAATGGTCGGATCTCTGGATGGTGTCCACGGCATGGTGCCGGACGGCGCGGCGGGCCGGAAGAGTGCACGTCGCCACCGGACTCCGCGCAGACCGCCGCCCCGCACCGGGGTACGTGGCCGACCGGGCCCGCGAACGGGGCCTTCGGGCGCACGCACGCGGCGCCGGGGACCGTGCGGTCGTCCCGGTGCGCGGATGCGGGGCGGATACGGCGGATACGGGGGCGTGGCGGCGGATGCGGCGCGGGCGCGAGTGCCCTGCGGCGTCACCCGGGGGCGCGGTCGGGCCCGGCGCGGGTGCACGCGAAGGCGGCACACCGGGCGGCCGGACGGGCCGCGCGGGCCACGCAAGCCGTGAGTGTCAGACCTGCATGGACTCCGTGCCCAGACCGGCGGCGGTGGGCTCGCTGGTCAGCGGCAGCTCGGCGGAGATGGGCACCTCGCTGGTCAGCGGGGCGGCGTCGGCGAGCGGGGGCTCGCTGGTCAGGGGCGGCTCGACGAAGCTGAAGGACCCGGAGCCGTCCATGCCGGAGTCGGGGTCGGAGACCCCGTCGAACAGATCGGGCTCCAGCGGCCCGCCGTCCTCCGGTTTGGAGGACAGAGCGTCGAGGAGCAACTGAGCGGATGCGGCCACGAGGGCCTCCCGTTCATCGGTAGTGGGACACGTCTGGCCTACCCATTGGACTCGGGCGCAGACGTAATCTCCCACCAAGCGTGACCCACATCACATTAGCTCGACACGGGCGATTTCGCTGCCCGACCCCATGACCGACGCACAGAGTACCGGCAAAACGGACATCGGACGGCAAGTCCTGCGGGGTCTCGCCCACCACTCCCCCGCCCGCCGCGCACCCGAAAAGCGCCCCGGGGCCGACCACTTGACAAGCCGCGGAAACGCGGGACGGGGGCGGGCCGCCCCCTGTGGAGCGGCCCACCCCCGTCTCGGCGGTGACCTGCGGATACCCGTCCGGATACACGTCCGGATACACGTCCGGATATGCGAAAGCCCGGATCTAAGCCGATACGGCGTTGATCCGGGCCAGGGCGTCATCCGCGCCGTACGGCTGCAAATACGGCAACCAGCGCGGATCCCGGTGTCCCGTGCCGATGATCCGCCACGCGAGGCCGGACGGCGGGGCGGGTTGATGCCTCAGCCGCCAGCCGATCTCGGCGACGTGGCGGTCGGCCTTGACGTGGTTGCAGCGTCGGCAGGCGGCGACGACGTTCTCCCAGGTGTGCTGGCCGCCGCGGCTTCGAGGGATGACGTGGTCGACGCTGGTTGCGACGCCACCGCAGTACATACAGCGCCCGCCGTCACGGGCGAAGAGCGCCCGGCGGGTCAGCGGAACGGGGCCGCGAAAGGGCACCCGCACAAACCGCTTCAGGCGGACCACACTCGGAGCCGGAATGACATGGGTCGCGCTGTGCATCAGGGCGCCGGACTCCTCAAGGCTGACAGCCTTCTCATTGAGCACGAGGATGAGCGCGCGGCGGAGCGGTACGACGCCGAGCGGCTCGTACGACGCGTTGAGGACCAGGACGTGCGGCACGGGTGCCTCCTTGTACGCCGGCGGCGCGTGGCTCGCGCCGGGACGATCTCCCCACAGTGTCCCCCGGTGCCTGGTCGTGGCGCCACCATGACCGGGTAACGGCCTTGAGGTGTTTTCCACCACACCCCTTCACCTCCCGCCACATGGTGTTACTTCCCCCTCTTTCAGGCCGTCATGGGACCGCCCGACTCGAACACGGGCGCGAGTCATACCCGTTGCCCCGTTAGTGTGGTGGGTCTGCCCGGCCCCGGGGCACCGCCACGGTCCGGGCCGATCTCCCGACACGGAAGGTTCTGCTGTGTACTGGTCCGCCTCGCCGGTCGCCGCCGCGCCGTACAGCGCCGCAACTCCCGGCCCCACCGGCCCGACCTCGCTCGACGACGCCACGGAGAAGGCCACCAACGCGGCCGGCTGGGTGCAGGACAACTGGGGGACGTGGCTCACGTCCGGGCTCCAGATCGTGCTGATCATCGTGATCGCGGTGGTGCTCCGGCATGTGATACGCCGCACCATCACCCGCCTCATCGACCGCATGAACCGCACCGCGACCGCCGCCCAGGGCACCGCGCTCGGCGGCCTCCTGGTGAACGCCGAGCGGCGCCGCCAGCGGTCCGAGGCGATCGGTTCGGTGCTGCGCAGCGTCGCCTCCTTCGTCATCATGGGGACGGCCGCGCTGACCGTGCTGTCCGTCCTCAAGATCAACCTGGCGCCGCTGCTGGCGAGCGCGGGTGTGGCGGGTGTGGCCATCGGTTTCGGCGCCCGCAATCTCGTCACGGACTTCCTCTCCGGCGTCTTCATGATCCTGGAGGACCAGTACGGCGTCGGGGACGAGATCGACGCCGGGGTGGCCACCGGCACGGTCATCGAGGTCGGCCTGCGGGTGACCAAGCTGCGCGGCCCCAACGGCGCCATCTGGTACATCCGCAACGGCGAGGTCAAGCGGATCGGGAACCTCAGCCAGGGCTGGTCCACCGCCCACGTCGACGTGCTGCTCGCCGCCGACCAGGACCTGGACCGCGCCCGCGAGCTCATCACCGCGACCGGCGACGAGATGTCCAAGGCCGAGCCGTGGAACGAGCAGCTGTGGGAGCCGGTCGAGGTCCTCGGCCTGAGCGAGGTGCACCTCGACACGGTCACCATCAGCGTCTCGGGCAAGACCATGCCGGGCAAGGCCCCCGGCATCGAGCGCGAACTGCGCTGGCGGATCAAGCGGGCCCTGGACGGCGCCGACATCCGTCTCGCCCCGCGCCCGGCCCCCGGGGAAGACCCCGAGGAAATCCCCGATCCGGCCGCCTCGGTGGCCGCCCCGTCCGCACTCAACAATCCGGATTCCCCCCAGTCCAAGGCGTCGCAACCGATAGCGCCGCCGCAGTTGGGCAAATAGCCGCCGGGAAGAACCGAAAAGGGCCCTCGCGTCACGGAGTTCGTGGCGCGGGGGTCTTTTCGTGTATCCGGCCTCCGTTCCCATGCGCAGCGCGCCCGTACGGAACTAGGCTCCGCCACGAACGGCATACCGCAACTGCCGTACGGAGCAAGGGAGTAGGCCATGGCCAAAGGTCCGCGGAGCAGCCAACAACAGGCCGCCTGGGAGTTCTTCGGCACGGAACTCAAGCGACGGAGAGAGAACGCGGGACTCACGCAGGACGGTCTGGGGCTCCTGGTATTCGTCTCCGGCGGCTACATCGGCCAGTTCGAGCAGGCGATCCGCCGCCCACAATTGGATGTGGCGATCCGCATCGATGAAGTCCTGCAAACCGAGGGCTTTTTCGAACGCACCTGGCGCAAGCTGATCGACGACAAGCGGTATGCGGATTATTTTGCGCAGATGGCGGAGTTGGAAGGGCTGGCCACCAAGATCTGCGCGTTCGCGCCCACGGTCGTTCCGGGTCTCCTGCAGACCGCCGCGTACGCGGAAGCCGTCACGGTCGCGGCGAACCCGTTCGTCACCGATGAGTACGTACAGCAAACGGTGACGGCTCGGATGGAACGAGCCGACATACTGCAGGGCGCTGCACGACCCGAGTATTGGGTGATCCTGCACGAGAACACGATCCGCACACCGGTCGGCGGACCTGCCGTGATGGCAGCGCAACTGGACCACATCGCTGCGATGGTGCGGGAGCGCAAGGCGGTGGTGACAGTCCTGCCGCACACAGCAGGAGCCCATGCCTCCATGGGCGGCATGCTGGCTCTGATGGAGTTCGACGATGCACCGCCAACCGCCTATACAGAGACCGAGTTTGCGGGAATGCTGATGGATGATCCGGCTGTGGTGACGCTGGCCCAGCGCGCTTACGATCTGCTCAGGGTCGCCACGCTGTCACCGGAGGCGTCCCTGACCCTGATCGAATCGGCGGCGGAGGAACACAGGCAATGAACCAGAACGAGCTGAGCACCGCGCGCTGGCGCAAGAGCAGCTACAGCAACGGTCAGGGTGGCGAGTGCCTTGAGGTCTCCGACGGTCACCCCGGCCTCGTCCCCGTCCGTGACAGCAAGAACCCGGCAGGTCCGGCGCTCGTTTTCGCCGCCGTCGGGTGGTCGGCGTTCGTGACGGCCGTCAAGGGGGACGGGTTCACGGGCTGAGCCCACCCGGACAGGCCCGAAGGCCCGCGCGCCACGTACCCCGTGGCGCGCGGGCCTTTGCGGTGGGACGCAGGCGCAAAGTCGCCGCGCCGAAACCATTGACGGCTCACCGGCCCACGACCTACCTTCCTGTCACCGATTGGAAAGTTTCCTAACAGACGGTGCGGCGGTCCGGGAGGGGCGCCGGGAACGGGGCGTGGGCGGTCATGGCAGGAGCGGGGCAGGGAGTGCAGGGGATGCCCGGGACGCCCCGGGTGTTGCGGGCCATGAACGACCGGGCCGCCCTCGATCTCCTCGTCTCGCAGGGTCCTTTGACCCGCACCCAGGTCGGCGAGCTGACCGGCCTTTCGAAGCCGACCGCCTCGCAGTTGCTGGCCAGGCTGGAGGCCGTCGGCCTGGTGCGTACGACCGGGAACGTGACCGGGCGGCCGGGGCCGAACGCCCAGCTGTACGAGGTCGATCCGTGCGCGGCACAGGTCGTCGCGCTCGCCGTGGATCAGGAGGGGATCACGGCGGCCGTGGCCGACATCGCCGGGGATGTGCGCGGTCGGGCGCGGGTCGGTACGGACGCGGTGGCCGAGAACGTGCCGCACCGGACCGCGCAACTGGTCGCGGCTGCCGTCGACGGCGCGCTCGCCGAGGCAGGGCTTGGGCGGGAGGCGCTGCACGGCGCGGTGATCGGCACGCCGGGCGCGCTGGATCCGCAGACCGGAGTGCTGCGCTACGCGCCCCATCTGCCGGGCTGGCACTCCCGGGCGCTCCAGGAGGAGCTGGCCGAGGTGCTGGGCACGCCGATCGTGATCGAGAACGACGTGAATCTGGCGGCCGTCGCCGAGCAACACGACGGCGCCGCACAGGACTTCGACGACTTCGTGCTGCTGTGGGCCGACGAGGGGGTCGGCGCCGCCATCGTGCTGGGCGGCCAGCTGCTGCGCGGCGCCACCGGCGGCGCGGGCGAGGTCGGCTACATGCCGCTGCCCGGCGCGCCGCTGGCCCGCGGGGGCGAGAGCAGCGCGGCGCAGCCGGACGGCGGCGGCGGCTTCCAGCGGCTGGTCGGCTCACCGAGCGTGGTGGAACTGGCGCGGCAGTACGGATCCGCCGACGTGCGCACCGTCGAGGAGGCGCTGCGTCACGACGACGTACGGGCCGAGGTGGCGCGCCGGCTGGCCACCGGCATCGCCGCGGTGGTGGCCGTCGTCGACCCGCGCCTTGTCGTGCTGTCGGGCGAGGTCGCGCAGGCGGGCGGGGAAGCGCTGCGGCAGCTGGTCGAGGAGGAGTTCACCGGGCTCGCGCTGCCGCGGCCCGAGCTGCGCATCAGCAATCTCGACGGAAATCCGATCCTCACGGGCGCGCTGCGGACGGCGCTCGCCGCCGCCCGCGATGTCGTCTTCGACACGGCTTGACGGCCGCTGCCCCCGTACGTGCCCGCCCGCCTTCCGGGCCGGGCGCGCCCCCACGCCTCAGCTCTTGCGCACCACGTCAACTCCCCCTGCCGTAAAGGAAGTACGCCATGCCGCTGCCGCGCATGCGCATCTGCCTGTCCGTGGCGCTGGCCGCCGCCGGGCTGCTGGTCTCGGGCTGCGCCAATCCGAGCGTCGGCAGCGACCGTGACGATCCGACGAAGCCGGTCACGCTGAAGTTCTGGCACGGCTGGTCGGATCCGGCCGAGGTGAAAGCGATCAATGACAGCATCGCCCGCTTCGAGAAACTTCACCCCAACATCAAGGTGAAGCCCATCGGTAATGTCACCGACGAGACGATGAACCAGGCGCTGCGGGCGGGCGGGGACGACGCGCCCGACGTGGTGTCGTCGTTCACCACCAACAATGTCGGGCAGTACTGCTCGTCGGGGATGTGGGCGGATCTCGACCCGTTCATGAAGAAGACGGGTGTGCAGAAGGAGAAGGTCTTTCCGAAGACGTTTCTCGACTACACGCAGTACGAGGGAAGGCAGTGCGCGCTGCCGCTGCTGGCCGACTCCTTCGGTCTGTACTACAACAAGGACGCTTTCAAGGAAGCCGGCATCAAGCGGCCACCGCGGACGATGTCGGAATTCCAGCGGGATGCCGTGAAGCTCACCGAGCGGCACGCGGACGGGTCGTACAAGCGGGTCGGCTTCATGCCCAACTTCCGCCTGTACGAGAACAGTCCGGACCGTTTCTTCGCGCAGTGGGGCCCGAAGTACTTCGACAGCAAGGGCAAGGCGGTGCTGGCCAAGGACCCGCACAGCAAGCAGTTCTACGAGACCCAGCTCGCGCTGATCAAGGCGCAGGGCGGCTACGCGGCGCTTGAGAAGTTCCGTTCCCGCTTCGGTGAGGAAATGTCCTCGCAGAGCGCGTTCATGACGCAGCGGGTGGCGATGCACCTCGACGGGGAATGGCGCAATCTGATGCTGAAGGACGACAAGGCGAAATTCCACTGGGGGACGGCGCCGATGCCGGTACCCGACGACCAGGCGGACACGTACGGGCGCGGCTATCTCACCGGCACGGTCGCCGGCATCGCGCACAGCAGCAAGCACCAGAACGCGGCCTGGGAATTCGTGAAGTTCCTGACGGTGGACACCGATCAGGTGGTGCATTTCGCCAACGACATCCACAACGTCCCGTCGACGTTCGCGGCGCTCAAGTCACCGAAGCTGGACGCCGATCCGGCGTTCCGCACCTTCATCGACATCGCGCAGAACCCGCACAGCACCGCGATGCCGCCCTCCAACAACGGCGGCCAGTACGTCACCACCCTTCAGGACTTCTCGTACGACGTGGAGGCGGGCAAGGTCCCCGACCTCGACAAGGGACTGCGCAAGCTGGACGCGCAGATAGACGCCGACAATCTCCAGTCCGAGAACTGACGGAGCACCGCCATGGCCCTCACTCCCGCGCCCGCGCTGCGCCGCAAGCACCTCCGCGAACGGCTGCGCACGCTCGGCTTCCTCTCCCCCTGGCTGGTCGGCTTCACGGTCTTCTTCGGCTATCCGCTGATCGCCACAGTCTATTTCTCGTTCATGCACTACAACCAGATCGAGCAGCCCGATTTCGTGGGGCTCAAGAACTGGAAATACGTGCTGACGCAGATGCCGCTCTTCGGGCCGGCGTTGTGGAACACGCTGTGGCTGGTCGTGGTGATGGTCGCGCTGCGGGTGGTATTCGGGCTCGGCATCGGCATACTGATCACCAAGATCAAGTCGGGGGTCGGGTTCTTCCGCACGGCGTTCTACCTGCCGTATCTGGCCCCGCCGGTCGCCGCGACCGTCGCCTTCGTCTTCCTGCTCAACCCGGGCACCGGGCCGGTCAACGAGATCCTGGGCGCCATCGGCATCCACGCGCCCTCGTGGTTCAACGACCCCGACTGGGCCAAACCGTCGCTGGTCCTGCTCTCGCTGTGGGGCATCGGCGACCTGATGGTGATCTTCATGGCGGCACTGCTCGACGTGCCCAAGGAGCAGTACGAGGCCGCCGAGCTGGACGGGGCGGGCGCCTGGGGGAAATTCCGGTACGTCACCTGGCCGGCCATCACGCCCATCGTGATGTTCGCCGTGGTCACCGGCGTCGTGCAGACCATGCAGTACTACACGCAGGCGCTGGTCGCGGGGAAGCTCGCCTCCGGCATCACCTTCGGCCCCGGCACGGTGATCCAGCCCGGCTACCCGGACCACTCCACCCTCACCGTCCCCCAACTCGTCTACTCGCTGGGCTTCCAGAACTTCAACACCGGCGCGGCGTGCGTGCTCTCGCTCGTGCTCTTCGTCATCGCGATGGCTGTCACCACCCTGCTGATGCGCAAGCGCGCAGGGCTGCTTTCGGCGGAGGACTGATCGACATGACCACCACGACCCTGCGCCCCGGCACCACACCCGCCCCCGCCGCGGCCGGCGACCGCGGCCCTGCCCTGCGCGCCCGGCGCAAACGGCTGCTGCACTGGATCGCCGTGCACGCCGTGGCCGTCGCCGCCGCGCTCTTCTTCGTGCTGCCGTTCGTCTTCGTCTTCCTGACGTCCGTGATGAGCGACGGCCAGGCGATGAGCGGCGAGCTGTGGCCGCACGAATGGAACTGGTCCAACTACGCGACGGTCTTCCACACCCCCGGCTTCCTGGACTGGTGGAAGAACTCGCTGCTGTACGCGGGCCTCGGCACGCTGTTCACGGTCTGCTCGGCGGTCCCGGTGGCATACGCGCTGGCCAGGTTCCGCTTCCGTGGCCGCCGTACCGCGATGATCCTGGTGATCTCCACGATGATGCTGCCGCCGCAGGTCATCGTGATCCCGATGTACCTGGTGTGGGCCCAGCAGCTGCACCTGTCGGGATCGCTGTGGCCACTGATCATCCCGATGGCGTTCGGCGACGCGTACTCGATCTTCCTGCTGCGGCAGTTCCTGCTGACCATCCCGCAGGAATACATCGAGTCCGCGAAGGTGGACGGCTGCGGGGAACTGCGCACCCTGCTGAAAATCGTCGTGCCGATGGCCAAGCCGGGCATCGCGGCCGTCGCGCTCTTCCAGTTCTTCTACTGCTGGAACGACTACTTCGGCCCGCAGATCTACGCGGCGCAGAATCCCGGCGCCTGGACGCTTTCCTACGGGCTCGAATCGTTCAAGAGCGCGCACAGCGTCGACTGGAATCTGACCATGGCGGCGACGCTGCTGGTCATGGCGCCGGTCATCATCGTTTTCTTTTTCGCTCAGAAGGTCTTCGTCGAAGGCGTCACTCTCACCGGAGTAAAGGGCTGATTTATCGTGAAGCTCGCAGTGGTCGGCGGAGGTTCGACCTACACCCCCGAACTCATCGACGGATTCGCGCGGTTGCGTGATGTTCTGCCGGTGGAAGAACTGGTCCTCATCGACCCGGCGGCCGACCGTCTTGAACTGGTCGGCGGCCTCGCCCGGCGGATCTTCGCCAAGCAGGGCCACCCGGGCCGCATCTCGTGGACATCGGACCTGGACGCGGGGGTGGACGGCGCGGACGCGGTCCTGCTCCAGCTGCGGGTCGGCGGGCAGGCGGCCCGCAACCAGGACGAGACCTGGCCGCTGGAGTGCGGCTGCGTCGGCCAGGAGACGACCGGCGCGGGCGGCCTCGCCAAGGCGCTGCGCACCGTCCCCGTCGCACTGGACATCGCCGAGCGGGTGCGCCGCCGCAACCCCGACGCCTGGATCGTGGACTTCACCAACCCGGTCGGGATCGTCACCCGGGCGCTGCTCACCCACGGGCACAAGGCCGTCGGCCTGTGCAACGTCGCCATCGGCTTCCAGCGCAAGTTCGCCCGGCTGCTCGGCGTACGGCCCGAGCAGGTCGATCTTGAGCACGTCGGGCTCAACCACCTGACGTGGGAGCGGGCGGTGCGGGTCGACGGCGAGGACGTGCTGCCCCGGCTGCTCGCCGAGCACGGCGACGCGGTCGCCGAAGACCTGCACATGCCGCGCGCGCTGGTGGACCGGCTCGGCGTCGTGCCCTCGTACTACCTTCGCTACTACTACCAGCACGACGAGGTCGTACGGGAGCTGCGCAGCAAGCCGTCCCGGGCGGCCGAGGTCGCGGCCATCGAGAAGCAGCTGCTCGGCATGTACGGCGACCCGGCGCTGGACGAGAAGCCGGAGCTGCTGAGCAAGCGCGGCGGGGCCTTCTACTCGGAGGCGGCGGTGGCGCTGACGTCCTCGCTGCTGCGCAACACCGGCGACGTGCAGGTGGTCAACACCCTGAACAACGGGACGCTGCCGTTCCTGCCCGACGACGCGGTGATCGAGGTGCCGGCCTCGGTGGACGGCTCCGGTGCCACGCCGCTGCCGGTACGGCCGCTGGAGCCGCTGTACTCCGGGCTGATCGCGAACGTCACGGCGTATGAACACCTGGCGCTCCAGGCCGCGTTGAAGGGCGGCAGGGACCGGGTCTTCGAGGCGCTGCTCGCCCATCCGCTCGTCGGCCAGATCGCGTACGCGGACCAGCTGACCGACGACCTGATCGCACACAACCGGGAGCACCTCACGTGGGCCTGACCGGCACGGCGCTCGCCATCGACGCGGGCAACAGCAAGACCGACGTGGCCCTGGTGGGCGCGGACGGCAGCCTGCTCGGCACGGCGCGCGGCGGCGGCTTCCAGCCGCAGACGGTGGGTACGGGCGGGGCGGTCGACGTGCTGGCGCCCCTGGTCGCTTCGGCGCTGGCGCAGGCCGGTGCCGAGGGTCCGGTCGGCCACGTCACGGCCTACCTCGCCAACGCCGACCTGCCGGTCGAGGAAGCCGCGCTCGCCGCGGAGATCGGCGACCGGGGGTGGGCGCGGTCGGTGACCGTCGGCAACGACACCTTCGCGCTGCTGCGGGCCGGCCTGCCGGACACCGGGGAGCCGCCGGTGGGCGCCGCCGTGGTGTGCGGGGCCGGCATCAACGCGGTGGGGCTCGGCCGGGCCGGGGCGACCGCGCGGTTCCCCTCCGTCGGCCGGCTCTCCGGTGACTGGGGCGGCGGCGGCTTCCTCGCCGACGAGGCCCTCTGGTACGCGGCACGGGCCGAGGACGGCCGCGGCGAGCCGAGCGAGCTGGCACGGGCGCTGCCCGCCCACTTCGGTCTTGCCACGATGCTGGAGCTGATCGAGGCGATCCACCTGCGCGGCATCCCCGCCCGGCGGCGGCACGAGCTGACGCCGCTGCTGTTCGACGTGGCCAATGCGGGCGACCCGGTGGCGCGGGCGATCATCGCCCGGCAGGCCGATGAGGTGGCGCTGATGGCCTCGATCGCGCTGGAGCGGCTCGACCTGATCGGCGAGGAGACCCGGGTGGTGCTCGGCGGCGGGGTGCTGGCGGCCCGGCATCCGCTGCTGCACGACCGGATCGTGCGGCTGCTCGCGGAGCGCGCGCCGAAGGCGGTGGCACACGTCGTCACCGCGCCCCCGGTCCTGGGCGCCGCGCTGCACGCGCTGGACCGGGCGGGGGCGTCGGCCGATGCCTACGCGCGGCTGCGGGGTTCCTGGGCGTAGACCGGGTCCGCAGGGGCGTGGGCGGTCCGGCCCGCGCCCCGCGGCGTGCCGTCGGCCGTCAGTCGTCCAACGGCAGGGCCAGGACGCGGTGAAGGCGTCGCCGTCGCGGGCGGCGCCACTGCGGGCCAACGCGTCCTCGATACCGGTGAGTTGGGCTTCGCTGCGGTGCTTCGCCGCCTGCCGGGCGGCGACCACGTCGAGGCCCTGGCGGACCTGGGTGACATGGGTAAGTTCGGCGCGCTCCAGGCGGCGGAGCGCGAGGGCACGATGTCCGGCAATTCCTGCGGCAACTCTACGTCCGGTCGCACAAGATCAGGTCAATACCGGTGTGCCCGCCGGTGCATGCGGACATACTGCTGCCCGTGTCCCCGTACCGGGGGCGGGCCCGTCGTCAGCGCACCAGGGGGAGGTCGTGTGCCGTCCGTGACGTCCGTGCCGCAGGCGCGGCCAGGCAGCGCGCCGCCGCCTGCCGGGCGCCGTACGGCCTGGGCCGACGGCGTCGACGAACTGCGCGCCGCCGCGCGGACCGAGCCCGGCAGGCTGCGGGCGATCGGCGCCGTACTGGCCCTGCTGGTCCTGCTGTTCGGGGCGGTCACGGCCTGGCAGGTCAGCGACCGTGCGGGCGCCGCACGCGACGTCGCCGAGCGCAGCCAGCCGCTCAGCGCGGACGCCGCCGACCTCTACCGTTCCCTGGCGGACGCCGACACGACGGCCGCGAGCGGCTTCCTGGCCGGCGGCGACGAGCCGCGCGAGACCCGCGCGCGCTACGCGGCCGACCTCGCCACCGCGTCGGACCTGCTGGTCAAGGCGGCCGGATCGACGCAACTGACGGACGCGGCTGGACGGCACGTCACCACACTCAACCGGCTGCTGCCCCGCTACACCGGCCTGATCGAGACGGCCCGCGCCGACAACCGGCAGGGCCTGCCGCTGGGCGGCGCCTACCTGCGCTACGCCAACGAGCGGATGCGCGGGGAACTCCTTCCGGCGGCCCGCGCCTGGTACGACAGCGAGACCGGGCGGCTGGCCGCCGACCACGCCGCGGCGACGGCGTGGCCGTGGGCCTCGCTCGCCGCGGGAGCCGCCGCGCTCGGCGCGCTCGGCTGGGCGCAGCGGCGCAGCTACCTGCGGACCAACCGGGTGTTCAACCGCGGCCTGGTGACGGCCACCACCGCGTGCGTGGTGCTGCTGGTGTGGCTGGTGGGAGGCCACACGATGGCGCGCACCGGACTCGGTGAGGCGTTCGGCAACAGCGCCCGTTCGCTGCGGGTGCTCAACGAAGCGCGGATCGACACCCTCAGGGCACGCGGCGACGAGAATCTGACGCTGGTGGCCAGGGGCGCGCGGCTCACCGGCGATCAACAGGACTTCTACGAGGCCGGGTTCCGCTCCGGCATGAAGGATCTGGCGGGCGGCGCTACGCAGGGCCCCGCGGCGTCCGGCAGCGCGCTGGGTACCGCGCTGGCGCTGGCCGACGACGAGGCGGGGCGGCAGCCGGTGCGCCGGGCGGTGGCGCAGCTGCGCGAGTGGCAGCGGCGGCACGCACAGGCGCGTGCCGCGGACGACAAGGGCGACTACGACCAGGCGCTGCGCCGGGTGATCGGCACGGACCGGCCGACCCGGGAGTCCTTCGACCGGGTCGACGCGGCACTGCGGGACGCGGTGGCGCACGAACAGGACCGGTTCCGGCAGGCGGCCGGTGCCGGGCGCGGCGCGTTCGGCGGCCTGGCGGCGGGGGCCTGCGCCCTGGCCGTCGTGGGCGCGGCGGGCGCGGTGCTCGGCATCGGGCGCCGGCTGTCGGAGTACCGGTGAGGGGGCAGGGTGCGGACCCCATGACGCGGCGGGCGCGCGGTCTGCGGAGCCTGCGGGCCGCGCTGTCGCCGGTCGTCGCAGGTGTCGGGGCGGTGGCGGTGGCCACGGCGGTGCTGGTGCCCGCGCCGGGCGGTGGCGCGGCGGACGGGCCTGCCGGACCGGCGCACCGGGCGTCCGCGCCCGGCGCGGCGCGGGTGCCGTCGGCCGCGGCACGGTGCACGAAGGACACGGTGGCGCGCAGCCTGCGGCCCTCGTCCGCCGACGGTCCTGCCGTGCAGCGGATCAAGAAGAAGGGCCAACTGGTCGTCGGGGTCGACCAGAACACCTACCGCTGGGGGTTCCGCGACCCGGACAGCGGCGAGCTTGAGGGCTTCGACATCGACCTGGCGCGGGCCCTCGCCAGGGACATCCTGGGCCCGCACCCGAAGGTGGTCTTCCTGGCGGTGCCGACCAACCAGCGGATCCCCGCGCTGCGGCACCGCCGGGTCGACATGGTGGTACGCACGATGACGGTCAACTGCGCACGCAAGCGCCAAGTGGCGTTCTCCACCGCGTACTTCCAGGCCGGGCAGCAGGTGCTGGCGCCGAAGGATTCACCGGTCACCGCGTATGACGACTCGCTGCGCGGCAAGCGGGTCTGCACGGCCGCCGGGTCGACGGGCGAGACGGAGCTGGCGCGCCGGCCGCACGGCGCGAAGGTGCTGCTGGTGCCCAGCCAGCTCGACTGCCTGGTGCGGCTCCAGCTCGGTGAGGCGGACGCGGTGGTCACCGACAGCGCGCTGGCCGCGGCGCAGGCGGCGCAGGATCCGACGGTGGAGCTGAAGGGGAGGCCGTTCACGGACGAGGCGTACGGCGTCGCGATGAACAGTGACGACACGGATCTCGTGCGGCGGGTGAACAAAGTGCTGGACGACTACCGCGGCGGCAAGGGCGCCGACAGCCCCTGGATGCGGGCCTACCACACCTGGCTCGAAGCCGACATGCCCGGCATATCAGGACCACCGACGCCGGAATACACCGACTGACCGCCCCACGGAAGGCCAGGTGGCGGCAGTATGGAGGAAACCCGGAAGGGGCAGCACCCGAGAGGCGGCCGAAGCGCACCAACCACCGCGCACCGTACGCAGTTTGGAGAGGTGATCGATGGGGGTCTCTGGACCCTTCCCCGGTTCTGCGGGGAGGCCGGAAGGCCAGGCCCTGGACCGCGACGAGGCCGACCGCGCGCTGGCGCGGCTCGGCGCCGAGTACGACGCGATCGAGTCCTCGCTGCTGGCCCTTCAGGACCACGCAGGGCGCCGCCTCCTGGAGGGCGCCGACCTGACCGGTGTCACCAAAGAACGGTGGGCGGCCACCGAGCGGTCCATCGCCGTGCTGTGGTCGCACTTCGACGCGTACACGGCGGCACTGACCCGCGCCCGCGAGGTGCGGGCGCGCCGCCGCTGGTCGTCACCCGCCGATCTGGAGGAGCTGACCGCGCTGCTGGACGGCGCGGGCGCGGAGGTCGCGGACGACGACGCGGAAGCCGGGGCCGTGCGGCGGTGCACCCTGCGGGAGCTGGTCGAGCGGATGAACGGCCGCTACGCGCGGGCGCTTGACGTCATCGTCGCCGCCGACTCCGTGTGGTCCGCGCTGCCCGCCCGGATCGACCTGCTCGCGGCGGAGTTGCAGCGGACCCGCTCGCTGGCGCACTCGGTGGGCGTCAGGCCGGGCGAGCATCCATCGGGCGACGATCTGGAGGACATCACCGAGGAGTTGGGGCGGCTGCGCGCGGAGGTGATCGCGGACCCGCTGGCGTTCTGGGTCTCGTCGTCGACCGGCAGTTCGGCGCCGGGCGGCGGGCGCCCCGACACCGAGCGCTACGACCGGGCGGCCCGCGCCCTTGAGGACGTACGCCGGGAGATCGAGGCGGTGCTCGACGTACGGCAGGACGCCGAGCAGCGGCTGATGCGGCTGCGGGACGTGCTGTCCAGGGCCGACCGCACACTGACCGAGGCCAGGCAGGCGCGCGGCGAGGTGCTGGCGAAGATCGCCGCGTCCGAGGTGCCCGCGGTCAGCAGCCCGTCGGCGGCGCTGCACGAGCAGCTGGCCGCCGCCGTCGACTACCGCAGGCGCGCGCAGTGGCACCGCCTCTCGCCGCTCCTGGAACGCCTGGAGGAGCGCGCCGATGACGAACTGCTGCGGGCCCGCGAGTCGTTGACCGCGGTCACCGCGCCGCTCGCGGTCCGCGCCGAGCTGCGCGGGCGGCTGGACGCGTACAAGGCGAAGGTCGCCCGGCACGGCCTGGCCGACGACCCGTTGCTGACCGAGCGCTACGACGCGGCCCGCCGGATGCTCTGGAGCGCACCGTGCGACCTGCGGGCGGCCGGAGCCGCGGTGCTGCGCTATCAGCAGATGGCGACGGAGGCGATGGGCGCGTGACGCGGCGGGCGGCTGCCGCATGCCAGCGACGGGAGTGCGCGGGCCGCTACGCGGACGCGGGCGGCGAACGGTACTGCGACGTCTGCGGCCGGGCGCCGGTGGTCTCGCCCCTCGGGCTGCTCGCCGCACCGCCGACGCGCCTCACCGACCGCACCGCCCCGGCCACCGGCACCGCCGCGACCCGCCTCGCGGCCGGCCGGGACCGCCACGCCGCAGGCCACGGGCCCGCCCGCGCCCTGCCATCGGTGCCCGCGAGCGGCGGCACCGGCAGCGGCACGGGCTCCGGATCGGCCCGCGGCCGGCTGGGCGCCGGTCTCGTGACGGTGCCGGACGTACCACGGCCCGACCCGCAGGCAGCCGTGCTCGACGACCCCGAGGTGCCCGAACGGAAGCGGTTCTGCAGCCGCAGCGACTGCGGGGCGCCGGTGGGCAGGGCCCGCGGCGGCGCGGCGGGCACCACCGAAGGGTTCTGCGCGGCGTGCGGCCACCCGTACAGCTTCGTGCCCAAGCTGCGGGCCGGCGACGTGGTGCACGGCCAGTACGAGGTGGCGGGCTGTCTGGCGCACGGCGGCCTCGGCTGGATCTACCTGGCCGTCGACCGCGCGGTGTCCGACCGCTGGGTGGTGCTCAAGGGCCTGCTGGACACCGGCGACGAAGAGGCGCTTGCGGTCGCGGTGTCCGAGCGCCGCTTCCTCGCCGAGATCGAGCACGCCAACATCGTGCGGATCTACAACTTCGTCGAGCACCTGGACCCGGCGACGGGCAGCCGGGACGGCTACCTCGTCATGGAGTACGTCGGCGGCACCTCGCTCAAGGACCTCGCCAACGCCCGCCGCACGCACCGGGGACGACGCGACCCGCTGCCCGTCGAGCAGGCGTGCGCCTACGGCATCGAGGCCCTGGAGGCGCTCGGCCACCTCCACAGCCGCCAGCTCCTCTACTGCGACTTCAAGGTCGACAACGCCATCCAGCAGGGCGACCAGCTCAAGCTCATCGACATGGGCGCGGTGCGCCGGATGGACGACGAGGAGAGCCCGATCTACGGCACGATCGGCTACCAGGCGCCCGAAGTCGCCGCGCTCGGCCCGTCCGTCGCCTCCGACCTCTACACCGTCGCCCGCACCCTCGCCGTGCTCACCTTCGACTTCCAGGGCTACACGAACGTCTTCGCCGACTCGCTGCCCGACCCTGAGCACATCGAGGTCTTCCGGAACCACGAGTCCTTCTACCGGTTGCTGGTGCGGGCCACCGACCCGGACCGCGACCGCAGATTCGGCTCGGCCGACGAGATGGCGGCGCAGCTGACGGGCGTCCTGCGCGAGGCGGTGGCGCTGCGGTCCGGTACGCCGCGGCCCGCGCTGTCGCAGCTCTTCGGCCCGGAACTGCGGGTGGTTGACACCGCGTTGCCCGCGACGGCTGACGGCGGCGGCTCGCGCTTCGGGGCGCGCGGGCGGGCGCGGCGCCGGGCGGCCTGGCGTGCCGCGGCCTGGCTCGCGGGCACCGCAGATCCCGGCGCGGACGCGGGCCCCGGGCTGCGTCCGGTGGACGTGCCCGCCGCGGTGCTCGCCCTGCCGGTGCCGCAGGTGGACCCGGCCGACCCGAACGCCGGATTCCTGGCCGGTCTGGTGGCCGCGGCCCCCGCCGAACTGGCCGCCGCGCTGCCCTCCGCACCGGCCGACTCGCGCGAACTGCGGCTGCGTGCCCTGCGGGCCCACCTGGAGGACGGCGACGGCTCGGCGGCGATCGAGGCGCTGGCCGCCCTGGACGAGGAGGACGGCGCCGGACACCTGCCAGGCGACTGGCGGCTGATGTGGCACCGCGGCCTGGTGACGCTGGCCACCGGCGACCTGAAGGGCGCCGCCGCGGCCTTCGACACCGTCTACGACACTTTTCCCGGCGAGCCCGCGCCGAAGCTCGCGCTGGCGCTGTGCGCGGCCCAACTGGGGCAGCTGGACACCGCCGACGCGTACTACCGGCTGGTGTGGGCGACCGACCGCAGCTTCGTCAGCGCGGCGTTCGGGCTGGCCAGGGTGCGGCTGGAGGCGGGTGACCTGGAGGGTGCGGTGGCCGCCCTGGAGTCCGTCCCCGAGACCTCCATCCACTACACGGCGGCCCGGATCGCGGCGGTCCGCGCCCGGCTGCGGCGGCGGGCCGCGCACGGGGCCCGCCCGGCGGAACTGCGGGCCGCGGCCGAACAGGTCGAGCACCTCGCGGACTTCGGCCTGGACGACCGGCGCCGCGAGCAACTGACCACCGAGGTACTGGGAAGCGCCCTGGACTGGGTACTCTCCGGGAGCCACGGTGCCCGGCCGGACGGCGGGCGAACCCCGCCCGAGCAGCCGGTGCTGCTCGGCAGCACGCTGGACGAACGCGGGCTGCGGTTCGGTCTGGAACGGTCGTACCGCCTGCTCGCGCGGATGGCGCGGCGTGGCGAGGAAAGGATCGAGCTGGTGGAACGGGCCAACCGCTTCCGCCCCAGGACGTGGGTGTGACATGGGTGTGACTGGGCCGTCCAGGTGTCCGAGCTGCGGTACGCCGCTCGACCGGGGGGACGGATTCTGTGGACGCTGCGGCGCCGGACCCGCGGCTGCCGCCGCCCCCGGCGGCCTCCCGGCTGACGGCGGGGGCCCCCCGACCGGGTACGGGCCGCCGCCCCCGGCCGCGTACCCGCCGCCGCTTCCCGACCCGTACGCGCTGCCGCCGCACGCCGCCCCGTGGCAGCCGGACCTGACGGCGCCCCAGGAAGCGCAGGCCGCCGCGGACGACCCGCACGAGGAAGACGTGCCGGGCGCCGTCCCGCCGCCGCAGGCGCCGCCCGCGGACGGGGGCCCCGCCGCTCCCCCGGCGCCTGCCGCCGCCGATCCCCGCGTCGCCGGGTACGAGGCCGTCGCGGACGCCGCCGGGCAGCCGCAGACGCCGGCGCGCGGCACCCGGGTGTGCGCGCTGTGCGGGGCCGCCGCCGTGGGCACGGACGGGTACTGCACCCGGTGCGGCCAGGCCCAGCCGCGCGAACGCGACCATCTGGAGCGGGAGTTGGCGGGCGCGGCGGCGGTCAGCGACCGCGGGCACCGCCACCACCGCAACGAGGACTTCTTCGCCCTGACCGCCACCGCGCTGCCGGACGGCGCTCCCGCGGCGGTCGCCGTGGTCTGCGACGGTGTCTCGTCGGCGACCCGTCCCGACGAGGCGTCCGAGGCGGCGTCCGGTGCCGCGAGCGATTCCCTGCTGGCTTCGCTGCCGCGCGGCGTCCACCCGCAGCAGGCCCTGCACGAGGCGATCGTGACGGCGGCGGCTGCGGTCAACGCCCTCGCGGACCAGGACGAGCCCGGCCGGCCGGAACACCGCAGGCAGAACGCCCCGGCCTGCACGCTCGTCGGCGCGGTGGTCGGCGGCGGCCTGCTGACCGTCGGCTGGGTCGGCGACAGCCGCGCCTACTGGATCCCCGACGACCGCACGGTGCCCCCGGCCCGGCTCACCGAGGACGACTCCTGGGCGGCGCAGATGGTCGCCAACAATCTGATGTCCGAGGCCGAGGCGATGGCGGACGAACGCGCGCACGCCATCACCGGCTGGCTGGGCGCCGACGCGTACGAGGTCGAGCCGCACACCCAGCACTTCCAGCCGGACGGCCCCGGCGTGGTGGTGGTGTGCACGGACGGCCTGTGGAACTACGCGGAGACCGCCGAGCAGTTGGCAGCCGTGCTGCCGACGGACACCCGGGACCGGCCGCTGGACAGCGCCAGGACGCTGGTCACGCACGCGCTCGACGGCGGCGGCCACGACAACGTCACGGTGGCGGTTGTGCCGTTCCCGCTGCCCGCGGAAGGCCGGATCCCGGCCTGAACAGGACGGGTGGAACCGACACATTCCGGCCACTGGAGACGGGATGCCCGCAAGCCGGGGTGACCTGGGCGGAACGGCCGTGGAGGCGGGGCCGGGCGGCACGGCCGGGGCAGGGGTCCGTTGCGGGGAGACTGCGAAACTGCTTGCGAAGGTGGTGGGCGTCGCCGGTACCGCGACCGGTACTGTGCGACGGAAAGCGGCGGTCGCCGCGGCGTACGGGACACCCCGTGGCGCACTCGGCGACCACCGTCCGCGTCACGAAACGACCAACGAGCAATGCCACCGGAATCAACGCCGGACCAACGGTACGGAGGGGGAAGAACCGACATGCCGACCTGCCCGAACGGACACCAGTCGGTGGCCGAAGACTGGTGCGAGGTGTGCGGCCAGCGCATGGCGGGTGCTGTCCCCCCGCCGCCCTCCCTGCCCGCGGGGTTCCTGAACGCGCCGCCCGGCCAGCCCCCCGGCCAGCCGGGCCCGCCGCCAGGACAGGGTGGCCCGCCGCCCGGTCCCCCGCCCGGCCAGATGGGCCCGCCGCCCGGCCAGCCAGGACCGCCCCCCGGGCAGATGGGCCCGCCGCCCGGCGGCCCCGGCCCCCAGGGCGATCAGGGCGGTTACGGCTTCCCGCCGCCCGCCCCGGCGCCAGGACCCGGCCCCCAGGGCGGCCACGGCACCCACGGCGATCAGGGCGGTTACGGCTTCCCGCCGCCCGCCCCCGGTCCCGGCTTCGGTCCCGGCCCCGAGCAGGGCGGCCCCGGCACTCAGGGCGGCCAGGGTGGCTACGGCTTCCCGCCGCCCGCCCCGGCGCCAGGCCCCGGCCCCCAGGGCGGCCACGGCACCCACGGCGGCCAGGGCGGCTACGGCTTCCCGCCGCCGGCCCCCGGTCCCGGCTTCGGTCCCGGCCCCGAGCAGGGCGGGCAGCCCGAGCGGTGCCCGCAGTGCGGTACGCCGCGTGCGGCGATGGCACCGTTCTGTGAGGAATGCCGCTTCAACTTCCTCACCCACTCCGCGGCCCCGTCCTACGCCCCGCCCGCCGGGCAGGCAGGGCCCCCGCCCGGTGGCCCCGGCCCCCAGGGCGGCTACGGCTTCCCGCCGCCGGCCCCCGGTCCGGGACAGCCTCCAGGACCCGGCGACACCGGCGAGCAGCCCGGTGGCTTCGGCTTCCCGCCGCCGCACCCCCAGCCGCCCCAGCAGCAGGGCCCGCCGCCCGGCATGCCAGGGCCCGGCGGCTACCCGGGCATGCCAGGGCCGCCCCCCGGCATGCCAGGTCCCGGCGGGCAGCCAGGTCCCGGTGGGCACCCCGGTCCGCCCGCGCCGCCGCAGCAGCAGCCGGGCGACGACTGGACGCTGAACCCGCCGAACGCCCAGGCGGCCCCGCCGCAGGCGCCCGCGCAGCCGGGACCGCAGGCACCGTTCGAGCCGCAGCAGCCCGCGCCGTTCGAGCAGCCGCCGTTCCCGCCGCAGCAGCAGGGACCGTTCGAGCCGCAGCAGCAGACGCCGCCCCCGCACCAGCCCGACCAGCAGTGGAACGGCGGCCCCGGCCAGGGGCCCGCCGCGCCGCCGCAGGGCCCGGCGCCGGTCGTCGGCGCGGGCTGGGTGGTGGCCATCGCGCCGGACCGCGAGTACTTCATGGCGATGATGGGCCGCAGCGGCCCGGAGGCCGCGGGGCTCAACCTCCCCGCGTACACCCCCGAGCAGGTGCTTCCGCTGTCCGGCGAGCAGCTCGCCATCGGCCGCCGGCGCAACAGCACGGGCGAGTCACCGGACGTCGACCTGGGCCGCTCGCCGGAGGACCCCGGTGTCTCGCACCAGCACGCGCTGGTGGTGCAGCAGCAGGACGGCAGCTGGGCCGTGGTCGACCAGAACTCGACCAACGGCACGACGCTGAACCTCGCCGAGGAGCCGATCCAGCCGTATGTGCCGGTCGCGCTGCACGAGGGTGACCGGGTGCACGTCGGTGCCTGGACGACGCTGACCGTCCGCCGCGGCTGACCGCCGCGCGGCCCGGACGGGGCGTGACCCGCCACAGGGTCACGCCCCGTCCGGCGCTCCGCCCGTCTGCCACACGTACGGTCCTTCCGGCGAGTCAAGCCAGGCCCACTGGCGGTCGCCTTCCACCGTCACGCCGTAGCGCTCGCGCGTGGGCCGCCGCTCGCGCCGCCACAGCTCGTACGCCTCCCGCGGCGGCAGGCTGCCGGCGGCGAGCGACAGCAGGAACCGGAAGCGGTCGTCGGCCAGCGCGTGGCGCGGCACCCCCTGGCCCGTGACGTCGGGCCCCGCCGCGTCCCCGCCCGCCGATGCGTCGGTGGTGCGCAGCGGCACGAAGAAGGCGGGCGTGGCCAGGAAGCGGCCCTCCGCCGGGCCGCCGTCCCGCGCCACCCGCAGCGCGATGAGACCGGTGGCCATGGGCGCGAGGATCATGGCGCCCGCCGCGCACTGGCGGGGCCAGGCGACCGGTACGGAGCCCAGCGAGCAGGTCGCGATGATCCGGTCGAACGGGGCGCGCCGCGGGCAGCCGAGCGCCCCGTCGCCGGTCACCACAGCGGGCCGGTATCCGGCCGCCGCCAGCCGCTCGCGGGCCACCGATGTGATCTCCTCCTCCAGATCGATGGTGGTCACCGCGCGGTCGCCGAGCCGGTGGGACAGGAGCGCGGCGTTGTAGCCGCTGCCGGTGCCGATCTCCAGGACCCGGCAGCCGTCCTCGACGTCGAGCGCGTCGAGCATCAGCGCCATCAGGGACGGCTGGCTGCTGGAGGAGACCAGCGCGCCGTCCTCGCCGATCCGGGTCGCCAGCGGTCCGTCGCGGTAGACGCCGCGCAGCCAGCGGCCACGGCGGCGCGGGTCGGGGTCGTCGGCCGCCACCAGCTCGTAGCCGCCGGCCATCGCCTCGTAGAAGGACGGGACGAACACGTCCCGCGGGACCTCGTCGAACGCCGCCCGCCAGCGCGGGTCGGTGAGTCCGCCGCCGAGCGCGATCATCCGGACGAGCCGGGACCGCGCCGCCGCGGTCTCCGGCCCCGCCGCCCGCCCGTGCCCCGGATGCAGCGTGCCCATGTGTCCACTGTCCCTCCGTCCGGCGCCGGTGGCGGCCCGGGGACGGCGGTCGCCCTACATCAGAAGTCCTCGGTCGGCACGTCTGACACCATGGACGGGTGAACGAGAATCCGCGCGGCGCGCTTCAGGAGCAGACCTTCTACGAACAGGTCGGCGGCGAGGACACCTTCCGCCGCCTGGTGCACCGCTTCTACCAGGGAGTCGCCGATGACCCGCTGCTGCGGCCGATGTACCCGGAAGAGGATCTGGGCCCGGCCGAGGAGCGGCTCGCGCTCTTCCTGATGCAGTACTGGGGCGGCCCCCGTACGTACAGCGAGGGCCGTGGCCACCCGCGGCTGCGGATGCGGCACGCACCGTTCACCGTGGACCGCGCCGCGCACGACGCGTGGCTGCGGCACATGCGCGACGCGGTGGACTCGCTCGGGCTCGCCACGGAACACGCAACGCAGCTGTGGAACTACCTCACGTACGCCGCGGCCACCATGGTCAACAGCGACGGCTGACGGTTGCGTCACACCGGGCCCGGCCCGACCCCCGTCATGACCCCGCCCGCCCTCGTCACGATCCGGTGAAGACCGCCGGCGAACCGCTTACCCTGCGCACGCCCCTCTGACAGCATTCGAACAGTTTTCGGTGCTGACCGGCGCCAGGGGGGTCCGTGTCCGGCTTCATCTTTCTGCGCGTGCGCGCCCATCGCCTGCTGCCGGCCGCCGCCCTGCTGTCCGTGCTGCTGACCACGACGGTCCTGACGGCGCTCGGCGCCTACGCCGACGCCATCGGGGACGCCGGGCTGCGGCAGGCCCTGGCGACCCGCTCCGCGCCGGCCGCCGCGCTCCGGGTGACGGCCCAACTCCCCGACGGCGCGGCCGACTTGTCGGGCGCCATCGACCGCGCGGTACGCAAGGGCGCCCAACGGGCCTTCGACGGGCTGCCGTTCACGGTGCGCACGCTGACCCGCTCCGGCCCGTACGCGCTGCCCCGCGCGCTCCAGCGGCCGGACGCGCGCAAGGGCGAGCCCGACCTCACCCACCTCGCCGCGCTCGACCGCTCGCGGGTCACGCTCACCGCGGGCCACTGGCCCGCCACGGCCGGGAAGGGGCCGCTCCAGGTGGCCCTGCCGCAGGCCGCCGCCGACCGGCTCAAGGTGGCACCTGGCCGCCAACTCACCCTCGACAGACGCCTTTCGGGCCCCGCCCGCCCCACCGTCCACGTCACCGGCGTCTACCGGCCGAAGGACCGCACCGACCCGTACTGGCAGCTCGACGAACTCGGCGGACGCGGGGTGCGCAGCGCCGGCTTCACCACGTACGGGCCGCTGCTCACCGGGCCCGGGGCGTTCCGCGGCGGCCCGCTGGTGCCGGACTCCGCCGGCTGGCTGGCCACCGCCGACTTCCGCACCTTGACGGCCGGTCGGCTGGACGCGCTGACCGGTGCGGCGGGCCCCGCGGTCAAGGCGCTGATGGCCGACCCGGCGTTCGGCGGCCGGGCGAGCGCCGCCACCGGCCTGCCCGACGCGCTGCGCGAGGTGCAGCGGGCGCTGCTGGTCAACCGCTCGACGATCCTGATCGTCGCGCTCCAGCTGATCCTGCTCGCCGGTTACGCGCTGCTGCTGGTGGCGCGGATGCTGAGCACCGAACGGGCCGGTGAGAGCGCGCTGTTGCGGGCCCGCGGCGGCTCCCGCCGCACCCTGGCGTGGCTGGCGTTCGCGGAAGCGCTGCTGCTGGCCCTGCCCGCCGCGGTCGGGGCGCCGCTGCTGACGGGCCCGCTGCTGCGGCTGTCGGCCGCAGGCGGCGGGCTGCCGCTCGACACCCGGCCGACCGGTGCCACCTGGCTGACCGGCGGCGCCGTGGCGCTCGGCTGCGCCCTCGCGGTCGCCGCGCCCGCCCTGCTGGGGTCAGGAGCCCACCGGGTGAGGCCGCGGGCGCGGGCGCTGCCCGGCGTGCTGCGGGCCGGTGCGGACCTGGGGCTGCTGGTGATCGCCGTGGTGGCGTACGCGCAGTTGCGGCGGCAGACGGCGGGCGGCGGCAGCGGGGTGCTGACCGGCGGGGCGTCGGGCGCGCCTGCCATCGACCCGGTGCTGGTGGCGGCGCCCGCGCTGGCGCTGCTGGCCGGGACGGTCCTGACGCTGCGGCTGCTGCCGCTCGCCGCCCGGCTCGCCGAGCGCGCGGCGGCCGGCGGCCGGGGTCCGGCCGCCGCACTGGCCGGCTGGCAGATCAGCCGCCGTCCGCACCACAGCGCGGGCCCGGTGCTGCTGCTGGTGCTGGCCACCGCGCTCGGCATGCTGGCGATCGGCCAGGGCGCTTCGTGGGACCGTTCGCAGGACGACCAGGCGGACTTCCGCGCGGGCGCCGCGGTGCGCGTCCTGGCGGGCAGGACACCGCAGTTGGGGCAGGGCGGGGCATACGAAGAGGTGCCAGGTGTGGCCGCCGCGCTGCCCGCGGCGCAGGCCACGCTGAGCCTGTCGGGCGGCCGGGCCTCGTCGCTGCTGGCGCTTGACACCCCACGCGCCACGGGGACGCTGCTGCTCCGCGGCGACCTGGTGGGCGGCGGCGCCGACGAGGCTCCCGGGCGGGCCGCGGACGCGATGCTGCGGTCGCTGGCTCCGGCGGAGCACACGGCGCCCGGCATCGCGCTGCCGGACGGCACCGCCCGGCTGCGGCTGACCGTCACCCTGCGGTCGCTGCGGTCCCTTCCGGTGCGTGCGGGGCCGGAGTTCACCGAGGACGGGGCCGGTACGCCGCGCGATGCGGGCCCGGTGCCCGCGCGGCTCACCGCGCTGGTGACCGACCGGCACGGCATGCCGTACCCGCTGCCGCTCGACCGGGTCGCGGCCGACGGCGCGCCGCACACGGTGACCGCGGATCTCGCATCGGCCGCGGGTGCGCCGGCCGGCCGCGTCGCCGGGCCGCTGCGGCTGACCGGCCTGGTCGCGGACCTGGAACAGTCGGAGGTCTCGCACCGGCAGCGGCTGACCGTCGGCGCGGCGCGTGCCCTGCTGCCCGGCGGCGCGGAACGTCAACTCCGGGCGCCCGCAGGTCTTTCGTGGTCGGGGCGGGTCAGCGCGAAGAGCACCTTCGCGGGCGAGCCCTTCGGTCCCCAGGCGGGCCGCTCGGCCGTTCCTTCGGGCGGGCTGCTGACCCAGACGTACGACACCGGCGCCCGTCCGGCGGGCAGTTACGGCGCGGCCCGCACCACGCTGCGCGTCGACGCCGCCCACCCCGCGCGCGGCCCGCTGCGGGCCGTCGCGACGGACGGGTATCTGCGCGACAGCGGTTCGAAGACCGGCTCCGTCATCGAGATCCCGGTCAACGGCCAGCCGCTGAAGGCGCGGATCGTGCGGGCGGTCCGTGCGCTGCCAGGGCCCGCCGACCAGCAGTCGGCGGGCGCCGGGCTGCTGGTCGACCTCGGCGCCGTCAACGAAGCGCTCGGCGACCAGGATGCCGCCCCGCTGGCCGCCACCGAGTGGTGGATCAGGCCACGGCCCGGCGCGGCGGGACAGGCGGTGGCGGCGCTGCGGGAGCGGGCGGACACCGATCCGGGGCAGGTGGTGGCGCGCGACGAGATCGCCGGCCGGCTGCACGAGGACCCGCTGGGCCTCGGCCCGCAGGCCGCGCTGGCCGCGGCGGCCGTGGTCGCGGCACTGCTGGCGGCGGTCGGCTTCGCGGTGAGCGCGGCAGGTTCGCTGCGCGAACGCGCCAGGGAGTTCGCGGTCCTGCGGGCCCTGGGCGCGCCCAGGCCGCAGTTGGCCCGGGTGGTCGCGGCGGAACAGGGCGTACTGATCGCGCTGGCGCTGGCCGTCGGTACGGCGCTGGGCGCCGCGCTCACCCACGCGGTGGTGCCGCTGGTGGTGCTGACCGCGCAGGCGACGCGGCCGGTGCCCGGGGTGCTGGTGGAACTGCCGCCAGGACAGGTCGCGTTGCTGCTCGCCGCGGTCGCCGCGGTGCCGCTGCTGGTCACCGCTGCGGTGGGCCTGCGGCGCGGCGACCCCGTCCAGGCCCTGCGCAGCCAAGGAGCCGTGTGAGATGAGCCGTTCCGACCACGAGGACCGGTCCCGGGTGCCGGAGACCGCCGCCGCGCGGCCCGGCCGGTTCCGTCACCGGCTGCGCGCCGCGTCCGGCGCGCTCCGGGCGAGGCGGCACGGGCCCACGCTGGGTCTCGGTGTCCTGGTGCTGGTCACCGCGTTCCTCGCCGCGGCGTTCCCGCGCGCGGTGGACGCGTACGAGACCCGGGGCGCGCGGCAGGCGCTGACGTCGGTCGTCGCCGAGCAGCGGATGGTGCAGATCTCGCTCGCGCGCGACGACGTGCCGGGAGCCCCCGGCGCCGCGTTCGCCGCCCGGGAGACCGACCGCCAGGACCGGGCGATCCGCGGCCGGTTCGCCGACCCGCTGCGCGTCGCCGCCGGCCGCTCCGTGCACGGCGTGCGCACCACCACGCCGCTCGCCGCCCAGGACACCTGGCTGCCCCGGCCCGACGGTGAGCCGCCCCGCTTCACGGTCGCCGCCGCGTCAGGTCTCGCGGCGCACAGCACCCGCGTCACGGGCCGGCTGCCCCGGGCCGCGGCGCCCGGAGCCCGCACCCTTCAGGCCGCGGTCAGCGCGGCGAGCGCCCGCACCCTCGGCCTGCGCGTCGGCAGCACCCTGCACCTCGACGGCCTGACGGTGCGGATCTGCGGCCTGTTCACCCCGCGCGCCCCCGAGGACGCGTACTGGTCCCTGGACGCCCCGCTGGCCACGCCGAGCCGGGCCACGACGGGCGGCCCCCCGCCGCTGCGGTACTGGCAGGCGGGCCTGCTGCTGCACCCCGGCGACGGCCCCCGGCTCGCGTCCGTCGCCCGCGGCAAGCCGGAGAAGTACTGGTGGTACGAGCTGGACGGGCGGGCCCTGACCGCGCGTCAGGCGCCCGTCCTGCGGGACCTGCTGCTCTCCGTCGAACACGGCGCAGGACTCGCCCGGATCCGTTCCGTCGCGGGCGAGGGAGCGGTCACCGACACACCGGCCGACGGCCTCATCGACGCCTTCGAGCGGACCCGCGCCACGGTCGCCCCGGTGATCGCGGTCGCCGCGTTCGGCATCGGCACCGTCGCCGCCGTGGTGCTGCTGATGACCGGCGCGCTGACCGCCGCCAGACGCCGTCCCGAACTCGCGCTGCTGCGGGCCCGCGGCGCCTCGCTCGCCGGGCTGACCGGGCGGCTGGCGGCGGCCACGGCGGCGTCTTCGCTGCCCGGCGCCGCGGTCGGCGGAGGTCTGGCGCTGCTCCTCGTGCCCGGCGAGCGGACCGCCGTCCCCGTGCTCGCCGCGGCCTGCGTCGGCGTGGTGGGCACCCTGGCGCTGCCGCTGCGGGCCGCCGTCGCGCACCGCCGCCCGCGCCCGGCGGGCCGGGATGACCTGGCCACCGCCCGCCCTTCCCGGCGCCGTACGGTCGCCGAACTCACCGTCGTGGTCCTGGCGGCCGTCGCGGTGCTCGCGCTGCGCAGCCGCGGCACCGCGTCCGGCGGGGTGGACGCCCTGGCGAGCGCGGCGCCGGTGCTGATCGGGGTGATCGCCGCGCTGGTGCTGCTCCGGCTCTATCCGCTGCCGCTGCGGCTCGCCGCGCGGCCTGCGGCCCGTACGGCGGGACTGCTCGGCTTCCTGTCGCTGGCCCGCGCGGGCCGCGCCCCGGCCACCGCCGGACTGCCGCTGCTGGCGCTGCTGGTCGCGCTGACCACCGCGTCGTTCGGCGGTTCGGTGCTGGCGGGGGTGGCGCACGGCAGGGACCGCGCGGCGCTCGCCGCGGTCGGCGCCGAGGCGCGGATCTCCGGCGACGCTCCGCTGCCGAAGGCGCTGGCCGCCGCCGTGGCGAAGGTGCCAGGTGTCACCGGCGCGGTGCCCGTACAGCTCGGCATCCAGGCCGCGGCGGACAGCGGGCCGCCGCTGACCTTGGTGATCGCGGACGCCGACCGCTACGCCAGGCTCTCCCGCGCCACCGGCCTCGGCGCTTTCCCCGCGGGACTCCTGGACGACCCCGGTGACAGCGGGCCGCTGCCCGCCCTGGTGTCTCCCAGCGTCGTCACCCGCTTCGGGCACTCCCCCATGACCCTGCAACCGGAAGCGGGCCAGATCACGGTCCGCCCGGTGGCGGTACGCGCCGACACCCCGGCGCTGCCCGGCGGCGACTTCATCGTGCTCGACGCGGCGGGAGTGGCCAGGCTGCACCCGGACAGCGTCACCGACAAGGCGCTGGGGCCCACCCTGCTGCTGGCGTCCGGCAGTTCGCCCGACCCCGGTGCGCTGCGCGCCGCGGTCCGCGCGCACACCCCGGCGGGCGCGTCCGTCCACACCACTCTGCGCGCCGAGGCGCGGGCCGGGCTCGCCGATCCGCCGCTCCAGGAGGGTGCGCAGCGGCTGTACACGGCCACGGTCGGCGCGGGCGCCGGATTCGCGCTGCTCGCGCTGCTGCTGTCGCTGCTCCAGGCCGCACCGGAACGGACCCAACTTCTGGAGAGACTACGGACGTTGGGGCTGACCGCGCGGCAGGGGCGGCGGCTGATGGTCCTGGAGGCGCTGCCGCAGGCACTGTTGGCGGCGCTGGGCGGCGCGCTGGTCGGCGTGGCCGCGATCCGCCTGCTGGGGCCCGGCACCGACCTCGCCCCGCTCGCCTTCCCCGGCACGTCGGGCGACGAGTCGGGCTCCGTACACCTGCGCGCCGACCCCGCGTCCCTGCTGCTGCCGTCGGTGGCGGTGGTGGTCCTGGCCCTGGCCGTGGCACTGACCCAGGCGTGGCTGAGCGGACGACGGCACGCGAGCACCGAGTGGAGAGCGGGGGACACCCGATGACCCGGACCGAGTGGAGAGCGGGAGACACCCGATGACCCGGACCGAACGCACCGCACCGGAACCGGCGGAACCGGACGAGCCGAACAAGCCGAACAAGCCGAACGAACCGGCCACGGCCCCGCCGTCCCCCGGCCCCGCGAGCCTCGCCGAGCTGGAGCGGCGGGCCGTGTCCCGGCGCGGCCGGCCCGCCTACGGTCACGACGCGCTGATCGCCTGCGACCGCCTGGTGCGGGTCTTCGCCACCGACGGGGTGGAGGTGCAGGCGCTCCAGGGCCTCGATCTGCTGGTCGCGGAAGGCGAGTTGATGGCCCTGGTCGGGGCGTCGGGCAGCGGCAAGTCGACGCTGATGAACATCCTGGCCGGGCTCGACGTGCCGACCGCGGGCGCCGCCAGGGTCGCCGGCCGTGACCTGCTGACGATGGGCGCCGCCGCCCGCCTCGACTACCGCCGCGACGTCGTCGGCTTCGTCTGGCAGCAGACCACCCGCAACCTCCTGCCGTACCTCACCGCCCTCCAGAACATCACGCTGCCGATGCGGCTGCGCGGCGGGCGGCGGCGGGCGGAGCGGACGCGGCGGGCCGAGCGGCTGCTGTCGATGCTCGCCATCGGCCACTGCCGCGACCGCCGCCCGCACCAGCTCTCCGGCGGCGAGGCGCAGCGCACCGCCATCGCCGTCGCCCTGGCCAACACCCCGTCGGTCCTGCTGGCCGACGAGCCGACCGGCGAACTGGACTCGCACACCGCCGAGCAGGTCTTCTCGGCGTTCCGCACCGCCAACGAGGAACTGGGCACCACGATCGTGATCGTCACCCACGACCAGGCGGTGGCGTCCGAGGTACGGCGCACCGTCGCCATCCGCGACGGCCGCACCTCGTCCGAGGTGCTGCGCCGCACCGAACGGGACGCGGCGACCGGCCAGGAGTCACTGGTCGCGCAGGAGTACGCGATGCTCGACCGCGCCGGACGGCTGCAACTGCCCGCCGATTACACCGGCAGCCTGGGCATGGAACACCGGGTGCTGCTGGAGCTGGAGAGCGACCACATCGGCGTCTGGCCCGACCGCACGGCCGACGGCGCGGCACGGGCACGGGACGCCGGTGACGACGGTTAGCGGGTGCCCGACGGGGCGCCGTGACGACGGGTCGCCGTGACGACGCGGCGCCCTGTCCGGCATGCCCCGGGTCCGCTCAGGTCGGTGTGACCGTCAGCCCCGACAGTCCGGTCAGCTCCGCCGGGCCCGCCGCGCGGACCGCGATCGAGCCGTAGGCGGTGCTCAGTCGCAGCCAGCCGCCCGCGGCCAGCAGGGTGGGCGGCTGCGCGGCGGGCGCGGTCAGTACCCCGCCGCCGGACCCGGCCGCGACCTGCGCCGGGCGCAGGAAGCCCAGCGACTGGGCGGCGTGCACGGCGCGCAGCGGGAGGTGGGTGTCGCCGAGGGTGCGCGACCAGATCTCCCTGCCGATACGGTCCCGGGCCGCGCGGGTGCGCTCCTGGGGGGCCAACGCCTCGTCACGGGCGCGGAATTCGGCGACGGCCGCGGCCACCGCGCGGACCAGGGCGTCGGGCGCGGGCAGCCCCGGCACCCTGCGCCAGCCGCCGCGCGGCGGCAGCACACCGGCCCACGGCGGTCCTGTGACGGCGGCGGGCACCGTCAGCGTGTCCGCCGCTTCCTGGATCCCTTCGAGGAGTTCCCCCGCGGAGACGGTGGCGTCCAAGGCAGGGCGCTGCCCTTCGGCGAGACGGGCGGTGCGGATCGCCAGCACCTCGAACGACGGCGGCCGGCCGAACACGGCCAGCACACCGTCACCGGCCTGGAGGCGTACCGCCGCGGCCTTGTCGTAGTGGATCAGCCGGGCCAGGAAGGCGGCGAGGTCCACCGCCTCCCCCGCGTCGGCCAGACGCA
Source organism: Streptomyces sp. NPDC048644 (assembly GCF_043199105.1). Classification (NCBI taxonomy): domain Bacteria; kingdom Bacillati; phylum Actinomycetota; class Actinomycetes; order Kitasatosporales; family Streptomycetaceae; genus Streptomyces; species Streptomyces sp. NPDC048644. The sequence goes on from NZ_JBICVO010000008.1 coordinate 44,005, forward strand.
GCACCGTCATCGAGCGACGGCCCCCTTCGCCTGCGCGGCGTCGTCCAGGTATTCCTTCAGGTACGCCTTCTCCTCCGCGCTGAGGCGGCGCGGGCGCTCCTCGGCGAAGTCGTAGGGGACGACGACGGTCGTGGCGCGGAGGTAGAGCGTGTCCTCGTCCTTGACCTCGTAGCCGACGGTCATCGACGCGGCACTGATCTTCGTGACCCACAGCTCGACGGTCACCGGGGCGTGCCGGTGCACCAACGGGCGTACGTAGTCGATCTCGTGGCGGGCCACGACGGACCCGCCGGTGAACGACACACTGCCGCCCCCCGGCGCCAGCCGGGCCATGAAGTCGATCCGCGCCTCTTCGAGGTAGCGGACGAAGACCGCGTTGTTGACATGGCCGAAGGCGTCCATGTCGGACCAGCGCAGGGGGCAGGAGTAGTGGTGTCGCACGCGGCTCAGCCCCGGGTCAGCTTCTTGTACGTCGCACGGTGCGGGCGGGCCGCGTCCGCGCCGAGGCGCTCCACCTTGTTCTTCTCGTACGACTCGAAGTTGCCCTCGAACCAGAACCACTTGGATTCGCCCTCGTACGCCAGGATGTGCGTGGCGACGCGGTCCAGGAACCAGCGGTCGTGGGAGACGACCACGGCGCAGCCGGGGAAGTCGAGGAGCGCGTTCTCCAGCGACGACAGGGTCTCGACGTCGAGGTCGTTGGTCGGTTCGTCGAGGAGCAGGAGGTTGCCGCCCTGCTTGAGGGTGAGCGCGAGGTTGAGGCGGTTGCGCTCACCGCCGGACAGCACCCCGGCGGGCTTCTGCTGGTCCGGGCCCTTGAAGCCGAACGCGGAGACGTACGCCCTGGAGGGCATCTCGACCTGGCCGACGTTGATGTAGTCCAGCTCGTCGGAGACCACGGCCCACAGGGTCTTCTTGGGGTCGATGTTCTCGCGGCTCTGGTCGACGTAGGAGATCTTGACGGTGTCGCCGACCTTGATCGAACCGCCGTCGGGCGACTCCAGGCCCTGGATCATCTTGAACAGCGTGGTCTTGCCCGCGCCGTTCGGGCCGATGACGCCGACGATGCCGTTGCGGGGCAGCGTGAACGACAGGTCGTCGATCAGCACCTTCTCGCCGAACGCCTTCGAGAGGTTCTCGACCTCGACGACGATGTTGCCCAGGCGCGGGCCCGGCGGGATCTGGATCTCCTCGAAGTCCAGCTTCCGCATCTTGTCGGCCTCGGCGGCCATCTCCTCGTAACGCGCCAGACGCGACTTGGACTTGGCCTGCCGCCCCTTGGCGTTCGAGCGGACCCACTCCAGCTCGTCCTTCAGACGCTTCGCCCGCTTGGCGTCCTTCTGGCCCTCGACCTTGAGACGGGCCTGCTTGGTCTCCAGGTACTTGGAGTAGTTGCCCTCGTAGCCGTGCAGGCGGCCACGGTCGACCTCACAGATCCACTGGGCGACGTGGTCGAGGAAGTACCGGTCGTGGGTGACGGCGACGACGGTGCCGGGGTACTTCGCGAGGTGCTGCTCCAGCCACTGCACGGACTCGGCGTCCAGGTGGTTGGTGGGCTCGTCGAGGAGCAGCAGGTCGGGCGCCTCAAGGAGCAGCTTGCACAGCGCGACGCGGCGGCGCTCACCACCGGAGAGGTTGTGCACCGGCCAGTCGCCGGGCGGGCAGCCCAGCGCGTCCATGGCCTGCTCCAGCTGGGTGTCCAGGTCCCACGCGTTGGCGTGGTCGAGGTCCTCCTGGAGCTTGCCCATCTCCTCCATCAGCGCGTCGGAGTAGTCGGTCGCCATCAGCTCGGCGACCTCGTTGAAGCGGTGCAGCTTGCCCATGATCTCGGCGGCGCCGTCCTGGACGTTCTGCAGCACCGTCTTGGACTCGTCGAGCGGCGGCTCCTGGAGGAGCATGCCGACGGTGTAGCCAGGGGAGAGGAACGCGTCACCGTTCGACGGCTGCTCAAGACCGGCCATGATCTTCAGCACCGTGGACTTACCGGCGCCGTTGGGGCCCACAACACCGATCTTCGCGCCCGGCAGGAAGCTCAGCGTCACGTCATCGAGGATGACCTTGTCGCCGTGCGCCTTGCGCGTCTTGCGCATCGTGTAGATGTACTCAGCCAAGAGAAACCGTCCGGCAGTCTGGATCTATCAGGTCTGTATGCGGCTCCGCCGCGTGGGCCATGGTGCGGCGTGGCCGCGCGAGGGCAGATACACCCATCTTGCCGTACGGCCGTGCCCTGAAGAAAACGAGTAGCCGAGACCGCCGCCCCGGGACCTTCCCCCACCCGCCACAACCGCCCCTTCCCGGCCCCTCAGCCCCGGTTCCCACCTGCGCCTTCCCCGACGGGTCCGCCGAAGCCCCCACCCGGCGCTCCCAGGCCCTTGCCGCGCTGCACCGCACTCCGCCACGCCCACACACGCCGGCGGCCCCGGAGCGCTCATACGCTCCGGGGCCGCCGGTGTGGTGTCAGCGCCCGCTCATTACGCGGTGCCGGACTTCTTCTTACGGAGGAAGAAGACCGAGCCGCCGCCGACCAGGACCAGCACGACCGCGATGCCCGCGATCACCGGCGTGGCACTGCTGGAACCGGTCTCGGCGAGGTCACCGCCGCCGGTCTCGCCGCCGTTGGTGCCGCCGACCGAGGCCGGGCTCGGCTGCGGGGTGGGCTTGCCGCCACCGGAGCCCGCGGTCTTGCAGTCCAGGACGCCGGAGAAGGTCTTCTCGAAGCCGCCCTCGCCCTTGACCGCGATCTTGTACGGCTGGTCCTCGCCGACCGGCACCGTCACGGTCCGCGACGCACCCGGCGCGACCTCGTACTTCTTGCCCGAGAGCGCGAAGCGGAACACCTCGTCGCCCTTGTTGGACGCCGTGACGTCCACGCCGCCCTTGGAGCAGTTCTTCTCGGCGGTGACCGCCGGGATGGCGCCCTGCTTCTTCCACGAGGCCGTCGCGGCGGCCGAGACGGTGGACTCGCTGGAGCCGGCCAGGATCTGGGTCTGGCTCTTGGCGTGCTCGCCGATACCGGTGAAGGCACGGCCGACCGGGACCTTGGTCGCGGCCTGGGCGGTCAGCGAGGTGGTGCCGTCGGCCGCGCCCGCGGGCACGTCGAAGAACAGCTGGCTGCCTTCGGCGGCGCTGGTGACGGGCTTGCCGTCCTTGCCGACGACCTTGACGCCGGACGGCACGTCCGCGGCCGGGGCGACCGTGACGCTGTCCGCGTTGGTGTGCACGGTGACCGGACCGAGGCGGTTGCCGGACTTACCGGAGACGGCCGGCGGGGTCAGCGTCAGCGATGCCTTCGGCTCGGAGAGGTTCTGCGCGCTCTTCTGGAGGTAGTCGGCGAGCTTCTCGGCCGCCGGGTCGACCGCGTCAACCTTGGCGTGGTCGGAGAAGCGCCAGATCGCGACCTGGGTTCCGGCCGCCGCGGTCTTCTCCGTGAGGCTCCCGGCGTCGGCCTTCTTGGCCAGCGCCTCCAGGTCGTTCACCTGCGGGTAGGAGTTCTGCAGGATCCAACGGATCTTGCCGGCGTCCGCGTTGTTGTGCAGCGACGACGCGCTCCACGGCACTTCCTGGTACTTCGCCTGCTGCTGCGTCGGGTTGTGGATGTCGATGCAGTACGTCTGCAGCGTGCCGCCGTTGTCGACCGACATCTCGAAAAGGCCGGCGCCGAGGGGCTGGTCCCCACCCTGGCCGTGCACGACCGCCTGGTCGTAAACCTTCAGGCCGCCGAGCGTGGCGGTGGCACCGCCGTGCGCGGAGGTCGTGTCATCCGCCGCGGCAGGCCCCGCGGTGGCTATCGCGCCCGCGGCGACCAGGCCCGAGGCCATGACCGCTGCGGCAAGGCGGGCTGCGCCCCGCCTCTTCTTCGAAAGCATGAATTTCCCCTCTGGGCGAGGCGGTCGAGTGGGGAGGAGCCTCGCCGGAAAGATCCCAAAGAACTCAACAGCTGAACACATCAGCCCCCGTGAGTACTCGTCGGATCCTAGAGAGCGGGCGCATGACGGTCCCCAGGATTGGCTTCTCGCACTCGATCCGAATCGCAATCGTTACCGACTGTCGTACGAATGACCTGGCATTATCGACAAATCGCTGGGACTTTTCAGGGCGCTGCCACCTTCTCGGGCAAACCGCCGGGACACACCTGCCCACCTGAGGCCCCGACTGCGGTACATCGCCTCGCCCGCCCCGTGCCCCACCTCGCCTCACACGATCTCTCCCCCCCTCCCGCATTTCCCATAAGCCCCGCCTCCCCGGTCAACTGCCGTGCGCTATCCCGGGAAGTGGAGAATTCAACCGGCGCCCGTCCTGCGCCCCCGCCTCCTCCACCACATCGCCATCGCCGTCTCCCGGAGAACCTGCCGCGCCCTCCTCCGCACCCTCGCCCGCACCCGCTCCCGGTGCGACGGCAGAGCCTGACACCCGCTCGCCCGGAGCCTGTTGGACCGGCACCTGCTCCGTACGCGCTCGCGACGACCGACGGAAGGCGGCGGTACCCCGGGAAAGGTCATGACCGATCGCCAGCGCATCGACCTCCGCCGCGAACCAGCGCGCCCCGCCACGCTCCGGCGGCTGCTCCCCCTCCCGCAGCCGCAACCTCCCCTGCACCAACAGCGGTTCACCCACCGCCACCGATGCCGCGACATTGTCGGCGAGCGCCCGCCACGCCCTGACCGTATAGAAGCTCGTCTCGCCGTCCGTCCAGCGTTCCCGCGCCTTGTCCCACCGCCGCGAAGTCGCCGCGAGCCGGAATCGCGCCACCGCCATCCCCGCCGCGGTCTGCCGATGCTCCACCGCCGTCGCGGCATTCCCCACCAAAGTCACCAACGTGTCGTTCATCGCGCCCACTTCCCCCGTCCGCGCCGCGTCGTACGGCGCCGTCCTCCGCTGTCACCCACCGCTCTCGCCGTGCGTTGACCTCATGCTGCACGCATTCCGCAATCCCCGCTCCGGGCTGTGGACGACCACCCGACTGTGGATAACTCGGTCACCCGGACGAGGGCCTGAGGACGGCGGAGAGGCTGCGTGATCCACCCCCAACAAGTAGACGCCAAGGAACAGATGGCGACGAGGAGATACCGAACGGAGAACGCGGCCGAGCCTCCGGAAGACTCGGCCGCGCCCACGTCCCGCGTGCTCAGGCCCCCGACGCCACCGCGTACTGCTGACGCACCTCGCGGTATCGCAGCAGTTCGGCGGCGACCGGTTCGAGCACCCGCGCCCGCCCGCATCCCGCAGCCGTCTCCCGCAGCCTGCGTTCGGTCTCCTGGCCGTGCCGCCGGGCGGGACCTCGGGCCGCCACCCCGCACAGCCACGTCAGAGCGGGCCCGCCCACCGAGCCGACGACCGCAGGCACCAGCGCGGCCACCCACGCTTCCGCATCCGCCAGACCTGTGAGCACCCCCAGCAGCCACAGCAGACCCACGACCTGAAGGACGAACATCAGGCCCTGCAACGCCGCCGCCGCCATCCACCACCGTGGCCGCACCTTCGGCCCGTCCCGCAGCGCCGCCTCCGCATCCGCCGCCACCTCGTCCAACGCCACCGGCAGCCCCTCCGCGCCCCGCCCCGCCGCCTCGCGCACGGCCTGCGCCCACGGCCCCGGCAGCCCACGAGCCGCCTCGCCCGCTACCGACCGCACCGCCTGCTCCACAACGGGCCGCGCCGCCGCCCGCCCTCCCAAGTCCCGCGCCTTCCACCCCGGACGCACACCGAACGCCGTTCCAGCCGTTCCAGCCGTTCCAGCCGTTCCAGCCGTTCCAGCCGTTCCAGCATTGCCCGGGGTTCCAGGGCCGCCCGGGGTTCCCGGCGTTCCACCCCCGCCCGGCGTCCCGCGCTTCCCAGGCTTCCTCCGCAGGCCACCCGCCCTCACGACCACCGATCGGAGACCCGCAACCGTCCCAGACCGCCCCCCGACCTCCACACCGACCGTCCCATCGGCCATCCCGTCCGCCGTCCCACCGGCCGTTCCACCCGCCATCCCATCGGCCGTTCCACCCGGCCTCCCGCCCGCGCCATCCGGCCGTTCCCCGCGCGTCCACGGAGCCGGGCCCCGGCTTCGCAGCCGCGTCCACGGTGAGCCGCAGGCGCGGTCCGCGTGCCGCAGCCAGTCGCGTTCCGCCGCACGTCCCATCGCCACCGCACCGACCGCTTCGGCCAGCCGGTCGTCGAACTCCTCGCGGGCGCACTCCGTCAGTCCGAACCGCCGCTCCGCCACGTACGCAGGACGCAGCCGTTCGGCAGCCGCGTCCACATCCGCGGTCAGCCGCCGCTCCGCAGCCCCCCGGTCAGCCACGAACTGGCCCAGCGCGTCCCGGAGTTCGCCCAGCCCCGCCCCCGTCGCGGCGGAGAGCGCGAGCACCTGCGCCCCCGGCTCACCGTGTTCGCCGAGCGCAAGACCGTCCTCGTCCAGGAGCCGGCGCAGATCGTCCACCACTTGGTCGGCGGCGTCACCGGGTAGCCGGTCCACCTGGTTGAGCACCACGAACGTCACCTCGGCATAGCCGGCCAACGGTCGCAGATAGCGCTCGTGCAGCACCGCGTCCGCGTACTTCTCCGGGTCCACCACCCAGATCACCGCGTCCACCAACTTCAGCAGCCGGTCCACCTGTTCACGATGGCCGGTCTCCGCCGAATCGTGGTCGGGCAGATCCAGCAGTACGAGCCCCCGCAACCCGTCACCACCCGCACCACCCTGCCCACCGTCACCCGCTTCCCCGGCCGTCTCTCCGGGGACATGACGGCGGCGCGGCGGGACACCCAACCGGTTCAGCAGCCCCTCGGCACCGGGGCCGCCCGGCCAGACGCAGGCCACCGGTTCGCACGTCGTCGGCCGACGCGCGCCGACCTGCGAACGGTTCGCCCCGGCGAGCGCGTTGAACAGCGAGGACTTGCCGCTGCCGGTGGCTCCGGCGAGGGCGACGACGGTGTGCGCCGCGGACAGCCGGCTCCGCTCGTCGGCGGCATCCAGGACCCGGCCCGCCTCCTCGAGCGTCTCGCCGCCCAGCCGGGTCCTGGACAACGCGATCAGCTCCCGCAGCGCGTCCAGCCGCCGCAACAGCACGTCCCCAGGAACACACCGTTCCCCGCCCGGCACCCGTACGTCTCCACAGGCCGCGTCCTCCTCAACCGCCGAGGCCACCGCACGCCGCCCATCCGACCGCACATCCCGCTGGGCCCCGACCCGCCCCGCACCCCGCACCGCCTCCTCGTCCACGGGACGCACCACGCCACGCCCCACGACCCCCCACTCCACGTCCTCGTCCACAGGACGCACGGCACCACGCCCCACGACGTCCCACTCCACCTCCCGCTCCCCGCACTCCCCGCCAAGCGCCCCCTTCGCCGTCCCGTTCGCCCCGGCCACACCTCCGCCGCCGGCTGCCGCCCCGACGCCCGCAGCCGTCCCGGCCCCCGCCGTATCGGCCCCACCCGCCACATCCGCAACTGGCCCTCCACCCACGCCGCCCATCCCACCGAGCGCTTCCACAGCCGCATCCGCATCCGCCGCAGGCTCCGACTGGGCCTCGCGCCGCCGCCCGCCCGGCCGCGGAAACGCGCCGGCCCGCACCCGTCGCGCGATCAACCCGTCGTCCCACCGCGCGCCCCGCAGAAAGCCACGCCCGCCCGTCCCCGCACCCGTCGGCTCCGGAACGCCGCCCTCCTCCGCCTCGCCTCCTGGCTCCGCTACCCCCTCATCCGGAACCAGGTCATCCACCCTCTCGCCACACGCCCGGCACGCCCCGCACATCCCGGAGACCCCACACACCCCGCACGCCGAACCCATAGCCGAACTCCCCTCCCCCACACTGCCCTCCGGAGCCCCTGAAGCCCCTGAACCCCCCGCCCCCTCAGCACTCACAGATTCCCCAAGACCCTCAGCCCCCTCAGCACCCTCACCAAGGCCATCAGCGCTCCTGGAACACACATCCCTCCCCCACCGCCCAGAACTCCCCTGCTCCCCTGGGCACTCGGGGTTCTCCGGACCCTCCGTCCCCTCCGGACGTCCCGTGAACCCGCTCACCACGACACCTTCTCCCTCTGCAGTACGGACAGTGCGGCGATCAGTTCGGCCTGCTGTTCCGGCGGCACGGAAAGCTGGTCGAGCGGCGCCAGCCGACGCTCGCGCTCGGCGTCGAGCGCGCGTTCCAAGTGCCTGGTCAGCAGCCTGTTGCCCCGGTCGCACAGCCGCAGCGCGCTCTGTGCCCCGAGCAGTTCGGCGAGGCTCTCGCCCGCCGTACGCGCCCGCCGCCCGCCGAGCAGCGCGGTGGCCAGCAGCGCCGCCGACTCCTCCGGCACCACGACCCCCGGGCGGTCTGCGGCGAGTCCGCCGGACGCCTCGCGGGTCTCCTCGTCGGCCAATTCCTCCAGGCAGCGACGCCAGTGCCGTACGACGACTCCGAGCCGCGCTGCCGCACCCGCGGTGCCGGCCGCGGCCGTCGGCGACACGTCCGCGGCGGCCGGGTCGCGGCGCCAGGCGTCGGCGACCCGTTCGTCGGCCTGCTCCACCGCGCAGTACAGCAGGGCCGTGAGTCCATGGGTCAGCGCGTCCAGCAGCTCGTCGGGGCGGCCACCAAGTGCGTGGTCGCGCCAGTGGGCACGCGCGTCCCCGGACAGCACCTCGCCCGCCGCGACCTCCTCACGGACCCGCTCGGCGGCCTCCTCGTACGCCCCATCGACCCGGCCGGCCAGCCGCAGCGCCGCGGCGTGCTGGGCCGCGGCCTCGCCCGCGAGCGCCGGCAGCCGGCTGCGCAGCGAGGCGATCACGCCGGCCGCGGTGCGGTCCGCGGCGGCGGACCGGGCGAGCGGATCCTGAGCATGCCGCGCCAGCCAGTCGCGCAGGGCGGCGACCGCCGTGGCGGGCAGCAGCCCGCTGCCGCCGCCGGCCGACTCGGGCAGCTCGGGGATGGTGAAGCGCGGCACGTGGCCGAGGCCGGCGCCCTGGAGGAGCGCCGCGTAGCGCCCGGAGATGTCGGCGGCGATCTGGTGCGGCACCCGGTCGAGCACGGTCACCAGCGTGACGTCGTACTCCCTGGCCGTACGCAGCAGGTGCCAGGGCACCGCGTCGGCGTACCGGGCGGCCGTGGTGACGAGCACCCAGACGTCGGCCGCACAGATCAGTTCGGCCGCGAGTTCGCGGTTGCCCGCCACCAGGGAGTCGATGTCGGGGGCGTCCAGGAGGGCCAGCCCGCTGGGCAACGCCGGGTCGGTCTCGATCCGCAACGTAGGCATCCCGGGCTCCCCACAGGGCCCTTCCGTCCCCCGTCCCTCCCCATAGCCGCCATACGTCCCATGCGCCTTATCCACCTCATACGCCTCATGCTCCGCGTATGACGCGTAGCCACCACCGCCCCCGCCACCGGCTCCATACGCCTCGCCCCGCCGGTGCCCCCGCCCACCCGGCGCCTCCGGACGGCCGCCGTCCTGTCCCGGCACCCAGACCCGCGCCAGTTGCGGCAACACCCGCCGGCCGGCGAACCACTGACGGTCGTCGGGGTGACAGACCAGCACCGGCGTCCGCGTCGTCGGACGCAGCACCCCGGCTTCCGACACCCGCCGCCCCACCAGCGAATTGACCAGCGTCGACTTGCCGGCCCCGGTGGAACCGCCGACGACGGCGAGCAGCGGGGCCTGCGGTGCGCGGAGCCGGGGCATCACATAGTCGTCCAGCTGCGCGAGCAGCTCGGCCCTGCTGCGGCGGGCGCACGCCGCGCCTCCTAGCGGCAGCGGAAAGCGTGCGGCGTCGACGCGGTCTCGCAGTACGGACAGCGCGTCGATGAGCCGGGGTCGTACATCCAAGGTCGCCACATGTGCAGAATGCCCAATTTCGTTGGGTTTTTGAAGCGTATACCCCTGTGTGCGCGCCGTAAAAAACGGTACAGAACGGGACGACTGCCACGTGAGACGATCAAGACAAGTGGGGCACAGGCATAACGACTGCACAACACCCGCTGCGCGAGTGGCCAAAACCGGTGCAGGATTCGTACCCGCCTGCGATTATCGGGATCGCTTCACGGAATCTCCACAACGTGCCACGGAGGTGAAGCAACCGGGACGAGGCACCCGGACCCCTATCCTTGTCCGCGGTCCGTGATCCACGTCCACCACCGGCCCCCGTAGCTCAGTGGATAGAGCAGGTGCCTTCTAAGCACTTGGCCGCAGGTTCGAGTCCTGCCGGGGGCGCTCTTCTCCGCCCGTTCCTCAGCCCTCCATCACGGAGGGCTTTTTTGCAGTTCAGAGGCCATTTAGCGGGTGCGGTGCGGTGCCTTTGGCAGGGCCGGACCCAACTGCTGGCGGCGGAGGCGGGAGTCCGGCTGATGCCGGTTTTGCACGGCTCTCGGCGGCTGTTCTTCCCGAAAACTTCCCGAAGTTTTCGGGCGGGCGCTTCGAGGCCGCGAGTCCCTCAGGCAGCTGCTGGGGACCTTCGATCCGCCCTGCAGCTCGGTCAACTGTCCGCCGATACAGCGGGCGTAGGTGGACAGAAGGACGGGAACGCGGTTGCCCGCCCACTCGGCGACCTGGGCCGGCGGAACGCCATTGTTGAGCCAGGCGTGCGGAGTGGTGGCACGGAGTCGCCACCGACCCGGTGCGGCTTCACGCGCGGATAGCTGACCCGCAAGGCCGGCCGGTCGAGGAGCAGACCGAAACGTCCCTCTACACCCCGATCTACACGCCCGACGGCCCCGGAGGATCCTCTCGGGGTTCCAAAGGAGGCACCCGTGAGTGACCCTCACATCGTTCTCCCCGGCGACCGGCTCGCCCTCGGCCTGCCACGCCAGGACATGCTGCCGACGTACCACCGGTGGGAGAACGATCCCCGGACGATCCTCGGCTACGGCACCCAGATGCCGCAGAGCTGGGAAGCCCGCGCCGCGGGTTGGGACGGACAGGCCCGCAACGGCCAGCGTCCCTGATCGCCCCCTAGGCCCGCGGGAAGGGCTACGCAGCCGAGGCCACCCGCCTGACCCTCGACTGGGCGTTCCACCTCGGCTCGCTGCGCATGGTGTGGCTCAAGGCCCTGGAACCGAACCGGGCCGGCATCACCGCATACGAGAAGGCCGGGTTCCGCCCGGCCGGACGGCTCCGGCAGTCGGGCTTCTGGCTCGGCGAGCAAGCTGACGAGCTGATCATGGATGCGCTGCGCGAGGACTTCCCCGGGCCTTCGGCCGTATCCACTGCCGTCGATGCCGAGACGCCCTCGTAGAGCGCGAGCCGCCTGGACACGAATCGAAGACCTGACCCCGCTGCCGGTCACGCGCCACAGCGGGGCACAGCCGACGCAGCAGCCGCAGCTGCTCCTCGTCGAGTCCCGGCAAGACGGCCGAAGGGCTCAGCGCACCGCCCCGGGCCCCGCCACTCTGCGCATGTAGCACATAACACAGCATCTCCTGTGGGTGCCTGTCGAAGCTGCACCTGCGCGGCAGCCTGTATCCCTCTCGCCGAAGAAGCGTCGAAGCCTTGACGGTTTCCTCACCGCTCGCCGCGTTCGCCGCCCGTCCGAGGCCGTTCCTCGGGAATGGGGTGTGCACGACGGGTGCCGGTGTCGATGAGAATCTGCTCAGCCTGAGTGACGTTGCCGGCCTGGACGGCCCTGTCCATCGCGGCGCGGGCCGCTTCCGGAGTCGCGTGCGGCGGGACCACCAGCAGGGAGAAGTGGTCCTGGTCGCCTCGGGTGATGAGGACGGTGTCGTCACCGATCGGGAAGGAGTCGATGCGCACGACCCGGTCGTCGATGACCAGACGGGTCGGCAGATCCTCCCAGGCACCGCCGTCCAGGCCGATGCGCAGGACGGGGCCGAGATGCTCGGTCAGCGCGGTGACCAGACCGGGGAGCTCGGCGCCGATGTCGTGAGAACGCGGCCACCACGCGCCGTCGAGAACTTGCTCGCGGGTGTGCGTGGTCACCAGCCGCAAGAGGGCCGTCCCGGGGCTGACGGCCTGGTGGACCGCGTCCGGCAGAAGCCGCGGTGCGCGGGGAGTGTCGGGGTCGGCCATGTGTGTTCACCCGTCTTCCGGGGGTTGCGTACGCCCGGCGAGGTGCCCTCGTCGTTTTCACGGTACTCCGCGTACCAGGGCGCGGACGTGCCGCGCGGCGACGGATCCGGACCCGCGTTCGCCAGGAAGTTCCTGGTCACACGCACCCTCACGGACTGGTGGCCGGAGTAGAGTGAAGAGACCGGGAGTACTTCGCACACCGGCTCCTCCGTCGGTGTCGTTCTCGGTGAGCAACAACACCGGGACGTCGAAGACGAGCCCCGGGGACAGGTCCGCGCCATGACCGCGACCATCGACCGTACGATCATGAGCGAGCGCGCACCTTCGTCACCGGCCCGCCTCTCCTTCACTCCGGCCGGATCGCCTCCGGGTCTCCTGGACGGCGCCTGGTGGCCCCGCTCTCGCGATCTTTACCGCGAGCTTCCCGCTCTGATGAAGGTGCTGGACGCGCGCTGGGACCGGATCACTCACGTCACGGTGAACCCGGCCCACTGGCCCGTGGTGCCGCGAAAGGTGCCGGTGGCCGGGCACACGGTGCACGTGGGCTGGTTCGCCGAAGAGCAGGACCCGAACAAGCTGCTCCTCCTCTCCTACAGCGCGGGCCGCTGGGATCTGCTGGTGATCCCGCCGGAGACCGGCGCTGCTGCCGCCGCCCGGCTGATGTCCGCCGCGGCTGCCCCCGGCGGCCTCCTGACCGCCAGCGCCCTGATGGCGAGCGAGGGGGCCACCCGTGACGCGCGGGAGGCACTGGGGCAGGAAGAAGGGTGGGAGACCGAGGGCGGAGCCGCCTCCGCGACAGGGCACCAGGCCGCGCTCCTGACCTCCGCCCGAGGGAAGTGAGGACGTGGAGACCGTCATCACCGTGGCCGTGATCACCCTCATGATCGTCGCGGGCATGTTCCTGATCCGTCTGCTCAACGCGCAGCAGACCGGGCCCACGGAATCGCGCGTAGCCACCCACCGCGAGCACCACGCCGGGAGCCGTGGATGAAACCGGCCCTTTCGCTGACCGGGGGCGGTGGGGGTGGCGCGACGGCATCATCGCTGTCGCCCCTGATGAGCGAGGTCACCGTGAAGTCACCAGAACTCCCCTCGGCCGGCCACGCCGACGCGCGCATCGTCGCCGCGTCCCCCGAAGTCGCCCGTCAGATGGCAGAGGCTCTCCGTGGCGCTTCGGCGCCACCGAACAGCGCAGCTACCCCGTCGACGGCGCGGGCGGAACCCGCCTCCACCTCACCGTCGACACCACTCACACGGCAGAGCCGGCACGGCCCTGGCTCGTAAGCAGTCAATCCTCCCCGGACGCCCGCACCCAGGCGGACGAAATCTGAGGCGAGGGCTCGCAACGGTTCGTGGGGCAGGCGTAATGCCGCGCCTGTTCCCACGAGCTCCGAACCGGTGCCCGGCACGAGTGGGAGGCACGTCATGGCAACACTTCACGAGCGGAAGCACTACCGCGAAGCGATCATGAAGGCCCTGTACGAGACCACGGAAGGCAATCGCTTCCTTGGCGTCACCGGGGCAGGGCTGCGCGACGATCTTCAAATCCCTGAGCAGGACCTGGCCGCAGCCTGCGCGTATCTGGTGGGCGAAGGGCTCGTCACCGTCGACTGGGCACAAGGAAACACCCCCGTGATGGTCACACTGACGCACCAGGGAATCCGGCTGAGGGAAGACGAAGAAGAGAAACAGAGCTGACACCACGCAGAAGACGGCTACGGGGCCTAGGAACCCCATCAACGCGGAATGCCCCTCATGCGGTAAAAGTTCCTTGGGAATACCATGAGAAGCGGGTCCGCGCACTCTCACGTGTAACGACCTGAAAGGGCGGCCCCGGCGGGTATGTGCCGGGGCCGTTGGCATCACGGATCGAGTGGCCGCGGTTGCCAGACAGCAGTGCCACTCGCAGGCAACCGCCTCAAATGGCTGGTCAGCCGTCGCCATGCGCGAGCGGACGGCGTGGCCCGGACTGTCCGGCGGTGGATCCGGCGTCAGCCAGATGTCCTCTCACCTGGCATGAGTGGACTGTGGCCGACTGTTCAGAACCGTCGGTCACGCGTCCGTCGGGACTTTTAATCCAGTAGCCCACCCGGCGCTTGGAAGCTGATGGCGTAGAGCACACCGGCGCGACATCCCCGCCTGCGGCCCTCTTCCTCCGCCTGCCTCAGGATCTCCCTGCCCACCCCGGCACCCCGCAGCGCGGGCGGGAGATGGAACAAGTCAACGAACAGCAGGCCCAGCGACGTACGCCCCGTCAATCCGCGTCCCAGGAGCTGGTCCAGCCCAGGATCACCCGGGCCCAGCCGACGCGCTGCTATCGGAGTACCAGGCGGCGGCCCCGCTCGACAGCGCCCCGCACCCGTGTGTGACTCCCGCTGCTCCAGGAGACAAACACGGATGGCGGCGCCACACTAATCCATTTCAGCAAAGCCCTGACCCCTCCCCGTGAAGAAATCACCACGCGGGCGACGGACCCGGAGTCCATCGAGTCAACCTCATCATGAGACACACCCAGCTTTTCACCCCTTTGATGGCGTTCGAAGGTGCTCCACACGCGAAATTCAAGCGGTTTGAGGAAAGCTTTCCCCCCTTCCCCACCTGCTGTTTTTTGATTTTCCATGCCATCGGCCTTGCGCCACGCACACCCCGGCTGGAACTCATGGTCGCGTATGTCCTTACTTAAGTGCGTATGGTGCTTTTTTGCATCACCCCTCGCAGCGGTCGGCTCGTAAGCAGGAACATCCGTTTATGTGACATCCAGAGTTGCGCCCGACAGTGACCAGCGGTCAAGCAATCGCACAGATGGCATTTGCCGAGCATGCAATATGCCGCCGTCACTTGGCGAGCGATTCGCTGGAAGAGAGCGAGGTTCGCAAAGTGTCCGCAGTTTTTCCGCACAAGAGTAGGCAGCCTCAATGAAACCAAGACTCAGCGGCGTGCTTAATTGGCGCGCCATCTCCACCTGGCTCGCCGCAGCCGCCGTGATCGCCGCTGCCGCGGTGGCACTCAACCCGACGCAAGCGCAGGCCATCGCGACAGCTGTCCCCCTTGGTACGGCAGACAGCTACGCGGTTCTGGCAGGCCAGTCGGTCACCAACACCGGCCCGTCCACGATCAACGGAGACCTCGGGGTGAGCCCGGGGACAGCGGTCAGCGGCTTCCCGCCCGGCCTGGTGAACGGGGCCATCCACCAGGCTGACGCCCCCGCCCTCCAGGCCAAGGCCGACCTGGTCACGGCGTACAACAACGCCGCGAGCCAGGCCACGGACGCCACCATCACCAGCGACCTCGGTGGCCAGACGCTGGATCCGGGCGTCTACACCGCGTCCAGCTCCGCCGGACTCACGGGCACGCTCACCCTGGACGCGCATGACGACCCCAACGCCGTGTGGGTTTTCCAAGTCGGATCAACTCTGACGACGGCCTCCGCCAGCCGCGTGCTGCTGACCAACGGTGCCTCTCCGTGCAATGTCTTCTGGCAGATCGGAAGCTCCGCCACGATCGGCACCAACACCACCTTCGTGGGCAACATCCTGGCTCTGACCTCGATCAGCGTGACCACGGGCTCGACCATCCAAGGCCGAGCGCTGGCACGTAACGGCTCCGTGACCCTGGACAACAACGTGATCACCCGGCCCAACTGCGGCACCGGAACGACCACCGGGACCACGACCGGGACCACGACCGGAACCACTACCGGAACCCTCGGCGGGGTCCTCGGCGGGGTCCTCGGCGGTTCCACCACGGGCACGACGACGGGCACCACGACGGGCACCACCACGGGAGCCCTGGGCGGCGTCCTGGGCGGCGTTCTCTCCGGTGGCACTTCCGGCGGACTGATCGCGGGCAACAGCGGCAGCGGCGGCGCGATTGCGGGCAACAGCGCCGGCAGTACCTCGGGCAACATTCAGGGGAACACCGCAGGAAACACGCGGGGTAACACTGCCGGCAACACTGCCGGGAACAACGGCAACACCGCCGGGAACACCACAGGCGGCGGGAACACCGCCGGGAACACCGCTGGGAACACGACAGGCGGCGGAAACGGCGGAGATCACGGTCACTACCCCGGCAAGCCCTGTGGCTACCCCGGCGACCACGGCAAGCACAAGAAGCCCTGTGACGAGCACGGCAAGTACAGCCACGACAAGCCCTGTGACGACAAGTGCGGTCACAAGAAGCCCTGTGACGACAAGTGCGGCGGGGGGAAGCCCGACCACGACGGCAAGGTGTGCGAGGACAAGCACCACAGCCAGGTGCGTGGAGCAGGCAAAGAGTGCGAAGAGGCCGATGTCTAGCTGATGCGCACGCCAACCGGCGCCTGCACACACGCACCAGCCTGTGGGCGGAAAGCCGGAGGCAATTCATCCCGCGAACCGGCACCGCTCCCGCAAAGGCGCACCCGAGAGGTGATTGCCGGAGCCGGCGGACCGCACCTGGGAGGAACGGGCGGCGCGGGGCGAGTCTCGACAGGCTCGCCCCGCGCCGGCAGCCCGTACAGCAGGAGAGAACTCCCTGTGCGGCGGTGCAGGGAAGAAAGCAATGGGATGTGAGGGAATTGAACAGCGGACTGGTTGACGAAGCGACCGCCACCGGCGCAAGATCAACCGCGCAGATTCCGGGCAGGGAAAATGTCGGCACCTCAAAACCTTCGGAACTTTACCGACCGCTGCGAGCGGTGATCGGATGCGCAGTTTCTCTGGGCATGGCCGTATCCTTCGTCCACGTACTCTTCTTGTTTCTGCACGTGGCACCCAGCAACAGCGTTTCACAGCGATACGGAAACCAGATCAATGCCTGGGTATACCCGCTCTTCGAGCAGAACTGGCGACTCTTCGCGCCGAACCCGGATTCGATCAACCAGCAGATCTCCGCGAGGACGATGACCATCTCGGCGGACGGCACCCCGCAGATCAGCGGCTGGTTCGATCTAACGGCACTCGATAACGCGGCCGTCCGGCACAGCGTCTTCCCCAGCCATACCGCGCAGAACATGCTGCGCCGGGCCTGGACTTCCTACCTGGAAACCCACGGCGGCGACGATCAGCCGCGCTCGGAGCGGGCCCGGATGATGCAGGAATACCTGGCAAATATCGCGACTGACCGCGTCGCCGCGCATCGCCCCAGCACATTTGAGAACGTCCAGCTGCGCGTGATCAGCCATCAGATCGCCGCACCCTCAACAGCGGACACGCCTCGGCCCGCCACACCCGGGCGTGGTGAGACCCGGTATCTGCCGTGGTGGAAGGTGACCCATCGTGCCCACTGAGCCGCGCGCACATGCGACGCACTCGCCCGGTCCGGCGACCGCCCCCGGGGGCATCGCGGCCGGCCGGCAACGGATCCTCGGCGCCCTGAGCGCGTGGCGCTCCGCCCTCACCGACAGACCGGTGTCGCTGTACGCGGCGTCGGTGCTGCGGATCGGGTACGGGCTGGCCTATCTCGCCTTCCTGCTGCGGGAGTTCCCGCACCGGCAGGAGATCTGGGGCCCGGACTCCCCGTGGACACCCGCCCTCGCGAACGAGCTGTTCGTTCAGACCGGCTGGTCCAGCATCCTCACGCTGTCCCTGTCCCCGCTGTACTTCGAAGCCTGCTACGTCTTCGCGCTCGTCACCTGCCTGCTCTTCCTGCTCGGCTGGCGGACCAGAGTCATCTCTCTCGTCTTCGCGATCGTCGTCGCCTCCTTTCACGCCCGGACCATCTTCATGACGGACGGGGGAGACAACCTCATCCTCCTGATGTCCATGTACCTCTGCCTCACGGCTTGCGGCCGGCGGTGGTCCCTCGACGCGCGCAGGCTCCGGCTCCGTGCGGAAGCGGACGGAGCGGGAGGCGCGAAGACCGGTGCCGAGTCGGCCCTGATGCATCAACTCCAGTTCACCCGGACCCAGTTGGTGACCCTGCTGCACAACTGCGGGATGCTGGTCATCGCGGCCCAGGTATGCCTTCTCTACGGGTCCGCGGGGCTCTACAAGGTGCAGGGCAACTTCTGGGGCAACGGAACGGCTCTGCACTACGTACTCAATCTCGATCTGTTCCGGCCCTGGCCCGCGTTGTCGATCCTGGTCGACCACCAGACGATGTTCATCGCGGTCGCCGGCTACCTGACCGTGCTGCTCCAAGTGGCCCTGCCATGTGTGCTGTTCAGCAAGGTCAAATACGTCGTCCTGCCCCTGCTGCTCGGCATGCACGCAGGGATCGCGGTACTCATGGGGCTCCCGCTCTTCTCCGCGGCAATGATCGTCGCCGACGCAGTCTTTCTCCCCGACCGCTTCTACCTGTACCTGGGACGCCACCTGCGACGCCTGCGCCACCGGAAAGCCGACCGGGAACCAGGCGCCCCGGACCATGTGGGCACCTCGCATGTGCCGGCTCAGGCTCAGCCCAGACCGACGGGCGGCACCCGAACCTCTCAGGGCGGCACCGGGACCGCCCGTCCCTCAGGGATCGGGTCGCAGTCCACCCCATAGCGTTCCCGGACCACTCGGTTGCGGCCCTGTGCCCTGAAGTTGCGAGCTTCTGAAGTGACCGCCCGGCGCCTTGGTACCGCGCCGGGTGGCCACGAAGAACACTCTCGCATGGCTGGGCGGAGCGACGGCCACAGAAAGACGAATCGTTCCTGCGATGTGCTGAAACAACCCTCCATGGGAATTACTTCAAGCGGAATTAGTTGACCATGGAACTACCAAGGGCATATTTAGCTCCGTATGTCCGTTGTGGGGAGCACACAACGCCACAGGAAACGGTGTGCGGGGCCAGGGCCCTCATCCACGACGGCGAAGCCGTCCCCGTAGGGGCCGGCTTCGCCCCGCCCCACCGCCGCAGAGGCCCGCAACGCTCCTGCCCCCGGCACCAAATCTCCGATTTCGAGGAAGCGTTGCCCGCCATGCCAGTGCCGTGCCGTGCCGGATAAGCCGGTAGACCAGGGTCAACACGGAGCGAGACTGAACCGGCACACGGGCCCGGACCGAGGCATCTCCGCTGGTCAGGAAGGTACGGGCACCCGAAAGCCCCCTGATTCCCAAGCGCAGAGCGCGGGTTCGATTCCCGTCACCCGCTCCGCAGCGAAGGGACCGGGTCATAGTCTCGGGCCCTACACGTCTGGCCACCACGCCGACAGAGGCGGCGCCTCCCGGGTGATGGCCTCAACGCACCAGGCTCAATACGCCTTTGGCCCTGTGATCGCTGGATGCTTCGCCGCCGCCTTCCATCGCCGTCATGGTCAGCCCGAAGAGCAGCCTCTTCATCTCTTCCGCCGTGACGCACAGTTGGTCGGCTACGTCGCTCGGACGTACTCCCTTGGAGCGAAGCCCTTGGAAGACCTTGGTCAGGATCTGGGAGGTCTCTCGTTTCCTCAGTCCCTGGGGCTCGTCGGTTCGGTAGCCGCGTGCGCTCAGGTCAGCGCAGGTGGAGCGGTACTGCCAATCGGTGAGCAGGCCGAGGTCGTGCATCCGGTACGTCAACGCCATGGCGGAAACCTTCCAGATCCCCTTGCCCTCAAGGATCTGATCGACACGAGCACCTGCAGGCATGTGCCCCAGCACGCTGGCGGCCGGCATGAGAAAGGCGCTGGCGAAGTCATTCGCCTGGCGCTCGGCTGCCGGCCCAGTGCAAGGTCGCTCGCCGCTGGCATGCATGATCAGGTGGCCAAGTTCGTGGGCTGCGTCGAACCTGCTCCGCTCGACGGTCTTCATCGTGTTCAGGAAAATGAAGGGGACATTGCCCCGCCATACCGCGAAGGCATCCACCTCCAGCGAGTCCGGCGGCAGGGAAAACACACGGACGCCACGGGCCTCCAGCAGGTGAACCATGTTCGGCGCCGGCGCGTTGCCCAGGCCCCAGCGGGTGCGCACCATCTCCGCGGCCGTCTCCGGGTCCGGCTTGCCAAGAGAAGGAAGATCCGGCTCCGGCAGGCGGAACCGTTCGTCGATCCAGTCGTACAACTGGGCAGCGAGACTGCCTGCGGCCCTGGCAGAGTCCAATACGCGGGGTGGTGTCTTGGTCCGGGCCCGCCATGAAATCCCCTCCACAGGCAGTTCGTCGACCTCAGCCCCGGAGAAGAACAGCTCTGGGAAGCTGAGAGCAGCAGCGATCCGCCGGATGGTGGAGGGACGCGGCGATGTCCGTCCCGTTTCGTAGTTCGACAGGCTCTGTAGCGACACCCCAGCGCGCTTGGAGAGCTCTGCGAGGGTCAGTCCCCGACGCTTCCGGGCCAGCGTGATGCGGGATGGAGTCACCATGGTGGACTGCCTCGTTTGTCGGTGGTACAGGGTGCGGCACTGACAGAACAGTGCCGCACCAGGACGGACGATCAGCGGAAGTCGACGGGGATGTCGATCTCGCCGGGCCCATCTTCGTACGGTGGTTCGATTCCGTCCATTTCAAGAGCCGGGAGAGGAATACGCCGCTTCCACTTCGTGACGTACCCGTCCTCGACCTCGCCGGGCAGCGACAGCTCGTTGTGGATGTGAACCTTCGCACCCGCCCCGACCCGGTACGAGACAAGGAACCAGACCTGGAGCCGATCGGTCTCCTCGGCACTCAGGACGACCTCGTCCCGGCGCACGGGGTGAGGGAAGAGTGCAGGCTGATCGTTTGCCATGGCGGCCCGCGCGGTGGCCGCGCCGCGCCTGCGCAGGTTCCGAGGAGGATTCCCACGCTCGCCCGTCGCCGCATTCCCCACCATGACGCCGATGGCGATGGTCTTCTCCGGATTGCAGACCAGCTCCAGGTGGTCGTGCAGAAGCCGCTTCCAGCCCTCGTGCTGGATGTGCATCTCACGAACGATCCGGACGTGCTCCTGGTAAGCGCGAGTGCCGGCTGTGTTGGCCGGGTGATTCGGAGTCGCGGAGCGGCGGGCAATCTCACCCGCTCGCAGGGCGGGGTGCAGATACTCCAGCTTGGTGCCGAGGGCGGCAAGCCGCACACCATAGCCGTCAGGCTCGGGTACAGCGACGGGAAGGATGGCCATTCAGCCTCCGGGGCTCGGTGGACACGATGAAATCTCATAAGAACGCTACCGCAGATGTGGTTCCATCCTTATAAGCGTCGCACAGCAAGTCCGCGTTGCACCACGAGACTTGACCATCCTCAAGATGGCCTGAGCCACCACCTTCGCCGCCAGCGCCTGCCACCGCTCCGTCCCCGGCACTACCCACTACCTGACAGAACTTCACCCCGCCAGCCCACGACGGACGACTGACGCTGGGCTGCTGCACCACGTGCCGCGGATCGTCGACAGCTACGACTTGGCAGAACCGTCCTGGCAACTGGCGCCGCCATCGACCGCGTCGACGCCCGCCGCGCGTACTTCTCCCCCTCCTGCATGTAGCACGCATCAGCGAGCACCGGTGACTACGTCCACTGAAGCCTGTTTCCGGCGGCTGGGCGGCTGGCCGGCCCGGAAACGGCCCGAAGTTTGGAGCGGTCTCTCGTGCCGGCGGTACAGGTGGCCGCGGCGATGAATGTTGTGACGGCACGCCTGCCCAGGGCACGGCGGCTCAGCACGGGGGCTCCTCGGTCGATGGACAAGGAAGAGCTCCACTGGCTACCGAGTTGCGGCAGCCGGACGAGGAGATTGCTTGTCGTATGACCCGGATGGGGTGCGAAGGGCCGGGGAAAGGGGCTTTGCATGGCCTCAGTTCACCGGTCTCTTGCCGCTCGGCCTTGAGCAGGTGGTACGCCTTGGCCGCCCGTGGTCGCGCCCGTCGGGTCAGGCCAGCTTCGCGAGGACGGCGGCCAAAGGGGCCGGGTCGAGAGGGCCCAGGTGCGGGGCCGGCAAGGAGTGGACGTCGAAGCGGTTGTGGGGAGTTGCCGTGTCGGCCTCCTTGATCATCCGGTTTTGGAGGGCGAGCGGGAGACTGCGGTCGCGGGTGAAGCGGATGTAGCTGCGGGGGATGCGGCCCCAGGTCGCCGGATGGCCACGGGCGTCGTCGTTGATGAGCGAGGCCGATTCGTCCGGCTCGAAGGTGTTGAGCGCGTTGCGGAAGGCCGCGTCGTCGTAGTCCGCTGCGAAGGCGGCCTTCGCCTTGGCGACGAAGTCGGCGTCCGCGGAACGCCAGTTGTTGCGGAGTACTCCGGTCCGCTCGGGGCTGCCCACGCTCGGAATGGTGGGGAGCAGCGTCGCTCTGCCCTCCGGGACCAGGAAGCAGTCGAGGATGGTGCGCATCCGGACACAGCAGAACGCCGACAGGTACACCAACCGCGCTATCGCGTCCGGCACCTGGTTGCCCACCCGGGTGATCGTGGCGCCGCCCATGCTGTGGCCGACCAGGATGACCGGCCCCTGCCGGGCCATGCGGCGCACGACGCCCGCGACGTGGCGGGCGTTGTCCTCCAGGGTCGTCCCGGCCAGGACCGGTGAGGGTGCGGTCGCGAACGCCGCCGGGTCCTGTGGCGCCTGGTAGGAGAGCGGGAAGTTTCCCTGTGCTCCGTGGCCGGGGAGATCCACGGCCAGGGCGCGGTGGCCCGCCAGGGTGAGTGCGGCGATCAGGGGGGCGAAGGCGTAGGCGTTGCCGTTGGCGCCGTGGACGAGGAGGAAGGCCGGCCGGTCCCGGACGGTGTCCCTCTCGCGCCCGGCGTACGTGCTGAGCGCAACTCCCGCCGCGGCGCCCGCCCCCACCCCGGCGATGACCGCCCCTGCCCGCAGCAGGCCCCGTCGGCCGACCGCACGGGACGCGGCGCGCTCGGGTGAACTCCCGCCCTGCGACGGGGTGTTCGTCGGCTCAGGCATGCGCACGCCGTTCCGCGCCGCGCGTGACCAGCGCCCAGCCGATGAGTGCCGCGCCGACGGTGCCGATGGCCAGGTCGGTCCACTGCGGCAGCCCCGCCCCTCTGAGCAGGCCCGCCACGCCGAAGCTGGTGCTCCATATCGCCTCGCTGAGGGCGGACCCGAAGCCCTGCACGAACAGGATCGACCCCGCTAGCCAGCGGGCGCGCTGCCTGCCGGTGTCGTCCCGCCGCCTCGTACGCCTCACGGTCATGCCGATTCCTCCGGTCGTCGAACCCAAGGGATTTGATACGTGCGTATCAATATGAACGTATCATATAGGCTTGGCGGCATGCCCAAACAGGTGGATTACGACAGTCGACGGCGTCAGGTCGTGGCGGCGGCTTTCGCGCTCGTCAGTGAGCGCGGGCTGGAGGGGGTGACCATGCGCGATGTCGCCACTCGGGCCGGCGTCTCGGTGGGCGCCGTGCAGCGGTGCTTCTCCGGCAAGGAGGAGATGGTGGTCTCCGTCGTGGAGGAGATGAACCAGCGGGTCAGCGCACGCGTGCAGGGCCGGATCGCCGGCTCCGTCACCCCGGAGGCGGCGGCGACGATGCTTGAGCACACGCTCGCCGGCATCGTGCCGCACGACGAACAGAGCCTGGCGGAGACCCGGGTCTGGCTCGCCTTCACCGCACACGCGTCCGTCACGCCCGGCCTGGCGGCCGTCCAGCGCAAGCAGTACGAGGGCCTCACGGAACTCGTCGCGCTGCTGCTCCGCACGGCGCAGGAGGCCGGCGATGTCCGCCCCACCGCCGATGCCGACCAGGAGGCGGACGCCCTGATCGCCTTCGCCGACGGGCTCGGCATGCAGGTCGCGGTGGGGCGGCACACCCCGGATTCGGCGCAGGCGGCGCTCGGCCGCCGACTCGCCGCGCTCCGGGCCCCGGAGTGAGCACAGGGCACGTCCGCCGGCCCGGGTGACCGAGTCGCTACGGCGGTGACCAAGTCGCTACGGCGCTTCAACTCCGCCTGAAAATGGCGCAGGCCGAGTTTTTGTCGCGCCGATGGCGTCCGGTGTGGTGGAGCCGGGCGCCTCCATCACACCGGATGCCTGAGGGCGCCTTACTTCTGCCAGCCGACCGTTTCCGGGAGGGGGGTGTAGAAGATGGTCGCGCCGACGTTGGCGAGGCCCTTTTTCACGCCGTAGGTGGAGGGGCCGCTGTAGAGCGGCAGGAAGGCGTACTGCTGGAGGGCCTTGCGTTCGACCTTGTTGACCGCTGTGGCCTGCTTGCGGAGGTCGGCGATCTGGGTGGTGGCGCGGATTTCCTTGTCCAGGGCCGGGGTGCCCGAGCCGGTGATGTTGGCGTCGCGGTCCGAGCAGTAGAAGTCGCACAGGTAGCGGGCGCCGAAGGGATCCATGGAGCGGTTGCCCGAGAGGAAGAGGTCGAACCTGCGGTCGCTGATGATCTTGGCGAAGTCCGCGTCGTCGCCCTTCTTGATGACGAGGTGGATTCCGGCGGGCTTCAGCATGGCGGCGAAGGCGCCGGCGGTGGCCTTGCCCAGCGGGTCGTCGCCGAGAAGCGTGTAACCGACTTCGAGCTTCTTGCCGTTCTTGACGCGGATGCCGTCCGCCCCCGGCTTCCAGCCCGCCGCGTCGAGCGTCTTCTTGGCCTTGTCGGGCGCGTATTTCAGCACGGCCGAGACATTGTCCTCGTAGCCCTTCTGGAAGCTGAACAGCACGGCCGATCCGGGCAGCGGTTCCTTGTAGTCGAGCCCCTGGAACTGGATCCGCGCGATCTGCGGGCGGTCGATGCTCTCCACGATGGCCTTGCGGACGGCCGTTTCCGAAAGGACCGAGGATTTCGTGTTGAAGTGCAGCGAGTATTCGAAGGGGCTGCCGCCGCTGCGGATTTCCGTGCCCTTGAGTCCCTTGATCTGCTGGAGGCTCTCCGCGTCGACGGCGGATGTGTAGTCGAGCTGACCGTTCTTGAAGGCGTTGACCCCCGCTGTCGACTCCAGGTTGACGTAGACGCGCTTGTCGAGCTTGCCCTTCTTGCCCCACCACTTCGGGTTGCGGACGAAGGTGATGTTGCCCGAGTGCGTGTCCCACGTGCCGACCGTGTACGGGCCTGCGCCCCACTCCGGGTGGGCCTTCTTGACGTACGCCGTGTTGAAGTTGTCGACCGTGGCGGCCTTGGGGTGCAGGAAGGTGGTGAACAGGGTCGGCCAGGAGGCGTTGACGCCCTTGAAGGTGATGACGGCCTGCTTGGCGCTCTCGCCCTGCTCGACCGAGGTGATCCGGTCGTAGCCGTCCGTGGACGAGGCGGCGAAGTCCTTGTCGGAGCCGTTGTTGGCCTTCCAGGTGGCTTTGATCGCCTGCCAGTCGATCGGTGTGCCGTCGTTGAAGGTGGCCTTCGGGTTGATCGTCAGGGTGACCCTCTGGTTGCCGCCGTCGACGGTGACCTTCACGTCCTTGTAGTAGTCGGGGTTGTACTGCACATCGCCGGTGGGCGAGTACGTGATCGCGTCGGCGTTGTACCAGCCCCAGACCCGGGACGCGGTCAAGGTGGCATTGACGTTGAACGGGTTGCCCTGCTCGTCGAAGGTCCCGACCGTGGTGTAGGTGCCGCCGTCCTTGACCTTGTCGTACGGCTGGGGGTTGTAGTCGACGGCGGCCGACGCGGCCTTGGGGTTCTTGCCCGGCCCCGCCGCGTCCTCCCCTGAGGACTGGCACGCGGTGGCGGCGACGGAGATGGCGGCGACGAGGGCAACAGGCAGGACCAGCCGTGCGCGCATGGCGAAAGGGTTCCTTCGGGTTCGGTGGAGCGGAAAGGGAAGCGGCCTGGTGGCGCCCCGGAAGGGGCGGGGCCGGTGTCAGACCACGTGGCAGGCGTACTGGTGGCCGGGCTGTCCTGCCACGTCGGACGGTGCGGGGCGTTCCGTACGGCAGCGCCGGCGCACCTTCTCGTCGGCGAGACGGTAGAGGGGGCAGCGGTCCACGAAGACGCACCCCTCGGGCACGCGGGTGGCGCTCGGCTGCTCGCCCTCCAGCACGACGCGTTCCCGGGCGCGTTCGCGCTGCGGATCGGGCACCGGGATCGCGGACAGCAGCGCCCGGGTGTACGGGTGCTTCGGGTCGGAGAAGAGCGTTTCGGTGTCGCCGGTCTCCACGATGTGGCCCAGGTACATCACCGCGATGCGGTCGGAGATGTACCGCACCACGGCCAGGTCGTGGGCGACCACGAGGTAGGCGAGCGCGAGTTCGCGCTTGAGCCGCGCCAGGAGGTTGATCACCCCGGCCTGCACCGACACGTCGAGGGCCGAGAGCGGCTCGTCGAGTACGAGGAGTTTCGGCTCCGTCGCCAGGGCGCGGGCGATGCCGACCCGCTGGCGCTGGCCGCCGGAGAGCGCGGCCGGGAAGCGGTCGCTCACCGCTTCGTCCAGGCCGACCAGCGCCAGCAGTTCACCGATGCGGGAGCGGATCGACTCGCGGTCCCGCCCGATGGCCTGCAAGGGTTCGGCGAGCAGTTGGAAGACCGGCAGCCGCGGGTCCAGGGCGCCCAGCGGGTCCTGCATGACGATCTGTACGTCCCGCCGCAACTCCCGTATGCGGGCGGCCGAACCGGCCGCGCCGACATCGGTGCCGGCGATCTCGATCCGCCCGCCCTCGGGCTGCTTGAGCCGGAGGATCTCCAGCAGCGTCGTGGTCTTGCCGCTGCCCGACTCGCCGACCAGGCCCAGGGTCTCGCCGGCCCGCAGCTCGAAGCTCACTCGGTTGACGGCGTGCAGCGTCCCGACCCGGCGCTTGAGCACGGCGCCCTTGGTGACGGGGAAGGTCTTGACGAGATCGTCGACGCGGAGCACCACATCGCCGGCCGGGGCGCGGTCGGCGTGCGGATCCAGCGCGTCGCCTGCCGCGGTCCCGGCGGGGTCGAGCGATCCGTCGGCGATCTCGTCGGCGCGCAGGCAGGCCACGTCCCCGTGTCCGGACAGGGCGCGCAGCTCGGGTTCGGCGGTCCGGCACGCGTCGACGGCGACGGCGCACCGGCTCGCGAAGGGGCAGCCGGCCGGGAGGCCCACGAGGGCGGGCGGCTCGCCGCCGATCGGGACCAGCGGCCGGTGGACCCCGCTGTCCACGGTCGGCACGGCGGCGAGCAGCCGCGCGGTGTACGGCATGACCGGCCGGCGGAACAGTTCGTCGACCCCCGCCCGCTCCACGAAGCGGCCCGCGTACATGACGGCGATGTCGTCCGCGTGGCCGGCGACGACCCCGAGGTCGTGGGTGATGAGGACGAGTCCGGCGCCCGTCTCCTTCTGCGCCAGCCGCAGGACGTCGAGGATCTGGGCCTGCACGGTGACGTCGAGTGCGGTGGTGGGCTCGTCGGCGACGAGAACGGACGGCTTGTTGGCGATGGCCAGGGCGATGACGACGCGCTGGCGCATGCCGCCGGAGAACTCGTGCGGGAAGGACCTGGCCCGGTTGCGCGGGTCGGGGATGCCGACGAGATCGAGCAGTTCGACGGCCTGTTCCCAGGCTGCTCGCTTCGTCAGGTTCTGGTGGATCCGCAGGGTGTCGGCGAGCAGTCTGCCCACGGAGAAGATCGGTGTGAGCGCGGACAGCGGGTCCTGGAAGACCATGCCGATGGCCTTGCCGCGTACGTCGGACAGCGCCTTGTCGCCGAGGCCGGCCAGGTCACGTCCGCCGAGCAGGACCTGCCCCGTCAGGGCGGCGGACGGCGGCAGCAGCCCCATGATGCCCATCGCGGTGGCCGACTTGCCCGAGCCCGACTCGCCGACGACGCCGAGGGTACGGCCCGGCAGCAGGTCGAAGCTGACGCCGCGCACCGCCTCGACGGGCCCGGACTCGGAGGGGAAGGAGATCCGCAGGTCCCGCACCGAGAGCACGGGAGTGGTGGTCTCGGTCGGCAGTGGCGTCCTGGGGAGGGTCGTCGCAGATGTCATCGTCGGCCTCCAGCCGCGCCGGTCACGGATGTGGGGTCCAGGGCGTCGCGCAGTCCGTCGCCGATGAAGGTCATCGACACGGTGAGCAGGACGACCAGGCCCGCGGGGAAGGCGAAGAGCCAGGGGGCGCTCGTGACGGTGCTCGCGCCGTCCGCGAGCATCGTGCCGAGGGAGACGTCCGGTGTCTGGACGCCGAATCCGAGGAAGGAGAGGGCGGTTTCGCTCAGTACGGTCGCGACGACACCGAGCGTCAGGTTGACGATCAGGAGCGAGCCGAGGTTGGGGATGATGTGCCGCAGGATGATGCGCAGCGGGCCGACGCCCATGAACTCGGCGGCCGTCACGTAGTCCCGTTCGCGCAGTGAGGTCGAGACGGACCAGATCACCCGGGCCGTGGACATCCAGCCGAAGACCGTCAGGACGACGATGAGGATCCGCCAGTCGCCGGCGAGGCGGTGGGACACCAGGGCGAGGATGAGGAACGAGGGGACGACCAGCAGGAAGTGGATGACGGCGAGCGTCACCCGCTCGATCCGGCCTCCGAAGTACGCGGCTCCGGAGCCGATGACCGCGGCGACGACGATGGTCAGGACGGAGACGCTCACGGCGATCACCAGGGAGCGCTGGAGTCCGTGCACGGCGGAGGCGTAGACGTCGTTGCCGCCCTGATTGGTGCCGAACCAGTGGGTGGCGCTGGGTGGTTGGGTGAGCGCGGCGAAGTCCGCGTCGGAGTAGGTGTACGGGGAGAACAGGCCGCCGAACGTGCTGAACAGCACCAGCAGGACGAAGATCACCACACCGGCGACGGCGAGGCGGTTGCGCAGGAATCGCCGCAGGTAGAGCCGTCCGAGGCCGAGGTTCCCGGCGTTCTTGCGCGCGCGGGGCGCCGCTTTGGGCACCGGGTCGGCCGCCGCACCGGACGAGGCACCGGTGGTCACGTCTGTCGCCACGTCAGCTCACTCTCACTCTCGGGTCGAGGAAGACCGTGGCGATGTCCGCGAGGATCGCGCCGATCGCGGTCAGAGCGGCGGCGAAGGCGGCTGTGGCGACGGTGCCGTGCACGTCGTTCTTGCTGATGGTCTGGATGAAGTAGCGGCCCATGCCGTTCCAGCCGAAGATCGTCTCGGTGATGACGGCGCCGGTGAAGAGGGCCGGGACGCTGAACGCCACGGACGTCGCCGTCGGGATGAGCGAGGTCCGCAGGGCGTGCCTGCGGATCGCCTGGGCCCGGGTGAGCCCGGTGGCTCGGGCGGTGCGCACGAAGTCGGCGTTGATCGTGTCGAGCAGCAGGGAGCGCTGCGTCAGGTGATATCCGACGTACCCCATCAGGGTCAGGGTCAGGGTCGGCAGGATCAGGTGCAGGAAGCGGTCGCCGATCGTCGGGAGCAGTCCTTCGACGTTCGGGGAGTTCTCCCCTGCGACGTAGAGGAAGTGCAGCCCGGCGTGCTGGTTCAGCCAGATGGCGACGAAGACCACGGCGAGCGCGGCGACGGACGTCGGGATGTTGAACACCGCGATGGAAACGGCCTGGGAGACCCGGTCCGCCCAGCCGTATTGCCGCGACGCCGTGTACACACCGAGCGTGACGCCGATGACCACGGACAGGATCGTCGCGATGACGACCAACTCCGCGCTGACCAGGGACCGGTAGCCGATTTCGCCGTTGACGGAGACGCCGGTGGGGGACTTCCCCCAGTCGAAGTCGACGACCACGGAGGTGAGCCAGTCCCACCAGCGCCGCACCACCGGCACGTGCGGGTCCAGGTTGTACGGCGCGAGGGCGCGGGCGATCTGGGCCTCGCTCCGGACGGGCCGCAGCTCCTTGAAGTTCGACCGCGGGTCCAGGAACCAACTGGCCAGAAAGTACGTGGCGTTCGTCGCCACCACGATCATCAGGAGCCATCCCGTCGCCTTGCGCATCACATAGCGCACCACGCGCGGCACCTCCTCCGCCCATGCACGAGGCGCGCCGATGAGGCGCCGGGTCTGCGGGACGTATGCATGTGCCAAGGAGCTTTCTGACGAGACGGAACATGAGCACAAACGTGCGAGCGTCAGTCTGGTCCGTACCTTGGCGCCGGCACCAGGGCTTGATCGTTTCTGCCACGAGGCTGAAATGTCGCTGTAGCAAACGGTGAGTTCCCGCTGATCTCGGACAATGCGTTCTTACGGCGGCGAGAGGGGGAGAAACCCCTTCCCTCCCTGGGGCGGCGGCTCGTGGGCGGCAGCCGTTCTCGGACAACGTCGCCCGACTCGCTGCGGAAACCACCGCCCCACCTGGGTACGACCGAGGTCGAGCCGCCCGGCCGGCTACGGGCCATCGACGGATCCGGCCTCACGTACTGGTTCCTCGACCCGCCGGCCGCGCTCCTGCCCACGCCGGATCCGGCCCTTCCGCCGGGCTTCGGCGAGGCCCACCACGGGGCGTACCGCTTCTACCGTGAGGTTGTGGCCTGCCCTTCGCCCGCCGCCCGGCGCAGGAGGGCGAGCCGGAGGACGTGGTGGCGCTGTCGCGTGAGCTGATCGCCCAGAACCACGTCGAGATAGGCCGGGCGGACGGCAGGGCCGCTGTCCTGCTCACCGTCGGAGGGGCACTGCTCGGGCTCCTCCTGGTGCACCGCCCGCCCAGCACGTTCCGGCCGCACCCGCTGTGGTGGACGGCGACGGTGACGACGACCGTGGCCCTGCTGTTCCTCCTGGCGGCGCTGCTGTCCGGTGGCTGAGGCGCTACGGGCCGGCTGGCCGGCGGTTACGGCCCGGTCCGGGTCGGCCGCGTGCTTGGCGGGCGGGGCGGCTGGTCAGGACCGTCAGTCCTGCGCCGGGGCCGGGGCCGGGGCTTCGGAACCGTCGGCGGTCGCCTCGGCCGTGGCCGGCTTCTTTCGGTACCACATGATCACCAGGACCGACGTCACCAGGACCGCCCCGGCGATCACCAGGAAGCCGTTGTCCATGGCGTCGGTGAACGCCCGGATGACCTGGGCGTGTTCGGTGGGTCCTACCTGTTCGGCCGCGGCGAGCGCGCTGGCGGTGGAGTGGCGTACGGAGTCGCCCTTGGCCAGTACCGACTGCGGCAGGTGGCCGGAGAGCTGGAAGCTGAGGATGGTGCCGATCACTGCGACGCCGATCGCGCTGCCGAGTTCGCGGGTGGAGCTGTTGATGCCGGAGCCGAGGCCCGAACGGCTCGCCGGCAGCGAGGAGATGATGCCGATGGACAGCGGCGGCACCGCCATGCCCGTGCTGACCGCGAAGACCAGCAGGTAGACGACGTACAGCCAGTACGGGGTCTGCGGCGTGGCCAGTGCGAGCAGTACCAGCCCGCCCGCGGTGCCGAGCAGGCCGACCGTGACGACGGGCGTGGAGCCGAAGCGGTGGGTCAGTTTCAGGCTGTTGCGGGAGGTGGTGAACGTGCCGAGCGACAGCGGCAGCACGCCCAGGCCGGCCAGCAGCGGCGAGAAGCCCTTGGCGTACTGGAGGTACTGCGCGTTGACGTAGAACAGCGCGAAGACCGCGACGAAGGACATCATGATGCCCAGCGCCCCGGCCCGCAGCCGCGGTTCGGCGAAGACCCTGGGGTCCATCAGCGGGTGCGGATGGCGCAGCTCGTAGCGGACGAAGACGGCGAACAGCACCACCGCCGCGAGGAGGGCCACCAGCACGGGGACGGAGGTCCAGCCTCGTTCGGGCGCCTCGATGACGCCGTAGAGCAGCCCGACGAAGGCGGCTGCCAGCAGGACGGAGCCGCCCGGGTCCAGCGGGCTGTCCTGGGTGGCGGTGCGCGGCGAGACCTTGGCCGTCAGCAGCAGCAGGAGCAGCGCGATGGGCACGACCGTGAGGAACAGCCCCTGCCACGGCAGGAATTGGAGTACCAGGCCGCTGATCGCGTTGCCGATGATCCCGCCGAGTCCGCTCATGGCGGTCCAGGTGGCGATGGCCACGGGCTTGCGCTCATCGGCGAGGACACCGAGGAGCAGGGACAGCGTGTTCGGCAGCACGAAGGCCGCGCCCGCTCCGGTCACCGCACGGGCCAGCAGCAGGATCGTGATGTTCGGGGCCGCGGCGGACAGCAGGCAGCCCGCGGCGAACAGGCCGAGCCCCACCATCAGCGTGCCCTTGCGGCCACGGCGGTCCCCGATGGCGCCGGCCGGAATCAGCAGGCAGGCGAAGACGATGGCGTAGGCGTCGACCACCCAGAGCATCTCGGTCGACGAGGGCTGGAGAGCGCTGGCCGACAGCTTGGGGACCGCCATGTTGATGGCGCTGATCATGCCGAAGACCAAGATGACGCAGGCGCACATCACGGTCATCAACGCCCGGTGCCCGCTCGGTCGTCCGGCGGCTTGGGCAGCACCATCGGCGCCGCCGCCGATGGCCCTGTCCGTGGCGCCCTGCCTGGTGGTCACACGGTCCTCCTGTGAACGTCGATCGGGACACATCCAGGCTCGCGGGCGAGCGCGCGTTAGTACAGTTACAAAATTCTCACTAGCCTTAAGCGGCGCTTGAAGCTACTTGATGCCCTTGGTGAACTTCGGCTCGTCCACGTCCACCACGATGTTGTCCGGCACCCGGCTCACCAGCACGATCAGCCCGGAGGTCTCGCTCCGGTTGGCCTCCACGTGCACCAGCTCGGGCGGTACGTAGACGAAGTCGCCCTCTTCCAGGTCGAGGTGGTATTCAAGGCTGTCGCCGTAGTGCATACGGGCCTGGCCCTGAAGTACGTATCCGGCGGTTTCCGCAATACCGTGATGGTGAACAGAGGTGGCGACACCGGGCGGCGTGTAGACCTTGCCGAGCCAGATGTTCTGTGCCCCTGCCGACTTCTGGTAAATGCCGCCCATGCGCTGGACTTCCGGAGACTCATCGGCGTCCGGCGACATGTCCCAGCCTCGAACGACCTGAATTCCTCGCAGCTTCGGGTTCTTCGCCTCGTCCCGCTCAACCACCGAATTCTCCATTCTGTGGGGTTCCCGCGTACTCGCGCTCCGCGGAGCGCAGACCGGCTTTCGATCTCAGCTTCTGCCGCCAACTCCGGGGGCGACAGTCGTCCGTTGGACGTAATCCTTATGGTCGATTGCCAGCGCCGTTGATCTCCATCAATGCTGGATACAACGACTATCCGGACCGACCGGTAACCGGCTGGTCAGCGCACTCGCACGACCGGTTCAGGCCGACGCCACGCAGCGCCGGGGCCCGTCCACCGATCAATCTCCGCCATCCCGTCCAGGTTCCTGACACCCGCCGCCATCGCCGCCGTCTTCCCGCAGGACACCCGAGCCGCCCACGGGCCAATGGCATCCACGAAGCCACGGAAGGGAGCGCAGCCCTCAACTCCCTGGTCAGGACCGCGACATGGCCTTGGCTGATTCGTACGCACCGCGGCCGGTTCGCATCTTCTATCGTGGGGTTGAAGTTTCCTCGTCCGTCCGGGCAACGGCCAGAAGCGGCGCACCGGAGCCGCGGTGTCTGCTCAACCGGCTGCGAAGAGGCGGAATATGCGGTATTTGGAGCCGGACTGACGAACAGTCGCTCTGACGGGGCGGCACGAGGGAGTGGACGGGATGTCTCGCAGCGGGACCGGGCACATATCGGGAAGTTCACGCGGGGTACGGGTCGGCCCCGGTTCGAGTCCGCTTCGGCCGGCGGACGGAGCGGCGCCCCCTCGCGTGGCCGGCGACACCGCCCGCCGTTCTGAATAGGCTTGACGACATGCTGGACTTCCGACGACTCCACGTCCTGCACACGGTTGCCGAAGCCGGCTCCATGACCAAAGCGGCCGAAATTCTCGCGTTCACACCCTCGGCGGTTTCGCAGCAGATCAGCGCCTTGGAACGGCAGGCGGGAACCCCTTTGGTGGTCCGGCTGCGCCGCGGGATCCAACTCACCGAAGCAGGCCGGTTACTGGCGGAGCACACCTCGGCGCTGCTGGACAGGCTCGACACCGCGCAACGCGAACTCGACGACCTGGTGCACCTGCGGGCCGGCCGGCTGCGCATGGCGACCTTCCCCACGGCGAGCGCCCGCCTGCTCCCTGAGGCCATCGCCACCTTCCGGCGCACGCACCCCGACGTCGAGCTGACCCTGCGCAGCCACCCGTCCGACCGCAGCCTCGAACTGCTGCGGTCGGGGAGCATCGACCTCGCCGTCGTCTTCACCTACGCGTTCGCCGACGTCATCGACCTGCACGATCTGCACACCGTCCCGCTGGTCCGCGACGTCATGCACATCGTGCTCCCCGCGGATCACCGGCTCGCCGGCGCGCCCACGGTGAGCGTCGCGGATTTACGCGGCGAATCCTGGATCCAGAACCACGATCCCCTGTGTTCCCGCATGCTCACGCACATCTGCGGGCTGGCCGGCTTCACTCCCCGTGTGGTATTCGACAGCGACGATTTCACGACCGTCAGCCGGCTTGTCGAGGCCGGCCTCGGCATGGCCGTCGTGCCCGACATGGCCACCGATCAGATGACCAGCGGAGTGGTTCTCAAGCCTCTGCAACAGCAATTCTCGCGACAGATCTACGCGGTGACCGCCGAGAAGGCGAATCCGGCGACCCTGGGAATGCTCGGCATACTGACCCGGACGCACCGCGCCCCACGTGCGCGGCGGGAGCCGGTCGCCGCCGTCAGCGGTTAGACCTTGCGGGTCGGTGCGGCAGAACGGCCTTCCTCCATCGGTGAGTTCACGCTTGGTCGCCTCCGGGCCGACCACCCGCCGCACCATGTCCCGGTGCTCGTGGTCCTGTTCGCCGAGGTAGCGGAACTGAGCATGCCGGTTCGGGCGTCTCACCTCGGGGGCACGAAGCTCCGCGCCGGAGATGCGGCGGGCAGGGCCGATGGCACCGTTCCGACGCACCTGGGACCGCGGGCCGGCGCAGACCTTGGCATACGAGATCGCTCATGAAAACGAGGAAACTGGGGACGGCCGGCAAATAAGAAGTTCAGCAGCGGGAATCCAACGGCCGGGGTACGCCGTGTGTCAGCAATGTTTCCTGCACCTTTCCTGGATCCGTCGTACCGGGATAGCCGGGCGCGAGAGGCAACACGAAGATCATTGACAGTGAATGAGCGGCTTGCTAGCGTATGCAAAGGGGTTCGAAAATGAGTTCTCAGCTGCCGGACGAGTGGGAGGACGAGCCCCACGCGACGCCTGGCGACGACCGTGATCCGCCCTCCGGGGAATGGGATTCAGCGGATCAGCCGGTCGCGGACAGGTCGGATCGCCTGCAGCTGACGCCCCGGGAAACCGAGGTGATGCAGAGCATCGCCATCGGTTTATCCAACCGAGCCATAGGGCGCGCGCTAGGAATCTCGGAGCGTACCGTCAAGGTGCACATCCGGTCCATATTCATCAAAATGAACGTCTCCAGCCGCACCCAAGCCGCAGTTGTCGCGCTCCAGAACGGCCACATATCCCTGCCTGAGCCGAACCCCGATCCCGATCCGGACCCGGGTACGACGCGCCCGCTGTAAAAGTGAGCCGCGGCGGGCAGTGGCCGGCCGTGCCGGGAACGGCGCCGCCCCGCGGGGCGGCGCACGAGGCGGGCATCGCCGGAATTCCAGCTTTCAGTCGTCCTTAATGCGGGGCGACAATCCGTCACTGGACTCACGGAGCGCCACCGGCCAGCATGGATTCATGACCTTCGCGGCGTCTCACCTCTCCCGGACCGGCGGAATGTCCGCACCCCGCCGGGTCGATCCGCACGGCCGGCAGGGCTGGTCAGGCCAGGGACACCACGCCAAGTCGCAGCCCGGCCATGGCCGCCTCGGTGCGGGATGCCACACGGAGTTTCGCGAATATGGACCGGATGTGCGCTTTGACGGTGTGCTCGGAAATTTTCAGATCCCGCCCTATGCATCGATTCGATTTTCCTTGTATAATCGCGGCCAGGACTTGGACCTCACGCCCTGTCAGGTCTTTTCTGCTGCGGCCGTGACTCTTTGTCATCGGTAAGCCGTGCACACCGTTCAATGGCTCCACAGCTCCCTTTCGGGCCGGGCGGCCTCCATCGCCTCCTACGGTCAACTCGTTTGCCGCGGTTTTGACGAAACGCTGAAGTTTCACTGTCGGGGCAGATGCCTCGTTAGTGGGCATGACATCCGTCATCTCCTGGGAACTATTACCGCAAGTCATGCTTGACACGTAAAGCCGACCACGCCGTCGGAGTCAGCTCCGAACGAACCACAGTCCTTCCCGGTAATTACTTGCGCAAGGCACAAATATACCCTGCCGCGACCGGCCATGGCGGTTCATTCGATAATGGTTACAATTCTTTGGGGATCGTGAAGCGGGGCGAAACGTGCGGGAATCGCCGGTGCAATCCGCCGCCTTGTCGGGACGTCACCGGAAAACACGGCGGTGCGCTCGCAAACGGCTGTCAGGATGATGTGCCGCGCAACGCACTCTTGGACCACCCGTCGGCAATCTGACAGGCGGCCCAAGAGGGCATGCCGGGCACCCGGCTGAGAGTCGGAAGAGGTGTCGGATACCCGGGCGAAGCGGAATTCAGGTTCTGCCGGTCAGTTCTTCTCCCCGCTCGTGGCAGCCGATGACGTCCCTGCTCGGTGCTGCTGGAGGGGCACATGTGCCGGCGTGCCGCCGGTGACCACCGCGTCGAACACCTGACGGTCGCCGGTGCCGGATTCCGCCGCGGTCCACTCCCGCGCCTCCGTCTCGCGGAGGGTCTCCCGTGAGCGGTCGGCGAGTTCCTGGTAGAGCCGTGTCCCGTTGGCCTTCCAGGACAGCTCTTGTTCGGTGAGTTCACGCTGCACTCGCGCGGGGCTGCCGACCGCCAGGTGCCGTGCGGCCACCTGGTCGCCGGATTTCACGAAGCTGTTGGCGCCCACGAACGCCAGCTCACCGATCGTGGCACCATCCATGATCACGGACTTCATGCCGATGAGCGCCCCGCGCCCGATACGGCAGCCGTGGAGCACCGAGCCGTGTCCGACGTGCCCGTCCTCTTCCACCACGGTGGATGTCCCCGGGAAGCAGTGCACCACGCAGCCGTCCTGGATATTGGCGCCCGCCTCGATCCTGATTTCCCCGAAGTCACCACGCAGGCTGGCCAGCGGTGCGATGTAGCAGCCCGGCCCCACGGACACATTGCCGATGAGCACCGCGTCGGGGTGGATGAAAGCGGTCGGGTGCACTCGCGGGGCGATGCCGTCGATCTCATAGAAGCGGGCCAACGCGCTGTTCCTCTCGTCCGTTGTCCGATATCAGGCGGCCGAAGGCCCGGTCTGCGGCAGCTTTCCCCGGCACAGCGAAAGGACCGCCGACGCCACCTGCCGGCCCTCGTCCGCCAGGACGTCGCCGTAGCGTGCGAGGACGATTTCCTCGCGCGAGTGGTCAAGTCCGGGTCCGCCGCTGCCCTTGCGTATCCGTTGAATCTCGCTCGACGTGCGGCGCCGCTCCGCCAGCAAAGCGATGATCCGGCCGTCGAGGTCATCGATGGCGTCCCGGTGGCGGCGAATCTCCGCCGCCGCGTCCGGCGCGGTCACCGCCACATCGCTTTCACGCATCGGCGGTTCCCGTGGCAAAAGCAGCCGCCTGCTTGGCCCGCCGGATTTCCTTGCCGTCGACCACGCCGGGGGCGAATGCCGCCAGGTCGACCGTGGTCGTGGCGGCGGGCCGGCCGGCCTGTTCGATCGTCACGGTGACCTGCATGGGAATCCTGGTGGATTCCGACGCGTCGACGCTGTCCACCCGCAGCCTGACCTTGGCCGCGACCGGGAAGAGGAAATTCCCGAACTTGGTGCTCATCTCGTTGATGACGATGTAGTAGCGCTGCTGCGGCCATTTGGTCAGGAAATGGTCCTCGATGACGGCGAGGAACATCTGCCGGCTGGCCTCGACCGCCACCATTCCCTGGACGTGCACCCGGTCCTGGACGTCGACGAGCAGTTCGTTGTGGTCGTGCAGCCGCAGATCCGCGGTGAACTCCTCGGCGCTGAGCCGTTCCAGGGCGGAGATGAGCACGTTGTCCTGGCGCGCCTTGTGGACATGCTGGCGTCCGACCAACTCGGCTTCGCCGCCGGTCAGTTCCACGTCTATCTTGAGCCCGCGGCGCTCGGCGGCGTCCCGCAGATAGGCCACGGAGTAGTCGTCAATTCCCTGACCTGCGTGGACGGCCAGCGCCTCACCGGTTCCGTCGTGGTCGCCGTGGTCCAGGGCATGGACGAGCTCGGAGAATGTCGTGGCACCCACGGCACGCGCGAAGTCCACGAATCGGTCTCCGACAACAAGCAGAGAGCTGGCTGTCTCGACTGTCATGCTTCCTCCAGGTTGTACCTGATTGCTATCGGACGGCCGTGATGCGTCCGGAACCGTGCAGCGCTGAGCGGCAGGCACCGGAATGAGTAGCTCCAGCATCTAGGTCAGGCCCGGCGCACGGTAGTTGGCCTTAAGGCGTACAACGGTCCGTCTAATACTTCCGGGCTAAGGCTCACCGGTTCGGCACCGCCCCGCCCGCCGGTCGCGGATCGGCGAACCGGCGTAGTTCCCGGGACGTAGGTGATTGCCTACACGCCCAACAGTCGACTGTTGAGACCTCTTGCGCTTCCGCACTCTGGAAAAGGCGTCGATTCACCGTAACCGCCTGCCGGGCAGCGCGTCCCGGTGGCGAAAGAACCAGGCCACACGCCTTTTCTCCCCCCATTTCCGTGCCGAGAGGCGGAGTTTCCCTGATGGCTCCAACCACCGCGGGTAGGCATGCTTCGGCATCCGTCGCAATCCCGCCCCTTGGCGGTGTCCTGCACGAGGGCCGCGTATCCCGCAACTCCGGGCCGCTGCTCGGCATTTCCTACCTCGGGCCCGAAGGAACATTCACCGAAATCGCGGCCCGCAGCATCTCGGATTCCGGTGCGCGTCTGCTGCCGAAGGCATCGGCGGCCCAGGCCCTGGACGCGGTGCGCCACCAGGAGGCGGAAGCGGCCGTGGTGCCGCTGGACAACACGGTCAGCGGTCCGGTCCCCGGCACCATCGACGCACTGACCGGCGGCGGACCGTTGACGATACGTCAGGAAGTCCGGTTGTCCGTGCTCTTCTCGCTCCTGGTGCGGGCGGGCACGGCCGCGGAGGACATCCGCACCGTCGCGGGCCATCCCCATGCCCGTCCGCAGGTGCGCCGGTGGCTGGCGGACCGGCTGCCGTGGGCGCGCTGGGTGCCGGTGGCGTCCAACGCCGCGGGTGCCCAACAGGTGAGCGAGGGGCGGTACGACGCGGCCGTCGCGCCGCACACCGCGGCCCGCACCTACGCGCTGACCAGCCTCGCCCAGGGCATCCAGGACCACGAGGGCGCCAGCACCCGCTTCGTCCTCGTCACCGGCTCGCCCGGCCGGCCGCAGCCCGCCGCCGCCCACCGCACCACCTTGCTTGGCCGCGTCACGGGCGATCCCGACACCGTCAGGGAGCGCATCGAGGACGTCTTCGGCGGCGCCGGCCACCGTCCGCTCCTCCCCCACCGCACCCACGTCACCGCCGGTTCCGACGGGCCCGCCGCGGTGCTCATCGACTGCGCCGGGCACACGGCGGACCCCCTGGTGCGCACCGTCACCGCCGAACTCATCGACCGGCTGCCCGAGTTGCGTTCGCTCGGTTCCCATCCCGTATCCGACACGCCTCGGGCAACCGGCCCCACGGACACCCCGAGCCTCGCGCGCCTCCACCACCCGTCCCCGAACCACGTCTGAATGCGGGGTCAAACCACTTCATGGACACCTTCAACAGCCCTGACACCCAAGCGCCCTGGCAGGCTCTGCCGGCCGTCCAGCAGCCGGAATGGCCGGACCCCGACGCCCTGCGTGACGCGCTCACGCAGCTGTCCGCCCTGCCGCCGCTGGTCAGGCCGCCGGAATGCGACGCGCTCCGTTCCCGGCTCGCGGACGTGGCGAAGGGCGATGCCTTCCTCCTCCAGGGCGGCGACTGCGCCGAAACCTTCGCCGGTGTGGGGGCGCAGGCCGTCACCGACAAGCTGGAGACGCTGGCCCAGATGGCCCTGGTCATCGCGTACGGCTCCTCGTCGCCCGTCGTCACCGTGGGGCGGATCGCCGGGCAGTACGCGAAGCCGCGGAGCAGCCCGACGGAGACGAGGAACGGGGTGACGCTCCCCTCCTACCGGGGCGACTGCGTCAACAGCACCGCGTTCACCGCCGAGGCCCGCACCCCGGACCCGCGGCGGCTCGGCCTGATGTACCAGCACTCGGCCGCGACCCTGAACCTGGTGCGCAGCCTCACCGCCGCCGGATACCCCGAACCGGCACAGGTCCAGTCGAGGAACCGGGAGTTCGCGCTGCGTTCACCGATCGGCGAGCGGTACGAGCGGCTGGTCGGCGAGGTGGAGACGGCGCTCGCCCTG
Source organism: Streptomyces sp. NPDC048644 (assembly GCF_043199105.1). Lineage (NCBI taxonomy): Bacteria > Bacillati > Actinomycetota > Actinomycetes > Kitasatosporales > Streptomycetaceae > Streptomyces > Streptomyces sp. NPDC048644. Next base: position 84,012 of record NZ_JBICVO010000008.1, read on the forward strand.
GCGCACGCCTACGGCTGGGAGCGGCCCGCGCGCGCCGCGTCACCGTTCTTCGTCAGCCACGAGGCGCTGCTCCTCGACTACGAGCAGGCGCTGACCCGGGTGGACCCGGCCACCAAGCAGGGATACGCGGGCTCCGGGCACATGGTGTGGATCGGCGAGCGCACCCGCCGGACGGACGGCGCGCACGTCGAGTACGCCGCCGGGATCCGCAACCCCATCGGCGTCAAGCTCGGCCCCACCGCGCGCCCCGAAGAGGCCCTGGCGCTGATCGACCGGCTCGATCCGCACCGCGAGCCGGGCCGTCTGACGTTCATCGTCCGGATGGGCAGCGACCGCGTCCGCGAGGCCCTGCCCCCGCTCGTCGAGGCGGTACGCGACAGCGGAGCCCTGGTGGCGTGGGTGTGCGACCCGATGCACGGCAACACCTACACCGCTCCCGACGGGCACAAGACCCGTCACGTCGACACCATCGCCGACGAGGTGGCCGGCTTCTTCGATGTGCACCGCGGCCTGGGCACGCATCCCGGTGGCGTCCATCTGGAACTCACCGGCGAGCCGGTCACCGAATGCGTGGGCGGCGGTGAAGGCATCGGGCCCGACGATCTCGCATCGCGGTACGAGACCGCCTGCGACCCGCGGCTGAACCGTGGCCAGTCCATGGATCTGGCGTTCCTCATCGCCGAGATGTACGGCCGGGAGGAGAGGGCAGGGGCCACCGCTGCGGGGGTCTCTTCGTCCAGGGGGTAGGCGGCATCACCGGCCGTTCGGGCAGCGCCTGTTGGTGGTGCCGGCCGCCGGTGAACAGCTCCTCGATGGTGCCGTGGGCGCCGCCGCCGACCCCTGCCGCGGCGGCGTCTTCGCGGGCATCCGCAGGTGAAGGGCCTATTGGTTCGGCCGTGGGCAGTGCGTACTATGCGCGTTAGTTGATCACTACAGGAATGCCGCGGCGTTCCTGCTGACCGACACGCCGGCGCCGGGCCGGGACTGCCGCACGAGGACTGAGAGGTGATCGCAGTGGAGGCACTGCGCGTTCCGCCGACGTATGCGCCGATCCCGGCCGCCATCCATCCGCAGCACGAAGCCATCGAGGCGCGGACCACGGCCTGGGCGCACCGGCTGGACATCGGCTCCCCCGAACTGCGCAGCCGTCTGGTGACCCACAGCATCGGCACCTTCGCCTCCCGGATCCTCCCCGAGGGCCGGGAGGAAGTCGTCGGCCTGCTCGCCGACTTCGTGCTCTGGCTGTTCGCCGTCGACGACGGCTACTGCGAGGAGGGCGAACTCGGCCGGCGGCCCGGCGACCTGATCGCCGCCACGCACCGCCTGCTGCGCATCGCCCAGCTGCCCGACGCCCCCATGCTCACCGACGACCCGCTGGCCAGGGGGCTGCGCGACCTCCAGTCGCGGATGACGCTCTACGGGACACCGGCGCAGGTGGCGCGCTGGATAGACGCGCTGCGCGAATACGTCTTCAGCGTGTCCTGGGAGGCCCACTACCGCGTCGACGGCCGCGTCCCCGAGGTGAACGACTACACCCTGATGCGTCTGTACAACGGCGCGACCACCGTCGTGATGCCCCTCCTGGAGATGGGGTACGGCTACGAACTCCAGCCGCACGAGCGCGATGACGCACTGGTCCGCGCGGCGGCCGACATGGCGTCCTTCATCATCGTGTGGGACAACGACATCTTCTCCCACCACAAGGAAAGCCGTTCCGACGACGCCTACTACCTCAACATCCTCAGGGTCCTCCAGGACGAGGAAGGGCTGAGCCCGCAACAGGCGCTGACCTGCGCGATCGGCCAGCGGGACCGCGTCATGACGCTGTTCCTGCGACTGCGCACCCACCTCGAACAGCAGGCGAGCCCGCAACTACGCCAGTACCTGCACAGCCTCAGCGCCTACATCCGCGGCGCCCAGGACTGGGGCATCACCTCGCTGCGCTACACCACACCGGACGACCCCGCCGGCCTGCCGACCACCCTCAGCGATTCGCCCAGCGACAGCAGTCCCGAGCCGCTGGACATCCCCGTCATCGCGCCCTGGTGGAACCTGCTCCCCGACCCGGCGCCGCACCGGGCCGCCCTCGCTCCTGAGCGCGCCGCGCTGACGGTCTGACGAAGCCCCTACGGATCTCGCGCCCCACCCGCCCCATGCTGCCCCCGGGCCATGCGATGGGATGGAGGGGGCTGGCTGTACGTGCAGCCCACATGCACAGTGCGAGAACAAGGGGGATTTGTGGCAGGTAGTCAGAGTGCGCGGAGAATCGCGCGGGCGGTATCCGGCGGCACGGATCTGCGCGGCGCCGCGGAGGACGAACTGCGGCGCCGGAGCGGGCTCGACGCGGGCCGTGCGACGGATGAGGCCGCCGCGGCAGGCACGGCCGGTGCGGCGAAGCGTTCCGGTGAGGCCGGGGAGGCGCACAGCGAGGGCATGGACCCCGCCGACTTCCCCGCCGCCCGGGAGCAGGGCGGCAGCATCGACACCGTGATGACGCAGCAGACCGTGCCGCTTGACGAGGCGCGGGAGGCGCTCAACCGCAGCGAGCAGCGGCGCGAGGACGGACGGCAGGTCCATGCGATCTGCCCGATGGTCATTCCGCGGGGCCGCTCGTTCCTGAGCATGCTGCCGGTGTTGCTGCTCCTGGTGATCGGCGTGGTCGCGAGCGTGATCGTCGGGGTGGCCGGCGGCGACGTGGTCACCGACCCGCTCTTCGGCATCCACTACTGGGTGCTGTCGGTGGCGGCCGTCGCCTTCGTGTGGTGGCGGCAGGGCATGGTGATGGTGCCGGACGGCTGCCAGGCGCTGATCACCCGCTTCGGGAAGCTGGAGCAGGTGGTCGGTCCCGGCCGGGTGATCCTGCTGAACCCGTGGAAGCGGGTGTCGTACATCATCAACACGACGCGCGAGTACCCGTTCAACGCCCCGGTGCGCGAGGCGCCGACCAAGGGCGGGGTGAAGGCGTCCATCGACCTGTTCATCCAGTTCCGGATCAGCGACCCGGTGGAGTTCGTCTACACGCTGGGCGCGGTGCGCGGCTTCGAGGAGAAGCTGAGCAACGCGGTCAGCGAGACCATCCGCAGCCTCATCTACGAGCAGGAGGCCGCGGGGATCTACGACATGGTGGGCGAGGACACCGGCCGGCTCCTTGAGCAGCTGAACCAGCAGTTCCGGCCCGCGGTGGAGCTGACCAACGCCAACATCACCCACGCCGAACCGTCCGACCGCGGCTACCGCATGGACCTGGCGGCACCGGAAATGGTGCGGGTCGCCAAGGACGCGTACACCCATGAGTACGCGCTGCACCTGCGCAAGGAGCAGGACGAGGGCGATCTGACCAAGGAGTTGGCGTCCCGCCAGGAGACGCTCTCCGCGATCATGGCGGACATCGCGCAGTACCAGGCGCAGATGGACACCGCCGAGGAGCGCGAGACCAACCGCGCCGAGGCACTGGCCCGGCAGCGGTACGTGCAGGCCGAGTCGGAGGCGAAGGCCAACGCGGCGCTGCTGGAGGCGCAGGCGCTGGACATCCGCGCGGTGACGGCGGCCGAGGCCCCGGAAATCCTGGAGTACCGCTACCAGCAGCAGGTCCTGGACACGTTGGAAGAGGTCGCCGACCACCTGCCGCGGCTGGTGCGGATCGGCGGTTCGTCCCAGGCCGACGGCGCCGCCGGCGTCGACTTCCTGGCACTCGCCAGGGAGTTGGTCGGCGAGCGGGGCACCGAGCTGTTCTCGGCCGAGGACATGGCCGACGTGCGCGCACGGCTCGCCGACGTCTCCGGCCGGATCGCGGGGCGTGAGCAGGAGATCGCCGCGCTCCTGGAGGCGGAACGGCCGACCGTGCCCGCCGCCGCGGACGCAGCGGCCGGGTCCGGGCACACCGCACCCGAGGACACCGACGCAGCCGAGGGGGACGCGCAGTGAGCACGACACGTCAGCACAGGTCGGTCATCTCCGAGGAGGTGGCGCCCTGGAGCGAGATCCGGCAGCTGCTGCGCGGCGGTGAGGCCGGCAAGCTGATACCGGTGATCATTCCCCGCCATCGGCGCAGGCTGTGGTGGATGCTGCTGCTGTGGCTCGGGGTGTTCGCGCTGCTGACCGGCGTGATGCTGACGCTCCGGGACGACGGCGGCATCACCGGCGTCGCCTACGGCGTCCTCGCCACGATCGGCTACGTCTGCGGCGCCGTCCTGATCCTGGCCGGTCTGCTGTGGTGGTGGCGTTCCTCCATCGCCGAGATCGAACAGGGCACCAACGGCATCCTCACCCGCTACGGCGCGGTGACCCGCACCCTGGACCCCGGCCGGCACTACCTGTGGCACCCCTGGTCGCGGGTGGACTTCGTGGTGGACACCGCCACCGAAATCCCGTACTCGGCGCCGGTGGTGGCCTGCCCCACCCGGGAGAACGTGCCGCTCCGCTCGATCGAGTTCTTCCTGAAGTTCCGGATCACCGACGCGGTGCTGTTCGTCCGCGCCATCGGAGCGGGCAACTTCGACCTGGTGCTCTCCAGCGCGGTGCAGGACGCCATCCGCCAGCGCGGCCGGCAGGTGCGTACCGAAAGCGCCTACGACCTGCGCGGCTCGGACGTCGCCGACATGCAGGAGCTGCTCAACCGCCAGCTCTCCCGCTACGGCGTGCGCATCACCGGCTCCAACATCCCCGATGTCCAGCTGCCCGCCCAGTACCAGCAGCACCTGGCGACCCGGGAACGGGTGGCCAAGGAGCGGACCGCGTACGAGCAGGAGTGGGGGCTGACGCGCAAGCGGCGCATCGACAGCCTTCAGATGGACATCGAGCGGGCCAAGAAGGTGCGTGACGCGCGCATCGTCGAGGTGAAGGCCGCCCTGAACAAGGCCCGCGAGGCGGTCGCCCAGCTCCTGGAGGAGCAGGAGACCAACGCGCAGAAGGTCCGCTTCGAGATCGAGACCCGTGGCCGCAGCGGGCTGATCTCCGCCCAGAACGAGGCCCGCGCGCAGCAGCGCCTCGCGCAGGCGTACCGCGACAACCGCGCGGTACTCCAGTACGAACTGGCCCGACGGCGCCTGGAGGTCGGCGCGATCCTCGCGGGCAAGGCGCCACAGCCGGTCGTCGTCCGCACGGACGGCGCGGGCGCGGGCACCGACGCCTCGGCGCTCTCCACCCTGCTCACCGCCCAACTGCTGCCGCGACTGACGGCCCTGCCGTCGGTGGAAACACCGCGGCACCCGGGCGGCGACGCGTAGGCGACAGCCGGCCCGCCCCCGGCGGGCGCGTGACTCCTTGCGCGCCCGCCGGGTGCGATTTGCGTGCGTCCGCCGGGTGCGGTGGGGGGCCGGCCGCCGGTTCAGCGGTGTTCGGGTGAGGGGCCGGTACCGGAGGGGCTGGTGGTCCCGGGTGGCGGTCCGTCAGCACGATGCCTGGCTGCCGGGCCCGCCCGGATATCGTGGCGGGCCGTGCGCAGGGCGGCGCGGCGGGACGAGTGATCGACGGCAGAGGGCAGAGGGGCGGCCAGGTGAGCGAGGGCGCGGGCGGTTGGATACGGGTGCCCGTGGGAGGCGAGTCGGGCCGGTGGGACACCCGGGGATCCGTCCGGCGAGTGCTGTTCGTGGTGCACAACGTGACCTCGGCGACCCGGCTGCTCGACGTCCTGCCGCTGTTCCGTGGCGACTGGCGGCTCCAGATGCTCGCGACGTGCACCGGATCCTCCCCCTTCCAGGCCGGCATACGGGAGCTGCTGGCCCGGGTGGGGGTGCCGGTACTTCCGTGGGCGCAGGCGCTGCGCACGCCGGTCGACCTCGCGATCTCAGCCAGCTTCGGCGGTGAACTCCACGCCCTTTACGGTAAATTGGTCGTTTTGTCGCATGGGGTTGGCTACAATAAAACGCTGGCGAGGCCCGGAGGCCCGGAGGCCCGGAGGCCCGGAGGCCCGGAGGCCCGGAGGCCCGGAGGCCCGGAGGCCCGGAGGCCCGGAGGCCCGGAGGCCCGGAGGGTTCGGGTGGCGGGGCAGATCCGGTTTTCGGGATGTCGGGCGAGTGGCTGCTCGTCGACGGCGCCCCGATCGCGGACGCGATGGTGCTCTCACACCCCGAGCAGGCGGCACGGCTGCGCGCCGCGTGCCCACCGGCCGCCCACACCGCCGCACTCGCCGGAGACCCGTGCTTCGACCGCCTGTTGGCCGCCCGCAGCCACCGCGAGCGGTTCCGCCGTGCCCTCGGGGTCCGCAGCGGCCAGCGGCTCGTCGTGCTCAACTCGACCTGGAACCCCGAGTCGCTCTTCGGTGACGGCGGCGGGGAGGACCTGCTCCCCGCCCTCCTCCCCCGGCTGACCGGCGAACTGCCCGCCGACGACTTCCGCCTCGCCGCCGTGCTCCACCCCAACATCTGGCTCGGGCACGGACCGGGGCAGGTCAAGGCATGGCTGGACCGGGCGCGACGCGGCGGCCTGGCCCTGCTGGATCCACTGGAGGGCTGGCGCCAGGCACTGCTCGCAGCGGACCTGGTCATCGGCGACCACGGGTCGGTCACCTACTACGCCGCCGCGCTCGGCACCCCCGTCCTCCTGGGAGCCGCACCCCTCGACGGCCTCGACCCGACATCGCCGGTGGCGGACTTCGTCCGTACGGCGCCCCGGCTCGACCCGCGCCGCCCGCTGCGCCGCCAGCTGGAAGCGGCCATCACCGGACACCGCCCGCTCCCCGGCCCCGCGGAACTCACCACGTCCGTACCGGACAAGTCGGCCGACCTGCTGCGCGCACTCTTCTACGAGCTGATCGGCATCGCCGAACCCGACTGGCCCGCCCTGCTCGACCCGCTCCCCCTCCCGCCGTACGAACCCCCGCAACACGCCGCCCCCCTGCACGTGTTGACGCTGCTCACCGGGGAACGCGAGGTCACGATCCGCCGCTTCGCCGAGCCGTCACACGAGCCGGATGAAGCGTTGGATGGCGCGTTGGAGGACGTGGTGGGCGGCGCGGTGGAAGGCATGGCGGAGGGGCCGATCGCGGGCGACGTTGCGGCGAGCGGAGGGCGCACGGGCCGGTGCGGCCGAGAGGCCGAGGAGGCGCACACGGCCGTGCACGAGGACGCCACGGACCGGGAGGCGGTGGCCACCGCGGATGTGATCTTCCGCTACGGGGCGGCCGACGACCCGCGGCTGGGGCCGCCGGAGGTCTGGGGCACGGAAGTGCTGGCCCAGTGGCCCAACTGCGCGCTCGCCGCGTACATCAGCGAGCCCGGCGTGTGTACCGTCCGCACCCGCGCGGGCGACGTCCTCCGGCTCACCGCCGAGCCCTCGGCCGCCGACCCGGCCGCCCACGCCTCCGCCCTCCACGCCGCGCTGGCGGCAGGCACCCCGCTACCGGACCTGACCGCACACGGCCTGACGGTACGCACGGCCCGCGCCACCCACGCGGTGCAGGTCACGGACCTCCGCCCACCGCCTCGCACACCCCGCTGAGCCACGGGCCCGTGTGGCGGAAGGCCGTACGGCACGGGCACGGAACCGGCCGACGCCCGACCGCTCACTCCGGCCCGTCGGTAAGCCCCTCCCGCAGCTCCCGGAGGCGTATGAGGTGGAACTCCACGTGCTCGCCCGCCAGCAGGCCGGCGGCCTCCTCGAAGAGGGGCAGCGCCTCGGCCGGGCAGCCCGCTTCGAGGAGGGTCTCGGCGAGGTCGGTGAGGGCGCGGGCGGTGTTGTAGCCCTCGGCGGTGTCGCGGAAGTACCGCAGCGCCCGCTCCAGACGGGCGACAGCGGCGTCCCGGTCGCCGAGCCCGCGCAGCGCCCGGCCGCGATGCCGCTCCAGGAGGGCGCGGGCCCGCGGGACGTCCTTGGCTCCCTCGCCCCCTTCCGGGATGGCGACGAGCAGCCCGTCGGCCTCATCGAAGAGGTCGTACGCCTCCTGGTGACGCCACTGCCGCAGGCGCAGCAGGCCCAGCGTCTCCAGGGCGGTGGCACGGCCGAGGCGGTGGCCGGCCCGCTGCGATGCCTCGGCCGCGGACCGCAGCGCGGTTTCGGCCTCGGCGTACCGGTCGGGGCCCAACTCCTGGAGCGCTAGGGCCAGTTGGGTGTGCATCCGGCTGACGACGCGGGCCGCGAACGACGATCCGGCGGCGGAGCCTGAGGCATCGCCCGGTGCTGCCGCGCCGGTGGCGGACTCCGTCTCCAGGAACCGGGCCGCGCGCACCCCCGCCCGCAGGGCCGGCAGGACCTCTTCGTGGCGTCCGGCCTTCAACTGCACGCCCCACAGCGCCTCGCACAGCTGCCAGACGCTGTCGGGGTCGCCGTACTCGTCGGCGGCCAGCGCCGCGGCCACGAGGTTGGGGAGTTCGGCGTCGAGTGCGGCCAGCGCCTCCCCGGCGTTCGCGTACGGGCCGGGCTCCAGCTGTGTGTACCGAGGGCCCAGCTGCCAGCGCTGCGGCAGCACCGTGCGGTCGGCACGGACCGCGAACCGCAGGGCCCAGCTCACGACGCGGGCGACGGCGGCCGAGCAGCCGGCGGGGCGGTCCTGGTGCGCGGCGGCCTCTTCGGCGTGCTGCCGGACAAGGGGACGGTAGTGGTGCCGGCCGGAGTCCGCAGTCTCCAGGAGCCGGCAGGCGGCGAGGTCGGCCAGCAGGGGCCCGGCCTCGGCTTCGGTGATGCCTGCCGCAGCCGCCGCCTGCGCGGATCCGATGGCAGGCCAGGGCCACAGGGCCAGGAGGCGGTACAGCCGGGCGGCGTCGGTTGGCAGACCGCGGTAGAGGTCGTCGGCGGCGGTGCGAACCGGGTTGTCGTCGTCGCGTGGGGCGGGCTCCTGCCGGCGTGCGGGGCGGTCATCGGTCGCGTCGGGGTCGCCCTGCCGCGGGTGGTGGGAGGGGTCGGCCAGGAAGGTCGCCGCGGTGCGCAGCGCGAACGGGGAGCCGCCGCACCGGGAGAGCACCTCCTGGAGGACCGACTCGTCGGCCGTCGGGCGGCGGGTGCCGGTGAGCCTGCCGAGCAGCGCCAGCGCGTCCTTCCTGGCCAGCGGCCCGACCGGGACCGGGACGGCGTCCAGGCCGCTCAGCGGGCGGCGCGCGACGACGAGCGTGAACACACCGGGCGCCGAGGTCAGCAGCGGACGGATCTGTGCGGCCGACCGGGCGTGGTCGAGGACGACGAGCAGCCTGCGCTCCGCGACGATGCTGCGGTAGAGGTCGGCGCAGTCATCGGCGGCCGGCGGCACGTCCGTGACCCCGAGTTTCCGCAGGAAGCGGCGGAGTACGGCGGGGCCGTCGAGGGTGCCGGCGCCGGAGCCGTTGCGCAGGTCCAGGTAGAGCTGCCCGTCGGGGAAGCGGTGCCCGTTGGTGCTGCCCCAGTGCACCGCCACGGCGCTGGTGCCGATGCCGCTCTGGCCGTACACGAGGGCGACGCGCGGCAGGCCGTCGGCCTTGCGGGCCGCTTCCCTGGTGAGTTGCTTGAGCGGCTCCTGCCGGTCGGTGAAGAACCGTACGGTGGTGGGCAGCTGGCGGGGTATCGCGATCTCTCCGGCCACTCGCCCGGGGCCGGTGCGGAAGAGCGTGGCGAGGGCTCGGGCGTATTCCGGATTCTGCCGCGCGCCGTCGGCCAGGATCGCCGCCAGTTCGCCGCGCGCCTCTACGCCAGCCGGCGCCGGGACCTCGCGGCCCGCGACCCGGCGGGCCAGCACGCCGATCGTCTCCCAGGCACGTTTGCCCGCTTCGGTGGCCATGGACATGGTCACCGTGCTGAGCAGGCCCATGACCGCTGTCGTCGATGTGGGGTCCAGCATGTCGTAACTCCCCCTGTACGCCGCCCCGTAACGCTTCGGACGGTTCTGCCGTCCCGTCCTCCCTTGAGATCAACGGTAGCGGCAGTCCCCGCTCGACGGGCCGGGGACCACCCCCGAATCAACCCTGAGAATCCCCGGGCCGCCGCCCCGCCCGTCACATCGGGCGCGGCGGCCCCTCCCCGCACACGGAGCGTGCGGGCCTCCGCTCAGCGTCCGGCCGACGCCTCACCCCGGCCGGTGCCGCCCCGCCGGGTCACGCTCCGGCGAGGGTGTGGAGGTAGCGCATCAACGTCATCAGAACGTCGCGGCTGGAGGTGCGAAGCCGCGCGTCGCAGTCGATGATCGGCACGTTCAGCGGCAGGTCGAGGGCGGCGCGCACCTCGTCGACGGGGTGTACCGGCGCGTCCGGGAAGGAGTTGATGGCGACGACGAACGGGACGCCGCGCTCCTCCAGGCGTCCGATGACGTCGAAGCTGACCTCCAGACGCCGGGTGTCGATCAGCACCACGGCGCCCAGGGCTCCGTCGAACAGGCCGTTCCACAGGAACCAGAAACGCTGCTGCCCGGGGGTGCCGAAGAGGTAGAGGACCAGTTCGTCATTGAGGCTGATCCGGCCGAAGTCCATCGCCACGGTGGTCGAGGTCTTGCGCTCGATGCCGACTGTGTCGTCGACGCCGACGCCGGCCTGCGTCATCGTCTCTTCCGTGGTCAGCGGGCGAATCTCGCTGACGGAGCCGACCAGGGTCGTCTTGCCGACGCCGAAGCCGCCGACGATCACCACCTTGACCGCGGCTGCGGCGGTCTCGGGAAGTTCGTCCTCGGTCCGAGGGCCCTCGGCAGGGTGCTCGGCCAGCGTCTCAGAGCTTTTGAAGTCCATGGATCACCGCCTCAATCAGGGCACGGTCGGGAAGTTGAGCGGGGGGTACGGGCGCACGCGCGATCACCTGGCTGTCGGACAGCAGGTCGCCGAGCAGCACGGTGAGCACGCTGATCGGCAGGCCCATGTAGGCCGACAGTTCCGCCACGGAAAGCGGTGAATGGCACAGCCGCATGATCGTGGCGTGCTCCGGCTGCATTCCCGGCCGGGGGCCGGTCTTGGACACGATCAGCGTGACCAGGTCGAGTGAGGCGGACTTTCCGGAGACACCACTGCGCCCCCCGGTGATCACATAAAGCCTCTCGGGGCTCTCGTCCTCCCAGCCCTGGTCCGCGTCGCTCACGTCGGTGCCCCGCTTCGTCCGGCGCACCGCTCCGCGTCATCACTCTCGACACACCCGCTCATACGGCCTGCCCGTCGTGGCGCGGTGGGCTGCTGAGGTGCTCACCGATCCGGGCCACCAGATCCCGCATGCGTTGCCCGATCAGGCCCGCGTCCACGCCCTCATCGGCCAGCACCGCCAGATAAGCCCCGGCGCCCGCGGCCATCAAGTAGAAGAAGCCGCCGTCCAGTTCGATGACGACCATCCGCATCCGCCCGTCGCTGTGCGGGAACTCCGCGGAGACCGCACCCGCCAGGCTCTGCAGCCCCGCGCAGGCCGCTGCCAGCCGGTCCGCGGTGTCCGTTTCGGTGCCGTACTGGGCCATCCGCAGGCCGTCCGACGACAACACGATGACGTGACGGGTCTGCGGAACGCTCTCCGCGAGGTCCTTGAGCATCCAGTCCATGTTGGGCCGGTGCTGAATCATGGCTACTCACTCTTTTCCGACGACTCGTCACTCTCACGGGCTGCACCGGCCGTCCCGGAGGCGCCGGCGGGCGCGGACGTCTGGCTCTCGCCGGACAGCCCGCTCTGGAACGCCGCCAGCCACATACCGGGCTGCACGGGAGGTGCGTCGTCCGGAGCGGGGGCGGGGGAAGCGGTGACCGGTGCCGGGGCGGCCGGGGCAGCAGGGGCTGCCGGGGGCGCCACGGGGGCGGTGGCCCGGGTCTTGCGCCGTCGCTGCGGCAGCCCGTTGGCACTCCGCTCGGTCACGGGCGGGAGGTCGTCCATGAAGTCGTCCCGGGTGTCTTCCTCCCGCGGCGCGGCGGGGGCAGCCGGCACGGCCGGAGCCGGCACGGGGGCGGGCGCAGGGCGGACGGCCGCGGGCGGGGCGGCTTGGGCGGGGCGGGCAGCCGCCGGAGCGGGGGTGCGCTCCGTGCGGGCGGTCAGGGGGCCCGAGGAGGCGCCGATGCCGTGGGCACGGCCCGTCGCCGGAGCGGTGGTGATCAGGTCCTGCGGCACGATCAGCACCGCGCGCACGCCGCCGTACGCCGAAGTGCGCAGCGAGACCTGGAAGTTGTAGACCTGCGCGAGCCTGCCGACCACGGCGAGGCCGAGCCGGGGGGTCTCCCCCAGGTCGTTGACGTCGATGCCCTGCTGGGCCTGCTCCAGCATCCGCTCGGCGCGCTTGCGCGCCTCCTCGCTCATGCTGACGCCGCCGTCCTCGATCTCGACGGCTATGCCGGACTGCACCTCGACCGCGGTCAGGTGCACCCGGGTCTGCGGCGGGGAGTAGCGGGTGGCGTTGTCCAGCAGTTCGGCGAGGGCGTGGATCAGCGGCTCGACGGCGGGACCGACGACGGCGACCTCCGAGACGGAGTGCAGCTCGACGCGCTGGTAGTCGATGATCCGCGACATGGCGCCACGCAGCACGCTGAACAGCGGCACCGCGCGGCTCCACTGGCGGCCGGGGCGGGCGCCACCGAGGACGGCGATCGAGTCGGCGAGGCGCCCGATGAGGGCGGTGCCGTGGTCAAGACGCAGCAAGTCGCCGAAGACGTCCGGCGTGTGGCCGTGCCGGTCCTCCATCTCGCGGAGTTCCTGGGCCTGTTGGTGGACGATCGCCTGCACGCGTCGGGCGATGTTCACGAACGCCCGCTGGGCGGAGTCACGGAGGTCTTCCTCGGCGACGACCGCGTCCAGCATGGACCGCAGGACGGCCTCGTGGGCGGCGGTGAACTCGGGGGTGAGCCCCGCCTCCTGCGCGTGCCGGTTGAGCTGCTCGCGCATGGAGGCCAGGACGTCCTCGGGGAACTCTCCGTGTCCGAGCCTGGCGACCACCTCGGGCAGCAGCTCGGTGGACAGCCGGATGCTCTCCGCCTCCTGCCGGGCCAGCACCTCCTGCTGCGCCTCGCCCTGCTCGCGCAACTCGGCGATGACCCGCCCGCGGCGGGCCAGTTCGCCCGTTACCAGCGCCACCGCCGCCGTGGCGACCACGCCGATCCAGATGACCGGTGTACTCGCCTGCGAGGGGACCGTCGCCGTGGCGACACCAGCGACCACGGCGGTCACCGCGGCGGGCACGAACCACGCGAGAACCGAGGCGGGACGCGATCCCTCGGGCGACGATCCTTCTCGAACCATCTGCACCCTCAAAACCCTCAAACCATTGAAAGACCGGGACGACTTCCGGGCCACGACGCAACGGACAGCACTGCCACAGAGGTCTGCTGTGCCAACACCTCCGGAGGGGCCGGGCCGCAAGTAGCATAACCGTGTTTGATCAAAGCCTGATGTCAGGTCACCACTCCCTGGACGTAGGGGAATCGTTAGTTCCTGTCATCTGCGACGGACCGTCATATCCGCCCCGCCCGTCCGGGGTTCGCCGCGAACGTGCGGGAAGCGGGTGGCGACTGCGGGTAATCCGGCAGGCTGATGCCCGCGGACATCTCCCGTCCGGTGTCCAACATGGCCGCCAACCGGGCCGGGTCGTTGAGCAGGGCGTTCCGCGCGTCGATCGCCTCCTGGTCGGCCGGCGCCAGGAAGGCGCCGACCTCGCGGCCACCCTCCTGGCAGCGGGTGGCGTAGGGCCGCAGCAGCCGTTCGTAGCGCGGGAAGGCGAGGCGGTGGTCGCCGCCCGCCGACACCAGCTCGCCGGCGAGGAGGTACGCGCCGACGAGCGCCGTGCCGGTCCCCATCCCGCCCAGCGTCGCGCCGTGCGCCGCGTCACCGATGAGCACCGTCCGCCCGCGGGACCAACTCGGCACGTCGACCCGGCTGATGGCGTCGAAGTACAGCCCTTCGGCGTCCGGCAGTGTCGCCATCAGCTCCGGCGTACGCCAGCCCGCTCCGGCGTACGCGGCGGCGATCAGCTCCTTCTGGGCCACGGTGTCGCCGCGGTCGTAGCGCGTTTCCCCGGCGGCGAAGACGCAGAACGCCTCGCCCGCGTAACCGTCCTCCCCGGCGCGCCGGGGTACGCGGCCCACGCTCACCATCCGGCCGGGCTCGGAGTACCCCGCCGACCGTCCCGCGAGATCCGGACGGGCGCTCGCCGGCAGGTCCCAGCCTGCGACGTAGTGGCCGAGGTGGCTGACGTGGTCCCGCTCCGGGCCGAAGGCGAGCCGCCGCACGGTGGAGTGCATGCCGTCCGCGCCGACCACCAGGTCGAAGGTGCGGGGCGCGCTCCGCTCGAAGGTGACGCGCACGCCGTCGGCGGTCTCGTCGAGTGCGGTGACGGAGTCACCGAAGACGTACTCGGTGGCCGCGGGCGCGGCGGGCGGGTCGTACGGGTGCGGCACCCGTCCGGCCCGACCTTCCGGGTGCGGCGCTCGCCCGCCTCGGCCGTGCAGGCTGTGCTCGTACAGGATGCGGGACAGCTCCGAGCGCAGTATCTCCACCTCGCCGCCCGCGAACTCCGGTGGCATGGCGGACAGTTGGGTGCCCTGCGCGTCGACGAAGCGGAGTGGGCTGCCGCCCGTGTCGCGCCCACGGATCTCGCCGAGGAGTCCCATGCGCTCCAGGACCTGGAGGTGGACCGCGCCGCGGAAGTCTACGGCGAAGCCGCCGCCGCGCAGTGCGGGCGCCACCTCGACCACCGTCGGGCGGCAGCCGTAGCGCGCGAGCCAGTACGCCAGTGCCGGGCCGGCCACGCTGGCCCCCGAGATCAGCACCCGCAGCTCCGGCATCCCGCCCCGCGTCCCGCCCGTGGCCCGCTCCGTCGCCTCTTTCCGTGCAGCCGCCATCGCCGTCACACCCCCGTCGTCACCGTTCACTCACGCACTCATCCACCGACAAGAAAACTGTATCCGCCGGACACGATTCTGTATACCCCGGACACAGTTTTAGGATGCGGAGGTGGCTGGAGACGGGTGGAGCGCCGGAGACGGCAAGAGCAGCGTGTTCGGGGACCAGGCGGGCAGCGCCGCTCTGCTGTGGGGTGAGCGAGGGCGGCCGAGCCGCGGGCCCAAGCCTGCGCTGAGCCTGGAGCGGATCACCCGGACCGCGATCGCGCTCGCCGACCTCGGCGGCCTGGGCGCGGTCTCCATGCAACGGGTGGCCGGCGAGCTGGACTTCACCAAGATGTCCTTGTACCGCTACGTGCCGGGCAAGACCGAGCTGGTCGCGTTGATGATCGATACCGCGATGGGCGAACCGCCGGCCGTTGCCCCGGGTGCCACGCCGCCCGCCGGGGCCGACGGGCCGCCCGCCGGCGCGACATCCGACGGCCCGGCGCCGGACACGCTCCCCTGGCGCCCCGCGCTCCGCGCCTGGGCCGCCGAACTGTCGGCGGTCTTCCACCGCCACCCCTGGCTCCTGGAGGCGGCCGTCGGCCCGCGCATCATGGGGCCGCACGAACTCAGCTGGACCGAATGCGCGCTGGCTGTGCTCGCGCGCACCGGACTCAGCGGGAGCGAGCAGCTCGACGCCGTGGTCCTGGTGACCGGCCACGTCCGGGGCATCGCGCAGATCGCGGCGTCCATGGGGGTCGGCAGCGCCAGGGCCACCGGCCCCGAGCAGGTCTTGAGCGCGGCGCTGAACGAACTGTTGGTCGGCCGCTCGGACCGCTTTCCCGCGCTCGCCTCGGCCGTCGCGTCCGGCGCCGCGGAGAACGGGCGTGATCAGGCTCTGGAATTCGGCCTGGAACGGATCCTCGACGGCCTGGAATCGCTGATCATCCGCCGCGCGGCCGACGCGTCCGCCGATGCCGCACGAAAGGCCGGATCCGACGGCGGGGACGCCACAGCCACGTAACGCCCCCGCCCCGGCTCACGGCTCACAACCGCACCGTCCTGCGCGGCTGTTCCTTCGCGCCGGACAACAGCCCCTGGAGCGAGGCGAATTCGTCCACGCACTTGCCGGTGCCGTTGACCACGCAGTCCAGCGGCTCGTCGGCGACCAGCACCGGCACCCCCATCTCCTGCCGCAGCCGCAGGTCCAGGCCGCGCAGCAGGGCGCCGCCGCCGGTCAGCGCGATGCCCCGCTCGATGATGTCGCCCGACAGTTCCGGCGGGCACTCGTCGAGGGTGCGGTGCACCGCGCGGACGATCGCGTCGACCGGTTCGGCCAGCGCCTCGCGGATCTCCTCCTCGGTGATCTCCTGGACGCGCGGCAGCCCGCCGACGTGGTCGCGGCCACGGACGGTGTACGACGTGGGGCGCTCGGGCTCGCCCTCCTCGTCGGTCGGCACGGGGGTCCAGGCCGCCGAACCGATGGCGATCTTGATGTCCTCCGCGGTGCGCTCCCCGATGGACAGCGAGTGCTTCTTCTTGACGTACGAGGTGATCGCGGCGTCCAGGGCGTCTCCGGCGACGCGCACCGACTGGGCGGTGACGATGCCGCCCATGGAGACGACGGCGACCTCGGTCGTGCCGCCGCCGATGTCCACCACCATGCAGCCCACCGGATCGGCGACCGGCAGCCCGGCGCCGATCGCCGCGGCCATCGGCTCCTCGATGAGGTGGACTTCGCGGGCCCCGGCGCCGCGCGCGGAGTCGATGACGGCCCGTCGTTCCACACCGGT
Source organism: Streptomyces sp. NPDC048644 (assembly GCF_043199105.1). Classification (NCBI taxonomy): domain Bacteria; kingdom Bacillati; phylum Actinomycetota; class Actinomycetes; order Kitasatosporales; family Streptomycetaceae; genus Streptomyces; species Streptomyces sp. NPDC048644. The sequence goes on from NZ_JBICVO010000008.1 coordinate 100,474, forward strand.
GATGCCGGACGGGACGCAGATGACCACCCGCGGCTTGGAGAAGCGGCGGGTGGGCAGCGCCTTCTTCATGAGGGCCCGCAGCATCTGTTCGGCGGCGTGGAAATCGGCGATGACACCCTCCCGCAGGGGGCGCATGGCGGTGATGCCCGAGGGGGTGCGGCCGATCGTGCGCTTGGCCTCCACGCCGACGGCGATCACATCGCCCGCGGCGTTGACGGCGACGACGGACGGCTCGTTCAGCACCACTCCCTTGCCGCGGGAGTACACCAGGGTGTTGGCGGTGCCGAGGTCGATGCCTATGTCGTACGTACCGGACGAAGTGCTGGGCGCCATGGTGGGTTCGCTTGCTCTTTCTCACTGGATGACAGGCCCCGGGTTGAGCGGGGTCCTCGGACATCGCGGCCCAGACAGCACCAAGGCTTCACCAAAGGCGTCAATTACGGGCAATTATCAAGACTACTGGGAGCCCTGAATGGTTCCTGCGGGACGGTGCGGAGCGAGAAAATCCCGTGCGGGAATCCGCCGGGACCGGCCGCCGCGGTGCGGGACGCCCGGTCCCTCACCGGCTGCTGCTGCCCAGTTTCCCGCGTGCCGCGCGATTGCGGCCACCGGGTCCGCGCGACAGGGCCTGGGCGAGGTCGTCGAGGGCGTCCAGGAGCAGGTCGGCGCCGCGCAGTGCGACGCCCTGGCTCTCGTCCTCCGCGTCCCAGCGTTCCCAGACGGCGCGCAGCTCGCTCCAGTCCAGTTGCTCCCTGTTGCGCACCGCGACCGTGGCCTTCTCCAGGGAGTCGCGGAGTTCGTAGGCGAACGCGGTGGCGCCCGGGTCCTGCGCGGCGTCCTTCCCCGGGAGGTGGGCCTCCAGGATCATCGCGACCCGGCCCATGGTGGCGAGCGCGGTGCTGGCCGCGCCCGCCGCGGTGCGCGAGAGGCCACGGTGGCGCACGGGTTCCTTCTCTGCCCGGCCCTCGGTCTCCTCCCAGGCGGCGCGGGCGGCACGGGAGTCCAGGAGGGCGTCGCGGACCTGGCGGGGACGGCGTTCGGCGGGCCGCCCGTAGAGGTCGAAAACGGCCAGCGCGTAGCGGCCGTTGGCCTCCAGCCATTCGGCGAGGCGGTCGCGCAGCTTGGGGGTTTCCCAGGCCGGGAACAGGGCGTAGGCCAGCATCGCGAGCAGCCCGCCGACGAGGGTGAGCACCACCCGTTCCAGGACGGTCTGTTCCCATCCCGCGCCGGCGATGCCGAGCAGGAAGACGACGTACGCCGCCACGCAGGCCGAGGTCACCGAGACGCCGGTGCGCATCAGCAGGTACATCAGCAGTACGCAGACCACCGCGAGGGCCGCGGAGACGTACGCGTGCGGATGGAACAGCGCCATCACGCCGCCGCCGACGGCGACGCCGACGAGGGTGCCGCTGAAACGTGCGACGCCGCGCGAATAGGTCTGGGCGAAGTCGGGGCGCATCACCATGACGGCGGCGAGCGGCGCCCAGTAGCCGTGGCCGAACGGGAGCGCGGTGCCCAGCAGATAGCCGGCCGCGGCGACCGCGCTGACCCGCAGTGCGTGCCGGAGGAAGCGCGAGGACCAGCGCAGCTCGCGGTGCAGGGAGCGCCACGCGACCGGCACGAGCCGGGGCACGCTGGGGCGCAGGAGGTGGCCGCGTTCGGCTTCGGTGGTGGGGCGGGTGGCCTCGACCGGCTCGTCGGTGCGCTCGACGGCGTCGGCGAGCAGCGAGATCAGGCGGTAGGCGGAACGGCGGGCGGCGCCCTTGAGCACCGGTCCGGAAGCGGGGACTTCGAGGGTGGCCATCGCCTCGGGCGAGATCCGGACCGGGCGGTCGTGCCGGATGGCGTGCGCGACGGCGTCCAGGACGGTGGCTGCGGCGCCCAGCAGGTCGCGGGCGCGGTCGCGTTCGGGCCCTTCCACGGGGGCGCCGACGACCGGGTCGGCGAGGGAGGCGAGGACGGGTCTGAGCTGTTCGGCGAGGCCGCGGGGGCCGTGCAGCTGGACCGGGCGGCGCTTGGCCTGACGTGGCGTCACCGCCGAGGCGAGCCGTGCGTCCATGAGGGGCTGGGGGTCGAACGGGGCCACCGGGTCGTGCCGCAGCCTGCGCGCGTAGTCCGCCTCGGCGGCCAGTGCGTCGGCGAGCGCGTCCCGTTGCACTCCCCAGGGGCGCACGGGGAAGACGAGGATCAAGGTGGCCTGGACGAGGCCGCCGAAGGCGATCAGGGCGGCGTGTTCCAGGGCGCCGAGCACGGAGGTCGGCAGGGTGACCGTGACCAGCATGATCGACACGGTCTGGGTGCCGACCAGGCCGGAGACCGGGCCGATGGACCAGGCCATCCCGGACAGGAACGTCCAGCCGGTCAGCAGGAGGAGGAAGGCGACGATGTGCGAGGCGGCCAGGTAGCCGAGGAAGGTGGAGACGGCCAGGCCGCCGGCGACGGCGAGTGCCAGGACGGGGCGCGGGCGCCAGCTGCGCTGGAAGGTGACGATTCCGGAGGCGAAGGCTCCGAAGGCGGACGAGACCGCGAGGGTGGGGTTGCCGCGCCACAGGCACAGTCCGATGACGAGGGCGACGCCGACCGAGCCGCGTACCGCGATCAGCGGGGTGAGCTTGGTCCGCTCGATGGTCAGCCCGGAGCGGGCGGTCTGCTTCAGCGCACGCGACCAGGTCATACCGAGAGAATACGGGCCGGTATGCCGGGAACCGGAACCTCCGGTACCAGGGTTTTTCCTGTTCGCGGCCGGTGCGGTACCGGGTTGTCCACGCCGCCCGCCGGCCCTCGCGCGCGGCGGTCCCCCGGGGGCGGAGACCTTGGGGCGAGGCGGCCGTACCGGGGTGGCCGGGCGCCCGCCACACCGGAAAAATGCTGGTAAACCGCTCTACTGCGGCACGTAAATCCCCCAGGTCACCGGCGATATGCCGGGGAACGGCACACAGGGTGCGAGCAATTCGACGCCCCGGAAGGGAAACCCGCGGCCCCTGCGGCCCCCTCTTGCCGGGCGGCCGGGGCTCCTCCCGGCCGCCCGGCAAGGAGAAGGCCCCGTGCGCAAAACCCTGTTCGCCCCTGTGGTGGCATTGATCACTCTCACCGTTCTCGTCGCGACGGCCGGCTGCGACGCGGGACGGTCCCGGGCGGCCCCGGTGCGGTTCGGGGTGGCGCACGCGGACCCCGGTACCGGCACGGCGCACCAGGGCACGCGGCCGGGCCACGCCTCCCTGGTGCGGATGCCCACGCATCCGATCTCCTTCCAGGAGCAGCGCAAGGTTCCCGGCGCGGGGCAGGACACCCCCATAGGCGTGACCACCTTCCACGGCCCGAAGTCGGGCTTCACCGGGAAGGTGTGGGTGTGGGCGCCGCCGGAGTACTACGAGAAGCGGAACGCGCACAAGGGCTTCCCGGTGATGGAGGCGCTGCCCGGCGCGTACGGATATCCCGTCAACTACTGGATAGGCGGCGACCTGAAGCTGGAGGAGAATCTCGCGCAGTGGTCGCAGAAGGGCACGAGCCTGCCGTTCATCGTCGTGATGCCGCAGCTCAATCCCAATGACAAGCAGTACTACGACGGCAGCGACATCCCGGGACAGCCGAAGATCGGCACCTGGCTGAGCCAGGACGTGCCCGACCTCGTGCGGCAGAACTTCCGGACCCTCGACACCCGGAACGCCTGGGCGATCATGGGCTCGTCGTCGGGCGGCTTCGCGGCGCTCAAGAACGTCCTCCAGCACCCGGGCACCTTCAAGGTGGCCATACCCAACGGGCCCGACATCGTGCCCGACTCCCCCCTGTGGGCCGGGCATGCGAAGGAGGAGCGGGAGAACAATCCCGAGGTGCTGGCCCGGCGGCTCATCGCGCGCGGCGGCCCGCCGGTGTACCTGGCGTTCCAGGACGGCTCCCGGGAGGCCACCGTGCTGCCCAAGGTGCGGAAGTTCATCCAGCGGTACGGGCACGGTCCCGTGCACACCCGGCTCCAGGTCGTGCCGGGCGGCACGCACAGCGCCCAGACCTACATCCAGGGGTTCGGCGAGGGGACGATGCGCTGGGTCAGCTCCCTCATGCAGGGGCCGACGGCCTGAGCCGGACCGTGCCGTGCCATGGCCGGGTGCGATGATCGGGCCATGGCACGGGACGCACGGAGCACGCGCGACGAGGGGTACCTTCTCGACAATCGCCAGGCCGAGGCGGGGAAGCGGTTCACCGCGCTGTCGGCGCTCTTCGACCCGTCGACGTTCCGGCACTTCGGGACGGTCGGGGTCGGCGAGGGATGGCGGTGCTGGGAGGTCGGGGCCGGCGGGCCCACGGTGCCGGCCTGGCTGGCCGAGCGCGTCGGCCCGGCCGGGCACGTGGTGGCCACCGACATCGACACCTCCTGGATGCGTCAGGCGGTGGGTTTCGAGGCGCTGCGCCACGACGTGGCGGCCGAGCCGCCCCCGGCCGGCGGCCCGTTCGACCTGATCCACGCCCGGCTCGTGCTGGTGCACGTCGCCGACCGCGCCAAGGCCCTGCGGTCGATGACCGAGGCGCTGCGCCCCGGCGGGTGGCTGGTCCTGGAGGACGCCGATCCGGCGTTGCAGCCGCTGATCTGCCCCGACGAGTACGGGCCCCGGCAGGAGCTGGCCAACAGGCTGCGCCGCGGCTTCCGGTCACTCCTGAAAGAGCGCGGCGCGGACCTGGCGTACGGGCGCAAGCTGCCTCGGCTGCTGCGCGAGGCCGGTCTTGCCGACGTCCAGGCCGACGCCTACTTCCCGATCGCCTCGCCCGCGTGCACCGTGCTGGAGGAAGCCACCGTCCGCCAGGTCCGCGACAAGCTCGTCGCCGCGAAGCTGGCCACGGACGAGGAGATCGACCGCCACCTGGCCACCATCGCGGCGGGCGGCCTCGACCTGGCCACCTCGCCGATGATCTCCGCCTGGGGCCGCCGCCCGGTGGTCTGAACGGGCACGGCACCGGGGGACCGAGTGCGACGGCAGGGCTACGACACCACGTCCTTGCGGGCGAAGCCGCGGAACGCGAGCGCGCACAGCACCAGCGCATACGCCACCGAGACCGACGATCCCTGGATCATCCCCGCCCACTCCACCCGCGGCTGGAGGGTGTCGGCCCAGGCGAACTGCCAGTGCGCGGGCAGCACGTCGCGCCAGTGGCCGAGCGCGGTGACCTGGTCGAGGACGTTGCCGATGATCGTCAGGCCGACCGCGCCGCCGACCGCGCCCAGCGGGGCGTCGGTCACCGTCGACAGCCAGAACGCCAGCGCCGCCGTCACCAGCTGGCTGACGAAGAGGTACGCCACCACGATCGCCAGCCGCGGCACCGCCGTCCCCGCGGACAGCGCGCCCCCGGTGGGCAGTTCGAGCGGCCCCCAGCCGTACGCGGCGGTGCCCACGCCGAGGGCGACCAGCGGGAGCAGCACCATCGCCGCGGCGCTGAAGACCAGCCCCACAGTGAGCTTGCTCAGCAGCAGCCTGGCCCGTGGCACCGGCGCCGCCAGGAGGTAGCGCAGCGAGGACCAGCTCGCCTCCGACGCCACCGTGTCGCCGCAGAACAGCGCCACCGGGACGACGAGCAGGAAACCGGCCGACACGAACAGCACCGTGGCGGCGAAGTTGGCGCCGGACGCGGTGGCGGTGGCCATCAGGGTGATCCGGCCGTTCGCGCGGCTCGCCGGGTCGCCGCCGATGGCGAACGCGGCGACCAGGACGAAGGGCAGCAGGGTGAGGAGCGCGGCGATCACCAGCGTGCGGCGCCGTTTGAGCTGGCGCCGCGCCTCGACGCGCAGCGGGAGGGTGCGGCGGGCGCGGTAGCCGGGCGCGGCGGGCGCCGCCGCTTCCGCGTGCCGCGGCGCCGCTACGGGCGCCCGCTCCGGCTCCGGTGACGTGCGTGCGGTCATCGGTCCCCTCCGATCAGGGTGAGGAAGGCGTCCTCCAGGCGGCGGTGCGGCCCGACGCGGTGCACGGGGACCTCCAACCGCAGGAGTTCGGCGAGCAGTTGGGGGGTACCGGCCGGGTCGGCGAGCCGGACCAGCAGGCCCTCGTCGGCGCGGACGGCGCTGTCGACCCCGGGCAGCGCGCCGACCTTCTCGACCAGCGCGTCCGACAGGGCGGCGGGCGCCGCGACGCCGACCAGCAGGGTGTCGCCCGAGCCGGTGATCTCGGCGACCCGGCCCGCCCGGACGAGCCGCCCGCGGTCCATGACGACCAGGTGCGTACAGCTCTGTTCGACCTCGGAGAGGAGATGGCTGGAGACGATGACGGTGCGTCCGGCGGCTGCGTAGCGGATCATCACGTCGCGCATCTCGCGGATCTGCGGCGGGTCGAGCCCGTTGGTGGGCTCGTCGAGGATGAGCAGATCGGGCAGGCCCAGCATGGCCTGGGCGAGGGCCAGGCGCTGTCGCATGCCCTGCGAGTAGGTGCGGACGGCCCGTTGGAGCGCGTCGCCGAGGCCCGCGATCTCCAGGGCCTCCTCGATGTGCGCGTCGGCCGCGGGACGGCCGGTCGCCTGCCAGTACAGGTCGAGGTTGGCGCGCCCCGACAGGTGCGGCAGGAACCCGGCGCCCTCGACGAAGGCGCCGACCCGGGAGAGGACCGGCGCGCCCGGCCTGATCGCGTGCCCGAAGACCCGTACCTCGCCCTCGTCCGGCCGGATCAGGCCCATCAGCATGCGCAACGTGGTGGTCTTGCCCGCGCCGTTGGGCCCGAGCAGCCCCAGCACCTGTCCCTGCTCGACACGGAACGAGAGGTCCCGCACCGCGTACCGGTCGGCCGACCCGGCGTACTTCTTGCTCAGCCCGACGATCTCCAGCGGGACGGCGGCCAGCGCCGGGTCGGGGGCCGGTGCCGCGGTCCGCCGCCGCGCGGTGAGCAGCAGCAGCGCCGCGACGACCGCGGCCACCGCGGGCAGGCCCCAGGTCCAGGCCGGCAGCGGGGCCGCGGCGCTGTGCAGACCGGGCGCGGTCGGCACCTCCAGCACGCCGCCGTTCTCCGGCGTGACGGTGTACGTGGCGGGCGCGGCGGGCGACGCGTACGCGAGGTCGGTCGCCGAGAGCACCAGCCGCATCCGGTGCCCGGCCGCGAACTCGTGGTCGACGGCGGGGAGTCGGACCTCGACCCGTTTGCCGTCACCGGCGCCTTCGATGCGGTACGGCGTGACGAGCTGGGACGGCAGCACCTGCTTGGTGCCGTCCGGCGCGACGTCGTAGACCTTGGCGAAGAACACCGCGTCGGAGGTGCTCGACCGGATCCGGACGGTGGTCTGCGGGCTGCCCGTGACGTGCACCGGCGTGGTCAGCGGCGCCGAGTCGAACCGGGCGTACTGGCCGGGGAAGTCCAGCGAGAGTCCGCCGGCGCCCAGGGAGGAGAGGTTGCCCAGGGCGCCCACGCCCGGCACCGCGGAGATGGCGGGCGGGCCGGCGCCCGCCGGGTTGCCGAAGCGCTGCTCGCGGCCGGTGAGCCGGATCCGGTGCGGGGCGTTCTCCAGGCCGGCGTAGCGGTCCCCGCTCGCGCCGGTGAGCCGCAGCGCGCCGTTGGTGGAGTCCACTCCGCCGTTGCGGCTGACCCGGAAGGCGGGTCCGGTGTCCGCGCCCTTGTCGCCCTTGAGGTACCGGTCGAACCAGGCCCGGGTCCTGGTGGCGAGGCGGCCGGTCTCCCGGTCACCGCCGTCGTGGCCGCCCGCGATCCAGTCGACGTCCACCGGGGCGCCGTTGCCGCGGATCGTCTTCTCCATGGCGTCGGCCTGGTCCAGCGGGAACAGCGAATCGGTCTGGCCCTGCATGATCAGCGTGGGCACCTTGATGCGGTCGCCGACGGCCGAAGGGCTGCGCTCCTCCAGCAGCTTGCGGGCGGCGGCGTCCGGCTTCCCGGAGACGGCCACCCGCTGGTACATCGCGCACAGGTCCGCCTCGAACCTGCCGCAGCCGCCGGCCGCTGCGGGGCCGCGCCCCGGCGGGCCACCGGGGGCGCCTGCGGATCCGGTGGTGAAGAAGATCCCGGTCCACAGCTTCTTGAAGACGCCGTTCGGGAACAGCGCGTCGGCGAGGTTCCAGTAGGTGATCTGCGGGGCGATGGCGTCCACCCGTGGGTCGTGTCCGGCCGCGAGCAGCGCGATGGCGCCGCCGTACGAGCCGCCCGCCACACCCACCCGGGGGTCGCCCGCCTTGTCGAGGAGTACGCCGGGACGCTTCGCCAGCCAGTCGATCATCCGGCTGACGTCGGCGACCTCACGGTCCGGGTCGTTCAGGCCGATCTTGCCGGTGGACTTCCCGAAGCCGCGCGCCGACCACGTGAGCACCGCGTAGCCGTCCCGCGCCAGTTGCTCGGCCTGCGGGCGGACGGAGTCCTTGCTGCCGCCGAATCCGTGGCCGAGCAGGACGGCGGGGCGGCGCTCGCCCGCGGCGCCGGGAGCGGTGAAGTAGGAGGTGTCTATCCGCACCGTTTTCTTGCTGCCCGGCGTCTCGGGCATCGTCAGCGCCCGGTCCGCGCGGTGGACGGCGGGTGCGGCGTCCGAGGCGGTGGCCGCCCACGTTCCGCCGCCGACGAGCAGGGCCAGGGCGCCGGCCGCGGCGTACAGCCGCCGTCCGCGCAGTCGGAGATCCATGGCTGAATCCTAGGGACGGCCACTGACAGCGGGACCGCCCCGGGGTCGGAACCCCGTGGCCTCCGGGGGCAGTAGCGACGCAGCGGCCCGTACCGCGTCGGTGGTAAGGGCCGCTGCCGCGGGCGCCGTGCGGCCTGTGCGGTGTGCCCGGTGCGCCCGCCGGTCAGTCCTGCGGCGCGGGCGCGGTGGTGATCAGGAAGCGGGCCGTGCCTGCGTCACCGTCGCCGCAGTACCGGAGTCCGGCCTTCCGCAGTACGCCGCACCGTGCCCCGGGTTACCGGCGGGGCGTGCTCAGTACTGCGGCGGGCCGAAGCCGCCCTGCGCCGGCGGGGCGCCCGGCATCGGCGGGTTGCCCTGCGGCACCGGTGGAGTGCCCGGCGGCATCGGCGGGACGCCGGCCGGCGGGGCGGGCGGTACGGGTCCTGGCTGCGGCGGGAAGGGCTGCTGCCAGCCGCCCTGCGGCGGGACCTGGGCGCCGGGCGGGACGAAGCCGGGGCCGGCGAACTGGAGGGCGGGGGCGGGCGGTTGCCAGCCGGGGGCGACCGGTTCGCCCTTGCCCATCAGCGCGAACAGCGCGAGCGAACCGAGCAGGTCGAGCATCCACTGCACGGTGTTGAGGATGCTCAGACCCGGCGCGGTGTCGCTGATGCGGAAGAGCGCGCCGTTGTCCGCCAGCGCGATGACCGTCAGGACCGCGTTCAGCAGCAGGACGGTGGCGAGCCCCATCGCCAGGCCGCGGGCCGCCCCGCCGCGCAGCAGGCTGGTGAGGGCGCCGATGCCGGTCAGCGCCAGGATGACCAGTGCGTACCAGCCGGGCGCCAGGGCGGTCAGCGAAGTGAGGACGCCCTTGCCGAGGTAGAGCACGACGAACGCGTCGGGGTTGCCGCCCTCGACCAGCATGGTGATCTGCCAGATCACCGAGCAGAGCGCCATGGCGCCGAGCACCAGGCCGCACACCGCCCCCGCGGCCTTGGCGGGGCGCAGCGGCGGGGCGCTGGGGGTGGGGCGCGGCCAGGACCGCATCCCGCAGAGCAGCACGACGCCGGCGACGAAGGCCAGCAGGAACAGCGCCAGGCTGCCGAGGAAGACCGCCTCGAAGGGGTCGGCCGCCATGTCGGCCTTCAGGAACCAGCGGTTGGTGCTGGTGTGGTTGCCGGTGCTGATCATCGTCTGCACGGCGGTGGCGAAGGTGAAGGTGGTGGCGACGGCCAGCAGACCGCCCGCCGCCCGGCGTCCGGCGAAGGCCGCGACCGCCGCACTCAACTGCACGACGGCGAGCCCGCATTGCGTGGAGTTGCTGACCATGTTGACCCCGGCGACGCCCCGGCCGGTCCAGGCGTCCCACACCCCCACGGCGCCGAACTCGCCGATGTCGTGGCACAGCCAGAACGCGGTGTAGAGGAAGAAGATCAGGCAGAACGCTCCGCCGGTGATGCGTGCGCCCTTGGCCAGCGCCGTACTTCGTGGCATTGCGCCCCCCGATGGTGGTGATGTGTACACGGCGGGTAACCGTAGCAATCGCGCCATCGGCCGTCGTCCCCGGACGAGCCCCGCCCCCTGCCGACGGGGAACGGCAGGGGGCAGGGAGCGGGGCGGGCCCCCGGGAAGCGCCGGCGGGGCGCCTGCCCGGGGTGCGGTGCCGGTGTCAGTGGTTGCTGGGGAAGCCGAGGTTGATGCCGCCGTCGGACGGGTCGGGCCAGCGGGTGGTGACGACCTTGCCGCGGGTGTAGAAGTGCACGCCGTCGTTGCCGTAGATGTGGTGGTCGCCGAAGAGGGAGTCCTTCCAGCCGCCGAAGGAGTGGTAGCCGACCGGCACCGGGATCGGGACGTTCACGCCGACCATGCCGGCCTGGACCTCCAGCTGGAAGCGGCGGGCCGCGCCGCCGTCCCGGGTGAAGATGGCGGTGCCGTTACCCCACGGCGAGGAGTTCATCAGCGCGATGGCCTCGTCGTAGGTCGCCACCCGCACGACCGAAAGCACCGGGCCGAAGATCTCGTCGCGGTAGGCGTCCATCTCCGGGGTGACGTGGTCGAGCAGCGAGACGCCGATCCAGTGGCCGTCCTCGAAGCCCTCGACGGTGAAGCCCGTGCCGTCGATGACGACGTCGGCGCCCTGGGCGGCGGCGCCCGCCACGTACGAGGCGACCTTGTCGCGGTGCACCTTGGTGATCAGCGGGCCCATCTCGGACGCCGGGTCGTTGCCGGGGCCGATGCGCAGCTTGCCGGCCCGCTCCTTGATCTTGCCGATCAGCGGGTCGGCGGTGTCGCCGACGGCGACGACGACGGAGATCGCCATGCAGCGCTCGCCCGCCGAGCCGTACGCGGCGTTGATGGCGGCGTCCGCGGCGAGTTCGAGGTCGGCGTCCGGCAGCACCAGCATGTGGTTCTTGGCGCCGCCCAGCGCCTGCACCCGCTTGCCGTTGGCGGTGCCCGTGGTGTGGATGTAGCGGGCGATGGGGGTGGAGCCGACGAAGGAGACGGCGGCGATGTCCGGGTGCTCCAGGATGCGGTCCACCGCGACCTTGTCGCCGTTGACGACGTTCAGCACGCCGTCGGGCAGGCCCGCGTCGGCCGCCAGCTCGGCGAGCTTGAGCGCCGCGCTCGGCACCTTCTCGCTGGGCTTGAGGACGAAGGTGTTACCGCAGGCGATGGCGAGGGGGAACATCCACATCGGCACCATGGCGGGGAAGTTGAACGGCGTGATGCCGGCGACCACGCCGAGGGACTGGCGGATCGAGGAGACGTCCACGCGGGTGGACACCTGGGTGGACAGCTCGCCCTTGAGCTTCTCCGAGATGCCGCAGGCCAGCTCGATGATCTCCAGGCCGCGGGCGACCTCGCCGAGCGCGTCGGAGTGCACCTTGCCGTGCTCGGCGGTGATCAGTTCGGCGATCTCGTCGCGGTGCGCGTCGACCAGCTCGCGGTAGCGGAACAGCACCGAGGTGCGCTGGGCGAGCGAGCTGGTGCCCCAGGTGCGGAACGCTTCCTCGGCGGCGGCGACGGCGGCGTCCACCTCGTCGACGGACGCGAAGGGGACCTGCTTCTCCTGCGCACCGGTGGCCGGGTTGTAGACCGGGCCGAAGTTGCCGGAAACGCCCTCGACGGGCTTGCCGCCGATCCAGTGGCTGAGGGTCTTCATGCGGGGGGCCTTTCTGGGTGGTGACGACATCGAGCTGAGATCACAGGTGACGGCGGCGGTCCGCGGCGTGCCGTTCGTACGCCGCGCGGGCCGCGACCGCCGCCGGACGCGTCGCGGTCGCGGCAACAGGAACATCCCACCAGGCTTGCGCCTCCGGCGCGCCCGGCACTGTGTCGGCCGTTTCGGTCTCGACATAGACACATGTGGGATGGTTCGCGCCACGTGCCTCGGCGAGCGCGGCGCGCAGTTCCCCGACGGTGCCCGCGCGGATGACGTGCAGTCCCAGGGACGCGGCGTTGGCGGCGAGGTCCACGGGCAGCGGGGCGCCGGTGTAGGTGCCGTCCCCGGCGCGGAAGCGGTAGTCCGTGCCGAACCGTTCGCCGCCGGTCTCCTGGGAGAGCCCGCCGATGGAGGCGTAGCCGTGGTTCTGGACGAGGACGAGCGTGAAGGGGATGCCCTCCTGGACCGCGGTGACGATTTCGGTGGGGTTCATCAGGTACGTGCCGTCGCCGACCAGGGCCCATACGGGGCGCCCCGGGGCGGCGATGCCGACGCCGATGGCGGCCGGGATCTCGTAGCCCATGCAGGAGTAGCCGTATTCGACGTGGTACTGCCTGCGGGACCGGGCGCGCCAGAGTTTGTGCAGGTCACCGGGGAGCGAACCGGCGGCGTTGATGAGCACGTCGGTGTCGTCGACGACGGCGTCGATGGCGCCGAGCACCTGGGTCTGCGAGGGGCGGGCCGACTCGTCCCCGGCGGCGTAGGCCGCGTCGACCCGGCGTTCCCAGTCGGCCTTCGCGGCGCCGTAGGCGGCCTCGTACGCCGGGTCGACGCGGTGGTCCTTCAGCTCGCGGGTGAGCGCTTCCAGGCCGGCGCGGGCGTCGGCGACGAGGGAGGCGGCGCCGAGCTTGTGTGCGTCGAAGGAGGCGATGTTGAGGTTGACGAAGCGCACGCCGGGGGCGGCGAAGAGGGTCGTGGACGCGGTGGTGAAGTCGGTGTAGCGGGTGCCGACGCCGATGACGAGGTCGGCCTCGCGGGCGAGCCCGTCGGCGGTGGCGGTGCCGGTGTGGCCGATGCCGCCGACGTCCGCCGGGTGGTCGTGGCGCAGCGATCCCTTGCCCGCCTGGGTGGCGGCGACGGGGATGCCGGTGGTGTCGGCGAAGGCCCGCAGGGCGTCCTCGGCCTCGCTGTGGTGGACGCCGCCGCCGGCGATCAGCAGCGGTCTGCGGGCGGCGCGGATCGCGTCCGCCGCCGCGGCCAGGGCGTCGGCGTCGGGGGCGGGCCTGGCGACCCGCCAGACCCGGTCGGCGAAGAACTCATCGGGCCAGTCGTACGCCTCGGTCTGCACGTCCTGGGGCAGGGCGAGGGTGACCGCGCCGGTCTCCACCGGGTCGGCGAGCACCCGCATGGCCTGGAGGGCGGCCGGGATCAGCGCTTCGGGGCGGGTGACGCGGTCGAAGTAGCGGGAGACCGGGCGCAGCGCGTCGTTGACCGACAGGTCGCCCGCGTACGGGACTTCGAGCTGCTGGAGCACCGGTTCGGCGGGCCGGGTGGCGAAGGTGTCGCCGGGCAGCAGCAGCACGGGGATGCGGTTGACGGTGGCGAGCGCGGCGCCGGTGACGAGGTTGGTGGCGCCGGGGCCGATGGAGGTGGTGACGGCCTGGGCGCGGAGCCGGTCGGACTGGCGGGCGTAGCCGACGGCGGCGTGCACCATGGCCTGTTCGTTGCGGCCCTGGAGGTAGGGCAGGTCCTCGCGTGACTCCAGGAGCGCCTGGCCGATACCGGCGACGTTGCCGTGGCCGAAGATGCCCCAGCAGGCGTTGATCAGTCGCTGCCGGCGGCCGTCCCGCTCGGTGTACTGGTGGGCGAGGAATTGCACCAGGGCCTGTGCGACGGTGAGGCGTCGGGTGGTCATCGGGCTTCTCCTGCGGGCGCGGTGTAGAGGGGGAGGCGGGTGTCGACGGGCTGTCCCGGCCAGGTGGCGCGGATCCAGCCGTGGTCGGGGTGGTCGCAGATCAGCCACTCACGGGTCTCACCCGGGCCCGCCATGACGTTGAGGTAGTACATGGTGTGGCCGGGGGCGGCGATGGACGGGCCGTGCCAGCCGTCGGGGATGAGGACGGCGTCGCCGCTGCGGACCTCGGCGAGTACGTCGGTGCCGCGGCCCTGCCCGGAGGGGGTGACGCGTTGGTAGCCGACGCCTTCCGTGCCGTGCGCCGGCTCGATCTCGAAGTAGTAGATCTCCTCCAGTTCGGACTCCTCACCGGGGCGGCACGCATCGTGCTTGTGCGGCGGGTAGGACGACCAGTTGCCGCCCGGGGTGAGGACCTCGACCGCGATGAGCTTGTCGCAGTCGAAGGTGCCCGCGGCGCCGAAGTTGTTGACCTGGCGGGAGCAGTTGCCGGTGCCGCGCAGCTCCACGGGGACGTCGGACGCGGCGCCGTAACGGGACGTCAGGCGGCGCTCGCAGCGGGCACCGGTGAGCGCGAACCGGCCGCCGGCGGCGCTCGCGATCCGCACCTCGGCATCGCGCGGGACGTACGCGAAGTCCGTGACGCCGCTGAACACGCTCGCCCGCCCGGCCAGTTCGAAACTCTCGCCGCCGTCGGTGGCGACCGTGCAGCCGCCGGAGAGCGGCAGCACGATCCATTCGCTGCCGCCGGTGGCGAAGGCGTGCCGGCCGCCGGGCGGCAGATCGAGGATGCGCAGCGAGGAGTATCCCCAGCCGGCCTTCTCCGGCGTGATGTCCAGCGCGTACCCGCCCGCACCCCCCTGACCTGCCCTGACGTGGAAGTCCATGGCGTCGGCGTACGCCGCCTGTTCCCCGGTTTCTGCGAACTCAGCACTCATGACAACAAGTCTCCTACTCACCACTGACAGTTACAGGAGTCCGACGGCGGTGTCGACGGCCGCCGCGACGTCACCGTCCGCCGGGTAGAGCAGCGACCGGCCGACGACAAGCCCCTGCACGGTCGGCAGCCGCAGCGCCTTGCGCCACTTCTCGTACGCCGCCTCCTGGTCGGCGACGGTCCTGCCGATGTCGCCGCCGAGCAGCACGGTCGGCAGGGTGGTGGCCTCGCAGACCCGGGCCATCGCCTCCGGGTCGTCGGTGACCGGCAGCTTGAGCCAGGTGTAGGCGGAGGTGCCGCCGAGTCCGGAGGCGATGGCGACGGAGCGGGTGACGGCTTCGGGGCCGAGGTCGTTGCGGACCGCGCCGTCGATCCTGCGGGAGAGGAACGGCTCGACGAAGACCGGCAGTTGCCGGGCGGCCATCGCGTCGATGGCGCGGGCGGTGGACTCCAGCGTGGTGAGCGAACCGGGGTCGTCGTAGTCGACGCGGAGCAGGAGCTTGCCCGCGTCGAAGCGGAGCCGGGCGATGTCGTCGGGCCGGTACCCGGTGAACCGGTCGTCCATCTCGAAGGAGGCGCCCGCGATGCCGCCGCGGTTCATGGAGCCCATGACGACCTTGCCTTCCAGAGCGCCGACGAGGAGCAGGTCCTCCAGGATGTCGGCGGTGGCGAGCACGCCGTCCACGCCGGGCCGCGACAGCGCGAGGACGAGGCGTTCGAGCAGGTCGATGCGGTTGGCCATGGCGAGCTTCCGGTCGCCGACGGCGAGCGCGCCGCGGGCCGGGTGGTCAGCCGCGACGATCATCAGCCGCCCGCTGTCGCCGATGAGCGGGCGGCGGGCGCGCCGGGCCGCGGCATCCGCGACGGCTCCGGGATGCCGGGCCCGGAGTGCCGGGAGGTCACTGATCCGAGGGGTCACGGTCGACTCACCTTCTTGTCGTGCACAGGTGCGAGGGGCGGTACGGGGTCTCCACCGGGCGGGCGGGTGTCACCGGCCGGCGAGGAAGGCGTCGACCTCGCCGGCGGTGGGCATGGCGGAGGAGCAGGCGAGCCGGGAGGCGACGAGCGCGCCTGCCGCGTTGGCGTGGCGCATCATCGGCTCCAGGTCCAGGCCGCCGAGCAGGCCGTGGCAGAGCGAGCCGCCGAAGGCGTCGCCCGCACCGAGGCCGTTGACGACCTGCACGGGGGTGGGCGGCACCTCGACGCTGCGGCCGTCGCGGTGCACGGCGATTACACCCTTGGGCCCCTGCTTGATGACGGCCAGTTCGACGCCCATGTCGAGCAACGCCCGCGCGCAGGACCGGGGTTCGCGCAGCCCGGTGGCGACCTCGGCCTCGTCGAGGTTGCCGACGGCGACGGTGGCGTGCGCGAGCGCCGCCTCGTAGTACGGGCGGGCCGCCGCCATGGCCGCGGCGCCGCTCGCGCCGCCGTCACCGGACGCGCCGCCCTCGCCGCCCCAGAACATCGGCCGCCAGTCGAGGTCGAAGACGGTGGGTCCTGCCTTGGCGCGGACCTCCAGGGCGGCGAGGGTGGCGCTGCGGCTGGGTTCTTCGCACAGGCCGGTGCCGGTGATCCAGAAGATCCGGGCGGTGCGCAGCGCGCCGTGGTCCAGCTCTTCGGGGTGGATGACCAGGTCGGGGGCCTTGGGGCGGCGGTAGAAGTAGAGCGGGAAGTCGTCCGGGGGGAAGATCTCGCAGAACGTCACCGGCGTCGGCAGGCCGTCCACCGGGGTGACCCACCGGTCGTCCACGCCGAACTCCCCGAGCGCCTGGTGGATGTAGTCGCCGAACGGGTCGCGCCCGGTGCGGCTGATGACGGCGCAGCGGCGGCCGAGCCGGGCGGCGGCGACCGCGACGTTGGTGGCCGAGCCGCCGAGGAACTTCCCGAAGGTCTCCACCTGCGCGAGCGGCACGCCGGTCTGCAGCGGATAGATGTCCACCCCGATGCGGCCCATCGTGATCAGGTCGTACGGCTCGGTCATACGGGCCCCTTCGGTCGGCCGGCGTGGCGGTTCGGCGGGTTCGGTTCTGAGCACAGGTCCTCTGAGCACAGGTCTAACGGGGCAGTTCAGACGCTGTCAATAGTTTGTCCTTACATTCGGACGTCCAGAATGGACGAAGGTGCACCCCATTCCGCACATCCTCGGAACGGGAAAGTCCTTAAGTCCTTATGTCAGGACGAAGTCTTGACACTCCCGGGGGCGCCATGAAGGCTGTGCCCCACAACCGCCACCCCAGCGCCTCCCGGTCACCGCCGACCGGCGAGAGGAGAGCCGCCGCATGTCCGCACCCCGTGCCGCCTCGCCCGTTCTGGACCGCATCCGGGTGGGTTCCGCGCCCGACTCCTGGGGCGTCTGGTTCCCCGACGACACACAGCAGGTCCCCTGGGAACGCTTCCTCGACGAGGTCTCCGAAGCGGGCTACGAATGGATCGAACTCGGCCCGTACGGCTACCTCCCCACCGACCCCGCCGTGCTCCACCAGGAGGTCGCCCGCCGCGACCTGAAGGTCTCGGCCGGCACGGTCTTCACCTCGCTGCACCACGGCCCCGGCGTCTGGGACAAGACCTGGGCGCACGTGTCCGAAGTCGCCACGCTCACCCGGGCGATGGGCGCGGGGCACCTCGTCGTCATCCCGTCCTTCTGGCGGGACGACAAGACCGCCGAGGAACTGGAGCCGCGCGAACTGACCGTCGAGCAGTGGAAGAACCTCACCACCGGCATGGAACGCCTGGGCAGGCGCGTCCGCGACGAGTTCGGGCTCGACATCGTCGTCCACCCGCACGCCGACACCCACATCGACACCGAGGAACACGTCACGCGCTTCCTCGACGGCACCGACTCCGGCCTGGTCAGCCTCTGTCTGGACACCGGCCACTACTCCTACTGCGGCGGCGACAACGTCAAGCTGATCCGCACCTACGGCGAGCGGATCGGCTACCTCCACCTCAAGCAGGTCGACCCCGAGATCCTCGCCGACGTCACCGCCAAGGGCACCCCCTTCGGCCCCGCCGTCCAGCAGGGCGTGATGTGCGAGCCGCCACTGGGCGTGCCCGCGCTGCCGCCCGTCCTGGAGGCGGCGCAGGAGCTGGGCGTCGACCTCTTCGCCATCGTCGAGCAGGACATGTACCCCTGCCCGCCCGACCGGCCGCTCCCGATCGCCCGGCGCACCCGCCGCTTCCTGCGCTCCTGCGGCGCCTGAGCCGGAGACGGCCACAACGCGCCTGGGGTCTGCCGATCGGGTCAGGCCCCAGCAGCACCTCACACCCCGTAGCAGGCAAGGACTTGAGGACGACATGACTTCACACGGAACGCTGGGCGTGGCCGTCATCGGCACCGGCCGGATGGGCTCCGACCACGTACGCCGGATCAACGACGTGACCCGCGGCGCGCGGGTGGCCGCGGTGGCCGACATCGACGCCGCCAGGGCCGAGCGGCTGGCCGGCGGCATCGCCGGGTGCACCCCGTACACCGACCCGGCCGCGGCCATGGACGACCCCGCGGTGGACGCCGTCCTCATCGCCTCACCGGGGCCCGCGCACGAGGCGACACTGCTCGCCGCGTTCGCCCGCGACCTGCCGGTGCTGTGTGAGAAGCCGCTCACCCCCGACCCGGCGTCCGCGCTGCGCGTCGTGGCCGCCGAGCAGGAGCTGGGCCACCGCCGCGTCCAGGTCGGCTTCATGCGCCGCTACGACGCCGACTACCTCGCCCTCAAGTCCCTTGTGCAGCAAGGGGTGCACGGACGCCCGCTGATGCTCCACAACAAGCACCGCAACATGGACACACCACCCGGCTTCACCGGCGCCATGACGATCCACGACTCGGTGGTGCACGAGATCGACGTGACCCGCTGGCTGCTGGACGAGGAGATCACCGCCGTCCGGGTACTGCGCCCCACGCCCACCAGGAACGCACCCGAAGGACTCAGCGACCCCCAGCTGATCCTCTTCGAGACGGCGGCGGGCCAGGTCGTGGACACCGAACTCTTCGTCAACTGCGGCTTCGGCTACCAGGTTTCCTGCGAGGCGGTCTGCGAAACGGGCACCGCCAGGATCGGCGACGACCGCGGCGTGTTCGTCAACGCCGCCGGCCACTGGGGCGGCGCCATCACCCCCGGCTTCGTCGAGCGCTTCGAGGAGGCGTACGACCGGCAGGTGCAGCGCTGGGTGGACGCCACCCGGCGCGGCGAGGTCGAGGGCCCCAGCTGCTGGGACGGGTACGCGGCTGCCGCGGTGTGCGAAGCCGGCGTCCTGGCGCAGCAGTCCGGGGACCGCGTCGCCGTCGAACTGGCCGAGCGGCCCGCGCTCTACAGCTGACCCCGCCCCCGCCCCCGGGTTCCGCACCGCCGAGGCACCCGGCGCCCCACCCGAAAGGCTCCCCCGTCATGCACCTTGCCCTCGACCGGACCGAGAAGTCGCCGCGCCTGATACGCGCCGCCGTCGACCGCTACGTCACGGCGAACCGGAGCTGACGTGGACGCTCCGACGTGCCGGACGGCACCCCCCCGGGCCGCGGGAGAGCGCCACCGCCCGCGCCGCCACACGCTTCATCGTCGGCATCGCCGCCATCGCCGCGCTCGGCGGCGCCCTGTTCGGCTACGACACCGGGGTGGTGTCCGGCGCGCTGCCCTTCATGGAGGGCCATTTCGGCCTGTCCTCCCTGGGCGAGGGGGTCATCACCAGCGCCCTGTTGATCGGTGCGGCGTTCGGCTCGCTGGCCGGCGGGCGGATGGCCGACTCGCTGGGCCGCCGCACCTCCCTGTTGTGGGCGGGCGCGGTGTTCATCGGCGGGGCGCTGGCCGTCGCGCTCGCGCCGACGGTCCCGTTCATGGCGGTGGCGCGTTTCGTGCTGGGCCTCGCCGTCGGCAGCGCGTCGGTCATCACCCCGCTGTACCTCTCCGAGATCGCGCCGCCGCACATCCGCGGGCGGCTGGTGTCCTTCAACTCGCTGATGATCGTGAGCGGTCAGCTGCTCGCCTACCTGATCAACGCCGTACTGGCGCAGTGGGAGGCGTGGCGCTGGATGCTCGGCATGGCCGCGCTGCCCGCCGTGGCGCTGTTCGCCGGGCTGTTCTTCCTGCCCGACACCCCCCGCTGGTACATCAGCAGGGGCCGGCCTGACGACGCGGCGCGGGTGCTGCGCCGCACGCTGCCCGCCGGAGAGGTCGCCGCCGAGCTGGCGCGCATCGACCGGGCGCGCGACCTGGAGGCGGACGCCCGGCGAAGCGCCTGGCAGGAGCTGCGTACGCCGTGGGTGCGGCGGCTGCTGCTGGTCGGTATCGGTCTCGCGGTCGTCCAGCAGATCACCGGCGTCAATGCCGTCATCTACTTCGCGCCCAAGATCCTCGCGTCGACGGGGCTCGGTACAAACGCCGCGATCACCGCCACCATCGCCGTCGGCGCGGTCTCCGTGGTCGCCACGGCGATCGGGATGTCGCTCATCGACCGGGTGGGCCGCCGCCCGCTGCTGCTCACCGGGCTGGCCGGGATGACGGTGTCGCTGGCCCTGCTGGGCGCGTCCTTCCGGCTGCCGCACGGCGTCGCGGTCAGTGTGCTGGTGCTCGCCCTGATGGTGCTCTACATGGGCTTCATGCAGGGGACGCTGAACACCGGGGTGTGGCTGCTGCTCGCCGAGATGTTCCCGCTCAAGGTCCGTGGGCTGGCCATGGGCGCGGCGGTTTTCGTGATGTGGCTGGTCAACTTCGCGGTGGCGCTGGTCTTTCCGGTGCTGCTCGACGCGGTCGGCGCCAGTGCCACCTTCTGGTTCTTCGGCGTGATGTGCGTGCTGTCGCTGCTGTTCTGCAAGCGGTACGCGCCGGAGACCAAGGGGCTGGCCCTGGAGGACCTGGAACAGGAGCTGCGCAGAGCGGCGGCCACGACGCCCTGACGCGCCATGGCCCGTACGGAAGTTGGCGTACGTCACCTGGCGTACCGGAAATGGCGGCCGGGTGGGTGCGGCGGGCGGAACCGCGGCAGTCCGGCGTGCGTGGATACGGGTGGAATCACATCCAACGGGGGAAACGGTGGACATCGTGAATGCCATGACCGTGAAGGCCACCACACTGCGTCATACCGCCCGCCGCTCGGCCGTCCTGGCCGTGTCCGCGGGCCTGATGACGGCCGGGCTGCTGGCCGTACCGGCGTCCGCGGCCGGGCCCGCGGAGGGTCCGGCCGGGCCGATGGCGGCCTGCGCCTACTACAGCGGGAGCGCGCTGACCGTGCACGGCCAGCTCAACGACCGGGTCAGGCAGGTCCAGTGCCTGCTGGCCAACCGCAAGTACCTGCCCTGGAGCAGCCTGACCGGCTACTTCGGCGACAAGACGCTGGCGGCCGTCAAGAAGTTCCAGAAGGCGAAGCACCTGACCGCCGACGGGAGGGTCGGCAAGAAGACCTGGAAGGCGCTCTCCTCCTGATCCCCGGGCGCCGCGCTCGCGACGGCGGCGGGTCGTCCCTCCCGGGGCGGCCCGCCCCCGCACGTCCGGGCACCGCGGGCCCGCCGACGCCCCCTCGCGTTGTGTCACATCTTCGTCACCGCCGTACCGCCCATGTCACAACTGTCACGATTACACGGGGTTTGCGTCACAGGCGCTCAACAGCCGCGGCCCGCCGGTCACTCGGTGTCGTTGTCCGGGGACAGGGTGAGTGATCACCCACGTCGTATGCGGCAGTCCGTCGGCTCGCACCGGGCCGGCCCCGCGTACGTTCCCAGGGAGGTGCCGCAGAGATGACCGACCCGAGGCTCTGGTCGTACAAGGAGATCGCCGCACACATCCGGGTGCAGCCCGACACCGTGCGCTCGTACCGCAAGAACGGCCTGCTGCCCGATCCGGACCTGGTGGAGGGCGGCAGACCCTACTGGCTCGCCGACACGGTCAGAGCCTGGGCGGCCCGCAGGCCAGGACATCGCGGAGGGCGTTAGCCACGACCGTCCTGCGGCCCCGCGTCCCACCGGCGCGGGGCCTCCACCATGCCTGCGGGCGGCGGGGGTTGGCAGGGTACGGCCGCCGTGCGCGGACCGGCCGCCTACGCTCTCCGCATGGCGAAGACACCTCACCCCTCCGGCCGGAGCGCGGTCATCGGCGCGGGCGGGATCGGCGGCTACGTCGCCGCACTCGCACACCGCGCCGGGCTCGACGTCACGCTGTGCGTGCGGACACCGGTCGACGGCATCAGCGTCACCGGCGACGGCGGCACCTGGCACGCCGCGGTCCCCGCCCTCACCGACCCCGACCTGGCGACACCCGTCGACTGGGTGCTGCTGACCACCAAGGCGCAGGACACGGCGGGCGCCGAGCCCTGGCTGCGGCGGCTGTGCGGACCCGGCACCACCGTCGTCGTCCTGCAGAACGGCATCGGCCACCGTGAGCGGGTCGCCCCGTACGTCCCCGAAGGCACCGGCGTACTGCCCGCGATCTGCTACATCTCGGCGGAACGGACCGCTCCGGGGCGGATCACCCACCACATCGCCAGCGAACTGCACGTCCCCGAAGGCCCGTTGGCGCAGCGCTTCGGGGACCTGCTGACGGACAGCGACCTCAATGTCACACCGGTCGCCGACTTCACCACGGCCGCCTGGCGGAAGATGCTCACCAACCTGGCGGCCAACCCGATCACGGCGCTGCTCCAGCAGCGGATGGGTGTCTTCCGCGACCCCGACATGGCGGCGCTCACCCGCGACCTGCTGACCGAGGCGGCGGCAGTGGCCCGCGCCGAGGGCGCCCTGCTCGGCGATTCGGATGTGGAAGGGACGCTGGAGATCTACGGGATGGTGCCGCCTGACGGTGGCTCGTCGATGCTCTACGACCGGCTGGCGGGGCGCCCGTTGGAGCACGAGTACCTGACGGGCGCGGTGGTCGCGGGCGGCGAACGGCACGGCATCGCCACGCCGTTGAACCGGATGCTGCTGACCCTGCTCCGCGCCGTCGACCGGGAGCTTCGGGCCCAACCGGCCGACGACTGACCCTTCCCGACCGGCCACGGCGGGCGCGGGCGACGGCATCGAAGGGGCCGGTGCGCTCCCCCGGCGCTCAGTGCGGCGGTGCGGTGGTGCCGCGGATCTCCAGGGACGGCGCGACGAGTTGGCGCTCGGCGGCCCGCTCGGGGTGCTCCATCCGGTCCAGCAGGCAGCGCCCGGCGCGGCGCCCCATGTCGCCGCTGGTGTTGTTGACGGTGCTCAGCCACAGGTGCCGGATGCGGGACAGGTAGGTGTTGTCGCAGCCGATGAGGGAGAGGTCGCCGGGGACGTCGAGGCCCAGCTCCTGCGCCGCCGACAGGGCGCCCACCGCGCAGATGTCGTTGAACGCGAAGACGGCGGTGGGGCGCGGCCCTTCGGCCGGCCCGCCGAGCAGCCGCACGGCGGCACGGTAGCCGCCCTCCTCGGTGGGCTCGCCCGGTTCGACCACCGCGCCGTCCGCGAGACCCGCATCGGCCATCGCCGCCTCGAAGCCGCGCCGCCGCAGCGCGCCGACGCTGCCACGGCCCGCGATGTGGGCGATGCGGCGGTGGCCGATGCCGATGAGGTGGGCGGTGGCGAGGCGGGCGCCCCGCTCGTCGTCGTTCGCGATGGTGTCCACCCGTGGCAGCCGCGGCTCGTGGGTGCCGGCGACGACGACCGGCAGACGGGCCGCGGCGGCGGCGAGCGCGTCGGGGTCCGGCAGCGTGCCGACCGCGACCAGGCCGTCGACCCGCAGCTCAAGGAAGGCGCGGGTGAGGTCCTCGCCGGTGCGCTGGCCGAGCCGCGCGTCGGCCATCAGCATCCGCAGGCCGTGCGCGTGCAGCACGGAGTTGAGGCCGTCCAGGACCTCGGCGAACCACGGGTTGCGCAGGTCGTTGATGAGCACGCCGACGGTGTGCGTGCGGCGGGCGACCAGGCTGCGGGCGGCGGCGTTCGGGCGGTAGCCCAGCTCGTCGATGGCCGCCAGGACGGCCTGCCGTTTGGCGTCGCTGACCCGGGGCGACCCCTGGAGCACCAGCGAGACCAGCGACTTCGAGACACCCGCGCGCTCGGCGACACCACGGATCGTCGGGGGCCGCTCCCCGCCCGACCCCTCCTTGGACCGTTCCATGCACGAAATCCTGTCATCCGCCCCGAACGGCGTCAACGCACCTGACACGCAAGGGTTGACATGCGGAGATCCAGACATGCAGGGTGCGGACGAGCAAGCATTGGACCGTTCCAACCCTCCTCCCGCCCTGGAAAGGACCGAGGCATGAAGATCGGACTCATCGGCACCGGGCGCATCGGCGCGTTCCACGCCGAGACGCTCCGCGGCGTCCCCGGCGTCACCGATCTCGTCGTCGCCGACGCGGACACCGCCCGCGCCACGTCACTCGCCGCCACTCTCGGCATCCGGGCGGCCGGCAGCATCGACGACCTCTACGCCGACGGGCTCGACGGCGTGGTGATCACCGCGGCCACCAGCGCCCACGCCCCGCTGATCCACCAGGCGCTGGACGCCGGGGTACCGGTCTTCTGCGAGAAGCCGGTGGCCCTGGACGTCACCGGCACCCGCGGCGTGGTCGCACGCGCACAGGACGGCGACGCGCCCGTCCAGATCGGCTTCCAGCGCCGCTTCGACGCCGGATACCGTGCCGCCCGCGAGGCGCTGCGCTCCGGCGAACTGGGCTGGCTGCACACCCTGCGCGCCTGCACCAGCGACCGGACACCGCCGCCGGCCGGCTACATCCCCACATCGGGCGGCCTGTTCCGCGACTGCAGCATCCACGACTTCGACATCCTGCGCTGGCTCACCGGCCGCGAGGTGGTCTCCGTCTACGCCCAAGGGGCCAACCGCGGCGCGGACTTCTTCGCCGCCGGCGGCGACGTCGACACCTGCGCGGCACTGCTGCGCTTCGACGACGACACCCTGGCCACCGTCACCGCGACCCGCTACAACGGCGCCGGGCACGACGTCAGGCTGGAGGTCTGCGGCTCCGAAGGGGCACGGTTCGTGGGCCTCGACGACCGGGCACCGCTACCGTCGGCCGAACCCCAACTCTCCTGGCAGCAGGCCGACATCCCCTACGCCACCTTCATGGAGCGTTTCCGCGCCGCGTACGTGACCGAGCTGGGGGTATTCGCCGACGTCGCGGCGGGCCGGACACCGAGCCCCTGCTCACCCGCCGAGGCCCTGGAGGCGCTCTACGTGGCGGAGGCGTGCGAACGGTCACGCAGGACGGGCGAGCCGGTCGCCCTCGCGGACATCCGGGGCGCGGCGGACACCTGAGCCGTCCCGGCACGTGACGGGAGCGGACCCCGGTGCGCCGTGCCGCCGGGAGGCACCGCCCCACAGCGAGGTCTTCCGGGCCCCCACGAGCGGCGCATGGCGGGCTCATACCGGCCTCGCTTCATCCGCCGGTCCGCACGGTGCCGGTGGCGCGGCGCCGAGGTCGAACCGCCAGTCGTACGCGCGCCGGAGGTGCCCCTTGGGGTATTCGACGGAGCACTCCCCGCGGAGGGTGAATCCGGCCCTGCGGCAGACGGCGTTGGACGCCGCGTGGCGGACCGCGGGGAAGGCGTGCAGCGCGCGGTGGCGGCCCTCGGCGCGGGCCGCGTCGATGACGGCTCGCGCCGCGGCCACCGCGATGCCCCGGCCCTGGAATTCCGGCAGCACGCCCCAGCCCGTCTCATAGCCGGGCCCGCCGTACCTGGCCTGTTCCCAGAATCCGATCGAGCCGACCGCGTCCCCCGTCGGCAGCAGGACGATCGCGTACATCCGGCCGGGGCCCGACAGGTCGAGGTAGCGACGGTGCCGGTCGGTGAGCTGCTGTTCGGTTCCCGGGCCGCCCAGATATGCCGTCATCTGCGGCGAGTTGAGGCTGCGCAGCAGGGCCGCGCCGTCCGCCGGCCATGGCGCGAGACGTACCGGTGGTACTGCCGGTGCACCCGTGGGGGCCGTGGCTCCGTGGTCCGTACCGCTGCTCGACTCAGAGGTCATGACGACACGGTAGGGGCGGGCACTGACAGTCGGGCCACGGCTGCCGGGCGGGCCCGGTGACGGCCGGTGCGGGAGTGAGGTCCGGTGCCGTGGTGGCAGCCGGTGCGGGCGCCGGTCCCGGGGGCTCGGGTGCGGTGCCGGCCGGTTCGACGGCCCGTCCATGGCCTTCCGGTCCGCCGCCACCCCCGGCGCCGTCCTCACCGGTCGCGCCGCCGCTCCCGCGCCCGTTGCCCCCGTGGTTCCCGGTCGCGCCGCCCGTCCGGTGGCCACCGCCCTCGCCACCGCCGGGGAGCCGGGCGGCGCGACGGCGGGCCGTCCACTCCACGGCGGTGGCGAGGGCGGCGACGGTGCAGGAGACGCCGATGCCGATGCCGGCCGCGTGGAGCCGGTTGCCCGCTGCGGCGCTGCCGAGGTAGCCGAGGCCGACGGAGTAGGTCGCCCACACCACCTCGGAAATGCCGGTGCCGAGTGCGTACTTGCGCAGCGGGAAGTGGAGCACGCCGGAGGCCACGGCGCCGATGATGCGACCGCTGGGCAGGAAGCGCACCGCGATGACGAACGGGATGCCGTAGCGCTCGATCCGTCGGGACGTCCACTCCAAGAGGGCGCGGCGGCGGGCGCGGCGCAGCATCCAGGCGCGCGCCGGGCCGCCGAACCGCCGGGCGACGAGGTACATCAGGACGTCTCCCAGGGCGGCGCTGCCGGCCACGATCAGCAGGACGAGCGGGAGGTGGAGGTCTCCGTGGGAGGCGAGCACCCCGGCGGTGACGAGCAGGGCCGAGTTGGGGACCAGCGGTGGCAGCGTGGTGAGCGCGAGCAGCCCGTAGAGGGCCAGTACGTTCATCCGGCCCGCCTCCTCGGATCCACCCCGAGCCCGTACTCACCAGGCTGACGCGTGGCCCTGCGGGCGGCAACGCGTGCGGGGCGCGGCAGAGCGCGCCGAAGCTTGGATTGATACCCCCTAGGGGTATAACGTGAGGCACGTCGGCCGCACCCGCCACCCCCGGCGCCGTACGGCACTTCGGCATCCCACGGAACGCATCGGCACCACGAGGAGATTCCCATGACCGCCGCATCGACGAACGGTTCCTGCTGCACCCCCGAAGGCTCCTGCCAGTCCGGCCCCGTCGCGACGGAGGAGGCCGGGGTCACGGCGACCTACCAGGTCACCGGCATGACCTGCGGCCACTGCGAAGGCGCGGTGAAGTCCGAGATCTCGGAGATCGCCGGCGTCAGCTCGGTCGAGGCGGTGGCCGCCACCGGCCTGGTGACCGTGGTGTCCAAGGCCCCGCTCGACGACGCCGCCGTGCGCGAGGCGGTCGACGAGGCGGGCTACGAACTGGCGGGCCGGGCCTGACGGTCACACCCGGTCCGGCGCGTGGGCGCGGGGCCGGGCAACGGAGGGGGCGGGCGGCCCGGCGTGAGTGAGTGGCCGCCCGCCCCCTCCGGCATCCGCATCAGGCGGCGCGGCCGGATCCCGCCCCTCGGCATTCACAAAACTCTCACAAGCGGCACAACACCCATACGTGAGGCCCGCGATTTTCAACTCGTTCCCCTTGACCGCATTCGCCCCTATATGGCAAGAGACCCAGATCACAGGGTTCTGAACGTAACCATTGAGGGGGGTCGAGAGTCTAACCGGGCGTGCAGGCACCCCGGCGGGGCCTGCACGGCAACAGCCGTGCTGATCTTGGGGGATCATGCCCGGCTACGCGTGGCCGGGGCGACGCGCCCGGGGAGCTTTGAGCGGCCCTCCCGAATGTGCGCGTCCCGGCAGATCGCGGTGCACCCGGAACGCCCGGACGGATCCCGTGGGGGGAATCCGAACCGGGACATGGGAAGCGCCCCGTGCTCTGGACCCGTGGGGGGATCTGGAGGCGGGGCGCTTTCGTTTCTGCCGCCATGACACCGCCCGCGCACGCGTCCGGCCCCCGCCCGGTGGGGGCGAGGGCCGGAGCCGGTGTCAGCGTGCGCGGCGCGGAGCCGTCAGCGCTGCTCGACCGGGATGAAGTCGCGCTCGACGGTGCCGGTGTAGATCTGCCGCGGGCGGCCGATGCGGGAACCGGGCTCCTTGATCATCTCGTGCCACTGGGCGATCCAGCCGGGAAGCCGGCCGAGCGCGAAGAGCACGGTGAACATCTCGGTGGGGAAGCCCATGGCCCGGTAGATCAGGCCGGTGTAGAAGTCGACGTTCGGGTAGAGCTTGCGCTCGACGAAGTAGTCGTCGGAGAGCGCGTGCTCCTCCAGCTTGAGGGCGATGTCCAGCAGCTCGTCGGACTTGCCGAGCGCCGAGAGGACGTCGTGCGCCGCCGCCTTGATGATCTTCGCCCGGGGGTCGAAGTTCTTGTAGACGCGGTGCCCGAAGCCCATGAGCTTCACGCCGTCTTCCTTGTTCTTCACCTTGCGGATGAAGGAGTCGACGTCGCCGCCGTCCCGCTGGATGCCTTCCAGCATCTCCAGCACGGACTGGTTGGCGCCGCCGTGCAGCGGGCCCCACAGGGCGTTGATGCCGGCCGAGATCGAGGCGAAGAGGTTCGCCTGCGAGGAGCCGACCAGACGCACGGTGGAGGTCGAACAGTTCTGCTCGTGGTCCGCGTGCAGGATCAGCAGCTTGTCCAGGGCACCCACGACGACCGGGTCGAGCTCGTACTCGGCGGCCGGCACCGAGAAGGTCATCCGCAGGAAGTTCTCGACGTACCCGAGGTCGTTGCTCGGGTACACGACGGGGTGGCCGACCGACTTCTTGAAGGCGTACGCCGCGATCGTCGGCAGCTTGGCCAGCAGCCGGATCGTGGAGATGTGCCGCTGCTGCTCGTCGAACGGGTTGTGGCTGTCCTGGTAGAACGTCGACAGCGCGCTGACGACCGACGACAGCATGGCCATCGGGTGGGCGTCCCGGGGGAAGCCGTCGTAGAAGCGCTTGACGTCCTCGTGCAGCAGGGTGTGGTACGTGATGTCCTGCTGGAAGTTCGACAGCTGGTCGACGGTGGGCAGCTCACCGTTGATCAGCAGGTAGGCGGTCTCGACGAACGTGCTGCGCTCTGCAAGCTGCTCGATCGGGTAGCCGCGGTAGCGCAGAATCCCCTGCTCACCGTCCAGATAGGTGATCGCGGATTTATACGCAGCGGTGTTGCCGTAACCGGAATCCAGGGTCACCAGACCGGTCTGGGCGCGCAGCTTCGAGATGTCGAAGCCCTTGTCGCCGACGCTGCTGTCGACGATCGGGTAGCTGTATTCGCCGTCCCCGTAACGCAGTACTACAGAGTTGTCGCTCACGTCATCCCTCACCGACGTTGTGCCTCTTCTTCGAGGTGCCCTGACTGCCTATACCTTCCCCCATTTGGACCTTGGATGTGCACTCGGGGTCGGCCATAGGGCCTCCAGACGGCACTCAGTGCCGTCTGCCTGCCCCATCCTGCTCCCCTTCGCCCCGATAAGGGAAGTCGGCCGCGCCCTCACATCGCCCCCGCGAGCCGGTGATCCAGCGCGGTGCACCGCCGACCGGCGGAAACGGTGCGCACGGCCTGCCCCAGCGCCCTGCGGGAACCCACCAGCACCACCAGTCGTTTTGCCCGGGTCACGGCCGTATACAACAGGTTGCGCTGCAACATCATCCAGGCGCCCGTGGTGACCGGAATCACCACTGCCGGGTACTCGCTGCCCTGCGATCGATGGATCGTCACCGCATAGGCGTGCGCCAGTTCGTCCAGCTCGTCGAAGTCGTAAGGGACCTCCTCGTCCTCATCGGTGCGCACCGTCAGCGTCTGCTCGTCGGCGTTCAGCGCGGTGACCACGCCGACCGTGCCGTTGAACACGCCGTTGAGGCCCTTTTCGTAGTTGTTTCTGATCTGGGTGACCTTGTCGCCGACGCGGAAGACCCGGCCGCCGAAACGGCGCTCGGGCAGGTCGGGGCGGGCGGGGGTGACCGCCTGCTGGAGCAGACCGTTCAGCGCGCCCGCACCGGCCGGTCCGCGATGCATCGGCGCCAGCACCTGGACGTCCCGCCGCGGGTCCAGGCCGAACTTCGCCGGGATCTTGCGGGCCGCCACCTCGACGGTCAGCCGCCCCGCCTCCTCGGTGTCCTCCTCGACGAACAGGAAGAAGTCCGGCAGGCCCTGCGTCAGCGGCAGCACCCCGGAGTTGATGCGGTGCGCGTTCGTCACCACCCCGGACTGCTGCGCCTGCCGGAAGATCCTGGTCAGCCGGACGGCGGGCACCGGGCCCGTCTCGGCGAGCAGATCCCGCAGCACCTCGCCGGCGCCGACCGAAGGCAGCTGGTCGACGTCCCCCACCAGCAGCAGGTGGGCTCCCGGCGGCACCGCCTTGACCAGCTTGTTGGCGAGCAGCAGATCCAGCATCGACGCCTCGTCGACCACCACCAGGTCGGCGTCCAGAGGCCGCTCGGCGTCGTACGCGGCGTCCCCGCCCGGCTTCAGCTCCAGCAGCCGGTGGACCGTGGAAGCCTCCGCGCCGGTCAGCTCGGACAGCCGCTTGGCGGCCCGCCCGGTGGGGGCCGCGAGCACCACCTTGGCCTTCTTGGCGCGGGCCAGCTCGACCACGGAGCGGACCGTGAAGGACTTGCCGCAGCCGGGGCCTCCGGTGAGCACCGCCACCTTCCGGGTCAGCGCGAGCCGCACCGCGTCCTGCTGCTCGGGCGCCAGCTCGGCGCCCGTACGCCGCGCCAGCCAGGCCAGCGCCCGGTCCCAGGCGACGTCCCGGAACGCGGGCATCCGGTCCTCGTCCGTCCGCAGCAGCCGGGTCAGCCGGCCGGCCAGCGAGATCTCGGCTCGGTGGAAGGGCACCAGATAGACGGCGGTGACCGGCTCCCCGCCCTCGCCGTCCGGCACCTTCTCGCGCACCACGCCTTCCGGGTCGGCCGCCAGCTCGGCCAGGCAGTCGATGACCAGGCCGGTGTCGACCTGGAGCAACTTCACGGCGTCCGCGATCAGTTGCTCCTCGGGGAGGAAGCAGTGCCCCTGGTCGGTCGACTGCGACAGGGCGTACTGGAGGCCGGCCTTGACCCGCTCCGGGCTGTCGTGCGGAATCCCGACCGACTGGGCGATGCGGTCCGCCGTCAGGAAGCCGATGCCCCACACGTCGGCCGCCAGGCGGTAGGGCTCCTCGCGGACCACGGAGAGGGAGGTGTCGCCGTACTTCTTGTAGATGCGCACCGCGATGGAGGTCGAGACGCCGATGCCCTGGAGGAAGATCATGACCTCCTTGATGGCCTTCTGCTCCTCCCACGCGGCGCCGATCAGCCGCGTCCGCTTCGGGCCGAGGCCCGGCACCTCGACCAGGCGCTCCGGCTGCTGCTCGATGACGTCGAGGGTCTCCAGGCCGAAGTGCTCGGTGATCCGGTCGGCGATGCGCGGGCCGATCCCCTTGATCAGGCCGGAGCCGAGATAGCGGCGGATGCCCTGGATCGTGGCGGGCAGGACGGTGGTGTAGTTCTCGACCGTGAACTGCTTGCCGTACTGCGGGTGGGAGCCCCAGCGCCCCTCCAGGCGCAGCGACTCGCCCGGCTGCGCGCCGAGCAGCGCCCCGACGACGGTCAGCAGGTCACCGGCGCCGCGCCCCGTGTCGACGCGCGCGACCGTGTAGCCGCTCTCCTCATTGGCGTAGGTGATCCGCTCCAGGACCCCTTCGACCACTGCCGGCTTGACCGTGCTGTCCATGCTCCGAACGGTACCGCCGGGGTACGACAACGCCGCCGGGACCGGGCGTGGCCGTCACCCGCCGTCCTCCGGGACCTCCAGCCTGCGGCCCAACCGTGCGGAGCGCACGCCCAGTTCGGCGAGCCGGACGCCGCGTGCGCCGGCCGCCAGGTCCCAGCGCCAGGGCTCGTCGCAGACCACGTGCCGCAGGAAGAGTTCCCACTGCATCTTGAAGGCGTTGCCGTCATCGGCGTCGGCGGGCACCTCCTGCCACTGTGCGCGGAAGCGGTCGGCCGACGGCACGTCGGGGTTCCAGACCGGCCGGGGCGTGGTGGCGCGGTGCTGGATCCGGCAGCCGCGCAGCCCGGCGACGGCCGACCCCTCGGTGCCGTCCACCTGGAACTCCACCAGTTCGTCGCGGTGCACACGGACCGCCCAGGAGGAGTTGATCTGCGCGACGATGCCGCCGGCCAGCTCGAAGACCGCGTAGGCGGCGTCGTCGGCCGTCGCCTCGTAGGGCACGCCGTTCTCGTCCCAGCGGCGCGGGATGTGCGTGCTCAGGTGTGCCTGGACGCTGGTGACCGGGCCGAACAGCTCGCGCAGCACGTACTCCCAGTGCGGGAACATGTCGGCCGCGATGCCGCCGCCGTCCTCGGCCCGGTAGTTCCAGGAGGGGCGCTGGGACGGCAGGCCGCCGCCGTCGAAGACCCAGTAGCCGAACTCGCCCCGTACGGACAGGATGCGGCCGAAGAAGCCGTCCGTCACCAGGCGGCGGAGCTTGCGCAGTCCCGGCAGGAAGAGCTTGTCCTGGACGACGCCGTTCTTGACGCCCGCCGCCTCGGCCAGCCGGGCCAGTTCCTGCGCGCCGGCGGCGTCGCCCGCGGTGGGCTTCTCGACGTACACGTGCTTCCCGGCGGCGACGGCCTTGCGCACCGCCGCCTCGCGGGCCGCCGTGACCTGCGCGTCGAAGTAGATCCCCACGGAACCGTCGGAGAGCACGGTGTCCAGGTCGCAGCTCCAGTGGTCGATGCCGTAGCGGTCGGCCAGTATCCGCAGCTTGTCGGACGACCGGCCGACGAGTACCGGCTCGGGCCTGATCACCGTCCCGTCGGCGGCGGTCAGGCCGCCCTCGTCGCGCAGGGCGAGGACGGAGCGTGCCAGGTGCTGGGTGTGCCCCATGCGCCCGGTCACGCCGTTCATGGCGATGCGTACGGTCGTGTGTGTCACGGTCCGGCCCCTTACGCGGTGCGGCGGCAACGGCGGTGGTGCGGCGCGCTGGTGAACCGACGGTAGCGGTGCGCCGCCCGGACGGAAACAGCCCGCACCGCGGCGCGCCGCCACCCTGCGCGGCGGGCCCGCGCGGCGTACGGTGGCCCGGCTCCGGGGCACGCTCCCCGGGGCGCCCCTGTGTGACCTCACGGACGGGAGGAACCCATGAGCCGGACGAGCCGGGATGCCGGTGCGGTGCGCTACGCGTTCTCGACCCTGGGGGTGCCCGGCATGCCGGTGCCCGAGGTGCTGCGGCTCGCGGTGGACACCGGATACCAGGGGGTGGAGCTGCGGGCGCACCCGGAGGAGCCGGTGCACCCGGGGGTGAGCGGGGCCGAACGCGCCGTGGTGCGCGGGCAGTTCGCCGACGCGGGGGTCACAGTGCTGGCCGTCGCCGGGTACGCCCGCGTCGCCGAGGAGCAGGACGCGGCGGGCGAGCGGGATCTGGCGGACCGGCTGCGGGAACTGGTGGAACTCGCCGCCGACCTGGGCGCGCCGTTCGTACGGGTCTTCCCCGGGGGCGGCGACCGGCCGGCCGCCGATGCCGACGCGGACGCCGCCCGCAGGCTCGCCGCGCTGGCCCCGTTCGCCACCGGGCTCGGGGTCCGCGTCCTGTTGGAGACGCACGATTCGCACCGCACCGGGGCAGCCGCCGCCCGGGTGCTCGGCCTGGTGGGGCACCGGTCCGTCGGCGCGCTCTGGGACGTGCTGCACACCGGGCTCGGCGGCGAGGAACCGGCCGCAAGTCACGCGGCGCTCGCTCCGTACCTGGGCTATGTGCAGGTCAAGGACGTCGCGTCGGCCGAGAACCTGACGCCACTCGCGCTCGGCACCGGGACACTGCCGCTGGCCGACTGCCTGGCCGCGCTCGGCAGAGGTACGGGCACGGTGGACGCGACGGTCGAGGAGTCCGGCACCGGGCGCTGGCTGTGCTGGGAGTACGAGAAGCGGTGGTATCCGCAGGCGGCGCCGCTGCCGGGACTGCTGGCCGCCGGCCGCCGCCACCTCCAGGGACTGCCGGCCGCGCGGCCCGCCCCCTGAGCCATCCCTCGCCCCGCCCCTGATGCACCGTCGGGGCTCTCCCCCAGCCGTCCCTGACCTGCCACCCCGGCTCTCCCTCAGTCGTCCCTGACCTGACGCCCCGGCTCTCCCTCAGTCGTCCCTGACCTGCCGTCCGGGCTCATCCCTGCCCGCCCCGAGCCGCCGTCGGGGTCCGGCCCGCACATTCCCCGGTGGTCCGCAACCGCCGGGCGCCACCGCCCGCCGGGTCATTGACCCGATCTCACTTTCGGGTTATCCGTTTGTCCTTGGACGTTTCCTCCACTTCGCCGGGGCAGCCCTCCGGAAGGAGCGCACATGCACTCCAGACGTACCGTCCTGACCACCGCCGCAGCGGCAGCCGCCGCCTGCGCCGCGGCCGGTCCCGCGCAGGCCGCGGAGCAGGCCGCCGTCCGCCCGCCGTCCGTATCCGACGACCGCGGCGCCACGGCGGCGCGGGACCGGCTGCGGCGCCTCATCTCCGGCATGACACCGGAGGAGAAGGCCGGCCAGCTCTTCGTGATGCGGGTCTACGGGCACTCCGCGACCGACCCCGACCCGGCCGACGTGGAGGCCAACCGCAAGGAGATCGGCGTCACCAACGCCGCTGAGCTGATCGCCAGGTTCCACGTCGGCGGCATCATCTACTTCACCTGGGCGCACAACACCCGCGATCCGCACCAGATCGCCGAGCTGTCCAACGGCATCCAGCGGGCCGGTGCGGCCCAGCGGGTGCCGGTGCCGCTGCTGATCTCCACGGACCAGGAGCACGGCGCCGTGGCGCGGATCGGCGCGCCCGCCACCCTCCTGCCCGGGGCGATGGCCCTCGGCGCCTCCGGCTCGCGCGACGACACCTGGACGGCCGGCCGGATCAGCGGTGCCGAGCTGTACGCGATGGGAATCCGGCAGGACTACGCGCCGGACGCGGACGTCAACGTCAACCCGGCCAACCCGGTCATCGGCGTCCGTTCCTTCGGCGCCGACCCGCAGGCAGCGGCAAGGAGGGTGGCCGCCGCGGTGCGCGGCTACCAGAGCGCCGGGGTCGCGGCCTGCGCCAAGCACTTCCCCGGGCACGGCGACACCGACACCGACAGCCACGTCGGGCTGCCGTATATCCACCACACCGCCGAGGAGTGGGAACGGCTCGACGCCCCGCCGTTCCGGGCCGCCATCGCCGCCGGCATCGACGCGATCATGACGGCGCACATCGTCGTCCCGGCCTTCGACCCGTCCGAGGACCCGGCCACCCTCTCGCACCCCATCCTCACCGGCGTCCTCCGCGAACACCTGGGCTACGACGGCGTGGTGGTGACCGACTCACTCGCCATGCAGGGCGTGCGGGAGAAGTACGGCGACGCCCGGGTGCCGGTCCTCGCCCTCAAGGCGGGTGTCGACCAGCTGCTCAACCCGCCGGACCTCGCCGTCGCGCACGCCGCCGTCGTGCGGGCCATGAAGGACGGCGAACTGGCCGATGACGACATCGACACCAAGCTGCTGCGCATCCTGCTGCTCAAGGAGCGCCGCGGCCTGTTCGCCGATCCGTACACCTCGCGGCAGGCCGTCGACCACGCGGTCGGCACCCGTCGGCACCTGGACACCGCGGACCGGATCGCGGACCGCACCACCACGCTGCTGCGCAACGACGGCGGGCTGCTGCCGCTCTCCCGCCGCCGCGAGCGCCGCGTGCTGGTGGCGGGGGTGGACGCCGCCGCGCCGACCGGCACCGGCGGGCCGCCCACCGATGTTCTGGCGCGCGAGCTGACCGGGCTCGGCTTCACCGCGACCGCGCTGCCGACGGGCCCGAAACCGTCCCAGGAGCTGATCGACCGCGCGGTGGCGGCGCTGGACGAGCACGACGCGGTGGTGGTCGCCACGTACGACGTGACCGCTGACTCCCCGCAGCGCGCCCTGGTCGCCGCGCTGCTGGCGACCGGGAAGCCGGTGGTGCAGCTGGCGGTCCGCGGCCCGTACGACATCGCGCAGCTGGACGGGGTCCGTGCGGGGCTCGCGAGTTACTGCTGGACGGACGTCGAGCTGCGGGCCGCCGCCCGGGTGATCGCGGGACGGCGGGAACCGGAGGGTCGTCTTCCGGTGCCGGTGATGCGGGCCGACGCCCCGGACACCGCGCTCTACCCGGTCGGGCACGGCCTGGCGTACTGACCCCGGCACCACAACGGCGCGCTCCGGGCCCGGAGCGCGCCGTTGTCGCGGTCAGGAGGTCACGGGCGCAGCGCCGGCATCCGACGGCTCTCGCGCCGGTCCAGCTTCTTGTCGTACGGCGCCTGCGGCGTCACCTCACCGGCTCCGACGCCTGACCAGTCGAGGAGTGCGGCGGTGGCCTTCGTCCGGTCCGCGTCCTTCAGGAGGCTGATGTCCGAGCCGTGGTTGCCGCCGGGGACCGTGAAGACGTACGCGTCCTTCGCGCCCTTGCCCGGCTCGAAGTGTTCCGAACTCCACGGGTCGAACTCGCCGTTGACGAACATCATCCGCTCGGCGTGGTGGCGCACCCAGCGGTCGATATCCGGCATGGCGCGCTTGTCGAAGCGCATCGGGATGTCCCGCGGCACGAACGTGCGGGAATTGTTGATGCCCGGGTACTTGAGCAGCCCCTTCAGGTGCGGGTAGCGGTATCCGGGCTCGCCCATCTGGGTTCCGGCCTGGTAGTAGTACGGCGTGTACGACTCCATGCCCTGGTCGGTGTAGCTCGCGAAGCCGCCGACCTCGTCCATCCACGTCCACAGGTCGTCGGTGGAGACACCGGGCTTCGGCACGTCGGCGCAGGCGGTGGCGGCGGGCTGGTACTGCCAGAAGCCGAACTCCAGGTCGGTGACCATGACTTCGTAGGCGCGGTCCACGGTGCCGAAGAGGCCGAAGGTGCGCTTCTCCTTCGCCGCCCACCGCGCGAACCGCTCGTCCATCTCGTCACGCCGCTTCAGCGCCTCGCGGGTGACGGCGTGCAGGGCGCTTCGGCATTCGGCGGTCCCGACGGTCCGGAAGAACCGGTCGTACGCGGAGTCCTCGTCGTTGTCGACGTCGTTCGGCGCGACGTAGGCGACGGTGCCGTTCATGTCCTGCGGGTGGAAGCGGCGGTAGTACGTCGCCGTCATGCCGCCCTTGCTGCCGCCGGTGGCGATCCAGTTCTTGCGGTAGATGCGGTG
Organism: Streptomyces sp. NPDC048644; assembly: GCF_043199105.1. Taxonomy (NCBI): domain Bacteria; kingdom Bacillati; phylum Actinomycetota; class Actinomycetes; order Kitasatosporales; family Streptomycetaceae; genus Streptomyces; species Streptomyces sp. NPDC048644. The sequence continues at coordinate 137,104 of NZ_JBICVO010000008.1, forward strand.
CAGCGCCTGGTAGATGCGGTGCTGGTCGTCGGCCGCCTGCCGGATGGTCAGCTTCCGCCAGTCCGCGGGCTGCGGCCTCGACGGGGTGAAGTAGCGGTATTCCAGGGAGACCTGGTTGCCGTCGATGAGGCGGGTCGGTTCGCTGCGGGACGGCGTGGTGCTGACGTTGTAGCCCGAGGTGAAGAAGACGGTCGGGCGGTCCACCGACTTGTGGAGCAGGGTCAGCCGCTGCTGGAAGGTGCCCTTGGAGGGGTGGCGGTGGTCGATCGGCTGCGTGTAGTTCAGGACGAAGTAGCGGTACCCGTCGACCGGTTTCTCCGCTATGAGGCTCATACCGGGTATCGCGCGTATCCGGTCCTCGATGTCCGCGGACGCCGGGCCGGCGGTGCCGGTCGCCGCTGTGGCGCTGGGTATCGGCCCGGCGGCGGTGGCCGCTCCCGCCGTGGTGGTTCCCGCGCCCGCCGTGCCGATGAGCACGGCGAGCGACAACAGCCCTCTGAGCGTTCTTCGCATACTCACTCCCCTGGGGTCACAAAGGTCGCGCCGAACCTATCGGGGCCTTTCGCTGCCCCACCAGCCCCTTTCGTCCTCACGTTCGACGAGTGAGGTGTGTGCCTGGTGTCCTGCGCGCCCCTCGGGGAGCGGCTCAACCGGCCGTGGGCCGCGCCAGGTAGGAGCCGAGGCGGGGCAGCGCTCCCCACAACTGGTCGAAGTAGCCGGAGAAGTACGACATGAAGGTGGGGTCCTCCACGCTGAAGCCGTTCAGCTTCTCCTGGGCGCCGCCGGAGAAGGCCAGGAAGACCACGTTGTCGTCGATCAGCGCCATGTTGAGGCCGTCCGCGTCCGCGCCCCATCGCAACACCCTGGCCTGGTAGTTCTTGATGCCGCAGGTGTCATCGTGGTGTCGGCGCGCCCAGTCGAGCATCTCCGGCAGCGGCGACCCGGCGGGCTCGGGTACGCCGATGACGCGCTGCACATAGCGGCCGTCGGAGCCCTCCCGTGCCCAGTCCAGGATGGCGTCGAAGTACTCGGCCGACGCCGGGGTCGTGTAGTGCGTGGGCGGCTCGCAGCGGGTGTAGGTGACGCGGACGGACGCACGGGCGCTGCGGATCCGTTCGGCGGCTGCGCCGTAGAACTCCGGGTTGGTGCGGTACCAGTGCGCGGACAGCATGGCCTCGCCGACGACCTGCCGCGCCGTACCGCCGTGCTGCAACGCGTCCAGGGCGTCGGCGGTGCGGCGCCACAGCGGGCGCAGCCGCTCCGGCCGGCCGCCGCAGGCCCGCACGAACGCCTCGGTCGCCTCCCAGTCGGGGAAGCGGTGCGCGTTGACGTAGGCGGAGACCGCGCTGCGCGAACAGCGCATCTTCTCGGCGATCACCCCGTCCGTGGGGTTGTCGCACTCGCGTTTCACCCGCCGCAGTTCCGCGGCGAAATCGGCCAGCGGGCCCGGAGCCCGATCGGTACGGCTGGTCATGCCTCTCCCGAGCTGTCCGCCGGTGGTGACACCAGACGTTCGTGAGTGACCGTCATTGTCCGTGAAATACACGGGAGTTCGCCAGTGTCCGGTACCGGCACGGTGCTGCCCGGGAAGGTCTACGCGCGTCTCCGTCCCGTGGTACGGCCCTCTCCCGCTGCGCACACTGCCCTTGTGACCACCTGCGACTGCCCCCGCCCCGGGGGCGGAGGAGAGCGAGGAGCCTCATGTCCTTCCAGCTGAACGTCGCCCTGCCCCTCGCGGCACTGGCCTTCCTGGCCGTGCTCGCGACGGGCTTCGTCCTCGTCCTGCACCCCGACGCGGCCGGCGGGCTGCCGCAGGGTGCGGAGTGGCTGCTGCCGCTGGCCGCGGCCGTGGCCGTCCGGCCGGGCCGCGGACCCGCCACCGGTGGTGCGCCGGGTGCCGTGCGGGGTGCCAGGTGACCGCCGCCGGCGCCTGTCCTTCCTGCGGAACGGACACCGCGACGGCCCTCGCCTACACCTCACCAGGGGTGCACTGCGGCGGCCAACTGATCGTCCTGCACTGGCAGTTGTGCGGCGTCTGCGGGCGGTCCGCACTGCGGCGGGTGGACCGCACGGGCGAGCTGCCCGACTGCGTGCCCGGCAGCCGGCCGGCGAGTCCGGTGTGCCGCTGACCGCGGCGCCTCACACCTTGGCCGGTTCCTCCTCGCCCGTGAAGCTGCGCCACAGGGCGGCGTAACGGCCGCCGCGGGCGAGGAGTTCGGTGTGCGTGCCGTCCTCGGCGACCCTGCCGTGGTCCATCACCACGACCCGGTCGGCGCGGGCCGCGGTGGTCAGGCGGTGCGCGACGACCAGGGTCGTCCGGCGGCCCACGAGACGGTCGGTGGCCTGGTTGACGACGGCTTCGGACGCGAGGTCCAGGGCCGCGGTGGCCTCGTCGAGCAACAGCACGTCCGGGTCGACCAGTTCGGCGCGGGCCAGTGCGAGCAGCTGGCGCTGGCCCGCGGAGAGGTTGCGGCCACGCTCGGCGACTTCGTGGAGGTAGCCGCCGTCCAGGGTGGCGACCATCGCGTGCGCGCCCACCGCCCGCGCCGCGGCCTCCACCTCGGCGTCGGTGGCGTCCGGGCGTCCGTAGGCGATGGCGTCCCGGACCGTTCCGGCGAACAGGTAGGACTCCTGGGGGACGACGCCGAGGCGGTGGCGGTAGCCGGTCAGGTCCAGCTCGCGCAGGTCGGTGCCGTCGGCGCGGACCGCGCCCGACGTCGGGTCGTAGAACCGGGCGACCAGCTTGACCAGGGTGGACTTGCCGGCGCCCGTCTCCCCCACGAAGGCGACCGTCTGGCCCGCGGGTATGACCAGATCGACGCCGGTCAGGGCCTGTTCGGACGCCTCGCCCTGATTGCCGTAGTGGAAGTGGACGTCGTCGAAGGTGATCTCGCCGCGCAGGGCCGGCACCGGGCGCGGCTGCTCGGGGGCCGGGGTGGTGGTCGGCTCGCGCAGCAGTTCCTGGATGCGGCCCAGCGAGACGGATGCCTGCTGGTAGCCGTCGAAGACCTGGGAGAGCTGCTGCACCGGGGAGAAGAACAGGTCGATGTAGAGGAGGTACGCGACCAGCGCGCCCGCGCTGAGCGTGCCGGCGCCGACCCGCCCCGCGCCCACGATGAGCACCATGGCGGCGGCGACGGACGACAGCAGCTGCACGAACGGGAAGTAGAGCGATATCAGGAACTGGCCGCGGACCCGCGCCTGCCGGTAGGCGTGGCTGCGGTCGGCGAACCGGGCGGCGCCGAGGCCCTCGCGGCGGAACGCCTGCACGATGCGCAGTCCCGCGACGCTCTCCTGGAGGTCGCCGTTGACGACGCTGATCCGCTCGCGCGCCAGCTCGTACGCCTTGACGCTCTGCTTGCGGAAGAAGTACGTGCCGATGATCAGCGGCGGCAGCGTGGCGAAGACGACCAGCGCCAGCTGCACGTCGATGACCAGCAGCGCGACGAGGATGCCGAAGAAGGTCAGCAGGGAGACGACGGCGGTGACCAGGCCGGTCTGGAGGAACGTCGACAGGGCGTCCACGTCGGTGGTCATCCGCGTCATGATCTTGCCGGTCAGCTCGCGCTCGTAGTAGTCCAGGCCGAGGCGCTGGAGCTGCGCGAAAATCTTGACGCGCAGCGAGTACAGGACCCGCTCGCCGGTGCGTCCGGTCATCCTGTTGGAGCCGATCTGCGCGGCCCACTGGGCGAGGACGACGAAGAGGGCGATGGCCGCCGCGGCCCACACCCCGGCCAGCACCCCGCGGCGTACGCCCTCGTCGATGCCCTGCCGGATCAGGATCGGTACGAGGAGACCGCCCAGCGCGTCCACGGCCACCAGCGCCAGGGCGATTCCCAGCGGCCTGCCGAAGCCGTGCAGCAGGCGGCGCAGCCCGTAGGAGCGCTCGGAGCGCGCGGCCCGCTGCTCGTCGATGTCCGGGGTGTCGGTGGCCGGCGGGAGGGCCGCGACCTGGGCGAGCAGCTCGGGGGTGGCGGGCATCCCGGCCATCGCGGCACCCATGCCGGGGCCCGCGGCAGCGGCGGCCTGCGCCGTGCCCGCCGCGACCGCCACGGCCTCTTCGTCGCGGCGGACCCACAGCTCGGGGGTGATCCCCGCCGTCCCGGCGCGGGCCCCGTCGGGGGCGGAGTGCGGGGCGTCAGGGTCGTCGGTGTGCAGGACGTCGGGGTCGGTGTCCGGGACGGACTCGGGGATCTCCGGGTCGAGGGTGAGGAGACCGGACGCCGCGTACTCGCCGCCGAACGCGCCGGACACCGCCTCACCCGCCGGGTCGTGGGCGACGCCGCCCAGCTCATCCGGGTCGGTCAGCAGCCTGCGGTAGAGCGCGCAGCGGCCGGCCAGCTCGTCCTGGGTGCCGATGTCGACCAGCCGGCCGCCGTCCAGGACGGCGACCCGGTCGGCGAGCGCCAGGGTCGACGCGCGGTGCGCGATGAGCAGGGTCGTGCGGCCGGCCATCACGCCGCGCAGCGCCTCGTGGATCTCGTGCTCGACGCGGGCGTCGACCGCCGATGTCGCGTCGTCCAGGACCAGCAGCCTGGGGTCGGTGAGGATCGCGCGGGCCAGGGCGACGCGCTGGCGCTGGCCGCCGGAGAGCGTCATGCCCTGCTCGCCGACCTTGGTGTCGTACCCCTCGGGCAGTTCGCTGATGAAGCCGTCGGCCTGGGCGGCGCGGGCGGCGGTGCGGATCTGCTCGTCGGTGGCCTCGGGGTGGCCGTAGGCGATGTTGTCGCGCACCGAGTCGGAGAACAGGAAGCTGCTCTCGGGGACCAGGCCGATGACGGCGCGCAGCGATTCCAGGGAGAGGTCGCGTACGTCGTGGCCGCCGACCAGCACCCGGCCCGCGGAGACGTCGTAGAAGCGGGGCAGCAGCAGCGAGACGGTGGACTTGCCGCTGCCGGAGCTGCCGACGACGGCCACGGTCTCGCCGGGGGCGATGCGCAGCGAGAAGCCGTCCAGAACGGGCCGGGCGGGGGCGCTCTCCTGCCCTGCCGCTCCGGCCTGCTGGGTGCCGGGGGTCTCGCCCGCGGCCCGCGTCCCGTCGGCGGTCGCCGGGCCGTATCCGAAGGTCACCGCGTCGAATTCGACGCTCGCCGGGGCGTCGGCGGGGAGCGCGTGCGCGTCCTCGCGTTCCACGATCACCGGCTCGGTGTCGATCAGTTCGTAGACCCGCTCGACGCCGGCCCGTGCCTGCTGGCCGATGGTGAGCATCATGGCCAGCATCCGGACCGGGCCGACCAGCTGGGCGAGGTAGGTGGAGAAGGCGACGAAGGTGCCGAGGGTGACCTGCCCCCGGGTGGCCATCCAGCCGCCCAGGGCGAGCATCGCGACCTGGCCGAGAGCCGGGACGGCCTGGAGGGCGGGGGTGTAGACGGAGTTGAGGCGTACGGTGCGCAGCCGCCCGGCGAACAGCCTGCGGCTGACCTCCCTGAGCTTGCCGGTCTCCTGCTCCTCCTGCCCGAAGCCCTTGACGACCCGGACGCCGGAGACCGCGCCGTCCACGACACCGGCCACCGCGGCGGCCTGGCCCTGCGCGTACCAGGTGGCGGGGAAGAGCCGGTCGCGGCTGCGCTTGGCGATGAACCACAGGGCCGGGGCGACCGCCAGCGCGACGACGGTGAGCAGCGGGGAGAGGATCACCATGACGACCAGGGAGACCACGAACAGCAGGACGTTCCCGATCATCATGGGCGTCATGAACAGCAGCCCTTGTATGAGCTGAAGGTCGCTGGTGGCGCGGCCGATGACCTGGCCGGTGCTCAGCTCGTCCTGCCGTCGGCCGTCCAGCCGGGCGATCGAGCCGAACATGCGGGTGCGCAGGCTGTGCTGCACGTCGAGGGCGAGCCGGCCGCCGTAGTAGCGCCGTACGTAGGTGAGGGCGTAGACGACGACAGCGGCGACGATCATGAGTGTCGCCCAGGGGGCGAGCGGGCGGTCGTGGCTGACGATCACGTCGTCGATGATCAGCTTCGGTACGAGCGGGACGAGCGCCATCACGGCCATACCGCCGAGCGAGGAGCCGAGCGCCAGCAGCACGTCCCTGCGGTAGTGCAGGCAGTCGCGGAGCAACCGCCGCGTCCAGCCCTGTCGTGCCGTATCCGTCCCCGTCACCCGATGCCTCCCGCACCTCGACCCTTGATCGAAGACTCCAACACCGCGACGTGTGTTTTTCATCCCGTCGTAACAATTCGAGGGGTCGAATGGGGGTTCCGTCGGGGAGGTGTCGGGGCCGCGTCGGGGTGGCATCGGGGGTGGCGCAAGGAATGGCACCGGACGGTCGGCGGCCACCGGGTGACGCCCCTTACCCGGCCTCAGGGGCGGATTCGGGTGGTCTTGGGGAGATCCCTGACGAGACCGGAGCCCGCAGCCGTCACGCTGAGTGACATGACATCACAGACCTGCTGCCGCCTCGCGGTGGCGCTCGCCGGAGCAGCCGCCGTCGCCCTGCTCGCGGGAACACCCGCATCCGCCGCCGCGGCGCCGCGCTGCATCGCGACGGCCTCCCCTTCCTTATGCGGGGACGAGCGGCCCCCGGCCGACGGCCCCGAGCACGGCGCCGGACGGCCGGGGCGTCCGCCGGACATCGGGGCGGGCAACGGCCGGGTGCGGCCGGGGCTGTGGACACCCCGGCCGCACCCGCCACCGCACTCCCGGCAGCGAGGCGGGTCAGCGCCCGCTTCCGGTGGCCTTGTCGACCGTCAGCTCCGAGATCCCCGGATGCTTCTTCGGAGTGCCGTCGGCCGCCGGTGTCCCGTCGCCGTGCACCACGACGCGTACGTAGCGGGCCGGCGTCCGGCCGGCGTAGCCGGTCCCGGTCCAGTGCCTGCCGTCCCGCGAGACCTGCACGACATAGGACTTCGGCGCGGTCGCGTTCCAGTGCGGGGTGACCTGGCCGACGCGGAGGACGCGGCCGAGGTCGACGGTGAGCGTGCCGGTGGCGGCGTCGGGCACCCAGGCGGTGGCCGTGTTGCCGTCCACCGCGGCGGCGGCGTACATGCCCGGCTCTTCGGACGTGGCCTTCGCCGGGGTGCAGCGGGCGGCGTTCGACGTCGGCGTCAGGTCGGGGCGGCGGGTCTTGAGCACCACCGGCATGCTCGCGCTCACCACCCTGTCGCCCTCCGGCGCCTCGATCCGCATCGGCTCGCCCGCCGTGAGACGCACGGTGGTGTGGTCCGCGCCGATCGCCACGTCGTACGTCCTGCCCTGCCAGTGCAGCCCACGCAGGGTGACGCCTTCGGACAGCTGCGGCGGCAGCGTCGGGTCGAGATGCACGCTGTCCTCGCGCAGCCGCAGTCCCGTCAGACCGTGGGTGAAGGTCTGGAGGAAGCCGCCCTTGCCGGTGAGGAAGTCCTGGGCGGGCTTCCCTGCGTGCGGATCCTCGGCACCCGCCTTGTCGCCCCGCGCCTCGGAGAACTGCGCGAAGGGGCCGCGCACGAACGGCTTGATGGAGCGCAGGAGATAGGTGTAGGCCGAGCAGCCGGGCTCACCGATGCCGGCCGCGTCGATGGCGTGCACCGAGTCGGTCATGGCCGGGCCGTCGGGGTCGGTGCGGGCGGCGTAGTAGTCGAGGGTGGCGGCGGCCCGCTCCTGGGGCATCGGCCACTCCAGCGGGTACATCAGCAGCACGGTGTCGGCCTGCTTGATGGTGGTGCCCCGGTAGCCGTCGTACTGCTGGAAGACCTTGTTCTTCGCGTCGTAGGGGATACGGAGCTTGTCGGCGATGGTCTTCCAGGAGGCGGGGGCGCGCTCGCCGAGGATCTCGGCGACGCGGGCGGCGTGCCGCAGCGCGGTGGCGGCGCCGGCGTTGGTGAAGACGCCGTCGTCCACACCGTTGCTGTATTCATCGGGCCCGGCGACGTTCTTGACGGAGTAGCTGCCGTCGGCGTTGCGGGTGGCCCGGGAGGCCCAGAATTCAGCGATGCCCTTGAGCACCGGCCAGCCGCGCGCCTTCAGCCAGGCGGTGTCCTTGGTGGCGAGGTAGTACTGCCAGGTGGCGAGGGAGATGTCGCCCATCAGGTGGTTCTGGGTCTTGCAGTGCGGCGGATCCCAGCTGTGGCACTCGTTCCACAGGTCGCCCTTGCTGCCGCTGGTCCAGGCGTAGAACAGCCCGTCGTAGCCGAGCTTCTCGGCGTTGGCGCGGGCCCCGGCGCGGGTCTTGTAGCGGTAGTCGACGATCGACCTGGCGAGCGCGGGGTGGGTCGCCAGCAGCCCCGGATACATCCAGGTCTCGGCGTCCCAGAAGACCTCGCCGGCGTAGTTGTCGCTGGTCAGTCCGGTCGGGCCGATGCTGTTGCGGCTGCCGGCGCGGGTGCTGGACAGCAGCCCGTACTGCGCCGAGCGCACCCACGACTGGAGGTCGGGCCGCCCGTTGACCTCGATGTCGCTGCGCCACAGCTTCTGCCAGGCGGCGGTGTGCCGGGCGAAGAGCGTGTCCCAGCCGCGTCCCGCGGCCCGCCGGGAGGCGGCGTCCGCGGCGGCCCGCGGGGTGCGGGAGGTGAGGGCGGTGTCCACGCCGACGTACTTGGTCAGCCGGTACGAGCGGCCACTGCGGACGGGAAAGGTCACCTTCTGCCGGTTGGTCAGGCCGGACGCCTGCTTCGGCTGCCGGACGGGGCGGGGGTGCACCCCGTGCCCCGGACGCAGGGTCGAGGCGACGGCACCCTCGGTCTTCGTGCCGTCGGTGCGGAAGGCGACGTCCATGGTGCCGCCGCCGGATGGTGCCGGGGTGCCGGCGGCCTTCATCCGGCGGGCGCCGCGTCCGTCGAGTACGTCGGTGACCGTGGCGGTGCCGCTCCAGTGGGGCGTCATCCGCAGCCGCACGGCGCCGGTGTGCGCGTCGGTGCGGTCGGCGAGTACGTCGTAGACCAGGTCGGTGGCGCGGCCGTCGGCGGCGGTCCAGGTCAGGGAGGTGCGGACGAATCCGCAGCGCAGGTGGAGTGTCTGGCGGTAGTGGGAGATCCGTCCGGGGGCGGTCGCCGAGGAGAAGGTCTCGGCGTGTGCGCCACCGGTGGCGACGTCGAGGGTGGTCCAGGTGGGGATCGCCGCGATGGCTTGCCGGCCTTCGACGTTCTCGGGGCCCTTGGCGTAGAGCCCCGAGACGAACGAGCCGTCGTACTCCGGGGTCTTCAGCGGCCAGCCGGTCTCTCCTCCGGGTGCGGCGTAGCCGGTGCCGTTGGGTGGTACCCGCTGGCCGAGGTAGCCGTTGCCGACGAAGGCGTGATGGCTGTCGTCGGGGTCGATGCGGGGGGAAGTCGCCGTCCAGCCGCCGCCCTTGGCGCACGGTGCGTTCGCGGCGGGTGGTGGTTGCGGGGCGCTTCCCGGGTCCGTCGCGGCGTGCGCCGAGGCGGGGGACAGGGCGGCGACCAGTGCCCCCGCGAGGAGCGGGGAGACCAGTCGGTGCGGCCGGGGGTTCCGGCGGCGGGCGGGCCGGCCGTCGGCATGCTGGGCCGGCGGCTCCGCAGGGTGGTGTGCCGAGTGAGTCATCGCTCTCCGTCGTCCGTGCGCGGCCCGCACCGCGGCTGCCCCGGCACGGACTTGCTCTGGAACCTCGCGGTGTCGCCGCGAGGTCAGGGCGAGATTAGGCCGGGATGCCGCCGGACGCAGCAGCTCCGCCAGACCTGGTGCCTCCGATTGCCAACAGGGCCATCCATACGGCAAACTTTTAGACTGACCAGTCAGAACAAAGGAGGGGCAGTGGACACCACCCGTCAGGGGGCGGCGGTCATCGCCAGGGGAATCGGAGTCGAGGGCCCACGCGGATGGGCCTTCAGAGGTGTCGACATCTCCGCGGAACCGGGCGAACTGATCGCCGTACAGGGCCCTTCGGGCTCCGGCCGCACCTGCCTCCTGCTCGCGCTCACCGGCCGGATGCGGATCACCGAAGGCCACGCCACGGTCGCCGGCTTCCCGCTGCCGAAGCGGATGGGCACGGTGCGCAGCCGCACCGCGATCGCCCATGTGCCCGGTGTCGCCGACCTCGAACCGGCCCTCACCGTCGCCGAACACCTCAAGGAGGCCGCCCTGTTGGGCCGCCGCCTCAAGGGTTCGCCGCTCGCGCTCCCCTGGAGCCGGGGCCACAAGGAAGCCCGCCGGGCCCGGATCGAGGCCGCGCTCGCGACCGCGGGGCTCGACCCCGAGACCCTGCCCAAGGGGCTGCGCACCGCCGTCCGTGACCTCGAACGGATCGAAGCACTGCGGCTGTCCGTCGCGCTCGGCGTGCTGCACGACCCGCATCTGCTCGCCGTCGACGACGTCGACCTCAAGCTCTCCGCGGCCGAACGCGACCTGGCCTGGCAGCTGTTGCGCGACCTCGCGCGGGCCGGCATCACCGTCGTGGCCGCGGGCAGCGACGCCCCCGGCGATGCGCTGATCGTCCGCACGACGGCCCAGGACGCTCCCGCGCGCGAAGCGGCCACCGACCCCACGACCGCCGCCGGCCCGCACGGCCCGGCCGACACCCACGAGGAGGACACAGCGGATGCGTTCGCCGAAACTGGCCGCGCTTGAGCTGAGGCGCTTCGGCCGGGGCAAGCTCCCCCGGCTCGGCATCATCGCCCTCACGCTGATCCCCCTGCTCTACGGAGCCCTCTACCTGTGGTCCTTCTGGGATCCCTACAGCCGGCTCGACAAGATCCCGGTCGCGCTCGTCAACGACGACAAGGGTGCGAAGGCCGACGGCAAGCAGCTGGACGCGGGCACCCAGCTCGCCAAGAGCGTCCGGGACAGCAACACCTTCGACTGGCAGGAGGTCAGCTCGTCCGAGGCGGCCAAGGGCGTCGAGGACGGCACGTACTACCTCTCGCTGACCGTGCCATCGGACTTCAGCAAGCGCATCGCCTCCAGTGGCGGTGACGACCCGCAGACCGGCGCGCTCCAGGTCCGTACGAACGACGCCAACAGCTACATCGTCGGCTCGATCTCCAAAACGGTCTTCTCGGAGATCCGCGCCAAGACGTCGGCGAAGTCCTCCCGGCAGTTCCTCGACAAGATCTTCGTGTCCTTCTCCGACCTGCACGACCAGACGGAGAAGGCGGCGGACGGTGCCGGCAAGCTGGACGACGGGCTCGGCGACGCCAAGAAGGGCGCGGGCAAGCTCGCCGACGGCCTCGGCACCGCCAAGGACAGCACCGGCAAGCTGTCGGGCGGCCTCGGCGAGCTGAACGACGGCTCGGGCAAGGTCAGCGACGGCGCTGACACCCTGCACGACAAGGCGGGGCAGCTCAGCAAGGGCGCCGGCGACCTGCACAGCGGCGTCACCGATGCACAGGCCAAGGCCCGTGCGCTCAGCAAGGGCGCGGGCCAGGTCGCGGACGGCACGCAGGAGTTGGTCACCAAGGTCCAGGGCCTGGCCAAGAAGGACCTGCCCTACCTCAAGAAGCACAGCCAGGAGATCGCCGACAGCGCCCAGTTCGTCGCCGACCTCACCCAGGCCCTCGACCACGACCTGGGTACCCTGCGCGGCAACTCCTCGCAGTCGCTGGCCAAGGCGCGCAAGGCCGCCGATGACGCGGCAGCCCTCTATCAGAAGAACTGCGGCGGTACCGCCACCGACTCCAGCTGCGCGGAACAGAAGGGTGTCGCGGCCGGTACGGCGGCGGCCGTCGATGCCATCGAGAAGGTCGACAACGCCCTCTCCCGCATCGACCTGGACTCCTCCCGCGACAAGCTGCGCGAGATACACCAGGGCGCGGTGATGGTCGCCGAGCAGGTCCCGGCCATCGCGAAGAACGCCGACGGGCAGATAGCGCAGCTCAACAAGCTGAACGCCGGTGCCCACCAGGTGGCCGACGGCGCCGACCAGTTCGTCACCGGACTCGGCGCGCTCGCCGACGGCAGCGGCAAGATCGCCGACGGCAGCGGCAAGCTGGCGGGCGGCGCGGGCGACCTCGCCGACGGCGCCGGCCAGGTCCACCGCGGCATCGGCGACGCCAAGGACGGCACCGACCAGCTCGGCAGCGGCCTCGGCAAGCTGGAGGACGGCGCGGTCTCCCTCAACGGCGGCATCTACAAGCTCAAGGACGGCTCCAACCAGCTGGCCGACGGCCTGAACAGCGGCGTCGCCAAGATCCCGGACTACGACAAGAAGGACCGGGACGCGCGTACCGACGTCATGTCCGACCCGGTCGAGCTGGCCTCCAAGGCGATGCACAAGGCGCCCAACTACGGTACGGGGCTCGCCCCTTACTTCATCCCGCTCTCCCTCTGGGTCGGCGCGATGGTCGCCTTCATGCTGTTCCAGCCGCTGAGCAAGCGTGCCCTGGCCGCCGGCGCACCCGGCTGGCGGATAGCCATCGGCTCCTGGCTGCCGGCCTTCGCGATCGGCGTCACCCAGGTGCTGGCGCTGATGGCGGTGCTCCACTGGGGCCTCGGCCTGGAAATGGCCCGAGCGGGCGCCACGGTCGGCTATCTGCTGCTGGCCACCGCCTGCTTCACCGCCATCATCCAGCTGCTGAGCGCGGTATTCGGCCCGGCGGGCCGGGTGCTCACCCTGGTCATCCTGATGCTCCAGCTGACCTCGGCGGGCGGCACGTACCCGGTGCAGACCAGCCCCGGCTTCTTCGCCGCCATCCACCCGTTCCTGCCGATGAGTTACGTCGTCGACGGCCTGCGGCGGCTCATCACCGGCGGCGATCTGGCCATCGTCTGGCAGGGCAGCATCGTCCTGGCGGTCTTCGCCGTCGGCGCGCTGGCGCTCACCGCGCTGACGGCGCGCGGCCGGCAGGTCGTCCGGATGAAGGACCTGCATCCGGAACTCAGCCTGTGACGACCGACCTCACGGGCGGCCGGGGCGGTGCCACGATCGGCACCGCCCCGGCGGCCGGGCCCGGCGACCCGGCCGGCCCCCCGCACGGCACCGCCCCCGCGGCCGGCTCCCGGGCCGCCCGGCGTGCGGGCACTCGCCGCAAGCTCTTCGACGCCGCGGTCACCCTCATCGCCGAACAGGGCTTCTCCGCCACGACCGTGGACGAGATCGCCGACCGCGCCGGCGTCGCGAAGGGCACCGTCTACTACAACTTCACCAGCAAGAACGACCTCTTCGAAGAACTCCTGCGGGACGGCATCGACCTCCTCGCCGCCTCCCTGCGGCACGCCGCCGACACCACGTCACAGCGCGGCGGCACCCGGATCGACGCGCTGGACGCGATGGTCAGGGCGGGCCTCGACTTCATCGCGGGATCCCCGTCCCTCACCCAGCTCTACGTCGCCGAGCTCTGGCGCACCAACCGCACCTGGCGCGCCACCTTGAAGTCGGTGCGCGGCCGGGCGCTCGCCGTCGTCGAATCCGTCCTGCGGGACGGCGTCGACGCCGGTGAACTCAGCGACGACATCGACATACCGCTGACCGCGTCCGCCCTCTTCGGCATGGTCCTGGTGGCCGCCCTGGACTGGCAGGCGTTCCAGCCGCACCGCTCCGTCGACGACGTCCACGCCTCCCTGTCCCGGCTGTTGCAGGGACGGGTGGGCGGAGCAGCGGCGGCCGGCCTCCGTACGACCCCGGCCGCCTCCCCGGCCCCTGCCGCCTCCCCATCCCCTACCGCTCCGTCGTCCCCCGGGGCTCTTCCGCATCCGGCGACCGCTCCGTAAGAGGCGTCGGCGTGCCAGAAGCCGGTGTGAGATGCGTCGGCGCGAACATCCGCAGCCGGGCCGGGAGGACGACGACCCGCGGCCCGGGTGCGGCGAGCGCCGCCGCCAGGTCCGTACGCAGCCGTTCCGGGCTCGTACGGACCGCCGGGACGCCGAAGGACTCGGCGAGCGCGACGAAGTCAGGGCGGGCCAGCTCGGTGGCGGTGGCCTCGCCGAACGCGTCCGTCATGTACGCGCGCAGGATGCCGTAGCCGCCGTCGTCCACGATCAGCCAGGTGACCGGCAGGTCGTACTGGCGGGCGGTGGCGAGTTCGGCGACCGAGTACATCGCGCCGCCGTCCCCCGACACCGCGAGCACCGGCCGCGCGGGGTCCGCGACGGCGGCGCCGAGCGCGGCGGGGAAGCCGTAGCCCAGGCCGCCCGCGCCCTGCGCCGAGTGCAGCGCGTTCGTCCGGCGCGGATCGAAGGCGGACCAGGCCCAGTACGCCAGGATCGTCATGTCCCAGCAACTGACCGCGTCATCGGGCAGCGCGTCCCGCACAGCGGCCAGCACCCGCTGTTCCAGGCCGAGTCGCTGCCCGTCGATCCGTTCCTGGACCCGCGCCAGCAGGCCGGCGACGGCATCCTCCGCCTGCCACTCCCCCGCTCCGCACGCCTGCCCCTGCCGCTCCCGTACCGCGTCCACCAGCGCACGCAGGGCGAGCCCGGCGTCGGCATGGATGCCCAGCGCCGCGTGGTTGGCCTCCAGCTTCCCGAGGTCCGCCTCGACCTGCACGACACCGCCGCGCGGCCGGAACGTGTGGTAGTTCGACGAGAGTTCGCCCAGACCCGAGCCGACGACCAGGAGCGTGTCCGCGTCCTCCAGGAAGTCGGTGGTGTAGCGGTCCTCCATCCAGGAGCGCAGCGACAGCGGGTGCTCCCACGGGAAGGCGCCCTTCCCGCCGAACGTCGAGGCCACCGGCGCCCCCAACAGCTCGGCGAGCGCCAGCAGTTCCGCCTCCGCCCCGGCCCGTACGACGCCTCCGCCGGCCAGGATCACCGGCCGCCGTGCCCGGGTCAGCCGCTCCGCCGCCTCCGCGATCACCTCCGGGCGCGGCGCCGCCGCCTTCGGACGGACCGGCAGTCCGGCCACCGGCGGGACGTCGGCCGGCGCCAGCAGCACGTCCTGCGGAATCTCCAGCCACACCGGCCCGTGCGGGACGCTCAGCGCGGACTCCCACGCGGCAGCCACCGCCGACGGGATCTGTGCGGCGGTCCGCACCGTGTGCACGGACTTGACCACGCCCCGGAACACGGCGCTCTGGTCGGTCAGTTCGTGCAGATAGCCGTGCCGGCCACCGCCGAGACCGGCCCGCGGCACCTGGCTGCCGATCGCCAGCACGGCCGCCGACCCGGCCGCCGCCTCCTGGAGCGCCGCCAGCGTCATCAGCGCCCCCGGCCCGGTGGAGACCAGGAGCGGGGCCACCCCGCGCGTGGTCCGGGCGTAGGCGTCCGCGGCGAAGCCCGCGTTGTTCTCCACCCGCAGCCCGACGTAGCGCAGCGCGGAGCGGCGCAGCGCGTCGAAGACCCCGAGTGCGTGCTGCCCCGGAAGACCGAAGACGGTTTCGGCGCCCAGCGCGGCCAGCGACTCCACCACCAGGTCGCCGCCGGTACGCCGGTGCTGATGCGGTGCGGGAGGGGTGGTGCTCATGAGTACATGTGCCCTTCGTCGGGGGGAGAGACAGGTGGGTGGGCGTGAAGGCAGGCCGGTCAGGCCCGTTCCGAAGGCGGAGTGGTGGTGGCGCCGGGAGCCGACGGGACCGCAGCCGCCTCCGCACGCCCGGGTGCGCCGGCTCCGGCCGCCACCGCCTGCCGTTCCGGCGCCCCGGCGGCCTCCGGCGTGCCCGCCAGCCGGGCGCGCCAGGCGGCCAGCACCGCCGCGTCCGTCGGCTCACCGGCCAGGCTGACCACGACGTACGCCAGCAGCGAGGCCGAAAGCCCGTAGCAGATCGGCTCGTTGGCGAGCACGCCAAGCGCGGCCATCGAGCCGATCACCGTCAGCCCGCCGGCGGCCACCGCCGCGAGCGCGCCCGCCGCGGTGCCGCGCTTCCAGAGCAACCCGCCCAGAATGGGCACCAGCAGGCCGCCGACCAGCACGTTGTAGGCGAGCGTCAGCGCCTCGACGACGTCGTTGAGCGCACAGGCGAGGCCGATGACCGCGACCCCCATCAGCAGGATGAAGACCCGGTTGCCCCGGACCTCGTCGTGCGTCCCCTCCGCGGCCTGACCGGCACCGGATCCGGTGCCGTCGACCGGTGCCCGCCCGCGTCCCACGCCGCGCCGCAGCCGCGCCCAGATGTCGTTGTTGGCCACCGTCGCGCAGGCGATCAGCGCACCCGACGACGTCGACATCACCGCGGACAGCGCCGCCGCCAGCACCAGTCCCCGCACGCCGACCGGCAGCGCGTCCCGCACGATCGTGGCGAAGGCGTCGTCCGGGCTTCCCAGGTGCGGGTGGAGCACCTTGGCCGCCGTGCCGATGACCGCTCCGGCCAGCGCGTAGAGCAGGCAGTACGTACCGGCCGCGGTTCCTCCCAGGCGCGCCACCCGGTCGCCGCGCGCGGTGAACACCCGCTGCCAGATGTCCTGCCCGATCAGCATGCCGAACGAATAGATCAGCACGTACGTGAAGACGGTGCCGCCACCGATGCCCAGCGGCGCGAAGTAGTCGCCGGGCAACTGCGCCTTCATCGCGGCGAACCCGCCCGCCTTGACGACCGCGACGGGCAGCAGGATCAGCAGCACCCCGATCGTCTTGACGACGAACTGCACCATGTCGGTGAGCGTGATCGACCACATGCCGCCGAGCGTGGAGTACCCGACGACGATCACGCCGCCGAGGACGATCGACACCGTACGGTCCAGCCCGAACAGCACGTCGAAGATGGTCGCGTAGGCAATCGTCGAGGTCACGGCCAGCATCAAGGTGTACGCCCACATGACGACGCCGGAGATGATCCCGGCCACGCCGCCGTACCGCAGATCGAGCATCTCGGAGACCGTGTAGACCTTGAGCCTGGCGATACGGGCGGAGAACAACAGGCTCAGCGCCAGCAGCCCCAGGCCGATGGTGAACACCATCCACGCACCCGACAGGCCGTGTTGGTACCCGAGTCCGACGCCGCCGATGGTGGACGCGCCGCCGAGCACGATCGCCGCCATGGTGCCCGAGTACATCGCGGGCCCGAGGCGCCGCCCGGCGACAAGGAAGTCGCTCTTGGACTTGGCGCGGCGCATCCCCCACCAGCCCATGGCCAGCATTCCCGCCAAATAGAGGACGATCACCGCATAGTCGACAGCCATGGGCCATACCTTCCAGCTGCGCCGAGGAGGGGAGAGGGCGGGGCCGCGAGGAAGTGGGGTCGGCGCCTCGCCCAGGGGGTTGACCCTAGGAGGCGGGAAGCCAACCCTGAAGTGTACGTTTCCTCCACTCACCGCCCCACCGAGTGGAGGGTCCGCACATGACACCGCCCCGGCCGTCCCCCGGAACCCGGCCCCCGTCCGCCTCCGCGACGGAAGACGGCCCCGTCCCTTCCGTCCTCGCTTCCCCTTCCACTACGGAAGGTGGCCCCCTCCCTTCCGCCCCCGCTTCCCCTTCCACGACGGAAGACGGCCCCGCCCCTTCCACCCCCGCTTCCCCCTCCACACCACCCGTGCCACTGGCCGCGCTCCTCGCCCGTGCGGATCTGGGCCTGCGCCAGATCGCCGGGCCTCGGGAAGGGGTGGCCATCCACTGGGTCCACACCTCGGAGATGGCCGACCCGGTGCCGTATCTCCTGGGCGGGGAGCTGCTGTTGACGGCTGGGGTGCATCTGAGTGGACGGGCGGTTGGGGCGAAACCGGTGGATGGGGTGGGCGGGGTGAGTGGTGCGCATCCGTTGGCCGGGGTGGACGTGGCACGTCCGTTGGGCGGGGTGGGGGCCGAGCGACGGACGGGTCCGGCGGGTGAGGCGGGGTGGGATTCGCCTCCGGCGTCTCCGGCGCCCGTGCCCCCGCCGCCCGACGCGCCCGCTCCGCCCTCCCTGCCCGTTCCACCCTCCCTGGACGCCTACCTCGATTGGTACGCCGCGCGAACCGTCGCCGCCGGTGCCGCCGCCCTCGGTTTCGGCATCGCGCCGGTGCACGACGCCGTCCCCCAGGCCCTGGTGGCGGCCTGCGACCGGCACGGGCTGCCGCTGATCGAAGTCCCGGCCGGCACCCCGTTCACCGCCGTCGAAAGCGCCGTCTGGCAGGCCGTCACAGAGGCCAGGCACCGCGAACTGACCCGGCTCAACGACGCCCAGCGCGCGCTCGCCGCAGCCGCCACCCGCACCGACCCGGCGCCCGCCGTGCTCCGGGCGCTGGCCCGCCATGTGCACGGCTGGGCCGCCCTGCTCACCCCGGACGGCACCGAGCACGCCTCGGCCGGACCCCGCCCCACCGCCTCCGGCCTGGCCGCCGCCGCCCGGCTGTCAGGCGTCGTCCGGCCCGGCGGCCCGTCCTCGGCCACCGACACCCTCCCGGCCACCACAACACCCCACGACCACACCTCCAGCACCAACCTCACCCCCAGCACCTACCTCACCGCCTACGCCCTCACCACCCGCAGTCCCGACGGATCCAACAGCCCCAACAGCCCCGAAGGCCCCGACACCGGCGGCTCCCTCGCCCTCGTCGTGGCGGCGGCCCCGCACACCCCGGCGGCACACACCATCGCCGGCACGGCCGCCGTGCTCCTGTCCCTGATCACCGGCCCGTCGGCGACCCGCGCTCCCGGCACGACCGCGCACGCCACCGCGCTGACCCAACTGCTCATCGGCGCGCCCCCGTCCGACGTCGGACCGCTCCTCGGCGCTCCCCTCTGGACCGTCGTCCACGCCGAGCCCCGCCGCGGCACACCCGGCTCCCCCGCCGCCCTCGCCACCGCCCTGGGCACCCCCCTGACCGCTCCGGCCCCCGCCTCCCCCGGCACACCCCCGGCCCTACGCGCCCTGCTCCCCGCCGATCGGGAGGTCACCGCGCACCCCGGCTGGACACTCGGCGTCAGCGCACCCGCGACGGTCACGGAGTTGCCGGCCGCCGACCGCCATGCCGCCGCCGCCCTACGCCGTGCCGTCGCCCGCCGCACCCCCCTCGTACGTCACCGTCCCCCGTCCCCTCACGGCATCAGCTCCCTCGTCTCCCCCACGGACGCCCAGCAGCACGCCCGCACCCTTCTCGCCCCACTGGCCGACTCCCCTCCCCTCCTCAGCACCCTGCACAACTGGCTCTCGCAGCACGGCAATTGGGAGGCCACGGCAACCACTCTCGGTATCCACCGCAACACCGCCCGCCAGCGCATCACCCGTATCGCCGCCCTCCTCGACACCGACCTGGACGACCCCGACGTCCGCATGGAACTCTGGTTCGCCCTCCGCGCCCTGGACCGCGCCACCACCGCCCCCGGCCCGGCCGCCGAGCCGCCGTCCCCCGGCGCCGGCACCTCATCGGTGACGGCACTGTGACAGTCGGGCCTTGAACACAACCCGACTCCCGCGACTAGAATTTGCGAAATGCTGTGCTGATCATGACGATCTATTGGGAACGGGGGGAACGATGGCCGGAGACGGACTGCAGGCCGATATACCTTCACTGAAGGCCGGCGGCAAGGACTTCGACAGCATCGGAACGCGCTACCAATCAGCCGTGGACAAGCTTCAGTCGGCACTCACCGGGCTGGAGGGCAAGGACACTCCGCCGTGGGGCGATGACGAGGTCGGCGAGAAGTTCGGCGTCGTGTACGAGGGGCTGCGCGACGGCATGTACGAGTCGATGGGCCACCTGGCGGCCAAACTCCAGGAAGTCGGCGGTGCGCTGACGGCCATGGGCGCCAACCACGAGGCCGGCGAGGACTTCACCGACTCGCTGATGAAGCAGCACGTCGACAACGCGGAGGCCGAAGGCCAGAAGGTCGCCGCTCTCAAGGCGCCCAACACTACCTGACACCACCTGAGTCGCGGGTGCGCGGGGCACACAGGGCGCGCAGGGCCCGCCGCGCGTCACACGCCCCGCGACACCTGCCACACCCGCATCACCGGCCGGGTGACCGTCACTCTCAGCGTCTTCGTCTCCGTCCCCGTCTCCACCACGGCTCCACCTACTCCACGCGTTCCGCCTTCATCTTCGTCTCCATCTTCGTCATCGCTTCGCTGTCCTACGGGGGATTGCTGCCATGTCACTCATGCTGCCGGACTGGGCCGAGTGGGTTCTCGAAATGCTCGGCTTCGACTGGCCGACGGGCGACGAAGACAAAATGATGGAGTCCGCCAACCAGTGGCGGGAGTTCGCTTCGACGATCGAACAGCTCCAGTCGGAGGGTGTGACCGCGGCCGGCAACGTCCTCTCGGCGAACTCCGGCGACAGCATCGACGGCTTCAGCAAGACCTGGGACAAGTTCGCGGGCAACGGCGGCGGCTACCTCAACGACGCGCGCACGGCGGCCGAGTTGATCGCCTTCGCGCTGGACGCCGGTGCGGCGATCATCATCGGGATGAAAGTCGCGGTGATCGCCCAATTGGCGATCCTCGCGGCGGAGATCATCGCGGCCCAAGCGGCGGCCCCCTTCACCTTGGGGCTATCCGAGATCGGCGCGGCGGGCGCCACCCAGGCCACTCGTATGATCGTGCGCCGCCTCCTCAAGGAGGCCAGAGAGGCGCTGGTCGAGGCGATCGTCGAGACGCTGAAGGAACCGGCCGTCTCCGCCCTCCAGGCGATGATCTCCGACGCCATCGCCCAGGGCATGAACATGCACTTCGGCGCCCAGAACGGCTTCGACGTCGGCCGCAGCGTCAAGACCGGCGCCGAGGAGGGTGTCAACGCCCTCAAGAACTCCGGCCAGACCTTCACCGAGGCGCTGCGCGACGGCGCGGGCGGCAAGGCCGGCCACCACGCCCGCCACGGCCTGGACTCGGCCGCGGGCCATCACAGCGGCGACGGGGGCGGAGAGGGCAGCGGGAGCGGAAGCGGAACGGGCGACGGATCGGGGGCGGGATCCGGGTCCGGTTCAGGGTCCGGGTCCGGGTCCGGGTCCGGCGGCGATGGCTCGGGGTCGGGGTCCGGATCGGGGTCGGGCTCGGGTTCCGGCTCAGGGGCAGGCTCAGGGTCGGGCGGCGACGGCTCGGGCGGCGGTGGCGGCGACGGCTCCGGCGGCTCCGGCTCGGGCAACCGCGGCTCCGACGGCGCCCCTTCGCACTCCCCCCGCGCCTCCGACAACGCGGGCCCAGGACCGGAAGGTACCGGTCCGAACCCCGACTCGGGGCCGGGCAGCGACCCGTCCACCACCCCGGACAGCGCCCCCTCCCGGGACGACTCCGGCCAGGGCGCCGGCCCGCGCCGCGATACGCCGCAACCCCAACCCCTCCCGCCCCCGGACCAGCGCTCCCCGTTCGACCACGGCTTCCAGGGCGGCAACCACAACCCGTACGGGGACACCCCCGACGCGCCCCCCGGCCCGGACTCGATCGGCACCCACCCCACCCCCGGCAGTCCCCCCGACTCCCTGCGGTCCGACTCCGACTCGATCGGCACCCACCCCACCCCCGGCAGCCCGCCCGACTCCCTCCGCACCGACCCCGGCTCCGTCGGCACCCACCCGACCCCCGACAACACCCCGGACTCCGCCCGTCCGGACCGTCACAACACCCCGGACCAGGACTCCTTCAGCACCAGGCCGACCCCGGGACCGTCCCTCCACCCGGACTCGGCGCCCACTCCCGCGCCGGCCCCCGACAACAGCCCGCCCACCCCGGACGGCCCCTCACACCCGGACTCCGCCCAGTCACCCCCGCCCCCCGCGTCCCCGACACCCGACGCGATGCCCGGCAACCCACCCGTCGCCGATACCCCCACCGCTCCCGCTGACAACGGCAGCAACAACGGGGACGACTCGCAGAGTTCCGGCGGCGGTCGCGGCGGCGCCCCGCACATGAGCGTGCCGTCCCAGAGCGGCGCCGGCGCTCCGGTGCAGCACTCGCCGTCGCACGGCCCGCCGATCCAGCAGCGCGACCCGGCTCCGGGCAACCCGATGCCGACCGTGGACGAGAGCGACACCACCGTCCACACCCAGTCCGCCGACACCATGACCGCGCCGCCGCCCACCCAGCAGCCGGCGGACCAGAGTGCCGCCCCGCAGTCGTCCACGCCCCAACAGCCCGCGCAGAACGGCCCGCAGACCCCGGGCCCGATGATGGGCGCGCCCCCCGCCATGCCCCCGCAGGGCGGCGCCCCCTCCGCCCCGCACGCGACGCCCCCACGCGCCGGCACCCCGCCCACCGGTTCGCCGTCCACCGGCACCCCGCTGTCCCGCCCCAACCGCAGGCCCGACGGCACCCAGCCGATCCACGACATCAGCCAGCAGCGCACCCCGGAGCGCCCGGCCTACAACCCGCGCCTGGACGGCCCGCGCAACGAACCGACGTCCCGCCCGCACGACCCCCGCCTGGACGGCCCGCGCCCCAACACCCCCCAGCAGGACCGGAATCCAAGCACTCCCCGCCCCGAGGCGAGGCGCCCGGACACCCCTCGCCCTGAGGGCACCCCACCGCACCCCGACGCCGCACGTCCGGAAGGCACCCCGCCCCGCCCCGACCCCAGGAACCCGGAGGCCACACCCCACCCGGACAGCGACCACACCCCCCACCCCGACGGGAACAACCACCCCACCCAGGACACCCACCCCAACTCCACCCCCCACGCCAACCCCGACACCCCCCACGGTCCCGACCCCGACCCCGAATCCCACTCCGACCCCACCCCCACCCCCGCCTCCGACACCCGCAACCGCGAGCGTCCCGGCGGTCTCGACGGGCCGACGGACGCCCATCAGCAGCAGGTCGAGAACTCGATCCCCCGGGACGAGGACGGCAACCCGCAGCGGCACCCGGACCCGGACGACGGCCACTGGGTCGACAGCATCAACGACCCCGGCCCCGACGCCCCCGGCCGCAGCAACAACTGTGTCGACGCCGCCCTGGCCGCCACCGACACCTTCGCGGGCAACCCCACCGCCGCGGCCCACCGCACGCCCGACACCCACCTAGACGGCACGCCGTCCGACCGCGGCGAGAACAACGGCCGCGACCGCATCGAGAACACCCTCGGCGCCCGCTTCAACGACTACGGCAACGGCCGCGACGCCTTCAACCGCCTGGAAAACGACCTCCGCAACTCCGGCCACGGCTCCCAGGCCGTGATCATCACCCAGGACAGCAACGGCCGCGCGCACGCCTGGAACGTCGTCAACCACAAGGGCAAGATCACCTACGTCGACGCCCAGACCGGCCAACGCAGCAACAAGCCCCTCCACAACGGCGACAACGGCGTCCACGCCATCCCCCTCGACGCCAACCGGCGGCCCGTCGGCCCGACCCCCTCATCGGGCGGTACGCAGAATGCCAACGCGCAGGGCAACCACGGCAACCGGTCCGACGCGTCCCACCGGAACGCCCCTGACGCCCCCGCCGGTGGCCGACGCCCACCCGCGACCCCTGCCGGAGCCGACCCGCACGACGCAAAGGACGCGAAGGACGCGGACAGCGGTCCCCAGCATCCGAGGGACGAGAAGGACCGGACATCGCATGCCCGGCTCGGTCCTGCGCAAGACGTCCACTCGACGCATCACGGCATGTATCCGATGCCGGACCAGCAGAACCTGCGGCAGACGAACGATGTCCGGCAGGTCGCGATGGAGCACGTCTACCAGCAGTTGGAGACGTGGACCCAGCCGCACCCGCCCAAGAACAACATCCCGCTCGCAGATGTCCTGCGTATGTGCGAGCCCCGGAAGGACGAGCAGGGCAACGTTCGTCTGCGGCCCAACGGAGAACCCGAGCGGATTCTCCTCGACCGTGATGCCCTCAGCACCGCCCTCCCGGGATTCGAGGACATGCATCCCGGTGAAAGGGGCGCCGTGGTCGCAGCCCTTGGCCGATTCAGCGTCGCTTTCCACGCGGCCCACGCCGTGGGCGCCAGCCCGGAGCCCTCGCACTATCCCTACGCACCGTCCGATGCCGAGGGGGCACAAGGGACCGACAAAGAGGAAAACCCGCTTCCCAAGGGAGCAACCGAAACAAAGAATCCGTCCGTGGAGGCGCACAAGGCAGCGCGCTGGCCGGCCGCCAACCGTGACGACGATCTGCTCAAAGAAGCAATCGAGAAAGAGTTCAAGAGGAAGGGCCTTTCCGGAGCCCTGGAGGCATCCGGTGAGCACCGCCCGGACTTCACCGGAAGGAATTACGCGGCCGTAGAGGTCTACGATCCCGCAGACGGGAAAGTGAAGTACATCGTCGACAGCTCCTACAAAGCCGACAAGAAATTCACGGGACAGCATTCCGAAACGCATATCCTCGACTCGCTCGACCGGCTGAACAGCCGCCGGGAGGATGGGCAGAAATATGAACCGCTGAGCCTCTACACAGACCGTGAACCATGTGGCAAGGGGTCGGGATACGCGAACTGCTCCCAACAGCTTTCCCAGAGAAT
Organism: Streptomyces sp. NPDC048644; assembly: GCF_043199105.1. Classification (NCBI taxonomy): domain Bacteria; kingdom Bacillati; phylum Actinomycetota; class Actinomycetes; order Kitasatosporales; family Streptomycetaceae; genus Streptomyces; species Streptomyces sp. NPDC048644. The sequence goes on from NZ_JBICVO010000008.1 coordinate 161,221, forward strand.
CCCTGGTGTCGACGTGTTCTACGCGACCGGATACCGCAAGGACGCGGAACTCGAACCCGGCGCGGACTCCAAAGAGGATCGCAAGAAGAAGAACAATCGTGATTTCGCCAAGAACATGTCCAGGCTCGGCAGGGCCTGGAGTAAGGTGATGGACAATGATGGTTTGCGGTCATAGACCTGGCGAGCACTGCGACGTACCTCATGCGTCACACCCTTCACGTCACGTCGATGTTTTTGCGGTACGGGTAAGGAGTCATGGAAAGCACTGACGGCCACGGAGCCGCGGAAGCGTTGGAAGCCTGGATCTCCGATTCAGATTCGAGAGGGATCATTCGATACCTCGATGGCCCTTCCCTGTCCGGGAAGAGCAGACTGCTGAAGCAGCTGCGGGACACCCACGAAGAAGCAGTGCTCGTGGATGCCTCAGGGCTCACGGGTCACCAAATCGTGGAAGAATTTGTCAGAGTTCTCTCCCTGCCCAGTCCGCCTTTCTGGTACGAGGCGGCCGACATCCCTGAAGCCGTGGAGGAAGAAGGAGAAAGCCGCCTCCTTCTGCTGGCCAACACGCAATGGTCCGGCGTCAGCCGTTCCGGAGGCGAGGCACAGTACGTCCGGGACAATATCTTGAGCGCGCTGGGGTCCGATTCCGACGTCGATGACGTCCACATCATCGCCGAAACGGACACCTCGATCGCCCGCCTCTACAAGGGCGCCCCCGTGGTGCGGCTGGAGCCGTCGGCCAACCAGGAAACCCACCACCCCACGCTCGACCGCCTTCACTCACCTCACCGCGCGGCGCTGGAATGCCTGGCACTGGCCGAGACCAAGAAGGTCACGCTCACCGAATGGAGCGCCCTGTGCGACCTGTGGGGGCATCCCACGGACACCCGCACACTTCGGCACATCACCGCCGAGCAGCAGCAGTTGCTGGCCCTCCTCCCGGATAATGGCGATTCCGGAGGCGGCGAGCAGGCCGAGAGCGCCGGAAACGACGAGCACACGTACGTGGCATTCGTCGCGGAATCCACCGCCCAGGCACTGCGCCAGGGAATTCCCGACGAAGCGTCCCAGACCTTCCACACGGAAATCGTCCGGCGGTTCTTCTCCCACCGGACGGACGGAGACACGGGGCATCTGACGTCCTACTGGCAGCGCGCACTGGCCCCGCACGCGGCAGCCGCCGGGCAGCTCGCACGCGTACTGGATGACGCCGCGGCTCTTGGCCAGTGCGAGCGGAATTCCCTCCTCGAAGCGCTGCCCACCGGATTCCCCGACGGGGTTCCGCCGGACAGTCGCGCGGCTTCCCTTCACTACCTGGACGAGCGGGGTATCGCGCCGTCCTCCCACGCGGAGTGGGTCGCGTGGCTGCATCACACCGCGGTCACCTGGGGAGACACCGCCGCGGCTGACACGCTCGCCTCGGCTTTCGCGCCGCTCCCCTGGCGCACGGTGTGGTCCCACTGGAATCCGCCCGGCCGCTTCGATCCGCCCGAGTTCTGGACCGGGCCGATCGAAGCCCTGCGCCCCGCCGAGCGCGCCGGATACGTCATCAGCACCGGCGAGGACGGCGTGGAGCGGACCTGGGAAGCGGCCACCGGCCGCCCCGTCGGCCCGCCGGAATCCGCCGACGCTCCGCAGACCGGGACACCGGACACCCCAGCCGTCTGGGAAGTGGAACACGACCAGAGGTTCTGGCACAGCCTCCACCTGCGACGGGCGGGCGGGAACGGCGAGACCGGAGTGCTACGCCTGCCCAACGTGGAAGCATCACTCGCAGTCGGCGAGTTGGTGGTGCTCGGCGGGGCCCGCGGCCTCTACGCGATCGAGATCGCGCCGGATCTGCTGCCCCAGGAAGACCTGCCCTACGCACTCCTCGCCCACCGGCCGCACGGCCATGTCATCCCGCGCGCGTTCGACGAGGAACAGTGCCGTCCCACAGCGGAGCGGTGGGCGGCGCTTTTCGGCACGGCTGCGGTGCGCCGGATCGCCGAAGCCGACCTGCCGAGCGGCCTGACGCATCCCGAGAGCCGGGCCTTCCTCTCGACGGTCGGGTTCCCCGCGGTGGAGGACTTCTACTCCCTCTACACGGTGAACGTCGCGCAGGACGGGCTCGCCCTCGTCACCGAGCCCGTACCGCGATCCCCGAAAAGCCCCGTCCCGGAAGGCCCGCTCTACCGGCTCGGCATCTGGATCGGCGGCATCCTGTGCCTGGACGGCAGCACCGGCCGGTTGTTCCGGCTGACCACTCCGGAGGCCATCGACGCCAACGAACCCAGCGTGACCCCGGTCGGCACCGACCTGGCCGCGTTCACCTCGATGCTGATGCTGCACTGGGGCCACATGCTCGCCTACACCCAGTCCGGCGGCATCGACGCCGGGGACAACCTGGCCGAACTCGACAAGTGGCTACGGGAGGTCGACCCGGAGGCCGCGGCGGCACGCGCCTGGCAGCACGTCCTGGACTCGGACAACTTCTACACCCTTTGACGGCACGGGCCGGGGCGGCGGACGAAGCGTCCGCCGCCCCGGCGACCGCATACCGCAACCGCTTACCCCCGCGCCCCCGCGATCTGCCGAGCCATGATCGTCGTCAGTTCGTACGCCGTGTGCGAGGCGGCCACCGACGTCATCTCCGCGTGGTCGTAGGCGGGGGCGACCTCGACCAGGTCGGCGGAGACCAGGTGGCAGGAGGACAGGCCCCGCAGGATTTCCAGGAGTTCGCGGCTGGTGAGGCCGCCTGCCTCGGGGGTGCCGGTGCCGGGGGCGTGGGCCGGGTCCAGGACGTCGATGTCGACGGAGATGTAGAGGGGGCGGTCGCCGATGCGCTGGCGGAGCTGGTCGGCGACCTCGTCGACGCCGCGGCGCATGACGTCGGCCGACGTGACGATGCCGAAGCCCAGCTTCTCGTCGTCGTCGAGGTCCTTCTTGCCGTAGAGCGGGCCGCGGGTGCCGACGTGGGAGAGCGCGGAGGTGTCGAGGATGCCTTCCTCGACGGCGCGGCGGAAGGGGGTGCCGTGGGTGTACTCGGCGCCGAAGTACGTGTCCCAGGTGTCCAGATGGGCGTCGAAGTGGAGCAGGGCGACCGGGCCGTGCTTCTTGGCGACGGAGCGGAGGAGGGGGAGGGCGATGGTGTGGTCGCCGCCGAGGGTCATCATGCGGGCGCCGGTGGCGAGCAGGTCGTCGGCCGCCGCCTCGATCGTCTCGACGGCCTCGTTGATGTGGAACGGGTTGGCGGCGACGTCGCCGGCGTCCGCGACCTGGGCGAGGGCGAAGGGGGACGCGTCCTGGGCCGGGTTGTAGGGGCGCAGCAGGCGCGATGCCTCGCGGATGGCGTTGCCGCCGAAGCGGGCGCCGGGGCGGTAGGAGACGCCGGTGTCGAAGGGGACGCCGACCACCGCGACGTCGGCCCGGCCGCCGACCTCGTCGAGGCGGGGCAGCCGGGCGAAGGTCGCGGGCCCGGCGTAGCGCGGGATGCGGGAGGAGTCGACGGGGCCCACGGGCTCGGGGAATGCGCTGGATGCGGTGGTCATGAGGCTGAGGGTAGGGACGGCCCGGGGCGGGGGACATCGACGTTTGTGTGAGGCCGGGATGCGGCGTTCGACGAAACGGCCAGGGCAGCGGCGGTCACCCCCGGTGACCTGGGGCGCGGCGGTGTGCGTCCGCTCTGCGGTGTTCCGGCGCCCCGGCCTGGCCGTACGGGCACAATGGCGCTATGCCCATAGCCTCCGCAGACACGCCCACGCGCGCCGAACTCGTCGACCATCTCGTGCGGACCCGGATCGCCGGTGACGTGGCCACCCCCCGGGAGAACAACCTCTCCCACTACCGCAGACTCGCCAACGGCGACCGCCACTACTGGTTCGGCCTGGAGCTGGGCGACCGGTGGACGGACGAGCAGGACGTGCTGGCCGTGATGGCCGAGCGCTGCGGCGTCATCGACGATCCGCACCACCGCACCGGCCAGGACACCATCGACCCCGAGCTGACGGTGGACGCGCTGGACCGTGCGGCGGCGGTGCTGCACAAGGCGGCGGCCGACCGGCAGCGGGTGCTCTTCGCGACCGGCCACCCGGGCGGACTGCTGGACGTGCACCGCGCCACGGCCGAGGCGCTGCGGGCGCAGGGCTGCGAGATCGTCGTGATTCCGGACGGGCTGCAGGCGGACGACGGGATGGTGTTCCAGTTCGGCGACGTGGCGATGCTGGAGCGCGGGGCGACGCTGTGGCACACCCACTCGCCCGAGCCGATGACGGCGGTACTCGACGGTCTTGAGCGGGACGGCAGGCCGCTGCCCGATCTGGTGATGGCCGACCACGGCTGGGCCGGCTGTGCGGGCCAGCGCGGTATCGAGGCGGTGGGTTTCGCCGACTGCAACGACCCGGCGCTGTTCCTCGCCGAGTCCGAGGGCACGGTGCGAGTGACGATCCCGCTGGACGATCACGTGCTGAGCCCGCGCCACTACGACCCGCTGACCGCGTACCTGCTGACGGCGGCCGGCCTGCGCTGACGGCGGCCGGGCGGCGATCGTGGCCTGTCCCCCGGGCCCGCGTCCGCCCGTCCCTGCCGCTACCGTCCGCGCTGCCCGGCCCCCGGCGTCGGGTCGAGGAACACCCGGCGGATCGCGGGGAAGCGGGCGCGCAGCCGCGCTTCGGCGTCCTCGCAGGCCCGCTCGATCTGTGCGGCGGTGGAGACGTCCCGGAAGTCGATCTTCGCGGCGACCAGCACCTCGCGCGGCCCCTGGACGAGGGTGACCAGCTCCAGCACGTCCACGATCTCCGGCACCGCGCGCAGCTCCGCGCGCACCGTTTCCCGCATCGGCCGGGGCAGCGGTCGCCCGATCAGGAGCTGGGCGTTGCTGCGCCCCAGCACCCAGGCGACGTACACCAGCAGCAGGCCGATGCAGACGGACGCGATGCCGTCCCGGACACCGCTGCGTGGTCCATGGTTCAGCAGTATTCCCCGCGGGTGCCGGATCACCGGGCGGGAGCGGGACGGGCGCGCCCCGGGACGCCTCGGGGTGCTCCGGGACGCCCGCAGCGTCCCAGGGCACCTCGCCCGACGCCCCGAGGCGCCTTCTCAGTCCCGCGGTACCCGGATCACGCCCTCCTGGATCACCGTGACGGCCAGCTGTCCGTCGGCGGTGAAGATCCGGCCCTTGCCGAGGCCACGGCCGCACTGGGCGGTCGGTGATTCCTGGTCGTAGAGCAGCCAGTCGTCGGCGCGCAGCGGCCGGTGGAACCACATCGCATGGTCGAGGCTGGCGCCGACCACGTCGCCCACCGCCCAGCCGCCGCGCCCGTGCGCGAGCAGCACCGAGTCCAGCAGGGTCATGTCGGAGACGTAGGTGACCAGGCAGATGTCGAGCAGGGGGCGGGCAGGACCGGCGCCGCCGTCCGCGTCCTGCGCCGCCCCGTCCAGCGACCCGTTCGTGCGAAACCACACCTGGGAGCGGGGTTCGCGGATCTCGCCGACGGTGCCGTACGGGGGCGCGTCGACGTAGCGCAGGTCGACGGCGGCACGGGAGTCAAGCAGCCGCTTGGTGACGCCGGGGTCGACGAAGCGGTCGGCGTAGCGGGGCAGCATCTCGGCGGCGGTGGGCAGGGTCAGCGGGTCGGGGGCCTTCGGCATCAACTCCTGGTGTTCCAGGCCCTCTTCGGGAATCTGGAAGGAGGCGGAGAGATGGAAGATCGGCTGCCCGTGCTGGACGGCGACGACCCTGCGGGTGGTGAAGGAGCGGCCGTCACGGATCCGGTCGACGGTGTAGACGATCGGCGCTCCGGGGTCACCGGGCCGCAGGAAGTAGGCGTGCAGGGAGTGCGGCGGCCTTTCGGCGGGGACCGTCCGGCCCGCCGCGACCAGCGCCTGCGCGGCGACCTGGCCGCCGAAGACCCGGGGGACGACGGAGGCCCGGCTCTGGCCTCGGAAGATGTCCTGCTCGATCGGCTCCAGGTCGAGCAGATCGAGCAGGGACCGCAGGGCGTCGTTCACGTGCGCGGCGCTTCCGTTCCGGGGGTGCGGAGGCTCACAGCCCCATCGACTTGGCGACGATGGAGCGCATGACCTCGCTGGTGCCGCCGTAGATGCGGGTGACGCGGGTGTCGGCGTAGAGGCGGGAGATCGGGTACTCCTGCATGTAGCCGTAACCGCCGTGCAGCTGGAGGCACTTGTCGATGACGACGGCGGCGCGCTCGGTGGTGAAGAGCTTGGCGGACGCGGCGTCGGCGGCGGTCAGTTCCCCGGCGTCGTGGGCGTCGAGGGCGCGGTCGACGACGGCCTGCATGGCGTCGACCTCGGTCTTGCAGTCGGCGAGCACGAACTTGGTGTTCTGGAAGGAGGCGACGGACTTGCCGAAGACCTCGCGCTGCTGGACGTACTCCTTGGCGAACCGTACGGCCGCGTCGGCCTGGGCGTAGGCGCTGACGGCTATGCCGAGCCGCTCCTGGGGGAGGTTCTGGCCGAGGTAGGAGAACGCCTTGCCCTCGTCGCCGAGGCGGTCGGCGACCGGCACCTTGACGTCGGTGAAGGAGAGTTCGGCGGTGTCGGACGTCTTCAGGCCGAGCTTGTCGAGCTTGCGGCCGACGGCGTATCCGTCGGATGTGGTGTCGACGACGAGGAGGGTGATGCCGGCCCGGCGGTCCTCGGGGTTCAGCGGGGTGGTGCGGGCGCAGACGATGACGCGGTCGGCGAGTACGCCGCCGGTGATGAAGGTCTTGGCGCCGTTGAGGACGTAGTGCGTGCCGTCGTCGGAGAGCTTGGCGGTGGTCTTCATGCCGGCCAGGTCGGATCCGGTGCCCGGTTCGGTCATGGCGATGGCGGTCATCATCTCGCCGGCGATGAAGGGCGGCAGCCAGCGCTGCTTCTGCTCATCGGTGGCGTAGGCGAGGAGGTAGGGCAGGCAGAGCCCGGTGTGCACGCTGGAGCCGCCGAAGCTGACGCCGGCGCGGGCGCACTCCTCGGTGATGACGGCGTTGAACTTGAAGCTGGTCTCACCCGCGCCGCCGTACTCCTCGGGGACCTCGATGCCGAAGACACCCAGCTCGCCGAGCTTCCGGTAGAAGTCGCGCGGGGCCTGGCCCGCCGCGATCCACTCGTCGTAGACGGGGACGACCTCGGCCTCGATGAAGGCGCGGATGGTCGCGCGGAACGCCTCGTGGTCCTCGTTGAACACTGTGCGACGCACGGCCGCCTCCTCCGGATCGCTGGCTAAGCGCTTGCTCAGCGAAAGCTACCGGCCGGTCCTTACGCCTGTCCAGGGGTGACCCCGCGCCACCCCGGGGAAGCCGCTCAGCTTCCCGCCGCCGGCTCCCCCGCCATCGCGCCGAACGCGCCCAGCGCGAGCCGGTGCAGCAGCCGCGCCATGTCCGTGCGGTCCGGGAGTGAACCGGGGCGGCCGAGGTGCGGGGTGGAGTTGAGCAGGCCGAAGACGGCGTGCACGGCGGCGCGGGCCTCCGCTTCGGACGGCATGGGGTGGACCTGGCGCACGACCTCCACCCACAGCTCGACGTACTCGCGCTGGAGCCGCCGCACCCGCTTGCGGTCCGCCTCGCGCAGCCGGTCCAGCTCCCGGTCGTGGACGGTGATCAGCGGGCGGTCGTCCAGGGCGAAGTCGATGTGCCCGTCGATCAGCGCGTCCAGCACCGCTTCCGGCGTCTCGCCCCCTTCGGCGACCCGCATCCGGCCGCCGTCCAGCAGCCGCTCGCTGATCCCCACGAGGAGTTCGGCGAGCATCGCGTCCTTGCCTGTGAAGTGACGGTAGAGGCCGGGGCCCGAGATCCCCACGGCCGCCCCTATCTCGTCCACACCGACGCCGTGGAACCCGCGTTCGGCGAAGAGCCGGGCGGCCTCCTTGAGGATCTGCTCGCGGCGGGTGGTCGGGGCGGGGGCGTGCGCATTGCTCATGACGACAATTGTAGACAGCCGGGTTAGTGCTCGTTAACCTGAAGGGAGTGACGTTAACGCCCATTAACCGCGGGGGGCTTCCATGAGAAGCCGGGCCTGCGGAGACCGAGCAAGGGGGCTCGTACTGATGGAGCAGGCACCGGTGCTGGGGAGTGCCGCCGACCCGGCGTCCGACTCCTGGCGGGCCAACGAGGCCGCGCACCGCGAACTGGCCGCGCGGCTGCGTGAGAAGCTCGCGGCGGCCCGGCTGGGCGGCGGCGAGAAGGCCAGGGCCCGGCACACCGCGCGCGGCAAGCTGCTGCCCCGGGACCGGGTGGACGCGCTCCTGGATCCCGGATCCCCGTTCCTCGAACTGGCGCCGCTGGCCGCCGACGGCATGTACGGCGGGGCCGCACCGGCCGCCGGGGTGATCTCCGGCATCGGCCGGGTCGCCGGCCGCGAGACGGTGATCGTCGCGAACGACGCCACGGTCAAGGGCGGCACGTACTACCCGATGACGGTCAAGAAGCACCTGCGGGCCCAGGAGATCGCCCTGGAGAACCGTCTGCCGTGCCTGTACCTGGTGGACTCCGGCGGCGCCTTCCTGCCGATGCAGGACGAGGTCTTCCCCGACCGCGAGCACTTCGGGCGGATCTTCTACAACCAGGCGCGGATGTCCGGCGCCGGTATCCCGCAGATCGCCGCGGTACTCGGCTCCTGCACGGCGGGCGGCGCGTACGTCCCGGCGATGAGCGACGAGGCCGTCATCGTCCGCGACCAGGGCACGATCTTCCTGGGCGGGCCGCCGCTGGTGAAGGCCGCGACCGGCGAGGTCGTCACCGCCGAGGAGCTGGGCGGCGGCGAGGTGCACGCCAGGACGTCAGGCGTCACCGACCACCTCGCCGAGGACGACGCGCACGCCCTGCGGATCATGCGCACCATCGTCGGCACGCTCGGCGACCGCGCGCCGCTCCCCTGGTCCGTGCGCCCCGTCGAGGAACCGAAGGTCGACCCGGCCGGGCTCTACGGCGCGGTGCCCGCCGATTCCCGTACGCCCTACGACGTGCGGGAGGTCATCGCCAGGATCGTCGACGGCTCGCGGTTCGCGGAGTTCAAGGCGGAGTACGGCCAGACGCTGGTGACCGGCTTCGCGCACCTGCACGGCCACCCGGTCGGCATCGTCGCCAACAACGGCATCCTGTTCTCCGAATCCGCCCAGAAGGGCGCCCACTTCATCGAGCTGTGCGACCAGCGCGGCATCCCGCTGGTGTTCCTCCAGAACATCTCCGGCTTCATGGTCGGCCGGCAGTACGAGGCGGGCGGCATCGCCAAGCACGGCGCGAAGATGGTGACCGCGGTCGCCTGTACCCGCGTCCCCAAGCTGACCGTCGTCATCGGCGGCTCGTACGGCGCGGGCAACTACTCGATGTGCGGCCGTGCCTACTCCCCCCGCTTCCTGTGGATGTGGCCGAACGCCAAGATCTCGGTGATGGGCGGCGAGCAGGCCGCGTCCGTCCTGGCGACCGTCAAGCGCGACCAGTTGGAGGCGCGCGGCGAGGAGTGGAGCGCCGCGGACGAGGACGCCTTCAAGGCGCCGGTGCGCGAGCAGTACGACACCCAGGGCAACGCCTACTACGCCACCGCGCGCCTGTGGGACGACGGCGTCATCGACCCGCTGGAGACCCGGCGGGTGCTGGGCCTCGCGCTGACCGCCTGCGCCAACGCGCCGCTGCCGGCCAAGGACGCCACCGCGCCCGGCTACGGCGTCTTCCGGATGTGAGCGCGATGCCACAGGGGAGCGGGATGTCCGACACGAGAGGGACCGCCACAGCCATGCCCACCACCATGTTCGACACCGTCCTGGTCGCCAACCGCGGCGAGATCGCGGTCCGCGTCATCCGTACGCTGCGCGCCCTCGGCATCCGTTCGGTGGCGGTCTTCAGCGACGCGGACGCGGACGCGCGGCACGTACGGGAGGCCGACACCGCCGTACGCATCGGGCCCGCGCCGGCCGCCGACAGCTATCTGTCGGTGGAGCGGCTGCTGGCCGCGGCGGAGCGCAGCGGCGCGCAGGCGGTGCACCCCGGGTACGGCTTCCTCGCCGAGAACGCCGGCTTCGCCAAGGCGTGCGCGGACGCGGGGCTGGTGTTCATCGGCCCGTCCGCCGACGCGATCGACCTGATGGGCGACAAGATCCGGGCCAAGGAGACGGTGCGGGCGGCCGGGGTGCCGGTCGTGCCCGGCTCGTCGGGCAGCGGCCTGACAGATGCCGAACTGGCCGCCGCCGCCCGGGAGATCGGGGTGCCGGTGCTGCTCAAGCCGTCCGCGGGCGGCGGCGGCAAGGGCATGCGGCTGGTCCGTGACCAGGCACTGCTCGCCGATGAGATCGCCGCAGCCCGCCGCGAGGCCCGTGGCTCGTTCGGCGACGACACGCTGCTCGTCGAGCGCTGGATCGACCGGCCGCGGCACATCGAGATCCAGGTGCTCGCGGACGGCCACGGCACCGTCCTGCATCTGGGCGAGCGCGAGTGCTCGTTGCAGCGGCGCCACCAGAAGGTGATCGAGGAGGCGCCTTCGGTCCTCCTCGACGAGGCGACCCGCGCCGCGATGGGCGAGGCGGCCGTGCAGGCGGCGCGCTCCTGCGGCTACCGGGGCGCGGGCACCGTCGAGTTCATCGTCCCCGGCAAGGACCCGGCGTCGTACTTCTTCATGGAGATGAACACCCGTCTCCAGGTCGAGCACCCGGTCACCGAGCTGACCGCGACCGTCGCCGGGCACCGCGGCCTCGACCTCGTCGAGTGGCAGCTGCGGATCGGGGCGGGCGAGCGTCTCCCGTTCGCCCAGGAGGACATCACCTTCACCGGGCACGCCGTCGAGGCCCGGATCTGCGCCGAGGACCCGCACCGCGACTTCCTGCCCACCGGCGGCACGGTCCGCCTGCTGCACGAGGTGCAGGGCGGCGGCGTGCGCACCGACTCCGGCCTCTCCCAGGGCGCCGAGGTCGGCAGCCGCTACGACCCGATGCTGTCCAAGGTCATCGCGTACGGTCCTGACCGCGCGGCGGCGCTGCGCACCCTGCGGGCGGCGCTGGCCGCCACCGTCACCCTCGGCGTGACCACCAACGCCGGGTTCCTGCGGCGCCTGCTGGCCCACCCCGACGTGGTCTGTGGCGATCTCGACACCGGGCTCGTCGAGCGGGAGGCGGCGGATCTCGTCCCGTCCGGGGTGCCGGACGAGGTGTACGCGGCGGCTGCGGCGGTGCGCCAGGCCGGTCTGGAGCCTGCGGTGCCGGAGGGCGCCTGGCGCGACCCGTTCGGCGCGCCCGACGGCTTCCGTCTCGGCGGTGAGCCCGCGCCGGTGCGGCACTGGCTGCGGGTGCCAGGACAGGACCCGGTGGCCCGCGACGTGCGGCCAGGTGAGGGGTCGGCGCAGGTCGGGCCCGGCCTGGTGCGAGTGACCGTGGACGGCGTGCTGCACACCTTCCACCGCGCGGGCGACTGGCTGGGCCGGGACGGCGACGCCTGGCACGTCCAGGACCACGACCCGGTGGCGGCGACGCTGGCCGGCGCGGCGGGCGGGCACGGCGTGGACGCGCTGACCGCCCCGATGCCCGGCACGGTCACCGTCGTCAAGGTGTCCGTCGGCGACGAAGTGACCGCGGGGCAGGGCCTGTTGGTGGTGGAGGCGATGAAGATGGAGCACGTCATCGCCGCGCCGCACGCCGGGACCGTCAGCGCGCTTGACGTCCTGCCGGGCGCCACCGTCGCCATGGACCAGGTCCTGGCGGTCGTCGACCCGCACGAGGAGCCCGGCGGCCTCGCCCCCGCCCCCGACGGCGAGCAGGAGAACGCGTCATGACCGCACCAGGACTGCCCATGCAGATCCCCGCCGACGGACTGCCGGCGCGGGTACGGATCCACGAGGTCGGCGCCCGGGACGGCCTGCAGAACGAGAAGGCCGTCGTCCCCACCGAGGTCAAGGCGGAATTCATCCACCGCCTCGCCGACGCCGGGCTCCCGGTCGTCGAGGCGACCAGCTTCGTGCACCCCAAGTGGGTGCCCCAACTGGCCGACGCCGAGGCGCTGTTCCCGCTCCTCGGCGACCTCGACCCGCAGACGCTGCCGGTCCTGGTGCCCAACGACCGCGGCCTGGACCGCGCGCTGGCGCTGGGCGCCCGCAGGATCGCCGTCTTCGGCAGCGCCACCGAGTCGTTCGCCAAGGCCAACCTCAACCGCACGGTCGACGAGGCGCTGACGATGTTCGCGCCGGTCGTCCAGCGGTCGAAGGACGCCGGTGCGCAGGTACGCGGCTATCTGTCGATGTGCTTCGGCGACCCCTGGGAGGGCCCGGTACCGCTCCCCCAGGTGGTGCGGGTGTGCCGTGCGCTGCTCGACATGGGCTGCGACGAGCTGAGCCTGGGCGACACCATCGGCGTCGCCACCCCCGGCCACGTCCAGGCCCTGCTGTCCGCCCTGAACGACGCGGGGGTGCCCACCGCCCGTATCGGGGTGCACTTCCACGACACCTACGGGCAGGCGCTCGCCAACACCCTCGCCGCGCTCCGGCACGGCGTGACCACCGTCGACGCGTCGGCGGGCGGCCTGGGCGGCTGCCCGTACGCCAAGAGCGCCACCGGCAACCTCGCCACCGAAGACCTCGTGTGGATGCTGCACGGCCTCGGCATCGACACCGGTGTCGACCTCGGCCGCCTCACCGCCACCAGCGTGTGGATGGCCGAGGCCCTGGGCCGCCCCAGCCCGTCCCGCACCGTCCGCGCCCTCTCCCACAAGGAGTGACTTCCATGTCCCTGGACCACCGTCTCCCCTCCGAGCTGGAAGAACTCCGGCGTACGGTCGAGGCGTTCGCGCACGATGTCGTCGCTCCCAAGATCGGCGAGTTCTACGAGCAGCACGCCTTCCCCTACGAGATCGTCCACGAGATGGGCCGGATGGGCCTGTTCGGCCTGCCGTTCTCCGAGGAGTACGGCGGGATGGGCGGCGACTACCTGGCGCTCGGCATCGCCCTGGAGGAGCTGGCCAGGGTCGACTCCTCGGTGGCGATCACCCTGGAGGCCGGTGTCTCGCTCGGCGCCATGCCGCTCTACCACTTCGGCACGGATGAGCAGAAGCGCGAGTGGCTGCCCCGGATGTGCACGGGCGAGATCCTCGGCGCGTTCGGCCTCACCGAACCGGACGGCGGCTCGGACGCCGGCGGCACCCGCACCACCGCGGTACGGGACGGCGACGAGTGGGTGATCAACGGCAGCAAGTGCTTCATCACCAACTCAGGTACGGACATCACAGGTCTGGTCACGGTCACCGCGGTCACCGGCCGCAAGGAGGACGGCCGCCCGCTGATCTCGGCGATCATCGTGCCGTCCGGAACCCCCGGCTTCACGGTCGCCGCCCCGTACTCCAAGGTCGGCTGGAACGCCTCGGACACCCGCGAACTGTCCTTCTCCGACGTCCGCGTACCGGCCGCCAACCTGCTCGGCGATGAGGGCCGCGGCTACGCGCAGTTCCTGCGCATCCTCGACGAGGGCCGGATCGCCATCGCCGCGCTGGCCACCGGCCTCGCGCAGGGCTGCGTCGACGAGTCGGTGAAGTACGCGCGCGAGCGGCACGCCTTCGGCAGGCCGATCGGCGCCAACCAGGCGATCCAGTTCAAGCTCGCCGACATGGAGCTGCGGGCCCACACCTCCCGGCTCGCCTGGCGCGACGCCGCCTCCCGGCTGGTGCACGGCGAGCCGTTCAAGAAGGAGGCGGCTATCGCCAAGCTCTACTCGTCCGAGATCGCCGTCACCAACGCCCGTGAGGCCACCCAGATCCACGGCGGCTACGGCTTCATGAACGAGTACCCGGTGGCCCGGATGTGGCGCGACTCCAAGATCCTGGAGATCGGCGAGGGCACCAGCGAGGTCCAGCGGATGCTGATCGCGCGGGAGTTGGGTGTCACGGACTGAGCGTCGCCGCCCGGCCGCGTGACGGGTTCCGGGGCGGCGGGCGGGTGGCCCGCCGCCCCGGAGGGCGCTACGCGGCGCCGATGCAGCGCGGCCTGAAGTCCGGGTCGGCGGGCCCGGTGCGCCCCAGCGCGTTCAGCACCCACTGCGCCACGACCGGGTCCTTGGTGGCCTGGTCGTGCAGGAACGGATCGAGCGGGCAGCGGTCCTGGAGGACGACGTTGGTGACGGACCTGGCCTGGCCGCTCAGCAGCGCGCTGGTGTACGGCACCACGATCTCGTCGTGCCGGGTGGTCAGGACGGTGTAGTCGGGTCCTGCCGGTGTCTCGGTGCCCGCGTTCAGCTTCTTCAGCAGCTTCGATCCGGCCATCTGGTCGGTGCAGGCCGGGCAGAACAGCTTCCCGAGCGGTGCGGCGAGCGGGTTGGTGGTGCCGTGGTTGGAGGGCACGATGCCGATCAGGTCGTCCACGACCCGGTCGCCACCAAGGAACTTGACGTAGTAGCGCGGCATCATGCCGCCCTGGCTGTGGCCGACGAGGTCGACCTTCCGGGCGCCGGTGGCGCCGCGTACCGCCTCGACGAAGTCCTTGAGTTCGGCGGCTGCCCGCGGGACCGCGTCGGTCTCGGCGTGGCCGTAGTTGACGGCGAAGACGCAGTAGCCGGCGCGCTGGAGCCTGGGGGCGAGCGCGGACCAGTTCTCCGCCATCAGCTTGAACGTGCCGTTGACGAGGACGACCGGCTGCGGATGGGCCGCGTCCGGTGTGCAGGACCAGTCGTTGGCGCCCCGGGGCGGGATGTCCAGTACGGAGGCCGATGCCGGAGCGGGCGCGGCCAGGCCGAGCAGTCCGATGGCGAGGGTGGCCACGGCGGTCAGCAGTGACCGGGCGGCGGTGTGACGCAGGCGCATGAGTGTTCCCAGGGTTCCTGACGAGGCGTTCGGCAATGTCGACCAGTGGTCGGATCTTGTCCGTGGACCGTCAGAGGCGTCAAGGGATTACCCGCAGTCACGCCTGCGTCATCTGGGTCACATCCGTACGGCCGCCGGGTCGCGGTCCGCGTCCCGCGCGCCCGCCCCGCGAAACGGCCGGTGGCGGCGGGCAGCCCTCGCCACCCGCCGCCACCGTTGCGCCTCACCTCACCTACCGGGGCTCCCTACCGCGCGGGCCACGGCACCTCGGGCGACCGGTAGTAGCCGATGCCCAGGGCGTCCCAGCGCGGCCCCTGGGCGGCCAGCCTGACCTTGTACCGGCCCCAGTCGTGGCCGGCCGCCGGTGACCAGCCCAGCTCGGCGACGCCTGGCAGCCGCGGGAACGCCATGTACTCGATGTGCGCGGACGTCGACAGGGTCTCCGACCAGATCGGCGCCTCCACCCCCATGACCGAAGCCGCGGGCACTCCTGGCAGGTAGCTGCCCGGATCCCAGTCGTAGGAGCGCTGGACGCTGACGTAGCCGGCCCAGGCCAGGCCCAGCGGCGAGTTCTTGTCGTACTTCATGTCGAGGTAGGAGCGGTCGGCCGGGGAGAGGATCAGCCGGGTGCCGTTCTTGGCCGCGTCGACGACCTGCCGCCGCTCGTCCGCGCCGGTCGCGTCGTAGCCCCAGTACTGCGCGATGGCGCCCTTGGCCGGGTGCGCACCGGTCAGCTGGTGCCAGCCGATCGCGGTCTTGCCGTACTTGGCGACCACCGGCTGCACCTTGTCCATGAAGGTCACGTAGTCCTCATGGCTGGTGGAGTGCGCCTCGTCGCCGCCGATGTGCAGGTAGCGGCCCGGCGTCATCGCCGCCACCTCGCGGATGACGTCGTCGACGAAGTCGTACGTCTCCTTCTTCGGCACGCACAGCGAACTGAAGCCGACGTCGGTGCCGGTGTACAGCGGCGGCGCCTTGCCGTCGCAGTTCAGCTCGGCGTAGGAGGACAGCGCCGCGTTGGTGTGGCCCGGCATGTCGATCTCCGGGATGACGGTCAGGTAGCGGCTCGCGGCGTACCGGATGATCTCGCGGTAGTCGTCCTTGGTGTAGTAGCCGCCGGGCCCGCCGCCGACCTGGGTGCTGCCGCCGTGGGACGCCAGCTCGGGCCGGGAGGCGATGGCGATCCGCCAGCCCTGGTCGTCGGAGAGGTGCAGGTGCAGCGTGTTGATCTTGTAGAGGGCGAGCTGGTCGATGTAGCGCTTGAGCTTGTCGACGCCGAAGAAGTGCCGGGAGACGTCGACCATCGCGGCGCGGTAGCCGTAGCGCGGCGAGTCGGCGATGGTGCCGCCGGCGATCTGCCAGGGCCCCGGCTGCGCGGTGTTCCGCTCGACCGCGGCGGGCAGCAGCTGACGCAGCGTCTGGACGCCGTGGAAGAGGCCCGCGGGCCGCGCGGCGCTGATGGTGACCGAGCGTCCTGCCGAGCGCAGCCGGTAGCCCTCGGAGCCAAGACCCTTGGCGTCCCGGCCGCCGAGCCTGAGGACGATGCCGTCCTTGCCCTCCTTGGTGGTGACGGGCAGGGCGAAGCCGGTGGCCGGGCGGAGCAGCCCGGCGAGGTATTCGGCGACCCGCTTCACCTCGGCGGACGCGCCCGGCACCCGGATCAGGGTGCGGTCGCTGACGGTGTACGCACCTTTACCCGGGCGTACCGAGGCGGGTGCGGGCACCACTTGGTCCAGCGGGGTTGCGGCGTCCGCCGCGGCGGACCGGGGCGGCGCGGCGGCGGTTCCCATCCCCGCGGCTGCGACCAGCAGGAGGGAACAGAGGAGTCTGCGTCGTCTCATCGACGATCCCTTCGGCGAGCATCGTGCATGGCATGTCGTGCATGGCATGGAGCGACCGAACGGTCACCATGCGTACCGTGCACCCTGATCCAGGTCAAGGTGCAGACCAATTTCCGAACACCAGGACGCGTTCCTGCCCGATATCGGGCAGGATTCTTGCGAAACTCCCCGCTGCCCCGCAGTATCGACGCGTGCTCGATCGCCCCGACCTCCGCACGGACCCCCGTCCGGCGCCCCACGACGACCTGGTGGACCACCTGGTGCGCAGCACACCGCTCCAGCGCGGTGAGGCCACCCGGGTGGTGCTGGACGTCCTCGCCTACTTCGACGAGACGACCGAAGGGTTCGTCCGCAGGCGCCACCGCGAGCTGCAGTCCCAGGGTCTGCGCAACGACGCGATCTTTGAACGGATCCGGCTGGAGCTTCCGCACCGCGCCGTGAGCCCGCCGGATCTCTCGCCACGCCAGCTCCGCCGGCTGGTCTACGGCTGAGCGCGCACGCCGTCGCGGACCCCACCGGCCGCGCCGGAAGGCGGCCTGAGCAGGACCGGAAAACCTCAGCATCACCGTCAGCATCACCACCCACGTCATCACCCGCGCAGGCACCACGCATCGGCAACACCCCGCCCCGGAGGCCACCTCGCCGCCGCGGCGCCTGCGCCCCACCCGTCAGCACGTCCATCTCGGAGGCTCACCCATGTGCGGGATCGTCGGATACATCGGCAAGCGCGACGTCGCTCCGCTGCTCCTCGAAGGGCTGCAGCGCCTGGAGTACCGCGGCTACGACTCGGCGGGCATCGCCCTGCACGCCAAGGGGTCGGGCAAGACCGCGGGCGGTCTGAAGACAGCCAAGGCCAAGGGCCGGGTCCGCGAGCTGGAGGCCAGGCTGCCCAAGCGGTTCGCCGGCACCACCGGCATCGCCCACACCCGCTGGGCCACCCACGGCGCACCCACGGACGAGAACGCCCACCCGCACCTCGACACCGAGGGCAAGGTCGCCGTCGTCCACAACGGCATCATCGACAACGCCTCCGAGCTGCGCACCCGGCTGACCGCCGACGGCGTGGACTTCGCCTCCGAGACCGACACCGAGGTGCTGGCCCACCTCATCGGCCGCTCCACCGCCGACACCCTGGAGGAGAAGGTCCGCGAGGCACTGCGGCACGTCGAGGGCACCTACGGCATCGCCGTCCTGCACGCCGACTTCACCGACCGCATCGTCGTGGCCCGCAACGGCTCCCCGGTCGTGCTGGGCATCGGCGAGCACGAGATGTTCGTGTCGTCCGACGTCGCCGCGCTGGTCTCGCACACCCGCCAGGTCGTCACCCTCGACGACGGCGAGATGGCCACCCTCAAGGCCGACGACTACCGCACGTACACCACCGAGGGCTCCCGCACTTCGGCCGCGCCGACCACCGTGGAGTGGGAGGCCGAGTCGTACGACATGGGCGGCCACGACACCTACATGCACAAGGAGATCGCCGAGCAGGCCGAAGCGGTGGACCGGGTGCTGCGCGGCCGGATCGACGACCGCTTCTCCACCGTCCACCTCGGCGGCCTGAACCTGGACGCCCGGGAGGCGCGCGGCGTCCGCCGGGTCAAGATCCTCGGCTGCGGCTCGGCGTACCACACCGGCCTGATCGGGGCGCAGCTGATCGAGGAGCTGGCACGGATCCCGGCGGACGCCGAACCGGCATCGGAGTTCCGCTACCGCAACGCGGTGGTCGACCCCGACACCCTCTACATCGCGGTCTCCCAGTCCGGCGAGACCTACGACACCCTCGCCGCCGTGCAGGAGCTGAAGCGCAAGGGCGCCCGGGTGCTCGGCGTGGTCAACGTCGTCGGCAGCGCCATCGCGCGGGAGACCGACGGCGGGGTCTACGTGCACGCCGGGCCCGAGGTCTGCGTCGTCTCGACGAAGTGCTTCACCAACACCGCGGTGGCGTTCGCCCTGCTCGCGCTGCACCTGGGCCGGATCCGTGACCTGTCGGTCGCGGACGGCAAGCGGATCATCGCGGGTCTTCGCAAGCTGCCGCAGCAGATCGCCGACGTGCTGGCGGACGAGCCGGCCATCGAGAAGCTGGCGGTGGACTACGCGCAGGCCAGGAGCATGATGTTCGTCGGCCGTGTGCGCGGCTACCCGGTGGCCCTTGAGGCGTCGCTGAAGCTCAAGGAGGTCTCCTACATCCACGCGGAGGCGTACCCGGCGTCCGAGCTGAAGCACGGGCCGCTGGCGCTGATCGAGCCGGACGTGCCGTCGGTGGCGATCGTGCCGGACGACGACCTGCTGGAGAAGAACCGCGCGACGCTGGAGGAGATCAAGGCCCGCAGCGGGCGCATCCTGGCCGTCGCGCACCAGGAGCAGGAGAAGGCCGACCACACGATCGTGGTGCCGAAGAACGAGGTCGAGCTGGACCCGATCCTGATGGGCATCCCGCTCCAACTGTTCGCCCACCACACGGCGTTGGCGCTGGGCCGGGACATCGACAAGCCCCGCAACCTCGCCAAGTCCGTCACGGTGGAGTAGGGAGCGGCGGCCGGAGCCGGGACAGGAGGCGGCGGCCTCGCGCGTGCCACCCGCGCGCGAGACCGCCGCCTCCCCTGTTGCCGGCGTCGCCCATACGCCGGCGGATGCCACCACACCCGGCAACCGTCACCTCCGGGCCGGCAGCACGCCGTTACGGGTTCGGCGCCGCCCGGAGACCCTCCGGGAACGGCCCGCTCACCCGACCGGTATCTACCCGTCACAACGGCACAATCCACCTCCGTACGGCAGTTGATCTACCGACTCCCCGCAATCCCCATGACTCCCCCTCAACCATGGACAGGAAGGGAAGATCCGGGCACGTACCGGGTGACGGGGCGCCAGGAATCGAAGGGCTGACAGCGGCAGTCGGCCAAGGGGCCGTCAAGAGGCCGTCAGAGGGCCATCAGGGAAGCGTCAGGGTGCCGTCAGGGAATGACGATGACCGGACGCTGCGCACGCCGGGCCAGGCGCCCGGCGACCGAGCCGAAGATCCGGCCGACGATGCCGTGCGTGGAGCCGACCACGATCGCGTCGGCCTCGTACTCCCGGCCGACCTCCTCCAGCTCGTGGCAGATGTCCCCGCCGCGCTCGACGAGGATCCAGGGCACGTCGGACAGGTGATCGGCGCAGGCCAGCTCCAGGCCCAGCACTTCCGTACGGTGGTCGGGGACGTCCACGAAGACCGGGGGTTCGCAGCCCGCCCAGACGGTCGTCGGCAGCCTGTTGGCCACGTGGACGATGATGAGGCCGGAGCCGAGGCGCCTGGCCATTCCGATTGCATACGCCAATGCCCGTTCGCTCGACATCGATCCGTCGAAACCGACGACGACGCCGTGCTGGAACGCAGGGTCGCAGGAGTGGCGTGTCTCTTCCGCCGCTTCCAGGCCGGCCGTCGGATCGGCCACCTGCTTGCGGTGCGCGGGTTCAGGAAATTCGTGACCGGCCATTGGTGTCTCGGCGAGGACGTCCTCTTGCGGAGGGGCGAACGGGGAACGGCGATTGACTTGATCCGGCAGTTGACTGAGCTGACGCGAGCGAAGAGCCGGCGGCTTAGTTCAATGAGGAACGATGCGACCGGGAATCATCTTTCCAAGTCTTTACCCCAAGAGTACGGCGCCAGCCCCCCACTGCCCAGGGCGCGTGGCGGCAGCGGAGCGCTCGCAAGGGGCCGGCCGGCCCCTCGAACGTTCCCCGGAGCATGCCGGAGCGCGGCGCGGATGGCAATGCCCCGGCCTGCCCCCGTACGCCCCCCGGTCGATGACCGGCCACCACCCGGCGACCCGGGTATGGCCGCCCGCCGGAGAGGACCACCGCGCGTCCGGCCGGTCCCGGATGTCAACCGATCCGGTGACCTCGCACGACCACGGGACCTCCTTGCCACCCTCCGAACGGCACCCGGTCCGTAGGGGTCGCGGGGTGCCCGCCGCACACGCGGACATAAGCGGATGGAAAGGGGCAGGGGCGCACGGGGGCGGACGGCATTTCGACAGGCGTACGCGGCGCGAATCGTGCCCCGCCAACCCCCGCCCCGGCCGTTTTCAGCCAACTTCCGGCCCGGATCCTCACCTTGGTCCGACCACCCTTCAACCCCGGTGTGAGCAGGGAGGAAAGGACCGCTCGGCATGGTTGTGCCCTACTGCGGACGGGCAGAGCCGAGACGCGTACTTTCCCTGTAGGCCCGACGAGTGGAACCCTTCGTGATCGAATGCTTCGCGCCAAGTTGCCATATCGACATACCAGCGGGTGGTGAACTTGGCACGCCATCCTCACGGGACACAGTAGATTCGATCTTGGTAGTTACGGCGGGGGAACTGTGCAGTACCGAGAGGGCGAGACGACCGAGGGGGGCTTAAGTGCCATGAGCCAGGACTCCGCTGCCGTACCAGATCCCGCACGCAAGCTCGCTGCCCGACGACGCCGCGAAATAGTCGCGGTGCTCCTCTTCAGCGGCGGCCCCATTTTCGAGAGCTCCATACCGCTCTCGGTCTTCGGTATCGACCGACAGGACGCCGGGGTTCCTCGATACCGACTGCTTGTGTGCGCGGGCGAAGACGCGCCTTTGCGCACAACCGGGGGGCTTGAACTTTCCGCCCCCTATGGGCTGGAAGCCATCGCACGAGCCGGGACGGTCGTCGTACCGGCCTGGCGTTCCATCACCCAGGCCCCGCCGCCCGCCGCGCTCGACGCGCTGCGTCGCGCGCACGAAGAAGGGGCCAGGATCGTCGGGCTGTGCACGGGGGCATTCGTCCTCGCCGCGGCCGGACTGCTCGACGGCCGGCCGGCCACCACCCACTGGATGTACGCGCCGACGCTCGCCAAGCGTTATCCGTCCGTCCACGTCGATCCCCGTGAACTCTTCGTCGATGACGGCGATGTGCTCACCTCGGCGGGGACGGCGGCCGGTATCGACCTGTGTCTGCACATCGTGCGCACCGACCACGGCGCGGACGCGGCGAACGCACTGGCCCGCAGGCTGGTCGTACCGCCCCGGCGCACCGCGGCCGATCTGGGTCACCAGCGTTACCTGGACAGGTCATTACCTGAAGAGATCGGTGCCGACCCGCTCGCCGAGGTCGTCGCCTGGGCGCTGGAGCACCTCCACGAGCAGTTCGACGTGGAGACGCTGGCGGCCCGTGCCTATATGAGCCGTCGCACCTTCGACCGGCGGTTCCGTTCCCTCACCGGGAGCGCTCCTCTCCAGTGGCTGATCACGCAGCGGGTCCTCCAGGCCCAGCGGCTGCTGGAGACCTCCGACTATTCGGTCGACGAGGTCGCGGGGCGCTGCGGATTCCGTTCACCGGTCGCGCTGCGCGGCCACTTCCGGCGGCAGCTGGGTGCCTCGCCCGCGGCGTACCGCGCCGCGTACCGGGCACGCCGGCCGCAGAACGGTGCGCCCGATGGCGCGCTGCGTACGGAGCGGAGCGAGCGGGCGGCGCTGGGCGCGGGCGGCGACAGGTTCGCGGCGGTGGCCGGCCACGGTCACGGCGCGGCGGCGGCGCTGGCGACCGCGGAGGGCGGCGATCACGCACCACAGGCGGACGCCTATGCCGCCCGTCTTCCGGAGGCTCCGGTCGGACGGGGTGCGGGACGCCCCGTGCTGCCCAGCCAGCGCGAGCGCCCCGTAGGGTGAGCCGTATGAACGATCGCATGGTGTGGATCGACTGCGAGATGACCGGACTCTCGCTGGCGAATGACGCGCTCATCGAGGTGGCCGCGCTGGTCACCGACTCGGAGCTGAAGGTGCTCGGCGAGGGGGTGGATGTGGTGATCCGCCCTCCGGCCGAGGCGCTCACCACCATGCCGGAGGTGGTGCGGCAGATGCACACCGCCTCCGGGCTGCTGGAGGAACTGGACGGCGGCACGACGCTGGAGGACGCACAGGCGCAGGTGCTGGCCTACATCAAGCAGCACGTGCCCGAGCCGGGGAAGGCGCCGCTGTGCGGCAACTCCGTCAGCACCGACCGCGGCTTCCTGCTGCGCGACATGCCGACGCTGGAGAACTATCTGCACTACCGGATCGTCGATGTGTCGTCGGTGAAGGAACTGGCCAGGCGCTGGTTCCCGCGGGCGTACTTCAACAGTCCGGACAAGAGCGGCAACCACCGGGCGCTGGCCGACATCCGTGAATCCATCGCGGAGTTGCGCTACTACCGGGAGGCGGTCTTCGTGCCGCAGCCCGGCCCGGACTCGGACACGGCGAAGGCCATCGCGGCCAAGCATGTCCTGCCGCCCGAGGCGCCGTCCGCACCGTAGTGACGCAGCTCGCTCCCGGCCAGGCGAAAGCCGGGAGCGAGCACCCCTCCAGACCCTGTACACTTTTTCTCAGCCGGTGGGGAAAAAGAACCACACAGCACCGGTCATGGTGGGTATAGCTCAGCTGGTAGAGCACCTGGTTGTGGTCCAGGATGTCGCGGGTTCAAGTCCCGTTACTCACCCCAGTACGGCAAGGGCCCGACCTGCGAAAACAGGTCGGGCCTTTGTCGTTGCCGCAAACGCGGGAACACGGTGGGAGCACAGCACCCCGTATGCGCCCATAGATTCGGGGCATGGCGAGCATCGTGGAACGCCCCAAGAAGAGCGGGGACAGCACCTTTCAGGTGAAGTGGCGGGAGGGTGGCGGGCGCACCGCGCCCGGCCAGTCCGAGAAGTTCGGCGATCTTGAGAGCGCCGAGACCTTCAAGGAGCTCGTGGACGCCCACGGGCAGCACTGGCCGCCCGGCTGGGTCCGCGGTGCGGGGTTCGTAGAACCTGAAACGCACCCCAACGATGTGCCGTTCATCGACTGGGCGACACGCTACGTCGATCGACTCACCGGAATCGACGAACGGACGCACGAGGACTACCTCCGCGAGCTCCGGATCCATCTGTCGCTCATCCAGCACACCGAGCTGTCAGGACGGGTGCAGCCAGCGACGATTGGCAACCTGACTCAGGACGACGTGCAGGACTGGGTCCGCGCCGAGGAGCGAGGGGAACAGGACCCCGAGGATCCAGATACGTGGCTGCGGCGTCCAGCGGACCCCAAGAGCATCGCGAACCGGCACGGGCTCCTCTTCTGCATCGTGCAGGCCGCGGTGGAGTCTGACCCGCCCCTCCGAACGACGAACTGCTGCAAGAAGACCAAGCTTCCGCGCCTGGACGATCACATCGTGGAGGAGATGACGTTCCTCGAACGGGACGAGTATCAGCGCATCATGTCGGAGATAACCGACCCGGACGCCCAAGATCTCACTGGCTGGCTGTTCGGTACCGGGATGCGGTGGGGGGAAGCTACAGCCCTCCAGACCCAGGATTTCAACTTGAACGCCACTCCTCCCACGGTGTCAGTTCAGCGCGCGTGGAAGAAGGCGAAGAAGGGCGCGCCGTGCGGCCCGTTCTTCCTCGGGCCGCCCAAGACGAAGCGGGCGCGCCGGGTGCTGGCGTTGTCTTCCGCGCAGGCCCAGATGGTCCGGCGTCGGGTCGCCGGCCAACCGCCAGAGGCGTTCGTCTTTCGCACCGCGACGGGGAAGTCCTGGCGACACGCGAATTACTACAACCGCAAGTGGCTACCCGCGGTCCAGCGGGCAGTCGAGAAGGGGCTATCGAAACGCCCCCGGATCCATGACTTGCGGCACAGCCATGTCGCGCTGCTGATCGCGGCGAAGATCCCTCTGCCGGCGATCCAGATTCGCCTCGGGCATGAGTCGATCCAGACGACCGTTGATCGGTACGGTCATCTAGTGCGGTCCCTCGATGGGGAGATCGTCGCCGCGGTAGAGGTGGCGTTGGGCGCGCCAGCTCGGCCGGAGCTGCGGGTTGTGGTCGGCGCCTAGGACGGGTCTTCGCGGCGGGCCCAGTCGGGCTCGCCGCTGCGCCGCCACAATCCGTGCTGAGTCTGGTGCTCAATTACCAGGTTGAGTGCATCGGCTGCCTCTTTCGTGATGTGTCCGCGGCGTACGAGCCACAGCATCTCGCCTCGACGCTCCACGGGGAGCACGAGCATCCCATCTGGAAGATCATCGCTGATGACGATCCGTGACGTCGTCACTTCGCCTTGAGACATCCGCCCACCCCCAAATACAACACCGAACTCTCGTTCGTATGTGCAGGTTACAGTGTCGATTTGCAACTGATGCGGAACGACTCGTTTGGCCGTTGAATTCGTTACAAATAATGAACAGAAAGTAATGTATTAGGTAACGGTTCAGGGCTCGCGCGATGAGCCGTCGAACGTCGCCAGCAGGCGAGCCAGCTGCTCCCGTTGCTCGGGCGTCATTCGCTCGGCGTGCTCCACGAGCGCACGCGCCTCGCCGCTCTGACTCCAGACCGAATCGATCCCCAAAAACTGTGCGCCGGCCGCGTCTTGCAGTCGCCCCAGCGACACCGAGAGAACGTCCGCAAGCGCCCGGAGTTCTGGGAGTTGGGGCGGGATCACCGGCTCACCCTTCTCCAGTCGATCCAGCCACCCCCTCTTGATGATCGGTCTACCGTCCGGGCCCAAATTGCCCGAGTGCTCCTCCACCCCTCGGAGGCTGAGTCGGAGGTCGGCGCGCCGATGCCGCACGAGATCAGACAGGTGCGTCCGCGTGTCGTCCCGCTCACTCATCATGGCCATCCTGTCGATAAACATCGTCCATGTCCATTTTGTCAGTTACTAAGCACAGCGTTAGTGCAGGTCGCAGATATCTGACGACCTGTGACCTGGACAGATTGTCCACGGTATCGGCCAGCGCACGGTAGAGCGCGCAAGGGGCGGGGCGGGGGTGCAACTCGCCGTGTCCATCTGAATGGACACACTGTCCATCCTGTGCCATGCTCTCCATGTCCAAGCAGGTGGACGTATTGCCACAGGAGATAGACATGTCGCGTACTCCCCAATACCAGCTCCTCGACGCCGACCTCCTGCGCCGACTCATGCAGCGCACCGGGACCGGACAGCGGGTAACGATCCGTGAGCTGGCCGCCCACGCAGGCTGCGCCGTCGGCACGGTCGGAAATCTGTTGAGCGGAAAACAGCAGTGCGTCACCTCCGGCACCGCGCACTCCGTGGCGCAGGCGATCGGGGTCGACACCCTCGTCCTCTTCGCCCCCACCGGGCGGGCTACCCCGGTCTCGTCCCCGGCGGCGTCACTGACACCGCTCCGGGAGGCGGTGTGACCGGCCGCCGCTACACCTACGACGAGGCAGCCGAAGCGCTGCGCGTCCACCCGACGTGGCTCCGCCGGCACATCAAGGAACTGCCGCACTCCAAGAAGGGGCGCGTCGTCACCTTCAGCGAAGACGACATCGAGCGCATCGACCGGCAGTTCCACCACGAGCCGGTCGACTCGGCTCCCGCGGCGGCGCCGTCCTCGGCCGCGCCGCACCCGCTGGCGAATCTTCGCCCGCTCCCGGCGCGCAGCTCACTGCACCGCACCCGCATCACCGCGTGAGTCGGGGCCGCTAACCGGCTGCCACCGGCGCGACCCCTCCGGCTCACCTCACCAATCACACAAACGAAAGGCTCACCGTGAGCATCGACTCTAACGCCGGCCCCGCCGCTGTGGCTGACGCCCAGCTGCGCGGGCACCTGGCCGCCCTGGCTGTGGCCGAACAGGTCATCCGCACGTGCCCGCAGCTTCCGGACTCGGTGACCACCGAGTGCCACTCCTGGTCGACCGGCAGCCGCGTGGTCCAGGTGTACTTCCACAGCTCGAAGATCGGCGTGGCTGCTCTGGCGCGGGCCCTGGCTGTGCGGACGACCACCGAGCCGCACAGCACCACCGACCCACGCCCCTACACGTCGCTTGAAGCGGTCGTGGACGGCGTCCAAGTCCACGCTTGGACCCTGACGGACGCCGTCGAGCAGAGTGACGACCTGCTCGTGGAATCCGCGACGGCTGAGGTTCAGGCCGACGGACTGTGCCCGTGGCGGCGCGTCACGGACACCCTCAACGGCCTGATCGCTGCCGGTGTCCCGGCGCACATCGAGCCGGACGGCCACATCTCCAACCCGGCCGGGGACGCCGACTCCGAGCGAGGCGACCGGTGATCTTGCTGCGTTCGTCCTCCTCGCCCTCTGGGGCCTCGCCCTCTTCTCTCTCTTCTTCGAACTGCTCCTGGGAGGCACCACCGATGACCGCTGACCGCACCCCCGTTACCGGGCCGTTCCGCGTCTCCGTCGACCGGACTCCCAGCGGGGTCACGCTCGACATCACGCACTTCATCGAGGCACTGCTCCTCGACCTCGTCACCGATCACGCCGACGCCCTCGCCGACATCCTCGCGGAGCAGGCGGAGCCACGCCCGTACAACGGGCACCGGCCGGAGACCCTGCCCATGGAGCGGCTGCTGGAAGCGCTGGATACGCGCATCCCGGTGTATGGCGCGCAGCGCCGTGTGCTGGCTGACCGTATCCGAGCGCTGGCGGGTCCGGTCCCGGTCCCGACGCAGCGGTCCGCCGAGGGGGGTGCGGCGGCGTGAGCGACCGTACTTACCGCGACGGAGCACACCTGATGTGCGGGTTGTGCGACCTTCCGCACGAGGTGCTGACCGCTGAGACGGCCCTGGCCTACCCGGAGTTGGGAGCGGCCGACGAGCTGGGAATTCCGCTGTGCTGCGATGCAGCGTCGGATGCGTGGCGCGCCGAGCGCGGTATCGCGGGTGGTGCCGCATGAGCGCGCGCGACGAGATCCGTCGGTATGTGTCCCTGCTTGGGGATAGTTGGACACCGCGTGAGACGACGGACGCACGAGTGCAGCGGGTGTACGCCGCTGTTCGCGCCGAGGTGCTGCGCGAGGCCGCCGACACCATCAACGCCCTGCCGCAGGACTATGAATGCGACCCGGGCCGCGGAGACGCGGCAGACCTGCTGCGCCGGATGGCGGACGAGGCCGGGAAGGACACCCGCGAGGGCGAGTCCACCCGCGCCGCGATCGTCGCCGAGCGCGACACGCAGATCGTCGCCTGGCTGCACAAGAAGGCCCGGGAGTACAGGTCCACCGGCAGTCGGCAGCACGCCTTGCAGGCGGAGACCATCGACCAGATGGCGTCCAAGATCCAGCGGGGCGCCGTCCGGCCCGAGGGCGGTGGCGCCGTATGACGACGACCGCGCAGGCCGGGGCCCACGCCCCGGCCGCCGGGCGCCGCTCCAAGAAGAGCGAGCCGACCGGCGCCGACCGAATCCCCCGTCGTTCCCAGGGTTGGTACCGCGACCATCTCGACCCCAAGATGAAGCTGCGCTCCGTCACGACGATCCTGTCTCAGGGCATGCCGAAAGACGCGCTCGTCTTCTGGGCTGGGAACCTCACCGCAGAGACCGCGCTGGACAACCTCCCCTACCTCGTCCGTGCTTCGCTCCGCCCGGAGCAGCGCGCCGAGGCGTACCACTGGCTCCGCCGCGCCCACACCCGAAAGAAGGACGCCCGCGCTGCCGTCGGCTCCGCCGTGCACCAGATGATCGAGGCTCATGTTCTCGGCCAGCCCGTGCCCGCAGAACTGCGAAACGACCTCGAAATCCGGCCCTACGTTGACCACTTCGAGCGCTTCGTAGACGAGTGGCAGGTGACGTTCGAGGCGTCGGAGATGGTCGTCGCCAACTACGGCGAGGGCTACGCCGGGACGCTCGACTACCTCCTCCGCTCGCCGCTGCTCGCCGCCGCCCTCGCCGTACCGGCGGACACCGTGTTCATGGGCGACACCAAGACCGGCGGCGAGCTGGACAAGAAGGGCGTCTACGCCGAGGCCGGGCTCCAGATGGCCGCGTACGCGCATGCAGACGTCGGCTGGCTCCGGGACGGCTCCAAGGTGCCTCTGCCGCCGGTACACAGCACGGGGATCGTGCTGCACCTGCGCCCGGAGGGCTACCGGCCCATCCCGGTCGGCTGTGGCCCTGCCGAGTTCGCCGCGTTCCTGCACGCCCGGGACATCGCCGAGTTCCAGCGCACCACCGCCAAGGGCGTCGTCGGCAACGCCCTCACCCCGCCCACCAGCGACGAGACGAGGGCCGCCTGATGCCGATCCTTGACCTGCAACAGCGCACCCGCGAGCTGGGGCGCATCCGGATCGGCGTCACCGCGCCGGCCAAGAGCGGGAAGAGCCGCCCCGCGAAGCTGGACCGCTTCCGGTTCACCTCCGCCTCCCGGCCGCTCCTGGAGAAGGTCGCCGCGCTGTACGGCGGCGCCGTCGCGGACTGGACCCCGGCCAACGGCGGCCCCGCGGCGTTCGAGGTCATCACCGACGCCCGCCGGGTGCCGATCCTCGTGCCCCCGCAGCCCGTCTCCCAGTATTACGAGCTGTGGTCCGGCGGCGGCTGCCAGCGGCGGTGCGACGGCGTCACCGAGCTGCTGTCCGACCGGGCATGCCCGTGCGGGCCGGATCCGGAACGGCGGCAGTGCAAACCCACCACCCGTCTCAACGTCGTGCTCCGCGACGTGCCGGGCGTCGGGGTGTGGCGGCTGGAGTCCCACGGCTACTACGCCGCCGTCGAGCTGCCGGGAGTCGCCGAGCTGCTGGCCCAGGCCGGCGGATACGTCGAGGCGTACCTCGGGCTGGAGGAGCGAACCGCGAAGCGGGACGGCCAGACGCGCCGCTGGATGGTGCCGACGATCGACATCGATATCGCGCCGTCGGCCCTGATGGCGGGGCAGACCAGCACGGCTGCGGTGGCGGGCGGCTCGGAGCGAGTCGCACTTGCGGCGCCCCGGCCGGACTACGTAGCGCTGGCGGAGGTGGCCACGACGGCGGAAGCCGTAGGTCAGCTGTGGACGCAGGCGGTGCAGGCCGGTCACATGGACGATCGGACCGCCGCCACGCTTCGCGCCCGGGGCGAGGCACTGAAGACCGCGGGCGCCCCGGAGGATGCCGAGCCCAGTGAACTCGTTGAAGCCGAGATCGTCTCTGATGAAGAAGCGCCCGAGGACGTGTGGTTCGACATCATCGCCGCCGCGGGGAAGCACGGGTGGACCACTGCGGAGGTTGAGCAGCGGTTCGCGCAGGCCAACGACGGGCTGCACCCGTCCACCGCGACGGTCGAGCGGCTGCGCGACTTCCTCACCGAGGTGAAGGCGGCCCCTGGGGGTGCCCGGTGAGTACCCGTCCTCACGGCTACGCCCGATACCGGCTCGACGGCTGCCGCTGCTACACCTGCGGATACGCCCGCAGCCAGTACGACGACAACCGCAACCGCGCGCTGGCGTACGGCACATGGCACCCCTGGGCGGATGCTGAGCCGGTACGCGTCCACGTCCGGCACCTCCAAGACTGCGGCATGGGCCTGCGGACCATCGCCTCCGCCGCGGGTACCGACCGCAAGCGACTCAAGGTGCTCCTCGTCGGGCGCCCGGAGCGCGGTACCGGCCCGCAGGAGCGGGTCCGGCCCGGACTCGCCGCTGCCGTACTCGCCGTCGAGCCGACCCTCGAAACGCTCGCCGCGAAGACGACCATCTCGGCCGTCGGAACCGCGCGCCGACTCCAAGCGCTCGTCGCTGGCGGGTGGCCGCAGGATGCTCTGGCCACCGGGCTGCGCATGACACCTGGAGCCGTCGGCCGGGTCGTCGCAGCGGACGCAGTCACCGTGCAGACCGCGCGAGCCGTCCGCGATCTGTACGACGCGTGGTGGCGCGCCGCCCCTGACGAGCACGGAGCGTCGCCCGGAGGAATCACCCGGGCCCGACGTCGGGCAACCGCCGCCGGGTGGGCACCGGTTGGGGCGTGGGACGACGAGACGATCGACGATCCCACGGCCTTCCCCGATTGGACCGGTCGCTGCGGGACTCCCGAGGGCTACCGGGCCCACCACCGGGTGCAGATTCCCCTGTGCCAGCCCTGCCGGGCTGCCCGCGCTGAACAGCGAGCAGAACGGGCGGCGGCATGACCGCGGTCGCCGTCTCACGCCCGTGCCGGGCGCTCGGGCCGCACAAGGGCCCGGTCCGGCCGTACGCGGCTGGCTACCGGTGCAGCGCCCACGCTCCGTGGGCGCTCGCCGGGCGGCCCGAGCCTCAGCCCGGCCCCGGCTGGCCGGCCGACGCCTGGACGACGCCGTCGCCGCAGTCCGCGTCCGCCGTGCATGACGCCCGCGCCATCGCCTCGGGCAAGCGCCGCTCCAACTCCACTGACTACCGCGCCGACCTCACCGCCGGCGCCCGGAAGGACCCCGCATGACCACCACGAGCATGGTTGCCGTAGACGGCACCGATGCCCTCGCCTTTGTCATCATCCGCCCCGGCACGGCCGACGGCTCCGTCAGCATCGAAGCCGCCGCCAGCGGCATGTCCAAGGAGGCCGCTGCCTACGTACTGCGCCACGTCGCCGAGCAGTTCGAGGCCGAGGCCGCCGACGAGCAGCAGGACGGTGCCCAGTGAGCTGGCACACCGGCCGCCTCGCCGGATACGACCTCGAAACCACCGGCCCCGACCCGGAGACCGCCCGCATCGTCACCGCCTGCGTAGTGCAGTGCGGCGGCGGCCAGGACACTGCCTCCGCGACGTGGCTCACCGACGTGGACGGCGAAGACATCCCCGCCGAAGCCGCCGCCATCCACGGCGTCACCACCGCGCAGGCCCGTGCCGAGGGCATCGACCTGCGCGAGGCCGTCGAGCAGATCCTGGACGCGCTCTCCGCGGCAATGACCGCCGGTACCCCGTTGGTGGCGATGAACGCCCGCTACGACTTCACCGTTCTGGACCGTGAGGCCCGCCGGTACGGCATGACGCCTCTCACCGACCGGTCCGGGAAGTTCCGCGTCATCGACCCGTACGTCATTGACAAGAGCGTCGACCGCTATCGCCGCGGCTCCCGCAAGCTCACTGCGCTCTGCGAGCACTATGAGGTACGCCTCGACGGCGCGCACTCCGCCGACGCCGACGTGATCGCCGCGTGCCGCGTCGCCTGGAGGCAGGGCACCCGGTACGCGCAGCTCGCCGCCATGAGCCTCGACGAGTTGCACCAGGCCCAGATCGAGTGGGCCGCCGAGCAGGCCGCGTCCCTGGAGGCGTACTTCCGTCGGAAGGACCCCAAGGCGCGGGTGGAACGCACCTGGCCTCTCATCCCGCACCAGCGGGAGGCCCAGTGACCACGCTGTTCGACGCCGCCCCGGCCGCCACCACGGCGGCCGGGCCCCGGCCCCGCCTCTACCGCGTCGCCGGACTCGACATCAGCCTCACCGGCACCGGCATCGCCACCACCGGCGGCACCACCCGCGTCCCCACCAAGGGCCGCCGCAAGGACTCCATCGCCGACCGGCACGCCCGGATGAGGCACATCACCGACACCGTGCTGACCGAGGTCGGTGACGTCGACCTCGCCTGCGTGGAAGGACCATCGCACCACTCCGTGGGCGGGTCCTCGTGGGACCGCGGCGGCCTGTGGTGGCTGATCGTCTCCAGCCTCTGTGCCCGGGACATCCCCGTCGCAGTCGTGCCGCCCACCAGCCGCGCGAAGTACGCGACCGGCAAGGGCAATTCGAGGAAGGCCGTCGTCCTCGACGCGGCGCAGCATCGGTACGGCGCGGTGCTCGATACCGACGACGAGGCCGACGCCCTCATCCTCCGCGCCATGGGCCTCCACCACCTCGGACAGCCCCTCGCCGAAGTCCCCGACGGCCACCGCGCAGCCCTCGCCGGCTGCCAGTGGCCCGTCCTGCCACACCTCTGATCCATCCGCACGGCCCCGGGGCGGGACGACCCCCAACTCCCGCCCCGGGCGCACCAGCAGAGAGAAGCCTCAGATGCCCTGGGTACGCCTCGACGACCGGTTCCCCTCCCACCGGAAGGTCGCGCTGCTCTCCGACAAGGCGTTCCGGCTGTACGTCTCCGGGCTGTGCTGGGTCTCCGAGAACCTGACGGAGGGGAAGATCCTCGACCGCGAGCTGAAGGTCATCTCCCGCATCCGCGGTCCGAAGACCGCCGCCGCCGAGCTGGTCGACGCCGGCCTCTGGGAGCGGATCCCGGACGGCTACCTGATCCACGACTACCTGGAGTACAACCCCGACCGGGCCCGGGTGAAGGCCGACCGAGAGGCGAACGCGGCGCGGCAGAAGGCGTTCCGGGAGCGAAAGCGCACCGAGCGCGAGGCGGCGAAGAAGGCAGCCGAGGAGGGGCCGCGTAACGCCGACCGTAACGGCGTTACGCGTGACGCCGAAGACGCCCCGGGCGACACGAAGCCGACAGCAAAACGACGCGACGGCAACACGAACGCGGAAGAAAACACCCCCGAAAAAAACGGACACCCGCAGGTCAACGCGATTCGTAACGGCGTGAGTAACGCCGCCCCGTCCCGTCCCGTCCTTCCTTCTCCTTCAGAGAAGGAGAAGGAAGGGGGACAGCTAGCTACGCGCGCGGGGACTACCGACCTCCCCCACATCGGCGACCGGCCCCAAATCCCCGCCCCCTGCCAGCCCCTCGTCGACGCCCTCCAGGCCGCCCGCCTCCACGTGGGCTGGGACCTGCGCCCGCAAGAGTGGTTCCTCATCGAGGCGTTGATCCAGCGGTGCGGCATCCCCGCCCTCGTCGCGTCTGCCACCGCGAGCTGGCAGGGCGCCCGCAGCCAACCCCGCAGCGGCCGGTACTTCCTCCCCGCCTGGCGCGCCCTCCCCGATGTCGCCACGGCCACCCCGGCTGATCTGCCCACGGCCGTAGGCGGCCAGGTCGTGCCCTTCGGGCCCCCACCCCGCCCCTCCACCACCGACGCCCGCGTCCAGCAGGCCATCGCCGTCGGCCGCCGCCTCCAGGCCATCGCCGACGCCAAGACCCAGGAGGCCCCGTGATCACCTACGAGCAGGCGGGTGAGCTCCTCGGCCTCGCCGCCGCCCGCGACCAACGCACTGTCGGCGAGGCCGACATCCTCGCCTGGCACGACGACCTCAACGCCGCGGGCATCGCCTACGACGACGCCCGCGCCGCCCTCACCCGCTTCTACGTCGCGCAAGGCGAACTGCGCGCCGAGGACCGGTTCCGTGCCACCACCCCCGACGTCATCCACCACGCCCGCGCGCTCCGCCGTCAGCGTCTGGAGAACTTCACCTACGAGCCGCCGCCCGCCAGCGACGCCGACCCGCAGTACCTCGCACGGCTCCGCGGCCAGCTCGCCGCCACGGCCGACGGCCGCGTACCGGCCCTCAGCGCGGCGCCCGCTCTGGAGGGCGGCCCGCACCTGCGGTTCATGAAGGAGCTGGAAGCCCGAGGGTACGAGGTCGGCCGCCCAATGCCAGAGGACGAAGACGACAGCACGACGGCGGAGGTCGCCAAGGTCCGCCGCCCGGGTCCGCTCGGTGTCGAGTGCCCGTCCTGCAACGCGCCGATCGGCCGGCCATGTAAGACCCGGTTTCGGAAGGGCGTCCCGCGCCCGCACGGCGCCCGCCGCCGGGTAGCTGCCGGGCAGCCCGCGGCGAGCGAGACGCCCGGCGAGATCGAGCAGCGCCGGGCCGCGGCCCTCGCGCACCTCTCCGCCGCCGCGAAGGAGACACCGTGATCCCCGCCGCCGCCCTCGCGATCATCCGGGCCGCCCTCGACGACTACCGCCTCACCACCCCGACAACCGCCGCCACCCCAGCCGGAGCCGCGGACCGCATCGTCGAATACCTCGCCTCCAGCGGATACACCGCGCGCCGCCCCGACGCCCGCCGGCCGTGGGACCGCACTTTCCCGAGTGCCGCCGCCGAAGAGATCCGCGCCGCCCTCACCCTGCACACGCTCCTCATCGCCCCCCACCACTCCACCCCCGCCACTGCCGCCGCCCGCATTACCGCCGAACTGGACGCCGACGACTGGCACATCGTCCCCAACACCCGCATCCACAACGCCGCATAGCCCACACGAGCCCCACGCGCCCGCCTACGGGCCGAACGACTCCACGGCGAACCAGAGGGGCCCGCGCACCGCACAGCCCCGCACGCAGCCACCAGGAGATCCAAATGCGCACGTTCCTACTCGGCCTCGCACTCGGCGCCACCTCCGCTGGGTTCACCTACGCCCTCTCCGCCGACCCCCGCCTCGCCGCCATCGCCGGCGCCATCGTCGCCATCGCCTGCTGGCTCGGCATCGCCGCCATCGTCCTCACCCTCGACGACTGACCGCTGACACACAGAACGGACACCAGCCCATGGGCTACTACCACTCCAGCTACTTCGCCTACGGCCTCCGCATCCCGACCGATGCACATCTGTGGGACGAGACCGATCGCATCGACCGGGTCCTCGCCACGATCAAGGACCGCTGCCCCAATGTCGGGCACCTCACCGCAGGCGCCTACGACGACGACATGCTGTTCCTCGTCGCCGAGTGCAACGCGGTCAGCCTCGGGGAATACGGCCGCGCGGCCTCGGCAACAGCCGAGCAACGCGCCAGCTGGGACCACCAACTCGCCCACGCCGTCCATCACCTCGGCTACGGCAGCATCAGCGGTCTGGAGGCGCCGGGCTGGCTCTGCGTCCCGGATCTGGCGTGACCGCGCGCACGGTGCGATGCCACGCGCTGGCATCCCGTGGGCGACGCCGACGCCACGTAGCGCACGCCGCTCACCTGCACGGACAGCGTCCGGACATCACTGCGGGGCGCGCCGCCCTCAGCAGCGCGCCCCGCCTGCACCAGCTCTCCACCAGCACAAGGATGATCACGATGGACGTCGCCGCGTACCCCTCGTTCCTCAACTCCCTCGCCCCCAGCCAGCGCACCCCCTGCTTCGGACGGGGAAACATCTTCATCAGCAAGGACGGCACCTTCGGCCGGGCCCGCGTCTCAGCAGCCCGCGAGCTGTGCGCGGGGTGCCCCGTGCGGCAGGCGTGCGAGGACTGGGCGGTCAAGGCCGGCGAGCCCGACGGGATCTGGGGCGGCCTCACCCCCCGCGACCGCGCCGAACTCCGGTCGGCACGGTCGCGGGACCGGCACGACTGCGGCACCGAGACCGCGTGGCGCGCCCACCTCAGCCGCGGCGAGTCCTGCGTCATCTGTCGTGAGGCGCACGACGATCGCCTCCGCGCCGACCGACTGACCCGCCTGGAGCGCGAACACCGCCAGCACGGAGGCTCGTTGGCCGGCTACCGCCTGGAGCTGCTGCTCGGAATGCCGACCTGCACCGCCTGCCGTGCTGTCCGGCAGGCGTACTACGAGGGCCGCACCCGCACCCCGAAGTGGTACCGCCCGAGCGCACTCAAGACGCCGGCCGCCGCCTGACCGAGTCCGGACCTTGTCCGCCTACGGTCCGGACGCTCTCTCGTGCGTCTGGACAGACCCCACTTGACCAGCCCGGACACCGTCCGGGCGTGAACGGACACCACGCATGACCACCGTCCTCATCATCGCCGCCATCACCATCTGGCTCCTCTGCCGCCCGCCCCGCACCGAGCCCGGCGCCGGGGCCTCCGCCGACGCCCGCGCACGAGCCCTCCGCACCCCTCTCGTACGGCTCGCAGGCGCGGTCGGCATCTCCACCCGCGCCGGCCGCCTCGCCGACCGGTCCGCGGCCGGCGCAGAGGGGGAGCGGCGCACCGCCCGCCGCATCGCCCCGCTCACCAGCGAGGGATGGGTGATCCTCCACGACCGCGCGTTACCCCGCGGGAAGGCCAACGTCGACCACCTCGCGATCTCGCCGACCGGCACGGTGCTCCTGCCGGATACCAAGAGGTGGTCCGCCAAGTGGCGCCTCCGCGTCGTCAACGGGCGGCTTCTCCATGGCAGCTTGGATGTGACCAACCGTCTCCGCGGCGTCCGGCACGAGGCCCGCATCGTGCAGCAGGCCCTGGGCGTGCCCGTCACCCCGCTCGTGCTCATGGACGGGGCGCCGCTTGAGGGCGGCGAGTTGGCCGTCGACGGCATCCGTATCGTGCCCGCGGACCGGGCGTGCGCAGTCCTCCGCGGCCTCGGCCGCGTCCCGGGACAGCGCCGGGCCGACGATCTCGCCAACGCAGCGGAGCGCCTGCTCCCTCCGTACACGAAGGTGCGTCGCGGGTAGGGGTCAGCGCATCCGCACCACCGCCGGCGCCCCCGCAAGCTGGGAGGGGCATTCGCCGCCCCTGTCGGCACCCTCGGCACCGTGCACAGCCTGCCCACGGAATACGGCGGATACGGCGTCATCCTCGATGGCGACCCTGTCCAGATGCCCGCCGACTACGCACGTGACGAACTCGCCCCGGTCGAGTAGCCCCGTTGCCGCGGCGCCCCGCCCGTCCCCGGACCGGCGGGGCGCCGTCACATCCAGACGTCCGGGCCGCCGCCCCGCCACTCGATCAGTGCCGGGTCGTCGAGGCGCACCGTGTCCGGGTCGAGCCCCGCCCGGCGCAGAAACTCCAACAGGTCCGGCACGCCGTATGCCAGCCCCACGATCGCGCCCCGGATCGTCACCCGCCGGCCGCCGGTCGGCGACAGCGGATGCACCACAACGGGCGGACGCTCAGTCATGCCCCCACCGTGACGCCGAGGAACCCTAGACGCACCCGCACGCGCCCGTACGGATGTCTCGATCACGCCCCGGGCCGGGGCTCCAGTCGGTACCGTCGCGATGTGCGATACGCCCACTACTGCGAATCCTGCGACGGCCGATCCCCCGTGCGGTACACCCGCCACGACGCCAAACAGGACCGCGCAGACCACCGGCACCAGCACCACGGCGACTTGCGCCCGGCCGACCGGATCGAGGAGGTGCCCGGCTTCCTGTCCGCCACGGCCGGTGCGCTGGCGGCCGATGCCCGGCGGGCAGCGCGCGAGGGCGTACGAGCAGCGGGACGGTCCTCGCTCATATCCCGGATCCTGGGTGAGACATCCATGAAGCAGGCCCTGCGCCTGCTATTGGGCGGCGTGGGCGTCATCGTCGTCATCGAGTTCGTCACCCGCTGCGCCCGACACTGAAGTCCTCGCCGCGGCGAGGACTTCAGCTGCGCATTTCGATCAGGTGCGGTCGACCTGCGAGACCCGCACGGACTTGATGTCCGCCGGCTTTCCATTCTCGATCTCCGCCTCGACCGGCGCGATGTCACCCTTCTTCGACTTCCCCGCGCCCAGCTTGTCAGCGGTGATGCCGGTGCTGCCGAGTACGTCGCCGTCCTTGTCCAGGAACTCCAGCTGGGCGAAGTAGTCGGCCACCTCGGACCCGTGGTTCGTGATCTCGTAGTGCACGACGTACGCCCCCGTGCCCCAGACCTTGTGGTCTTCGACGCCGGACTTCACGATCTTCACATCGCCAGCCGCGGACGACTTCTTGCCGCCGGCACCGTCGGATTTCGCCGAAGCCGAGACCGAGGCCGACGGCTTTGCAGCACCATCCTTGCCGGCCTCGTCGCCGCCGGAGCAGCCGGTAAGCAGTCCGCCGACGACAACACCTGCGGCAAGCGTGAGCGCGACTCTGCGCATGATCCCTCCCCTGCCACGCAGCGATGCCCCCAGCACCTCGTGACCGCGTGGCTCGTCCAGGACCGTACCGGCGCCGCGCCCATCTTGGGGGCGTTCGCGCCATTCCGCGCACGCCGCACCTAGTCCCCGCGGTCTTCCCGAGGCCACCGGGCGCTCTCGTCCCGCGGCACTTTGTACGAGACGGCAAACCCGTCTGCCGGCATCCTCGTCTGGTTCACCTCAACGACCTGTTCGCCGACACGCGAAGTGCGGGTCACCACCAGCACGGGCAGCCCCGCTCCTATCCGCAGGGTGACCTGTTCGGCGTCGTTCGCCGGCCGGGACGAGACGGTCTCTTCCCACTCGATCGCCGCGTCAAAGTGCTCCTCAATCCGGTCATAGATGCCACCGTGACCGGTCTGAGCCGCACCGAGGACCGAGAGCTGGCCAACAAGCGGCATCGGCAGGTAGGACGTGGCGAGTTGGAGTGGGCGCTCGGCGTCCGGCGGCCCGACGGCGCGATCCCGGATCATGACGCGCTCGCCGCGCACAACACCCAAGATATCGGCGACATCGGCTGGCGGTACCCCGACCTCCTGCGTCGGCGTGCCGACGCCGCGCCAGTCCTGCGCGCCCAAGTCGAAGAAGTAGCCGATTTCGTCGCGATACGCCGCTCGATCCCTGATGAGGATGGGTGCCGGGGCAGGCGGGCGGATGAACGTGCCGCGCCTCCCCTCGCTGTACAGCAGCCCCTCCGCTACGAGGTGCTTCACCGCCCGATGGGCGGTTTCACGGGCGACCTCGTACTTCACACGCAATCGGTCGATTCCTGGGATCGGTTTGTCCGCCGGCCATAGGCCAGCTTCTACGTCCCGGCGGATTCGCTCCGCGACGTCTCGGTAGCTGGCCATCGCCTTGTCATCCCTTCGGGTCACCTTCTCCCCTCCTATCCTATACAGACTCCATCTAGATGGGATAGAGTCTTCAGTGTCAGAACGCAAGCGGCCCTGAGCCGGGCCATCACCCCAGCTCAGGGCCAACGCGAACCCCTGCCTGTGCATCCAGGAGGAACCCGCATGACCTTGCACACTATCCCGGGTAACCGTTCCCTGTCGGTCCTGAACCTTCGGGGACGCCGCCAGATCGCCCGGCGCCACGTTTCCGCCGCCGCCCACGTCGACACCAGCGTCCTGTACACCACCATCAGCGCCGGGATGATCCTGATCCGCCGCTACCTCGTCGCGGCCGGCGCCACCGGCGAGTTCGCGGACCGCTACGGCTCCGCGTTCGGCCGCGTCGCTGCGAAGACCTACCGCGCCGAGCGCGACGCCGAGCCCCGCAAGGCGTGGTCCAGCTCGACCGGGAAGTGGCGCCGCGTCATGGGCTATCTGCCCACCGACACCGCCGTCCTGGACCGCGCTCTCGCGGCATACCCGCGCACCGCCCACCTCGCCGCGAATCGCACGCAGCGAGTCGAGTACGTGCACGCTCCCAACGGCGCCGAGTTCGCCACGCTGCCGGCTGACAGCTACGAGGTCCGGATGGCGCGCAACGTCCGCCAGCTCGTCATGGCCGACGGCCGGACCTGGAAGGTCGGCGCCGCCCGCCTCGGGGCCCGCTCCAGCGCACCTATCGCCTGGCTCTCGACCGGGTCGCCTCTGGCGGTAGCGGCATGAGCGCCACCCTCGACAAGATCATCGACACCATCGAACGCGAAGAGGAAGAGGGCGCTGGCGCTCGCCGGAGCATCCGCATCGGCCAGCAACTGCACGCCGTAGCGCAGCACCTCACCATCCGGCGGCCGGCCGACCCGATGACCGACGCCGCCCGGATGACGATCTCGCTCCGTGTCGCACGCACTGCTCCGGCAGCCAGGCCCCTGCTGCGCCGCCTCCCGTTCCCCGCCGGCGGCATCACCCGTGGCGAATACGCCCTCAGGCTGCACCGGGCGGCGTGGGGCACTGGCTACTCGGTGTGCCCGCACTGTGAGGTCAACTGCCCCACCTGCAACGAGTCCAACGAAGCTGGCAGCGCCTGTAAGCGCTGCGGCAACTAACCCAATCCATCGCGCCGGGCTGGCCCTTCGGAATCGGGCCAGCCCGCCATCACCCACGCCACAAGGCAGGTACCCCATGGGGAATCTCAAGGATTTCATCGCTCGCAAGATCGCCAACTCCGTTGACGCGTACGAGGAAAAGCACACGACCAGCCACGACGACGGCGTCTCCGTCACCGACTACACCACACCGTCCGGCACCGCCCTCCTGGCCGGCATCTACGCCGCCAAGTCAGCCGGTGTGTCCCCTGAAGATGTGGCCGCCGCCCGTCACCAGAACCGGAGCTGACGTATGCGCCCTCTCTACGCCCTCGCGATCGTCTGGCCGGTCGTCCTGATCGCCTACTTCATCGCTCACGGGAGTTGACCGTGGAAACCACATTCGCCGTGCTGGGCGCGGTCTCCCACATCCTCGTCAGCCTCGCCGGCGTAGTCCTGATCATCGTGCCGTCGGCGTTGGTCATTCACATGCGTATCCCCGGGGGCGACCGACACGACCCGGATTGCCACACCTGTCGGCGCGTCGACCGGCTGCTCCGCCTGCTGTGACGCCACCCGAACCGACCACCCTGCCGTCGCCGTCTCTTGAGTGAGGATCCATGAGCATGTCCGGATGCCCGGACACCAAGTCCGGACAGCCCCGCGTCCCCGGCGTCCGCTATAAGAAGGTCACCCGGTACCGCACCGAGACCACCACAATCGACGGCCAGTCAGAAACCCGCCAAGTCGCGTACCCCGCTTGGGATCCCGTCCCGCCGCGCGACCTCGACGACCTTGTCCTCCGCGCGGTGACCGGCACAGCGATCGGCGTCACCGCGCTCTCCGTTGCCGGGACAACAGCGAGCGTCGGCGGTCTCCTCGGGCACCTTGTCCCGTCCCCGGTCGCGTACTCCGTCGCGCTGGTCTTCGACGCCGTCTGGCTCGCCTGCCTCGGCGTCGAGTGGCTGGAGCGCCTGGACCCCCAACGCGCCGCCCCAGCCCGGCGCGCCGGGTGGGTCGCTCTCCTGGTCAGCATGGGGGCCGT
This sequence comes from Streptomyces sp. NPDC048644, assembly GCF_043199105.1. Taxonomy (NCBI): domain Bacteria; kingdom Bacillati; phylum Actinomycetota; class Actinomycetes; order Kitasatosporales; family Streptomycetaceae; genus Streptomyces; species Streptomyces sp. NPDC048644. Next base: position 202,188 of record NZ_JBICVO010000008.1, read on the forward strand.
CGTGTCGTACGGCGTAACCCTCCATCAGCCCGTCGCAGGCGGAGCTGGCGCCGCGGTCGGGCTTCTCGCCAAGGGGCTCTGGTGGCTGGTGCTGCGGCACTACGCCGTGCCGCTGTCGCCCGGCGTCGCCCACTGGTTGAGCAGCAAGCAGGAGAAGGCCATTGCGCGGCGGGTGGTGGCCCAGCGGATGCGGCGCCTCGATCGCGAAGACGCCTACCTCCGGGCCGCTTTCCCTGAGACGGCCGGCGCCGCCTCGGCGATCACGACGACGCAGGCCCCGCTGCCCCTCGCCGCTCCGGACATGTCCGCACCAGTGTCCGGACAGCAGTCCGCGCCCGGCGAGGGAGGGGAGTTGGTCTCTCCGCCGCTACCGCCCCACCCTTCAGCCGGTGCCGCAGTGCCCCCACCCCCGCCTCCGCCCAGTGAAGACGAGGCGGACGGGGGCCCGGAGGGGGAGCCCGCCAGCGAGGCCCCGCTCGCGGGCGGTGGCCCGGCACTGCGCCCCGTTGGGCCGCCGTCCATCGCCGGGACCATCCGCGCCGTCCTTGCCGAGCACCCCAGCATCACCGATACCGCCCTCATCGAGCACGTCCGCAAGGCGCACGGCGACAGCCCGAAGCACACCGAAACAGTCCCCCGCACCCGCCGCCGCATCGAGCGAAAGAGGGCGTCATGACCGTGCTGCTCGCCATCCAGTTCGTGGTCGGGATTCTCATGGCCATGTCCGCGGAGTACCGAGAGGTCCGCGCCTTCGGCTTCGTCCTCGCGTTCCTCTCCAGTACGTACCTCGTCATGGACGGGCTGGTGCAGGAGTGATGAGCGCCGGAGCCATGACCCTCGCCGTCGCGGGCGCCTGGTGGTTGGCCAGTTTCCTCGCCCTGGCCAGCCTCGCCGCCACCGCCCCCGACGCCGTGCGCCCCGCCCTCCGGACAACGGCGGCCCTGTTTCCCGTCGCCGTCGGCCTCGCACTGCTCACCGCCCTCGGAGGCCCCCACCATGCCTGAGAAGACAACCTCTAAGCGTCCAGGCGTAGTTGCTGCCCCGATCGTGTTCTCCGACCCTGGCCAGCAGCTCGCCACCAAGAAGCTGCCGGACCGGGCGGCAGGAGATGCCGCGACGACGGTGAAGGACCCGGTCCTCTACGCCTCGCCCACCGAGCTGCTGGCAGACACGAAGCGGGAACTGGATCGTAAGAAGCGGGAGGCGAAGGGGTCGCGCGTCCGTCTGATCAAGCGGCCCCGGCAGCATCAGATCTCCCCCGAGCCTCCGGCCGAGAAGCCGTCGGCCGAGCCGCACCCTGACGCGCCACCAGCAAACGATGCGCGGCCGGCACCTCCCGACCCCGCTGCCGACCCGGGCGAGAAGCCTCCGTTGTCGTGGTGGGAAAAGCTGGATCCGCGGAAGAAGCAGGAGGAGTCCGACGCCGTCACCGACAGGTCCGACGACGCCACCAGCGAGGAACCCGAGACCGCCCGCGAGACCACGAAAGAGGCCGCCCCGTCCGAAGCGGGCAAGGGCAAGGAGCAGCAGGAAGAAGCTTCGAGGGACACGGCGGGCGGTCCGGAGACCTCTGCAACAGGCGAGGGAGACACAGCTGCCTCCGAGGAGGAGGAAAGTCCTCCAGCCGCGCGGCGCTCCGTGACCAGCAACCCCCGCTTTCGCGCGCTGGTCTTCAACGGCGTCGCCGCGGGCGTCGGATACGGCACGGGCCTGGTGCAGCTGATCGGGCGCCTCTACCCGATCGCAGACGAGTCGCCCGTGATCGTGATCTCCATCGCCCTGGCGGCGATCGGCGTATACGCAGGCTGGCGGCTCGTCATCCACAGCGCGGTGACAGCCATCATCCCGGACTTCCTGTTCCTGATCAGTTTTTTCGCTGTGCCGATCGCGATGGCTCTATTTGGCCTTCGGCTGACGTCGGCCGTCATGCCGTGGCTCATCGAGGACGGCAGCCAGTTCGGCTTCGGACCCAGCACCGCCGCGCTACTCGTCAGCGCGATCGGAACTTGCGGCGGCCTGTGGTGGCTCCTCGACCGCCGGACCCGGGCCTGGCACTGGACTGCCCGGATCGTCGTACGCGTCCCGCTCGCGTCTGCCCTCCTCGCCACCGCTCTCTACGCCCCCGGCACTCTTCTCTTCTGAAAGCGATGACCGTGAATTTCCTTGGCACCATCACCCTCTCCGGCTTGGCTCTGGCAACCTCTCTCATGCTGCTTTTGGGGCTTTGCGGCTCCGATCGAGTAAAAATCAACACGAGGGACAAGGCGGGCGTGTGGGCCCTCATCACTGCTCACCTCTGGCTGGCCGCAGGCGGCCAGTGGGCGAACGCCGCACACGGAATCGGCGACGTGCCCAAGAGCGTTCTGGGTGACGGCACCTTCGGCAACATTGGGCTGGGTGGAATCGCCTTCACTCTGACGATCCTCACCTTCGTCCCACGGTGGAAGCGCTTGATCTTTCCGACCCTCCTCAGCCTTTCTGCTGCAACCGCATACGTCAGCGCTGGCGGATTTTGGACCATCTTCTCCAACGCGCTTCAGATGGTCATCGGAAAACTGACGGGTGGGGCCTGATGAGGCTGACGGAAATCGCCCGCGAAGTACTTTCCCCCTTTCGAGGAATGCGCGTAATCGCGGGCTCAAAAGTTCTCATCTCCCCGATCGTAAGGTTCGCGTTCAATTCCATTTCCAAATTCATCAACGAGCCAATCACTCCCACAAGGAAGCCCCAGAAGAAGGCGGACACCAAAAACGAAAAGGGAGAGGGGAAGGGGAAAGGAAAGGAGGAAAGCGGGGGATCCCAGAAAGAAGGCGGAGCAGATAAGAAAGAGGAGGGGGGAGACAAGGGGAAGGGGGCAGTAACAGAAGGCGACGCCAAAAAAGAAAAGAAGAGCACCACGCCACCCCCCGTGGCCGCCCCATCCGGAATGGATCGATTGGAGCGAGTAGGGATCCTCGCCCTCGCGGCCATAGTCGCTCTCGCTCCGCTCGGGGCTCTGGCGCGGGCGGTGCGGGCGATGCTGGCGCCGTACTCGGCGCACGTCCCTTATGGGCTGAGCGCGCTGGCGTGCCTCTGGATCATCGTCGCCGCGACGGTCGCCCCTCCGAAAGATGACGAGGCGACAGAGGGGGACACCTCTGGAGTTGATCTTGAAAAATCGGCGGGGGAGAGGTGCGAGGGTTGCGGAACACTCCTAGAAAACGATCATGGAAAATCGATGGGGGAGCGGCACGAAGAAGGCGACGCCCGCGCTCACGCCGCCGAACGCTGGCTCACCCAACTCATCATCACCTCCGTCACCGACGCCACCCGCGCCGGCCGCCGCGGCATCCACCTCGCCACCATCCTGGAAAACACCCCCGGCCTCACCTGGGACGTGACCACCCTCCGCCACCACCTCGACCGGCTACAACTCCCCTACCGGCGCACCCTCCAAATCCGCGGCGTCGGCAACACCTACGGCATCCACGTCGACGACCTCACAACAGCCCTCGGAATGCCCCTGTATGACGCCCTCTCGGCCCTCCAGGACACCCCCCTCTCCCCCCTCTCCACCACCCCCTCCGAGGCCGCGGAGGAGGCCCCCGCCGGGGGGCTCCGCGGGGGCCCCGTCTCGCGCCTTCCCAAGGGCCCCCTCGGCCCCCTCCTCAGCCGCCTCCTCCCCCCTTCCTCGGCCCGCTCCCCCGAGACCACTCCGTAGCCCCCCGCGGCCTCCCGCACGCCCCATCTACCATCCCTCTGACCTGCGTATCTACCAGTTCATCAATCGCCCTTCTACCGCCCGTCTACCGTGGCATCTACCACTCTTCCGACCGCCAGGACAGCCAGATGCACCGGTACCAGTGCCCCGTCTGCAAGATCTCGTCCACTCCGTACGCGACCCGCCTGGCCGCTGAGCGGCACGGGGCCGGGCATCGGCGCAAGGCCCACTACGGCGACCACCCCATCGGCGAGCGGATCACCCGCGTCCCCTACCGCGGTCCGCGCGGCAGCGAGTGGCGGGTCATCGCGATCACCGCGGCGCTCGTCGCCATCGCCCTCATCGTCAAGACGTTCTAGTTCTCTCCCAGGAAGAAGAAATCAGGATATTAACCCCGAGAACAGTGCCTCGCACAGCCCCTCAATGAGCTGCGGAAGTCCCTCGGACGGGCCGACAGTGCAGGGGAATTTCCTCCAGTCCGGAAAGCAGGAAATCGCCGAGCACCCGGACCTCGCCGAGATGAATTTGCAACTCGACGCTACTATGATGTCACACATGGCCTGTATTCGACGATTAATCCCCTTATTTTCGCGGAAGATACAATGTGTACCGACAAGAAAACAAGGGGAAACATGACTACTTCTTCCTACGCATTGCACGAAGGAGACGCCCTCACTATCCTTCCGAATCTGACCACGGCCATTGACGCCGTAATCTGTGACCCGCCCTACAATTCGGGTGGTCGCACCATGACCGAACGCGCCACCCGTACCGCCCGCACGAAATATCTCACCGATGGCGGCCGGGCCGCAATCACGGTTTCGACCTCGGCGAATTCACGGGAGACAATCGCGACCAACGTTCCTACACAGCATGGCTCTCGCTGATCCTCGCCCACACCCACCGCTTAACCCGCCCCGGCGGCGCATGTCTGGTGTTCAGCGATTGGCGCCAATTGCCAGCAACCAGCGATGCTCTCCAGGCAGCCGGATACATCTGGCGAGGCACCGCTGTATGGCAAAAGCCCATTTCCCGCCCACAGCCCGGCCGACTGCGCCAAGACTGCGAGTTCATCGTCTGGGGAAGCAACGGCCCAGTATTCACCGGTGACCAGCCCGTCTACCTCCCCGGGCACTTCACTGGCAGCCAGCCCCGTGGGGCACAACGTCACCACATCACGCAAAAACCCCTGGACGTCATGCGTCAACTCGTCCGTATAGTTCCGCAGGGCGGGATTGTGCTGGACCCGTTCGCGGGAAGCGGGACCACGGGGGAGGCCGCCCTGCGAGAAGGACGTGCTTTCATCGGGATTGAGCAGTCGGCCGCCTACGCCGATACAGCACGCCAGCGGCTCTCATCCTGTGCATGACCGGTCTGTACACACGCTTACTCTCCTTGCGAAGGAGGAGAGCCATGGGCAAGAGCATGATCAGGCGGGACGGCGCGCGGGCGCGCGAGCTAGAGATCGTCCGCCTCCGAGTCCAGGGGCTGTCGTTCGACGAGATCGCCGACCGCCTCGGCTACTACGACCGGTCCGGCGTGAAACGGGCCTGGGACCGCGTCATGGCCGCGCAGCTCGCCGACCAGGCGCAGGACCGGGCCGCCGCAGCGCAGGAAGAGCTGGCCCGTACGGACTGGATCATCAGCAGCATGGCCCCGCGCGTCGAGAACGGCGATTCCCGGGCCGCGCAGGTGGCGCTGAACGCCATCGAACGCCGCTGCAAGCTCCTCGGGCTGGACGCCCCACTGCGCGTCAGCGTGGACGCTGAACAGCTCGGCTCCGAGATCCTGGGCCTGCTGACGGGCATCGCTGAGGGCGACGGTGGCGACGCAGCAGCCTGACCTCCGCGGCGTCACACGCCAGATCCAGGGCCTCGTCCACGCCGGTGACGTCCAAGCGCTCCGGCAGATCCGCGACCAGCTGAAGGTCGAGGCCGACCGGCGGGCCGTCGGCCGGCGTGCGGCGCGGTACGCGTCCGATCCGGTCGGCTGGGTGGAGGGGCGCCTCGGGCAGGTGGTGTGGTCCCGGCAGGGGCAGGTGCTGGAGTCTGTACGGGACCACAGGCGGACCGCGGTACGGTCCGGGCACGGCGTCGGGAAGTCGTGGACGGCCGCGCTCGCCGCGTGCTGGTGGCTGGACGTCCACCCGCCCGGCACGGCGTTCGTCGTCAGCACAGCGCCGACGTTCGCTCAGGTCCGCGCGATCCTGTGGCGCTACATCCGGCGCCACCACAAGGCTGCCGGGCTGCCGGGCCGGGTGAACCAGACCGAGTGGCTCATCGGCGACGAGCTGGTCGGATACGGCCGGAAGCCCGCCGACCAGGACGAGTCCGGGTTCCAGGGCATCCACGCTCGGTACGTCCTCGTCATCATCGACGAGGCGTGCGGCGTCCCCGAACAGCTTTGGGTGGCGGCGGACGCGCTGACGACCGGCCCGGACTGCCGGATCCTCGCTATCGGCAACCCCGACAACCCGGCCTCGCATTTCCGGAAGGTGTGCGCGTCGGGCTCCGGGTGGAACGTGATGGGCATCAGCGCGTTCGACTCTCCCAACCTCACCGGGGAGTCCGTGCCCGAGGAGATGGCACTCGCCCTCGTCGGTCGGCCCTGGGTGGAGGAGAAGCGGGCCGAGTGGGGCGAGGACAACCCGCTCTACAAGTCGAAGGTGCTCGGCGAGTTCTCCGAGGACAGCCCGACTCAGGTGGTGCGGGCCTCCGACGTGGCAGCGTGCCGCATCGCCCCCGACGAGCCGGTTGAGAGTGGTCGGCTTGTCCCCGTCGAGTTGGGCGTCGACGTCGGCGGTGGCTCTGACGAGACTGTCGTCCGCGAACGCCGCGGTCGCCTCGCTGGCAGGGAGTGGCGGGCCCGTACGGACCGGCCGGAGCGAATCGCGCCGATGGTGCTGGCCGCGATCCAGGAGACCGGTGCGACGGCGGTCAAGGTCGACTCGATCGGTGTCGGCTTCGGCGTGATCGGCGAGCTGCGAAACGCGGCCCAGCGGGGCGAGCACTCGGCGGCGGTCCGGGCAGTGAACGTCGCCTCCGCGGCGAGCCGTCCGGACCGGTACGTGAATCTCCGCGCCGAACTCTGGTGGGAGATCGGCCGCGAGCTGTCCGCCAACGGCGGCTGGGACCTGTCCGCAATGGAGAACACGGACGCCACCGTCGCCCAACTCCTGGAGCCTCGGTGGGACCTTGACCCGCGAGGCCGTATCCGGGTGGAGAAGAAGGAAGAGGTGATCAGGCGGCTCGGTCGGTCGCCGGACAATGCCGACGCGCTCCTGCTCGCGTTCGCTCACGGGCAGACTGCGGATGCGATCAGCTCGCCTGCGGGCGTCTCCCTCTCCTCGGTCGGCGGTGGCCGGGGCGGTCTCGCTTCCCTCGGCATCGGGCGATCCGGATACATCCGCTGACGCGTCCGGACGGCGTCCGCGCTGGTCGGCAGGGCATGTCCGCGTCGCAGCGGATGAGCGTCCGGGCGCGTCCGGCCGGGGCTGTCCGGACGGGAGGCGTCGCGTACTCGGCCCTACCCTCCCCTCGTGGCCATCCAGATCATCCTCGCGCTCCTGACCCTCGGCGCCATCGCCCGCGTCACGCGGTTCGTCGTCGACGACACCTTGTTCCAGCCCGTCCGTACCGCCGTTGGGAAGCGCGGCGGTCGGCGGGTGTTCGTGTGGCTCGCCGACCTCATGGCGTGCTCCTGGTGCACGAGCATCTGGGTCTCGGCCGCCGCCGCAATCGCGCACTGGCTCTGGCACGACACCACCGCGTACCTGTACGTCGTCGCCGCGCTGACCGCGTCGCACGTCGTCTCCCTGGCGGCGTCGTGGCTGGACTCCCCGCCCCCGCCGCGGCACATCGTCCTCGACCCGCTCGCCGTCGACATGGCCGTCCGCGACCAGCGGCGCTGACGAGGAGGAGCAGCGATGGCGTGGTGGAAGCTCCACAAGCGCGACGAGGACGGCCCAGCCGGGGGTGCCGTCCTGGCCTCCGCCGCGCTCGTCTCCAAGGATCAAGTCCGTACCGTCGTCGGCCGAAAGCAGGATTGGCAGGCGGAGGGCTGGGACTTCTACCGTGCCGTGCCCGAACTCCGGTCCGGGGTCACGTGGGCCGCGAACGGCTGCTCCCGCGCCCGCCTCTACATCGGTCGCATCGACCCCGACGGCTCCAGCGACCCCACCCCCGTGGACTCCGACGGCGACGACAACGTCACACCAGAGCAGGCCGCGACGCTCCTCGCCCCGCTGGAAGAACTGGCCGGCGGGCAGCTCGGGCAGTCCGAGATGCTGCGCCGCCTCTCCGTCCTCCTCGACGTGCCCGGGGAGTCGTATCTCCTCAGCTACGACGACCCGTCAACCGGAGCGCGCCGGTGGCTCGTGTGCTCCCCGACGGAGATCACCAGCGCCGCGGGCGGCGGCACGATCCGCGTGCAGCTCCCGGAGTCGCCGACCGCGCGGGTCGAGCTGCCGCTGGAGGCGTGCACGCTGCTCCGCTTGTGGCGTCCGGACGCCGAGGTCGCGCACCGCGCCGACTCTCCGATCCAGGCGCTCCGCGATCCCCTTCGGGAGCTTCAGGGGCTCTCCGCTCACGTCCTCGCGACGGTCGAGTCCCGATTGGCCGGCGCTGGGTTGATGCTGCTGTCCGATGACGTGGCCCCGGCGACACCGCAGCAGTCTGACGGGCCGAACCCGCTGCACTCCAACCCAGTGGCCGCCGCGCTGCTGGAGTCGATGGCGACGCCGCTGAAGAACCGCGACTCGGCCGCCGCGATCGTCCCGCTGCTGCTCACCACCCCGGGGTCGCCGAAGGACAAGTTGGTGTACGAGACGTTCGCGACCGACCTCGACGCGAACGTCCTGCCGCTGCGCGAGGCCGCGATCAAGCGGGTCGCCACCGGGCTCGACATGCCGCCGGAGGTACTGACCGGCTACGCGGACGCGAACCACTGGAACGCCTGGCTGAGCGACGAAACCGGCATCAAGCTGCACCTCGAACCGAAACTCGGACTGATCGCCGACGCCCTCACCGAACGGTACTTCCGCCCGGCGTGGGAAGCGCTCGGTGTTCCCGACCCCGAGGCGTGGGCGTGCTGGTACGACACCAGCGATCTCCGTCAGCGGCCGAACAGGGCGCCCGAGGCCGCCGAAGCGCACTCTCGCGGTGTGCTCTCCGATGCGGCGTACCTGCGCGAACTCGGTTTCAGCTCGGAGGACATGCCGGACGATGAGGAACAGCGACGCCGTCTCCTCCTCCACCTCGCCACCACCAACGCCCAACTCGCTCCGGCCGCGCTGGCAGCGCTCGGTGTAGAGATCCCCGACGCCGCGCAGGACGCCGCCACGGACGCGGACCGAGCACCGGTCGAGATCTCCCGGCCTGCCCCCGCCCCTGAACTGCCGCGCAATGACCCGCCGCAGCTTCCCGGGACGGGCATCACCGCGTCAGCCGCCGCCGGGCAGTGGCGAATCGCCTGCCTCGACATGGCCGTCCGGCGCGCCCTGGAGCGGGCCGGGCAATGGCTCCTCAACCGCGGCGGCCGGAGCCTCCGAGGGCAGTACCGCGAGGTCCCGCTCCACCAGATCCACGTCCGCCTCGGCGCCGAACAGGAACACCTGGACCAGATGCTCACCGGCGCGTACCAACTACTTCACGACGCCGTGCCTGACGAACCGTGCCTCCACCGCGCCGTCGACCACTACGTCCGCGCGCTCCTCCTCGCGCGGGAGGAGCACCACCGCGACTACCTCGCGCGAGCCCTCGCGCAGGCCGGCTGCGACGGGCAGGCCGCCTGATGGCCGCCTCGGATCCGTGGCTGGCCGCGCGGGTGCATGACCGCGCTTGCGTCGCCGCCGCGGAACGCGAGCTGGCGCCGGCAGTGCGGGCGGCGGTGGACGCTTACCTCGCGGAGGTCCGGTCCGGGCTCGGGCTGGACAGTGCTCTGACCGCCGCTGCGGCGCCGAGCGGTGGGGAGCCGGATTGGTCGGGTTGGCCGGGCGAGGGCCGGTGGCGTCAGCTCGTGCAGCGGCACATCGCGCCCGTGTGGCGCCGAGTGTGGGCCGGGGCGTACGGGCGCACCGCGCCACAGGCCCCGGACGGCGCCGGGGCGGGTCGAGCCGAGGACGAGTCCGAGGCGATGGCCGATCGCCTCCGGGTGTGGCCGCGCCGGGTGTGGGACCGGATGCGTCGCGCGTGGCGGGACGGTCGAGCCCGCGAGGAGACGGCGGCGCAGCTCCGGGATCGGATAGCGGAGCTGGCGACGCTGGAGGCGTGGGACGGGGCGGCGCTGACGATGACGCGGACCGAGGTGATCGGCGCACTCAATGCGGGCAGCCTCGGGGCCGCGCTGGATGAGCAGGCGCGTACCGGCCGCCGTTGGGTGAAGCGCTGGCTGGCGACCGACGACGACCGCACCCGGGCGACGCACCGCGCCGCGGACGGCCAAACGGTCCCGCTGGCCACGCAGTTCGACGTGGGGCGGGCTCACGTCCAGTATCCCGGTGACCCGCGCGGCCCGGCTGGTGAGGTCATCAACTGTCGCTGCTCACTTCAACTTCGCCCCGCCTCCGAGTAGGAGAACGCCATGTTCATCCCCTGGACCTCCGCCCTCATGGCCGCCGCGTCCAAGACGGTCGACGTCGCCGACGACGGCACCTGGACCGGCACGATCGCGCTGGTCAACGAGTGGAGCGCCGATGGGCGGATGCTCCAGCTCGCCGAGGACGCGCCGGTCGACGTCCGCCCGCTGCCGCTGCCAGTGACCGTGCAATACGTCACCGGCCGAGGTCACGACGGCGCGACCGTCGGGCTGATGACGCTGGACGAGGTGTGGCGGGACGGATCGCGGCTGCTGGGCCGGGGCCGGATCGACACCGAAGACCCTGAAGGCGCCGCGCTCGCCCGCAAGATCCGCGGCGGCTTCTTCCGATTCGTGTCCGCAGACATCGACCGGGCCGACGGCCGGGTGGTGTGCATCGACGAGGACGGCGCCCCGGCGGGCGACTGCGAACCCGACGGCGGGGCGCCGTCCGGGGAGTTGTACACGCAGTGGCGCATCATGGGCGCCGCGCTCCTCGCGCACCCGGCGTTCCCCGAGGCACAGATCGGCATGGCCACCGCGCAGGACGCCGGCATCGCCCCGCCTCCGGTGGACGACGAGGGCGGGCCGACGTGCGTGCGCCCCGGGCCGGACGGCGAGTGGATGCCGGCCGACTGCGCCGAGGACGGCGCCGTACCCGCGAACACGGACGGCGACGGGCCCGCGGAGTCGGTCACGGCCGCCGCATTCCGGCATGACGGATGGGCACCGCCCACCAGTTGGTTCCGCGGCCCTGAGCTGGACGACCTCCAGCCCGTCATCGTGGACGACGACGGGCGCGTCCGCGGCTACCTCGCGGCGTGGGGCGTAGAGCACCGCTCGTACCCCGGCCGCGCAGTCACGCCGCCCCGGTCGGCTTCTGGGTACGCGCTGTTCAACAGCAGGCCGATCGCGACGTCGGAGGGGCTGGTCAACGTCGGACTGATCACGATGGGCACCGGGCACGCCAGCCTCGGCCTGAACCGGCAGGCCGCCGCCGAGCACTACGACCACACCGGCACCATGGCCGCCGTCGTCCGGGCCGGGGAGGACTCCCGCGGCATCTGGCTCGCGGGTGCCGTTCTGCCGGACCTTTCGGACGAGCAGCGGCTCCGCCTCAGCCTGTCGCGATTCTCCGGGGACTGGCGGCAGGAGGGCGGCGGTCTGGAGCTGGTGGCCGCACTCGCCGTGCCGACAGAAGGCTTCCCGGTGCCGGTTCGACGGCGGACCGAGCAGGGCGACTACGCGCTCGTCGCCGCGGGGGCCCTTCCGGCCCCTGCCGAGGAGGCCGACGGCCTCGGCATCGCCGCGCTGACGGACGCCGTGCTGGCCGAGCAGGACCGCCGGGCCCGCGTAACTGCTGCTGCCGACCGAGTCCGTACGGCCCGCGTGGCGATGGCTACCCGGCGCCTGCGCTCCCCGCAGGTGACGCAGCTCGCCACCGCAGCGCCGAGCACCGAACTGGCGAACTGGGTGGAGAAGGCGGGCGGGTTGCCGAAGTACATCAAGCGGATCGCCAAGCACCTCCAGGAGCAGGGCATGGACGAGTCCCGCGCCATCGCGACGGCCGTCAACGCCGCGAAACGGATGTGCGCGACCGGGGACCTCAACTTCCCCGGCAAGCAGAACGTCAACGCGGGCTCCCGCGCGGAGGCGTGCGCGGCCATCACCCAGTGGGAAGCGAAGAAGGCCAAATCACACGCCTGACCAGCACGAACACGACCACCACGAAGGGAACCGACATGGGATGCAACTGCGGCGGACGCTCAGGCACGCGCGCCACCCGGACCGCGAATGGAACTGTCCACAGTGTGTGGAGGCACACCGACCCGTACGGCGGGAAGGTCGACTACGCCAGCGAGACTGGCGCGGACATCGCCCTCAAGGCCCGCGGCGGGAAGGTCGAGCAGGTAGACCCCCGCACCGGTGCCGCCGTCCGGCCGTCGTAGGGCAGCCCGTACACACCTCTACTATCGGCACGAACTCCGCTGGCTGGTGGGCCGGGAGCTGACGACGAACCCCGAGAAGGGGGACGAAGCCGTGAGCTTCCTTGACGATCTCCTCGCCGCCCTCGGCGAGGCCCCGACCGACCAGCACGCGGACCTCGTCCGCCGGACCATCAACGACGCCGGCCCCGACTACGACGCGGGCGCCGTCACCGCCGAGATCCTGACTCGGTTCGAGGACGCGACCGAAGGCGGCCCCGCAGATGACGCGACCGTGGACGCGCTGGAACACCTGGCCGCCATCGCCGACGCTGTGACAGTGCACCAGGCCGCCGTCGACGACCGTGCCCAGCGTGCCACCGCTGCCAGCGACCGCCTGCGATCCCTCCAGGCACCAGCGGCTGAGGAGCCCTCCGCACCAGAGCCGGAGGGTGCGGCCGAGCCCACCGAGGCTCCGGCCGCCGCCGAACCCCCGGCCCAGGCGCCGGAGCCGGTCGCCGCGTCCGCCCGGCCGCGCGTCCCGCTCGGCCTGCACAGCACCACCCCGCCAGCGCCCGCCGCTGAGGCAGGCAACCGCCCCACCCACACGCTCGTCGCCGCCGCCGACGTGCCGGGCTTCTCCACCGGCCAACAGCTCGACGGGCTCGGCGACTTCGGCCGAGCGTGGGAGCAGCGCATGATGCCGCTGCTGTCCTCCGGCGGCCGGGGCGGCGGACGACAGCGCGTCGGCGTGGCCCGCATCCGCCGCGACGTGCCCGAGGCGTTCCAGATCCGCGACGACCGCGAGGCCGACGACGTCATCCGCCGCGTGACGGACGAGACGCAGCTCTCCGGCGGCAGCCTCGTCGCCGCCGGCGGCTGGTGTGCCCCGTCGGAGACCCTGTACGACCTGTGCGACCTGCGGATCACGCAGGACGGCATGGTCAACCTCCCGACCGTCACCGCCAGGCGCGGCGGCGTGCGGTACCCCGCAGATTTCGACTGGGCCGCGATCTTCGGCGCCTGGGACTCCGTCGGGTTCCATCAGACCGAGGCCGACGCCATCGCGGGCAAGGAGAAGCCCTGCCTGGAGGTCCCCTGCCCTGACGACATGATCGAATGCCGCCTCGACGTCGACGGCGTGTGCCTGCGCACCCCGATCCTCACCGAGCGCGGCTGGCCGGAGCGCGTCGCGCAGTTCACCGAGGGCGTGCTGGCGATCCACGCGCACAAGCTGAACGCCTGGAAGATCGCCAAGATGGAGGCGATGAGCACCGCGGTCTCCATGCCGGCCCCGGCCGCTCCGGACCCGAGCGCCGCGGTCGTCGACCCGCACGGGCCCGGCATGGTCGAATCCGTGCTGAGCATGCTGGAGTTGCAGGTCTACTACCAGCGGTACCGGGAGCGGCTGTCGCCGACCGCGACGCTGGAGATGCTGGCGCCGATCTGGCTGAAGCCGATCCTGAAGTCGGACCTGCGGAAGAAGCAGGCGATCGAGCGCCGTTGGAACGTGCCGGACGGTGACATCGACGCCTACCTCCGGTCCGTCGGCGTCAACCCGCAGTGGGTGTACGACTGGCAGGACGCCTACGCCGACCAAGACGCGGCCGGGTTCGGCGGATCGACGGTGCCGACGGTTTGGCCGGGCGAGGTCAAGGTGCTGCTGTACCGGGCCGGGAGTTTCTTCCAACTCCAGGCGGACGTGATCTCGTTGGACGGCGTCTATGACCACGCCAGCCTCACCCAGAACATGTACACGAGCCTCTTCACCGAGGAGGGCATCCAGGTGTGCATGCGCTGCGGAGTCAGCTACGTGGTCACCATCCCGCTCTGCCCGAACGGCCTGAGCGGCGGCCTCCAGACCACGAGCTGCGCCGCGCCTCCCGCACCGCCCGCTGGCTGACCCATAGACCGGGCGGCCCGGCCACTGCGACATCCCCCCAGCGTCGCGGACCCGCCCCAGGCCGGGCCGCCCACCTCGTGACAGCGCGGAGGCGCACCCATGACTACCCCACCCCCGCCCGGGGCCCGCACGGAGGTAGATCCTCCCCCGATCGAGCCGTATACGTACGGCCTGCTGACGACCGCGCAGGTCATCACCGGCGACGGCCGGTGGCAGGCCGCCGGCGTCGAGTACCCCACGAACGCCTGCGCGCAGGGCGGCTACGTCCTCGGCTCCTGCCCGGTGCCCGCCGGGGACGGCGCCACCAGCCACGACAAGCCGATCACCGGCGCGCCAGAGTGGGTCGAGGGCTCCGGCCCGTTCACGGTGTACGCCCGCACCGAGTGCAACGCGGTCGGCTTCGCGGCGGCGTCAGAGACGGCGCTGGCGCGGCTGCGGATCGCCGAGGCACGCGAGGTCGAGCGGTTCTTCTCCTCGCAGGTGCTCGGCGCGAGCGATCCACGGTTGCCGGTCGGCTCCGGGCCGGTGCCACTGCTGGTGGCGCTCGGCGCGCTGGAACAGGACGCGGCCTTGTTCTACGCAGGGCAGCCGACGTTCCACCTGCCCCGGTGGGTGCAGCCATGGTTCACGCGGGATCGGCTCGTATCCCAGCAAGGACCGCTGCTTCGAACCGAGTTGGAGTCCCCGGTGGTCTTCGGCGGCGGGTACTACGACGTGCCGACAGCCCCTGCGGCCCCGGCCCCGGCGGCGGGGCAGTTCTGGCTGTACGCCACGGGCTCGGTGCGGGCTTTCCGGTCGGCGCCGTTCGCCCACGAGGCGTTCGACCCGCCGACCAACACCCGGATCGCCATCGCAGAGCGGACGTACGCCCTGGACCACGACTGCTACGTGGCCGCCGCGCTGGTGTCCGTCACTGATGCCGGGGGTGCCTGATGACGGCCTACTACCCCGAGGCAGACGAGACGCTGCACGCCCTCGTGCGGCGCGTCCTGCCCGGTCTGACTCCCGAGGTGAGGGCTCGGGTGCAGGTGGTGACGGGAGGTGAGCGTGCCGGGCTGGTGGTCCCCGGGTACGCCACCCCCGTCACCGTGACGCCCACCGCTCCACCGCCCAGCAGCGAACCGCCGGAACCCGCCGACGCCTTGCCCGCTGACATCCCGCCCGCCGGTCGCCGGCCGCGGCGTCGCACCGCCCCGAAGGAGAACTGATGGCCTGCCCCTCCCTGCTGCGCGGCGTGGTGCTGCGCGCAACCCGCCTGGACGCCTGCGGGCGCCCCGTCTACGGCGACTGCAACCAGGTCGTCAGCGATGGTTTCATCACCGTGTCGATGTCCGCCGAGACCGAAGAAGGCGAGGACATCTCGGTCACCAAGGCCAACGGGCAGACGTGCATCGCCGAATCCGGCTGCGAGCAGCTGTCGCACTACACCACGGAAATCGAGTTCTGCGAGGTCGACCCCGACCTCGTCCAGATCATGAACCCCAGCTTCGAGATCTACCGCGACTTCGACGGCAACCCCATCGGCTGGGACGACAGCGTCGAGCTGAAGTGCGACACCGGCTACGCCCTGGAGGTCTGGAGCAATGTCTACGCGGGGCAGGCCGACGCCTGCTCCGGCGCCGGGAGCCAGGGGCAGTGGGGTTACCTCCTGCTGCCGTGGGTCGTTGGCGGCGCCCCGGGTGACCTGGAGATCGGCAACGACGCCGTGAGCTTCACTTTCAACGGGCGCACGAAGGTCGGCTCCGGCTGGCGGAAGGGCCCGTACAACGTCCAGGCCGGGCCGGGCGGCATCCCGTCGCCGATGCTCAAGCCGATCGGTCCGAAGGTGCCCCGCCGCTTCTTCGTGACGACGATTCGACCGCCCGAGGCGGAGTGCGGCTGCCAGCCTGTGGACCGGCCGACGCCGGACCCGGCGGACCTGTACATCACGGGCATCGCCAACGAGGCACCGCGTACCGTCCGCTTCCGGGCGGACAACCACGGATTCGGGCCGCTGATGGTCGACTTCGGCGACGGCTCCCCCGCGCAGGAGGTGGCCGACGGTGCGTGGGTCACCCACGTCTACACCGGCGACGGCCAGTTCACCATCAAGGCGTGCGACAAGGAGACGCCGGTCATCTGCGCCGAGCGCCCGGTGACGATCCCGCTGCCGGCCGACGAGCCGACCCTCTCCCTGGAGACGAAGAACCCCTCCAACCCGTACGAGGTGACCGCCACAGTCGGAATGCCGTCACAGTCCGACGGCACAGCGCTCATTGACTGGGGCGATGGCACCGAGCCCGAGGAGATCGCCGCCGGGGACGACGGAACCGTGTCGGTGCTGCACGTCTACACCGTGCCGTCTGTCTACACCGTCATGGTGCGCCGCGGGGACATCGACACCTACCGCACCCGCGAGGCGATCCTCGTCCCGGGCCAGGGCGGCGGGGGCGACGTGCCGCAGGTGACCGCCGAGGCAGACCCGGCCGATGCGTCCGGCCGCACCGTGCTCCTCCACATCGACAACACCGGCGGCACGGTGCCCGCCCCGGGCCCCGAGGCGGATGCCGCCGTCGACCCGGCAGACCCGTCCGGCAAGACGGTGAAGGTCACCGTCGACAACACCACCACGGCCTGAGAGAGGTACGACCATGGCAGGACCCACCACGATCGACTGGGGCGACGGCAGCGCGCCGGAGGACGGGCCGGAGACGGGCGACGTCACCCACAAGTACGCGACCGACGGGCCGAAGACCATCAAGGTCTCCGACAAGGCTGACCCCACCAAGACCACGACGGTCGAAGTGACCATCCCGATCGGCGACGGCGGCGGCACCCCGACGGCCTCGGCGGTGGCGGACACCTCCGACCCGGCGGGCCGCACCGCGAAGCTCACATGGTCCGCGTTCCCGGAGGGGAATGTGTCGGTAACCTGGGGCGACGGCATCCCAGCTCAGACCGGCCAGCCCGCATCGGGAACGCTCACCCATGCCTATGCCGCCGAGGCCGTCGACGAGCAGACCATCACGGTCACCAGCGAGGCCGACGCCACGAAGAAGGCGACGGCCACGTTCACCCCGACCGCTCCGGCCCCGGAGCCGAGCGTCACCGCCGAGGCGGACGCCGGGGACGAGTCCGGGCGGACGGCCGCGATCACGCTGGCCGGTTTCCCGGCCGATGACGCCGTCTCTCTGGACTGGGGCGACGGGACCACCGCGGAGACCGTCCCGGCCGGGACGACGACCGCGAAGCACGCCTACGCGGCCGGAGTTGAGGGCGAGCAGACCATCACCGCCACCTCGGCGACGGACGCCACGAAGAAGGCGACCGCGGAGTTCACGCCGAAGGCCGCCGAGCCCGTACCCGAGCCGTCTGTGACTGCCGCTGCGGACGAGGGCGACGCCACCGGCCGCACGGTCGCCGTCACCCTCGCGGATTTCCCGGCTGACGGCGCGGTGAGCGTCGACTGGGGCGACGGATCCGCGGCGGAGGAGGTTCCCGCGGGGACGACCACGGCCACGCACGCGTACGCGGCTGAGGTGGAGGGCGAGCAGACGATCACGGCGACGTCGGCGAAGGACACGACCAAGAAGGCCACGGCGACGTTCACGCCGCAGCCTGCCGCCGCCGCGCCGTCGGTCACCGCCGAGCCTGACGCGGCGGACACGACCGGGCACACTGCCACCATCACGTTGGCCGGCTTCCCGGCCGACGCTGCGGTGAGCGTCGGTTGGGGCGACGGTACGGCCGCCGAGGAGATCGCGGCGGGGACGACCACCGGCAAGCACGCCTACGCCGCCGAGGTGACCACGGAGCAGACCATCACCGCAACGTCCGCCGGGGACGCGGCGAAGACCGCCACCGCGAAGTTCACCCCGGGCACCGCCGCAGCGCCGAGCACGGTGGCGCGCAAGAAGAAGTAGAGCCCGCAGACCGGGGGCCGCCGCGGCTGGGCGGCCCCCTCCTTCTTGGAGGTGTCGTGCCGGACGAGGTACTAGACGGGCCGTGCGGCCCGTGGCCGCTCGACACGTCGTGCTGCCCCGGGTGGCCGGAGGACCCGGCCGAGTGGTCGCCGGGGCAGCGGGCCGCGGCGGAGATTGCGACGGACGTGCTGTGGCGGCTGACGGCCGGGCGGTACGGGCTGTGCGAGGAGGTAGTCCGGCCGTGCCGCCGGGGGTGCGACGAGCCGTCGCCGACGGCGGGTACAGGGTCTCCTCTTCGGCCGGTGCTCGACGGCGGGCGCTGGTACAACCGGCCGTGCGACTGCGGCCCGTCGGGCTGCTCGTGCGTGCCGCTGTGCGTGATCGACCTGCCGGGCCCGGTGCACGAGGTGCTGGAAGTCCGGCAGGACGGACAGATCGTGGACGCGTCCGGATACGTCCTGCACCGGACACCGTCCGGCGGACGCCTCGTCCGGATAGATGGGGAGTGCTGGCCCGACTGTCAGCGGCTGGACCGTCCGGACACGGAGCCGGACACGCTGTCCGTCCGCTATCTGCGGGGCCTGGATGTGCCCGCGGCCGGCCGCCGTGCCGCCGGGCAGCTCGCGTGCGAGATTGACAGGTTGTGCCACGGGGCTCCGGGATCCTGTGCCCTGCCGACGGGCACGAAGAGCGTGACCCGCGAGGGCGTGACGTACGAGGTCGTGCCGCCGGGGTCGTGGCCGGAGACGCTGGAGGCGCATCTCCCGCAGGCATGGGCGTGGGTACAGCTCGTCAACCCGGCCCGCGTGCGGCAGTTCGGCGCGGTCTTCAGCCTCGACCTGCCGCCCGCTCCGCCCGCCAGCCGCTACCGGCCGGGGGTGGCGCCGTGACGACGCCGTCGGATGTGCTGCTGCCGCCGGATGCGGATCCGCGCCTCGGGCCGGTGCTCTCCGGGCTGACGGCCTGTCTGTGCGCCGTGCTGGCCGACGGCGGCCGGCCTGCGTGCGCCTGTTGCCTGGTGTGGGGCGCCTCCCCGCCTGCGCAGGATTTCTGCGCGTGCGACTGCGACGGCGGTCACGGCCAGGCGTGGGTTCGGGTCGTCCGGCAGGAGCCGGTGACGGCGAACCAGGATCGGCGGCGGCGCTGCCAGACGTGGCGGATGCAGACCGTCATTGAGCTGGGCGTGGCCCGGTGCGTCGCCGTGGTGGCGCCGGATGGGCAGTCGGCGCCGACATGCGAGCAGCGTGAGGCGGACGTCTGGGGGCTCGTGCTCGATCAGCGGCTGTTGCTGGAGGCGGCGGCGTGCTGTGACGCGCTGTCGGGGGTGCAGGTGTGGCCGGGGCCGGTGGCTCCGATGGGGCCGCAGGGCGGTTGTGCGGGTGTGACGGTGCAGATCACGGTGGAGGTGTAGCGGTGGCAGGGACAACAGCGATCGTCTGCGTGCTGCTCGGCGTGGCGGTGGTCGCGCTGGTGGCGGTGGTGGCGCGGGCCCGGGTGGAGATGGCCCGGATCCAGGCGCAGGCGGATAGGCGGAAGCGGTGAGCGTCCGCGTCACGACGGACCTCGACGAGGCGGCGCTGGCGCGGGTGATCGCGGGGGTCGTGGATGACGTGACCACGGAGGTGGCCAACGCCGCTCGCCGCCGCTGCCCCGTGGACGACGGCCAGTTGCGGGCGTCGATCCGGTCGGAGACCCGGCAGCGGGGCTCCGAGGTCGTCGGGGAGGTCTGGTCGAGCCTGGAGTACGCGGCGTACGTGCACGAGGGCACAGGGATCTACGGGCCGACGGGCCGACCGATCCGTCCGGTCCGGGCCCGGGTGCTGTCGTGGCAACCGCAGGGCGGGGGACGGGTGTTCGCGCGCGAGGTGCGTGGGCAGCGGCCTCAGCCGTTCCTCGCGGACGCTCTTGCCGAGGTGTCCCCGTGGCCGGTCGACCGGACCGTCCGGTATTGACCCCTACCGTGCCGGTGACCACCCACGCGACGGAAGGACCCCTCATGGCCACCGAGTTCGTCATCGACGGCGACGCCGGACACGACCCCGATGCGCTACCGCCCGTGCCCGTCCGTATCGACGGTGAGGTCTACGAGGCCCGCTGCCCCAAGGACAGTGTGGGCCTGCTGTTCGCCGACCTCGCGGGTGGCGCGGAGGACCCGGCGGAGCAACGGCGGATCGTGGAACAGATGCTGCGCATGGTCCTCGATGACGAGGACGCCGCGACGGTGATGGAGAAGGTGCTCGACATGGGCAACCGCCGCATCGGGATCGCGTACGTCACGGATCTCGTGCAGCGGATCGCCGAGCACTACGAGCCTCAGCTGCGCGCCCGCCGTGAGGAGATGGGGCTGGTGGAGCCCTCGGACAGGGACCAGCGGCGCACGGCGGCGAAGCCCGTCGCGAAGAAGGCCGCGGCGAAGGCGGTGCCCGCCCGCCGCCCGCGGGCGTGAGGTTCGGCCCTGCCACGCCGGGGCCGCTCGCCATCAGCATCGATGGCCAGCCCTACACCCTTACCGTCCCCACCGGCCACACCTTGGCCGGTATCGCCGCCGCCGGCCAATGGCCGCGCCTTGTCCCCGGCCTCCTCACTGACGAGGACCGCGCCGAAGTCGAGGCGCGCCTCCGCGATCCCACTGACCTGCTCGGGCTGTTCGCCTGCTGGCGCGTCGTTCTCGGCCTGGCGCCGGAGCTGTACGGGGTGGAGTGGTGGGCGGCGCAGCGGCTTTGCGGGCTGGCGCAGGAGCGGTGGCGGGACTGGTCGGCGTGGTGTGTCCGCCGCGGCCTCGACACCGACACGGCATCAGGGCACCGGCTCGTGTCGTCGGTGTGGGCGTGGATCGTCGATGGCCTCCAAGAGGAGACAGACCTCGCGCGGGCCGAGCGCGACATTTTCGATCCGCCGCCGGAGCTGCGCCGTACTCGCACCGTCGTCCCGCGTGGATTCTCCGAGGCTGAGCTGGCGGAGCAGGCGCGGCAGCTCGCGGCCTACGCCTCCGACGACGGCTGACCTCCTCGTACGCGCCTCTATCCTCGTCGCGTAGCCGCTGGCTGGTGGGCCGGGCATGCACCCCGAGATACCGGGGTGCTGTGCATGCCCGGAGGTGCCAGCCGTGCCGCAGGTCGGCCGTACCTCCGTCCAGATCACCGCCGACACCGCTGCCTACGCCGCCGAGCTGCGCGCCGACCTTGCGCGCGCCGGCCGTGACGGCGGGCAGGCCCTCGACGATGCCCTCCAGCGATCACTCCGCACCACTGGCGTACGAGCAGGGCGGCAGATCGCACGTGACCTCCAGCGGGCTCTGCGCCGCGTCACCGCCGAGGTCCGCATCACGCCGGACATGGCCCGGTTCGAAGCTCAGCTCCGGCGCAGCCTGCGTGGGCTACGGGCCTCGGTGTCCGTCACGCCGGACACCGGTCAGTTCGCCGCGCAGCTGCGCCGGGACCTACGGGCCCTGGAGGCGGTGTCAGTCCGCGTCGAGCCGGACATGGCCCGGTTCGCCGCCGAGGTGCAGCGTGCCGCGCGGTCGATGCCGCCGGTGCAAGTGCGTGTCGTGCCGGACGCCGCTGGATTCCGCCAGGCCCTGGCTGGTGAGGTACGCGGCCTGCCGCCCGTGACGGTACGAGTGACCCCGGATGCAAGCCGGTTCCAGGCGGCGCTCCGGCGAGAGCTTCGGCGCCTCGCGGCGACGGTGCGGGTCAGTCCGGACACGGCCCGGTTCCGCGCCGAGCTGGCTCGGGCTATGCGGGGCATGACGGCGCAGGTGCGCGTGACTCCCGACGCCAGGCGCATGCGGGCCCAGATCGCTCGCGCGCTCCGTGGAGCTACGGCACAGGTCCGGGTAGAGCCGAACACACAGCGGCTCCAGCGGGACATCCAGCGCGCCGTGCGGCGCGTCGTCGTCATCATCCGTGTCCGGCCCGACGTTGCACGGCTGCGGGCCGATCTGGCGCGGCTGCGGTTGACGCCGCTCACGGTTCCTGTCCGGGCGGATGGCAGTGGGTTGCGGGGCCTGGGCGGCGGCTCGGACGGGCTGAGCCAGCTGGGATCCAGCGCGGCGTCGGCGGAGGGCGGTCTGCTCTCCCTGGGACGCGTACTCGTAGCGCTCGCCCCGAGCGTGGCGGCATTCACCAGTCAGCTCCTGCCGGCCGTCGGGGTCCTGGCGGCGACGCCGACGACGCTCCTCGGTGCCGTCGCCGCATTCGCCTCGTTGCGGGTCGCGTTGAGCGGTGTCGGCGACGCGTTCGGTGCCGCTCTCGGCGACGACGCGCAGGCGTTCAGCGAGGCGCTGGAAGACCTCTCGCCGCGGGCTCAGGCCGTCGCACGTGAACTCCACGCCCTACAGCCCGCGGTAGAGCAGCTGAAGAGGTCGGTGCAGGACGCCTTCTTCGGGCAGCTCGCCGGGGACATCACCAAGACGGCCGCGGCGCTGAGTCCGCTGCGGTCGGCCATGGCCGGGGTAGCTGCGGGGTGGGGGCGGATCGCCTCGGCATCGTTGGCGGCTGTACGGGCGCAGGGCTCTGTAGCTGCCCTGGGGAACGTGTTCGCGGCCGTGCGGAGCATGCTCAACGCCCTGGCTCCGGCGGTGCAGCGGCTCCTCCAGGGATTCATCGCGATGGGCGGAGCCGTCGCGCAGGCTTTCGGCGGCCGGGCAGCGGCGGCGATGGCGAACCTCACGGCGCGCCTCGGCGACTTCATGGCTCGGGCGGCGCAGTCGGGGCAGGCGGTGACCTGGGTCTCAGGCGCCATCACGGTATTCCGTCAGCTCGGTGCCGTTCTCGCGCCGCTCGGCGGCATCGTCTCCGATGTCTTCGGAGCCCTGGCGGCCGGCGGTGGTGGCGTACTGGGGGCGCTCGGGCCGGCGCTTCAGAGCTTGCGGGCGCTGATCCAGCCGCTGCTACCGGTGATCACGCAGATCGCCCAGCTCATCCAGACCGTGTTGGGCACTGCGATTCAGGTTCTGACGGCAGCTCTCCGGCCACTGATCGCCGCGCTGTCAGGCAGCCTTCAGCAGATCCTGCCGGTCATCTCGCGAGCGTTCACGCAGCTCGGCGCCGCGCTCCGACCGGTTGCCCGGCAGCTTGGGCAGACGCTGGGCACCGCGATCCGTGCGCTTGTGCCCGTGATGACCGCGCTGGCCCCCGTGTTGGCGAACGTTGGCAGGCTCTTCGGGGCGGTCCTCGGCGCTGCCCTCAAGATCGTGACGCCGCTGCTTCGCCCACTCGGGCAGATCATCACCAGCGTCCTCAACGCGATCAACCCGCTGATCCCGGTACTGACGCAGTTCGCGAACATGCTGGGCACTCAACTGGGGCGGATCGTCAGCGGATTGGTGCCGGTGTTCAAGGCGCTGGCTGGCGTGGTTGTGCAGGTGATGAATGCGCTGGTCCCGCTGGTGAATCAGGCGTTGAAGGCACTGATGCCGGTACTGCCGCCGATCATCGACGGGTTCCAGCAGATGGTCGCCGCGCTCGTGCCGGTGATCCCGCCGATCGGGGACCTGCTGGTCAGTGTGGCTCCCCTGCTTTCCATGCTGATCCAACTCGTCGCGCCTGTTCTGCGGGTGGCTGCGGCGTTTGCAGGGTGGGCCCAGATCAACATCGTGGTGCCGATCGTGGCGAAGATCGTGGGCGTCATCGCCGGCGTGATCGGGGCGCTCGCCACTTTCGAGCAGACCGTGGTTTCGCTACCTGGCCGCATCATTTCCGCGCTGGGGAGCCTCGGCTCGACGGTCGGGAGCTTCTTCTCGGGCCTGTGGCAGTCGATTACCTCCGGGGTGTCGTCCGCGGTGTCCTCCGTGGTGGGCTTCTTCAGCGCCTTGCCGGGCCGGATCGTCTCCGCGATCCAGGCATTGCCAGGGGTGCTGTACGACGCGTTCACGTCAGCCGTCGCTGGTCTGGGGATCGTCGTCCTGACCGCCCTGGCTGGCGTCATCTATGCGTTCACGGAGCTACCCGGGAAGATCGTCTCAGCGTTGGGAAGCCTGGGCAGCACGATCGGCTCGTTCTTCAGCAGCGCGTTCTCTTCGGCGATGTCCGCCATCAGGTCGTTCATCTCCTCCGCCATCAGCTTCTTCGCCGCGCTTCCTGGCCGGATCGGGTCCGTCCTGGCCGCGCTGCCCGGTCGTGTCGCTGCGATGTTCCGTTCGGCCGGCTCCTCCGCCCTGGGCGCTGCGCGGTCCCTGGGGTCCTCGGTGGTCAGTTTCTTCGCTGCGCTGCCGGGGCGAATCGGATCGGCTCTGTCGTCAGTCGGGTCACGGATCGCGAGCGTCTTCAGCCGGGCGTGGGCCGCGGTGCGTTCGGCGGTTGGCGGGCTCATCTCCGGTATCGCCTCCCTCTTCACGTCGCTGCCGGGACGGATCGCCAACGCGCTCGGGAACATCGGCAGCACGATCGTCAACAAGATCAAGTCCGGTTTGCCGAGCGCGGTCCGCGATCTCCTTCCCTTCGCGAACGGCGGCATCGTCCACATGGCCACCCCTGCGCTCATCGGCGAGGCCGGGCCCGAGGTCGTCATCCCCCTCACCCGCCCCCGGCGCGCCGCCGAACTCGCCCAGCAGTCCGGCCTCCTGGACCTCCTTGCGCGGCAGGGCGCCGGCGGCGGCACGCAGATCACGAACAACTTCACCATCAACAGCCGGATGTCCGATCCGATGGTGCTCGCGCAGCACCTCCAGGGGCAGATCGCCCGAGCGGCGGGGGTGTAGCAGGTGCTCGCGGACTACATGGACCTCGCGGGGACGGAGATCGTCAACTCCGCCCGCGCCGCGGTGTATGCGCGGGCGCGCGGTGTGCCGGTGCGGTGCGATCCGTGCCCGGACATCGCAGCGGCGGTCGGCGACATGCCGTACCTCGACCCGGTGACGGACGAGGCGCCGTGGTACGACGCCGCGGTCCCGGAGTCCACCGGCCTCCTCGGTGTCCTCGGGCTGTCCGTCGCCGGGTTCGACTCTTCGCCGATCAGCCGTGAGCCGACTCAGCTCATCGGCGACGGCGCGGCGCTCGGCCCGATGCGCCGCCAGCACCGGGAGATCGCCTACACCGTGCTGCTCATCGCCGCAGAGGAGTGCGCGCTGTCGTACGGCCTGGAGTGGCTGTCGTCCGCCCTCCAGGGCGCCGCCTGCGGGACGGGGGCGTGCAGCGGGGACGAAATGTGCCTCTTCTCGTGCTGCCCGGTCGACGGGGACCGCGAGTTGCGGCACCTCTACGACGTTGGCCTCCTGGACGGCCCGCAGGTCACCGAAACCCAGTACCTCGCGGGCGGTTCGGTGCTCGCGACCGTCACCTTCAGCCTTGCCGCCGGTACGCCGTGGATCTACCGCGAGCCGCTGGTCACGCGGTCGGATGGCTGGGTGTCGCTCGGCAGCGGCGAGATCGTGCCGAACTTCGATCCGGATCAGGTCTACGAGCAGTGCCTCACGCCGCGGCCGTGCCTGGACGACCCGCTGTGCCCGCCGCCGGCACTCCCGCCTCGGCCGCCGGCCCCGGTGAGTCCCTGCTACCCCACGGGGTTGAGCGACTTCCGGCGGACGCGGATTCAGGTGTCGCCGCTGGAGCAGCCGAGCTGGCTGGAGACGGTGCCGGTCCTGGAAGTGCAGACCGGCTCCACGGAGATGCGCCGGCTCGTCGTCCGGTTCTGGGCCAACCCGCAGAACAACCCGTGTGGGGACTTCAACGACCCCTGCAACGCCTGCACCGACGTGAACATCAGCTACTTGCCGCGCGGTTCCTCGCTGACCGTGGACGGCCGAGTTCAGCGGTCCGTCGTGGAATGCCCCCAGGAGCCGATCGGCACGTCGACGGCCACGCCCACGGTCTACGGGCCGCAGGGGTCCGTCTTCCAGTACCCGACGTTCGGATGCCCCACGGGGCTCTGCATCGAGGTGTGGTCCCGGCTGGAGCACACCGCGTCGGACGCTCGTGCCCGGGTGCTGCTGGTGCCTCGATCGGACATGGGGTGACGCATGCCTGAGATCCGCCTGGACGCCGAGGTCGGCCCTGGCTACGTCACGCTCACCGCCCTCACGCCGTCGTCGCCCAGCGTCATCTCCTGGTCCATCACCCGCCACGCGGGCGGCGTCGACGTAGTGCTGTTCTCGGGCGTGCAGGGCTCGCTGACCGGCGAGGACGTCTTCACCGACACGGCGCTGCCGTCCTGCACCGATGTGGTCTACGAGTACGTCATCACGCGGACCGACAGCCTCACCGAGGAGACGACGGCCGGGCCGGTGCAGTACATGCCGCCGGAGGGCTGCAACCCGCCCACCACCGGCGCGGTCGCGGGCGGCTCCCGGGAGCTGGGGTGCCCGGAGCGGTACACCGCGGCGATCCACTGGCGCGGCGGCGCGCGGCCGGTGCCGGGTATCGCCGCGCTGGATCGGCTGACGACGTGCACGTGGAGTCGCACCCTGCGCGATACGTCGGACGCCCAAATCGTCGTGTCCAAGGCGGACTTGCAGGGCTGCTGCGATGCCCTCGGACTGGTGGAGCCGTGGGTCCACGAGCTGACGATCTACCGGGACGGCGACCTCGTCTGGCAGGGCCCGATCAGCAAGATCACCGAGCGGCGAGGCGCCGTCACCATCGACGCGCAGGACGTGGCCGCATGGCTCGATCGGCTCGTGAATACGTGGCGCATCCGGTACGTAGACGCCCAGCCGGATGCCGCCGGGCGCAAGCGGGCGCCGGTGACGTACATCGCGTGGAACATCTTGCGGCTCAACATGGTGGAGTCGAGCCTGAGCACGCCGCCGGACTACGCCGGGCTGATGGACTGCGTCGTACGACGCGATCCGTCCCAGGTGGTGAAGTTCGAGAAGGACGGCACGCACAACAAGGCGATCTGGACGGCGTACGTCGGCGACATCTGGCGAGAGCTGGCGAAGCGCGGGCTCACCTGGACCGCGGTGGGCCGGTCCCTGCTGCTGCGCATGTCGCCCACCAGCAGCACGCGCGCCGTCGCGCGCCTCACTCTGGACGATGTCCTCGGTGACGTCGAGCTGATCAAGGACGGCTCCGCGGCAGCCACCTATGCGTTCGCCACCAGCCAGCAGGACCAGGACATCGAGGACGGCCTCACCGTGGGCACGGGCCGCACCGGCACGGCGTACGGACGGCTCGACACCCTCGTCAAGGTCCAGGGCCAGGACACCGATGCGGCGGACCTGCGGCAGGCCGCTCGGCAAGCTCTGGCCGGCCGGTACCCGGCACCCATCGCGATCAGCGTGCCGGACGGCAGCCAGCTCTCCCCCCGCGCGCCGATCCGCATCGAGGAACTGGTACCGGGCGAGCGCATCGACGTGGTGACGGACACCTACTGCACGCCTGTCGCCCAGGGATTCGCCCTCACGGACGTGGAGGGCTCGTGGTCCGAGGGCGGCGAGAAGATCGCGATCACCCTCGTGCCGCTCGCCGACATCGACGAGGAGGTCGGGCAATGAGCATCACGGCGCCGGGGCAGCGAGCGGGGCAGCGCGCGATGCGCGCGGCTGTCGCCTCTCAACGCGCCCTCGGCCGGGCCGCGGCCGACGGCTCGGGGATGTCCGGCGAGCTGATCTTCAACGTCCGAGGCCAGTGGTACCGGCAGTTCGTAGACGAGTCCGGCCAGGAGCACCGGGAGCCCATCCCGGCGCCCGGGACCTGAAGGAGAGAGAACCATGGCGAGATGCGGATGCTCGGGCAGCTGCTCGTGCGTCGTGCGCGGCGCGGCCCCGATCACGGTGACCGGCAACGGCTCCGTACAGCAGCCGTACTTGATCAGCCTCGGGCAGGACGGGCAAACCGGCTGCGAGGCGATCACCGCGTGCGTGGCGCAGAACCTCGGGCCGGGTCTGACGTACGACAAGGGCACCGGGAAGATCCAGGCGAAGCTGTCGCGGGACGCGGGTCAGACGCTGCGGTTCGGCTCCGACGGCGGCCTCCTCGACACCGCGGGCGGCGCGCCGTCCCCGGAGTCGTGCGGGCGGACCATCGACTCGCTGCCGGCCGCGCCGGACGTGATCGGGGCGTACGCGCTCGCGGGGCTGCACAACCCGTACTCGTCGCCGTACGGGGTCGACTACTGCGTCGCCCACCAGGTCGACATCATCGGCATGTCGGTCGCCACGACGGCCGACGACGTGGGCGTGGTGGCGGACTACGACGACTGCAAGATCACCGACGGCAGGTCGTCGATCTACGTCACGCAGGACATCCGGCAGTTGTCCGCGGGCACCGTCGCCAGCACGTACAACTACGCGGGCGACGTGAACGATCCGATCAGCTACCAGCGTCCGCAGGGCGCGCCGCGCAGCGACCGGCGGGGCGGGTGGTACGGGTGGCTGGCGCAGCGGTACCACCAGCCGCTGCTGACCGACATGCTGCGGCGCATCGGCGGGAAGTCGGTCGCGATGTTGCAGTGCCATCCGTCGGATACGGCGGAGGTGTCGGAGGCCGTGAACATCCGCGGGGCGATCCGGGCCGTCCTCCAGGAGTGCGCGCAGCCGTGGGCGATCATCGCGGTGCGCGAGCTGGAGTCCGCGACGACGGTGACGCATGCAGGGATCACCACGTGCATCGTGCCGCCCCTCGCGACGACGTACGCCTCCAAGACGGTGCCGATCCCGGCGGCCGACGTAGTGGCCTCGGGGGCGACGTGGGTCATCCTCGACGACCTGTACCACAACAGCGTCTTCAAGGCGTACAAGGACGTTGGACTGCAAGTCCTGATGTGGGGCAACAGCCGACAGGGCTGGAAGGCGCGCGCTGCGTCGCTGGGGCTCCGGGGCATGTACGTCCTCGACCCGGTCTACTGCCGGGGCCCGCAGGAGGGCGGCTACGACTACCGCGCCGAGTACGACCCATGGGAGCACCGCCGCATGGGCACCGGCCAATTGACATACCGCACGGACCACCGTGATGTGCTCTCCACCGGCGGGTACGTTCGCGGCCGTACGGATGCCGCGGAGCAGGGGCTGATCCTGCCCGCCAACTTCGGCGATGGGCAAGGTCGGCCGTCGGTCCTCGTCGGTTGGCTGTGCCCACTGAAGGACCCCACGGACTACACGATCACGTGGGCGATGCGCTGGAATTCGCTTCCCGGTGCGGGTGCGCAGGCCGCGAAGATGGGCCTGCTGTTTGGTGCGGAGACAGACCTCGACCCGTACGCGTGGGCGCAGAACAACGCCGAGTTGAACCCTCTCAAGTACCCCGTGGGCCCGCAAACGATGTATCGGGCGTACCAGCGGACCACCGGGGAGATCGGTCTGGCGAAATGGCCTTCCGCGACCGACCCGGTCGAGTACCTGGCCACGAAGTCGACGCCGGCCATCGCCGCGAACGTGTGGAACGACTACGAACTCCGGGTCCAACCGGACAAGATCACGTTCACGCGGATCACGGCGGACGGCACCCGCCACACCGTCACCACCGCCGACACCCAGTACCGCGGGAGCTTCTTCTTCCTGGAGAAGGAGGAGAGCTTCGCCGGGGAGCCCGCACATCCCTTCGCAGCCCAGGTCAAGAACATGTCGTCGCGCGTGGGCGGCTGACCCCGCCCCTTCTTCAGGAGTTCCGCATGTCCAACCCGTTGTCCGCTGACCGTTTCCTCGCCGCCCTCCGCAGTGAGGGGGTGACCGTCGTCGAGGAGGGCAACTGGCGCACCCACAACCGCAAGGGTGCGTGGGGCCCAGTGCGCGGCGTGATGATCCACCACACCGTCACCTCCGGTACAGCCCGCACCGTGCAGATAGTGCGCGATGGGCACAGCGCCCTCCCGGGCCCGCTGGCCCACGGCGTGATCGCCAAGGACGGCCGCGTTCACCTCGTCGGCTACGGCCGCGCCAACCATGCCGGCCTCGGCGATGGCGACGTCCTCGCCGCCGTGATTGCCGAACGGAAGCTGCCGCACGACGACGAGGCGAACACCGACGGCAACCGCGTCTTCTACGGGTTCGAGTGCGAAAACCTCGGGGACGGCAAGGACCCGTGGCCTGAAGCTCAACTGGCCGCGATCGAGAAGGTGTCGGCGGCCATCTGCCGCGCGCACGGCTGGGGCGCCCGGTCCGTCCTAGGTCACCTGGAGTGGCAGCCCGGGAAGGTCGATCCGCGCGGCTTCACCATGGACGCGATGCGCGCCCGGATCGCCGCACGCCTCGGGCACACCGCGCCGACCTCACCGCCGGCGCCTTCCCGGCCGTCCGTCTCCCTGTCCCGGCTCGTGGCCGCGGCGCGGTCGGACCCGGCGCGGTCGGGCGCGCCGGTCACGTACGGCGGGGTGCGGACGGTGGAGGCCGCGCTCGTCGATGCCGGCCTCCTCGCGAAGCGTCGCCTTGACGGGCACTTCGGCAGCGACACCGTCGCCGCCTACGCCGCGTGGCAGCGGCGCCTCGGGTACGCCGGCCGTGACGCGGACGGCATCCCCGGCAGGGCCAGTCTCGCCCAACTCGGGGCGAAGCACGGATTCGACGTGAAGGGCTAACACCATGACTGAGCTGGCATTTTGGGGCGCGACCTTCGAACGCATCGTCCGCACCTTCGCCCAGGCCCTGCTGGCGATCCTCGGCGCCAACGAGGTCGGCATCCTGGACGCCCCGTGGGTCGACGCGCTGTCCACCGCGGGGATGGCCGCGGTCCTGGCGCTGCTGACCGCGGTGGCGACCTCGGGCACCGGCACCGGTGGCGGCCCCGGCATCACGGAGACCGTGCGGGGGCCGCGCACGGCGGTCCGCGAGTGACGCCCCAGCAGGAGCCGCAGGCGGCCGTCGCGGTAGAACTCGCGCAGTTGCGCGGGGAGATCGCGACGGGGCTCGCGGAGATCAAAGGGTCGCTCGCCGTCATGGCATCTCGGTCGGAACGTACGGAGCGGGACGTCACGGCCTTGCGGACGGACACGGAGACGGAGCTGGCCGAACTGCGGGCCACGGTGGAAGTTTTACAGCGAGGGCGGTGGCCGCTTCCAGCCGTAGGGGCTCTGACGGGACTTGCCGCGCTGCTGCTGACCGCGTACGAGATCGCCGCGCGCTGAACCGCAGGATGCCGTGAATCGTCCGGTCGAGGCCGGATGCGCCAACTACCAAGACGGCCCCCGCATATTGCGGGGGCCGTTCTCTAGTACTGCCCCCGGCCGGCCGGGGGTACCGTTCTGAGTGTCTAGGTCAGAACGAGTGGAGTTCATTATGCCCGAGCATGCTGACATGCACATCGGTTCACGCCTCCGCGAGGTGCGGAAGCGCCGGGGGTTGACTCAGCGAGGACTTGCCGAAGCCTCCACTGTGTCCCTCTCTCTCATCCGTCTGCTGGAGCAGGAGAAGGTCGCCCGTACCCGCGTGGAGACAGCCCACAAGCTGGCTGCCGCCTTGCGCATCACCACCAGCAGCCTGTTGGAACGTGATGACGAACCGCCCCAGGCCGACACGACCGAGCATTGGCGCCCGCTCCAGCTCGCGGTCCAGGTGGCCGTACCAGCGCAAGCGCAAGGCGAGGAAGCGACGGTGCAAGGGGTCCGGGCACTCCTCCCCGCCGTGCGCGGCGCCTACTTCGGTAGCCGTCTCGGGGAGCTGTCGGAGCTGCTGGCTCCGCTGCTGCGGGACGCAGACACGTTGGGAGATTCTTCCCAAGCCCGGGGCCTGCGCGCGCATCTCCTCCAGATCGCAGGGTCGGTGCTGACTCAGGTTCGCCAGTTCGACGCCGCGGAGACGGCGTTGCAGCGTGCCCTGGACGATGCCCCAGACCGTCTGCGCGGCGCGTCGGTCATCACAACCTGGAGCTGGCTCCTCGTCCGACAAGGCAAGCTGCGTGCCTCGCGGGAATTGGCGACCCGCTGGGCGGACGACGCCGAGCCTCGGATGTCGCGGGCGACGCCAGAGGAACTGGCCGCGTGGGGGTGGCTCCTGTTGCAGGCATCGGCCGCCAACTTGCGTGACAACCGGCATGGAGAGGCCGAGGACACCATGCGGCTGGCGCGGGCCGTGGCGGTGATGACCGGGCGGGAGTTGCCGCGTGGCAGCGATCGGCTGGCCACCTGGGGACCTGTGACGGTGGGGTACAAGGCGGCCGAGCGGCACATCGTCCTGGATCAGCCCGACAAGGTGTTGGTGCTGGCCGGGAAGAAGGGGAGCCAGCGGTCCAGTACCGAATATCACCGTCATCGACTGGACGTAGCCAAGGCCCATTTGATGCTGCGCCAGTACGGCGAAGCCGTGGACACACTGTCCGAAGTGCGACTTGCGGCGCCAGAGTGGCTGAGCAGCCAGCGATACGCGCAAGACATCCTGGCGGATGTAGTGGCGAAGCGCCGGACGCTGACACCGGAGATGCGTGATCTCGCCGACGCTTTGGCGGTTCCGCTGTAGCTGTAAGCGTTGTTACTTCGAGGCGATGGCTCGGGAAAGTGCCATTGAGTGGTAGGTCACAGGCTCCTACCTTCGCTGCATGGATACCGAGCGTGCACAGGTGGCGATGGCCATCCCCGTCCGGGATGGCCTGCCGGTTGACGCGGAGATCATCACGGCAACGATCCGTTGGACCGTGCGACTGGCGGCGAAGCGACCGAACCGCAGAACGCTGTTGGAGTTGCAGCAGCTTCTTCGTGGCCACATCGGGTTGCTGCTGCCCCTGGTGCGGGAATCGATCCTTGGCGTGCGGCCCGGCAGTATCGAGGCGCATCAGCTGACGGTCCGTCTCGACGGTATCGAGACCCAAACGCGCCGCGAGCTCTCGCCGGGGCCGCTGTTGGCCAATGTCCAGGTGCAGCAGCTGGCCTGCGACTGCCAGTGGCTGCTGGCCTGTCATACGGTTGGCTCCGCATGAGGGGCGCCCTGACCCCGTGCGTCTATGTCTACGACCGAACCGCCGCGTACCGCTCCCGGCGGCTGCTGGACCAGCGACTGCTGGGCTGCCGGAACACCGTGGATCAGTACGGGGGGGATATCGTCGGCGTCTGGGTGGACCGCGGTTCCGACGCTCTCGGCGAACTCCCGCTGGACCGACCCGAGTTCCAAAGTCTCGTCTGGCAGATGGCGGCCGATGGTCGTGCGCTGGGCCGCCCGATGGTGTGCCTGGTGCACAACTGGGACCGCCTCACCGCGGACCACACCGTTCGGCCGGCCTTCCAGCGCTGCGTCTCCGTCGCCGGCGGCCACACCGCCACCACGTTCGGCGCGTTGACGGATACTGCGCCGTGGATGGCGGGTGCTGCGACGTGACCGAGGTGCCTCCCGCTCTCTTACGCCGGCTCCTGCCGGCTGCTCCGCTCGACGTTCTCCAACTCGACGAATCCCTAGGAGCCGTCGCCGTCCCGCACGACTGGGGGCTCCATGTCCTCGCTGCCCTCGGGGACCGCACCGGGGCGGTCTGGGTGGACACGTGCCTACGGAGCATGTTGTGGCTCGTCCCGCCCGGAGGCGCGGCAGACTGGCCCTTCACTGGCGCCCTGGGGCTGAGAGTCCACCAGCCCGGAGATCAGCTGCCGGTTCCCGGCCGGGAAGGGCACCACGACGGCACCCGCTGGCTCCGACTCCCCGGGCACGGCAGGTTGTTCACCATGCCGGCGGCCTTGCGCGATGCCGTGGAGGCCGTCGTCGGACCTCTCGCCGACGCAGCCCATCAAGGCCCAGTCGCCGTGTGCCACTACTGCGACGCCCCGACCCGCTCCGGCATCGAGGTCGACGCCCTCATATCGGAAAGCGGCCCCGGCCTCGTCCTCCACGCCTGCCGCACGTGCTGGCGGGACACCGCCCGTGGTGGCGACGGGCGGCACCTGCGTCTCGTGCGCCCCGGCGCCCCGTAGGCCCGAACCCATGACCCCCACCTCCGGCGTGCTCGTGAAAGAGGCGGCCGGGGTGGGCCCGCTCCGGCCGCCTTCACCCCCGAGGGGGCGGCCGGAGCACCCAACCTCCGGCGTCCATGAATGGGGCGCCCACTCAACGAACGAAAGGTCCCTCCGCCGTGGAGCAGCCTTCTTTTCGCTTACCGGATTGGTCGCCGCCGCCGGGCTCCGGCGTGCTGACGATGACGGTGGGCGTCCCCTGGGCGGCCGTCAGCATCCCCGCAGAGGCCAGGCAATACGCCACGAAAGGGAGCCAGCACGCGTACATCCTCGATGAGGAGCGCGCCACCTGGCTGTACCTGCGGAGCACTACCCGGTCGGACCGGTGGGAGTGGCGTCGCGTCGAGCGCTACATCACACGTCCGGAAACCGGCACCGAATTCGCTGTCCCGGAGGCGGACCGTCGCGCCGAGCACGGGTATCCCTACTGGGTGGCGCCCGGGAGGTCGGCCGGATACGTGTCGCTCGAAGCCTGGGTCGCCGGGGGCATCGGGGTGATCACCCTGCCCCAGGGCGAGCCCGCCAAGAAGTGCCCGCTGTGTTGCGAGCCGCTGTGGCCCGAGGACCGGGTCACCGTCCTCATGGGCAGGTGGCGCCGGAGCTACCAGGAGCACGGCACGGTGCATCGAACATGTGCAGACGAACGCGACCTCCGCCCGCCCGGCCCCGGCTACGACTGGGGGTGCCCATGACGGCTCCCGTCTGTCAGACCTGCGGTACCACCGAAGATGTCCACACCCTCCCCGAGCGGGACGACGCGCCGCAGCTGACCCTGTGCCTGCCGTGCGCCCTGCGGCGGGCGGAGCCCCACATCCCCGAGGACGTCGTCGCCGGCGCCGTCGCCTGGGTTCATGAAGCGGCAGCCGAAGCCACCGGCCGCTGCGACACCTGCGGCACTACCGAAGGCGTCATCGAGACCTACCAGCACTCCGCCTCCGGCCCCGGCTGGTATCTCAAGCTCTGCGCAGCCTGCGAGATCACGCCGAAGCAACCGTTGCGGGACAGGACCGTCGAGACGCACCCCCGCGCCGGCCGCGCCGACGCCTTCCGCGTGGGCAACCGCCCGATCAAGCACGAAGGACCCACACCGTGAACTGTTGCCGATGCCAGGAGCCAATCCGGAATTCCGAGAGGCGCCGCGAAATCGTCCACGACCGGCCGACAGGCGCCCCGCTGATCCAGTACGCCCACGAGCGGTACTGCAAGACGAAGGCACTCCAGGCATCGCCATTCGGGAGGGGGCCCGCGCCCTGGGAGTTGTAACTCCGCTCTGGTCAGAGAACTGAGGGAGGGCCCAACCCGTGGACCGGCAATGGACGACTGGCGACTGCTGGCTGTGGTGTCAGCGCACCGGAGTCCAGGTGCTGTGGCTCGGGCCGGTGCAGTGGGATGGTCAGCACGCCGCACTGCACGCCTGCGAGGCATGCATCCACCATGTCGAGAACAAGCTGCGCGCCTGGCACCTGCGCGGCGGGGCAAGCGGGCACGGGCCCCTGCCGGGACGGCGCCGATGGGCCGACGCGGACTGCTGGCGATGCTCCCGCCTCGTGCCGACGCTCTGGGTCGGCGTCGTCGAACGGGCCACCGCGACGGCCCCTCTGCACCTCTGCGAGCCGTGCATCCAGGAGCTGGAGGCCAAGGTGCAAAACGCACTCCTGGGCGACTACATGTCCGCCTGACCGGACCCTCTACGGAGTTCGAATGACCGAATACCCAAGTGATGAGCGGGGAGGGCGCTATGCCTCTGCGGCGGTACGCATCAGCCTGGCCGGCTGGGCTGTACTAGCTGGGCTGCCCGCCCTCCTGGCCGCCGTGCTCCTCCTGTCGCTGTGAAGAGTCGCCGCCGTGGCCCTGCCTTCATCCGCCGATGCAGACCAGCGGACACACGACCACCCTCAAAGGACACCCCCATGATCTGCTGCCGATGCCAGACGCCGATCGAGCGTGACGAGCCGTACCTCCGGTATGTCCATGACCGACCGTCGGGACCGCCGACGGTCGACTACGCCCACGAACGCCCCTGCCGAGCAGTGCCGACTCAGACAGCCCCGCTCGACTCGCCAGTGGCTCGCATGCGCCGGTCGCGGTAGGGCAGTTTTCTACTCACCGCCCCGGCCGCCGGGCCACCGCGCCCCGGACGTGTTCCCACGGGAGCACCACCCCGCAGTTGACGCTGTCGAGCGTCAATGAGCGACATCGAATGTCACTGAATTGCCCGAATTTCTGCATCCGTGCAGGTCACAATAGGGTCAAAGAACTGGTTCAAGTCCCGTTACTCACCCCAACGTCAAGGCCCCCGACTTCGGTCGGGGGCCTTGCGTGTTGTCGGGCGCCGTGCGCTGGGGGTGCGCTCAGTACGCGACGGTGAAGCGCTCGCCCGTGTGCTGCGGGCGCTCGATCTCGTCGACGAGGGCGACCGCGTAGTCCTCGGCGGAGATCCGGCTGCTGCCGTCGGCCGCGGTGAGCAGGTCGTCGACGGCGGTGCGGTAGCTGCCGGTGCGCTCGCCGGGCTCGATGGTGGCGGCCGGGCTGAGGTTGGTCCAGCGGATGTCGCTGACGGTGCGGTAGTACTCCAGCGCGTCGCCGTGCGCGTGCATGATCTGGAGCAGGAACTCGGGGAGTCCTTCGGCGTCCCAGACCAGGGTGCCGTCGGCCTTGCGGAGCGAGCCGGCGCCGCCGACGGTGATCAGCCGCGGGGCCGCGTCGCCGAGGGTGCGCAGGCCGGCGACGAGCGCCTTGGCTGCGGGCTCGATGGTGGCGACGTGCCCGGGGCCGTCACCGCCGCCGACCGCGCTGACCAAGATGTCCTTGCCCTTGGCCACGGCGGCGACGGATGCCGGGTCGAGGATGTCGCCGGTGGTGACCGTGAGGTTCGGGTGGCTCGTGGTGATCTTCGCCGGGTCGCGGACGACGGCGGTGACCTGGTGGCCGCGGTCGAGGGCCTCCTGGAGGATGCGGCTGCCGATGGTGCCGTTGGCGCCGAAGATCGCGATCGTGGACATGGTGACTCCTGGGGTGCTGGGTCCGGTGAGGACTTCCGTTTTCCGTCATCAGCCGCGCTGACGTCTTCTACGCTAGAGGGACCAGCGGGACATTTCGGGGTAGACATGGGACGGGTGATGGTCAAAATGCGACAGGCGGGGGCGGGTGCCGATATCCGGGAGGTCCCGTTCGCCGCGCCCGCCGGGCGGCCGGCGGGGGTCGAGGTGATGACGCTGGCCGAACTCCGCGACCGCGCCGACGCCTGCGGTCTTGCCACCCCGCACCGCCCCGGCTTCCACCACCTGCTGACCGTCGACAGCGGACGCCTGACGCACACCGTCGACTTCCGGGAGCACACCATCACCGCGGGCGACTGGCTGTGGTCCCGGCCGGGGCAGGTGCAGCACTTCGGCGATCTGACCGGGGCCGAGGGGCGGCTGGTGCTGTTCGAGTCGGGTTTCCTGGATCCGGCGACGGCGACCGCGGCCCGGATCGAGGACTGGTACGGGCCGGCCGTGCGGCATCCGGAGGGCGCGGCGGCCCGTCGTACGGAGGACGCGCTGCGGCAACTGCACGGGGAGTTCGGGGTGCTGGGCGGGCTGCCGCTGGAGACGCATCTCGACGTGCTGCGGCACCTGCTGGCCGTACTGGTGCTGCGGGTGGCGCACCTGGAGGCTCCGGCGCACGCCGCCGACGGTTCGGTCTGTGAGGCGAGCGAGGCGTACCTGCGGTTCCGGGAGGCGGTGGAGCGGGACTTCGCGCGCAGCCGGCGGGTCGCCGACTACGCCAGGGCGCTGGGGTACGCGCCGCGCACCCTGTCCCGCGCCACCGAGGCGGCGGCCGGGATCGGGGCGAAGGAGTTCATCGACCGCCGGGTGGTGCTGGAGGCCAAGCGGCTGCTGGCGCACGGCGACAGGTCGGCGGCCCGGATCGCGGACCGTCTCGGCTTCGCCGACGCCACCAACTTCACCAAGTTCTTCCAGCGGCACGCGGGCACCACCCCGATCGCCTTCCGGGAGGCCGTACGGGGCAGCACGGGGGTCGCGGCGCTCGCGGGTGCCGGCCGCCCCTGAGCGGGAACACGGCGCCGCCCGGGGTGAGTTGGGGCGCCCTGTGCGACGGGGGCGCCGGGGTGAGCTGTGGCGTGAGTTGGTGCGTACTCCCTTGACACCACCGGGGGTTGAGGTGACTCTTCACCTCATCACAGCTGGAAGCGCTCCCGGAACGGGATCCCTACATCTCTCGTACGCACAGGTACGTCGTCAGGGCACCAGGAGGACGCAGATGCACGGCGGTTCCCGTACGTCCCGCACGGTAGTGATCCTCACCGCGGTCACCGCTCTCGGTGCCGCGCTGCTCGCCGGCTGCGCCGACGACGGCGCCGATGCCGCCGGAGGCAAAACCGTCATCAGCGTCGGCACCTTCGGCGTCTTCGGCTATCAACAGGCCGGTCTCTACAAGGAGTACGAGAAGCTGCACCCGGATGTCACGATCAAGGAAAACGTGATCGAGCGCAACGACATCTACTACCCGCAGCTGCTCACCCACCTCGCGGCGGGCAGCGGCCTGTCGGACATCCAGGCCGTCGAGGTCAACAACATCAACGAGGTGGTCACCACCCAGACCGACAAGTTCGAGGACCTGTCCGGGGCCCCTGGTGTCGACAAGAAGCGCTGGCTGGACTGGAAGTGGGCGCAGGCCACCGCCCCGGACGGCCGGACGGTCGGGCTCGGTACGGACATCGGGCCGACCGCGCTGTGCTACCGGAAGGACCTGTTCCGCAAGGCAGGGCTGCCCACCCGGCGCGACGAGGTCGGCAAGCTGTGGGCGGGCGACTGGCAGAAGTACGTGGACACCGGCACCGCGTACCGGAAGAAGGCCCCCAAGGGGACGGTCTTCATGGACTCGGCATCCGGGCTGTTCAACGCGGTCGTCAACGGCTACACCGACCGTTTCTACGACGCCAAGGGGAAGCTGATCTACCAGCACAGCCCGGCGGTGAAGGACGCGTGGGGGCTGTCCGTCAAGGCGGCCGAAGGCGGGCTGACCGCGCGGCTCAAGCAGTTCGAGAAACCCTGGGACCAGGCGTTCGCCAACGGCAGGTTCGCGACGGTGGCCTGTGCGCCCTGGATGCTCGGCTACATCAAGGAGAAGTCCGGGGCGGCGGGCGAGGACAAGTGGGACGTGGCTCCCGCGCCGCGGCCAGGCAACTGGGGCGGCTCCTTCATCACCGTACCCCGGGCCGCCCGGCACAAGGCCGAAGCGGTCGAGCTCGCGGTCTGGCTGACCCGGCCCGAGCAGCAGGCGAAGGTCTTCGCCGAGCAGGCGAGCATCCCCAGCACACCCGCCGCCTACCAACTGCCCGCCGTGAAGGACGCCCGCAACCCGTACTTCGGTGACGCGCCGACCGGCGAGATCTTCTCCGCCGCCGCCAAGGGCATTCCGACGCTGCGGATCGGGCCCAAGGACCAGCAGATCACCCAGGCGTTCACGGACGTCGGCGTGCTCCAGGTCGAGCAGCAGGGCAAGTCGCCGCAGGCGGGCTGGCAGGCGGCGGTCGAGGACATCCAGAGCGCGGTGGACGGGTGAGCGGCGCCGCACCGGGCCGGGGGGACGGGTGACGGGCGCGGCGCAGGCCGCGGCGGCGCAGGCCGCGGACGACAGGGGAGCCCGCCGCCGCGCCCGGCGCAGCCGCCGCTACCGCTGGGACGTGCGCTACAGCCCGTACGCCTTCATCGCGCCGTTCTTCCTCTTCTTCGCCGCGTTCGGCCTGTTCCCGCTCCTGTACACGGGGTGGGCCTCGCTGCACCGGGTGGAGCTGTCGGCGCCCGGCGACATGCAGTGGGCCGGGCTGCACAACTACGTACGGCTGCTCGACGACGACCTCTTCTGGAACGCGCTGCGCAACACCTTCACCCTCGGGGTGCTGTCGACGGTGCCGCAGCTGCTGATGGCGCTGGGCCTCGCGCACCTCCTCCACCAGCGGATGCGCGGCGCGTCGTTCTTCAGGGTGGCGCTGCTGACCCCGTACGCCACGTCCGTCGCCGCGGCCTCCCTGGTCTTCGTGCTGCTCTTCGGACGCGACTACGGAATGATCAACTGGGTGCTGGGCGCGGCCGGGATCGCGCCCGTCGACTGGCAGAGCGGCACCTGGTCATCGCAGCTCGCGGTCTCCTCGATCGTCATCTGGCGCTGGACGGGCTACAACGCGCTGATCTACCTGGCGGCGATGCAGGCCATCCCGAAGGACCTGTACGAGTCGGCGGCGCTGGACGGCGCGTCACCGTGGCGGCAGTTCCGGCACGTCACGGTGCCTTCGCTGCGGCCGACGCTGCTGTTCACGGTGGTCGTATCGACGATCGGCGCGACCCAGCTGTTCGGCGAGCCGCTGCTGTTCGGCGGCGCGGCGGGCCAGAAGGGCGGCGCCGCGCACCAGTTCCAGACCCTGGGGCTCTACCTCTACGAGCAGGGCTGGTTCAACTTCCATCTCGGCCGGGCCTCCGCCGTCGCGTGGGCGATGTTCCTGATCCTGCTGGTGATCGCGGGGATCGCGGCGCTGGTCGGCCGGCGGCTGCGTGCGGACCGGTGAACTGCCGGGCGGACGGCCGGATTCCGAGCGACCAGGAGGCGGAGTGAGGGCATCGCGCAGGGCCGGGACGGGTGGGCGGAGGAGGCGCGGCGGGGCGGGCCGCACGCTGCGCGGCGGCCCCGTGGCCCTCGCCGTGCTGGTGCTGTTCACCGTCGGCTCGCTCTTCCCGCTGGTGTGGACGGCCATCGCGGCCTCGCGGGACAACGGGCGGCTGGCGCAGACGCCGCCGCCCTTCTGGTTCGGCTCCCATCTGCTGAAGAACCTCGGCACGGCCTGGTCCGACGCCAACATGGGTCTTGCGCTGGCCAATACGACGGTGGTGGCGGGCACCATCGCGCTGGGCACGGTGATCTTCTCCACGCTCGCCGGGTTCGCCTTCGCCAAGCTGCGCTTCCGGTTGAAGAACCTGCTGATGCTGCTGGTCATCGGCACGATGATGATCCCGCCGCAGCTCGGTGTCGTCCCGCTGTTCATGACCATCGCCCAGCTGGAGTGGACCAACCACCTCCAGGCGGTGGTGCTGCCGACGCTGGTCAGCGCCTTCGGGGTGTTCTTCATGCGGCAGTACCTGCTCCAGGCGCTGCCGACGGAGCTGGTCGAGGCGGCCAGGATGGACGGGGCGAGCAGCCTGCGGGTGGTGTGGCACGTCGTCTTCCCGGCCGCCCGCCCGGCGATGGCGGTGCTGGGCATGCTCACGTTCGTCCAGGCGTGGAACGACTTCTTCTGGCCGATCATCGCGCTCACCCAGGAGAACCCGACGGTGCAGGTCGCGCTGACCGGTCTGGGCCGCGGCTACATCCCCGACCAGTCGGTGATCATGGCGGGCGCGCTGCTCGGCACGCTCCCGCTGCTGCTCGCCTTCCTGCTCTTCGGCCGGCAGATCGTCGGCGGCATCATGCAGGGCGCGGTCAAGGGCTGACGGGCCCGGGGCACCCCGGACCCGCCGGCCCTGCGGTTCAGCCGGTGTACTTGCCGAACGCCTTGGTGAAGTCCAGCGGGCCCTGCTCGATGGAACTGCACGTGGGCTGCGCGGAGTTCTGGGCGCCGCCCTCGCACGCCTTGTCGCGGGTGGATGACCACATGGACAGCGCGCCCAGGTGCTTCTCCTTGGCGAAGGCCACCAGTTCGGCCGCGTCGTCCACCGTGAAGGTCTCGCTCTGGACGTCGTTGACCCCGATCATCGGCGTCACGGCGACGGCCTTCCAGGCTGCCGCGTCGTCAAGACCGAGCGCCTTCTTCAGCTGCGCCTGGGTGGCGGTGGCGGCCTGGGTGGCGTAGGTGCCCATGTCGCCGTCGTAGGAGGCGCCGTAGTCCATCGCCATGACGTTGACGGTGGAGACCTTGACGCCGTTCTTCTTGGCGTCGGCGACGAGGTTCACGCCGTCCTGGGTCAGGCCCTCGGGCATCACCGGCAGCGTGAAGGACACGTCCAGGCCGGGGTGGCTCTTCTGGAGCTGGGCGATGGCCTGGGCGCGGCGGGTGTTGGCCTCGGTGTTCGGGAGCGCGCCGCCCTCGATGTCGAAGTCGACGGCGGTCAGCTCGAACTGGTCGATGACCTTGCCGTACGCGGCGGCGAGCGCGTCGGCCGATTCACAGGCCAGGCCCAGTTCCGAGCCGTTGGCGCCGCCGAAGGAGACCCGGACGTCGCCGCCGGCCGCCCGCAGGCCGGGGATCTGCCGAGCCACCGGGTTGTCGTCCAGCGCACCGCCGCCGCCCCACTTGGGGTCGCAGCCGCCGCCCGAGGTGACGAACGCGAGGGTGAAGTGCTTGACGCCGGTCTTCTGCGCCGTGTCGGCGAGGTCGTAGGCGGGGCTGAGCGAGGTGTCGACGTACGGGGCGAAGGCGGCGGCCTTCGGCGCGTCGGTGGCCTGCGGGGCGTTGCCCGCCGTCGCCGTGCCCGCGACGGCGAACGCGCCGCCCGCGGCGACCGTGACGGCGGCGGCGGTCGAGATCAGCTTGGTGGTGCGGCTCATGCGCCGGCGGTGGACCGAGGAACTCATGGCGAGCCTGCCTGTCGTCGTGGGGGGACGGGGATGCGTTCCCGCACGCTAGCGATCAGGAAACGGACAAATGCCTGGTTCTGTGCGGTGGTTGGCGGATTTATGGACCGCTTAAGGGAGGGGAAGGGGCCGGTTAAGAACCCGGCTCACACGGCGCTCGCGGCCCGCTCGCGGACCGGCCTGGACCACCCCGTCCGGCCTGCCCTCACGCCCGCCGGGCGGCCCGTTTCCCTCGGCCGCACAGGGGACGCCGCAGCCGGTGGCCGCTGCCGCGCCGGGCGGCGCCGCGCGGCCCCCTGCCGTCCAGGGCGAGCCACACCCGTACCTCGGTGCCGCCGAGTACGGAGCGGCCGATGCGGACATCACCGCCGGTCGATTCGGCCAGCCGGCGCACGATGTCGAGGCCGAGTCCGGTGGAGCCGTCGCCGCCGCCCCCGTGGCCGCGGCGCAGCGCGGCGGCCGGGTCGTCGATGCCGGGCCCCGCGTCCGAGACCAGCACGATCACCGCATTGCCCGCCGTGCCCGCGTGGTGCACGTCGACGGCGAACGCGGTGCCCTCGGGGGTGTG
The DNA here is from genome assembly GCF_043199105.1 of Streptomyces sp. NPDC048644. Classification (NCBI taxonomy): domain Bacteria; kingdom Bacillati; phylum Actinomycetota; class Actinomycetes; order Kitasatosporales; family Streptomycetaceae; genus Streptomyces; species Streptomyces sp. NPDC048644. Next base: position 245,128 of record NZ_JBICVO010000008.1, read on the forward strand.
CCGGAAGACGTTGCCGAGCATCGCGTCGAGGGCGGCGGCCAGGTCGGGGCGGGCGACGGGCAGGCGTACCGGACGGTGGATGCCCGCCACCCGGACCGTGCGCCCCTCGTCCTCGGCGAGCGCCGACCAGAAGTCCATCCGCTCGCGGATGACCTCCGCCGCGTCGCAGCCCGCCGCTGCCGCCGCCTGCCGGGTCTGGGCCTTCTGCTCGCGCGCGGTGCGGATGATCTGGTCGACCTCGCGCTCCAGCTGTTCGACGGCGGCCCTGGTCTGGTCGGCGGCGGGACCTTCGCCGAGTGAGGCCGCGTTCAGCCGGAGCACGGTGAGCGGCGTACGCAGCCGGTGCGACAGGTCTGCGGCCAACTCGCGTTCGTTGGCGAGCAGTTGGACGACCTGGTCGGCCATGGAGTTGAAGGCGACGGCCGCGGACCGCAGCTCCTTGGGGCCCTCCTCGGGGACGCGGACGCCGAGGCTGCCGGTCCCGAGGTCGTGCGCGGCGCCCGCCAGCCGCTCGGCGGGGCGGACCATGCGGGTGCCGAGGCGGTCGGCGACCGCGACCGAGCCGGCGATCAGCGCGAGCCCGACACCGGCCAGCACCAGCCAGGACGTGGTGACGCCGTTGGTGAGCGCGGCGTGCGGCACGTAGACCTCGACGACGGCGATCCCGGTGGCGACGGCGGTCGGCTGGAGCAGCACGGAGCCGCCCCGTACGGGGGCGATGGAGGCGCGGCCGAGGTCGATCACGGACGCCACGTCCCGCGGCGCGGCACGGCAGGAGCCGATCTCGGCGGCCCGCGCGCCCTTGCCGCCCGCGGGGACGTGGACGCCGATCCGGCCGCCGGGGCCGGTCTCGGCGCTGGCGACGGCGCGTTCGAGCTGGGTGCGGTCGGTGGTGATGGCGAGCACCGGGCCGATGGTGGCGGCCTGCCGTTCGGCGTTGGAGTACGCGCGGTCGCCCGCCATCTCCTTGACGACCAGGCCGAGCGGGACGGCGAAGGCCACCACGACCATGACCGTGACCGCCAGCGCCACCTTCACGAGCGCCCATCTCACCGGGGCGGCTCCAGCTTCACACCCACCCCGCGCAGCGTGTGCAGATACCGGGGGCTCGCCGCCGTCTCCCCCAACTTCCGCCGCAGCCACGACAGATGGACGTCGATGGTCTGGTCGTCGCCGTAGGACTGCTGCCAGACCTCGGCGAGCAGTTCCCTGCGGGGGACGACGACGCCTGGCCGGCCCGCGAGGAAGGCCAGCAGGTCGAACTCCCGCCGGGTCAGATCGAGCGCGACGCCGTCCAGCGCGGCCCGGCGGCGCAGCGGATCCACCGTCAGCCCGCCGACCCTGACCACCCCGGACGGCGCGTCGGCGCCCGCCGCGCCGCCCCGTGCGCGGCGCAGCACCGCCGCCATCCTGGCCGAGAGGTGCTCCACGGAGAACGGCTTGGTCAGGTAGTCGTCGGCACCGTCGTTGAGCAGCCGCACGATCTCGGCCTCGTCGTCCCTGGCGGTCGCGATGATCACCGGTACGTCCGTGACGCCGCGCAGCATCTTCAGGGCCTCGGCGCCGTCCAGATCGGGCAGGCCAAGATCGAGGATGACCACGTCGAACCCGATGTGCGCCACCTCGCGCAGCGCCTCCAGGGCGGTGCCGACGCTCCGTACCGTGTGGGACGCCTCGGTCAGATGCCGAATGAGAGCCGAGCGGACGAACTGGTCGTCCTCGACGACGAGCACACTTGCCATGGGCGGCACCGTACGCCATACGGGCGACTCCCCCGCCCGCAACCGGCACCGCGCAGGCGCCGGGAAGCCATTGCCCGCGGGCTGTGTCCGGGCCCGCGGGTGGTGCAGTATGAGCGGGATGCGACGAGGACTGATGCACGCCGCGGCCTGGACGCTGGCGACCGGCGCCGCGGTCACGCTGTCGTGGTACGGGGTGCACACGGTCATGTCAGGCACGGCGTACGACCCGCCGCGCGCACTGCCGCTGTCCGCTGCCGTCCCGTCCACACCCGACGGCAGCGCCGCACCCCGGGTCTCCTCCACCCACCGTCCCAAGCCGTCACCGTCCGCCGGTCCCCACGCGTCGCCATCCGGCGCCCCGCCGGCGTCCGCCGCGCCCTCCCGCACCCAAAACGCGTCCCCCCACCGCGATCCCGACCCGCCGGCCGGCTCCGCGTCCGGCGGGCAGCAGGTCAAGAGCTGGTCGACGGCGGGCGGCCGGGTCGTCTTCGATCTGCGCGCCGAATCGGCGCAGTTGGTGTCGGCGACCCCGAACCCGGGCTGGGAGATGCAGGTGTGGAAACAGGACCGCTGGATCCGGGTCGACTTCACCGGGCCCGGCCACACGTCGGTCTTCTGCACCTGGAACGACCATCCGCCGATGGTCCAGAGCAGCGAGGAGATGGGCTGACGCGGCGCTGCGGGTACGGCCTGCGGTGACGGCCTGCGGGTCAGTCGAAGACCTCGGGCGGCGGCGCGGGCGAGGCCACCGCGGTGGCGTCGGTGACCGGCGCGGCGCCGCCGGTGAAGTCCAGCAGCGCCCTGCCGTGTTCGACGCGCCCGGTCTGCGGGTCGCTCGCGGCCCGCCGGGTCAGCTCGGCGACCGGCAGCGGCCGGTCCGCTGCGACGAGCACGGCGTTGCCGAACCGCTTGCCGCGCAGCACCGCGGGGTCGGCGGTCAGGCACAGTTCCGGGAAGGCCGTACGGACGGTGGCGATCTGGCCGCGCAGGAACCGCAGCGGCGGCCCGTCGGCGATGTTCGCGGCGTAGCAGCCGTCGGGGCGCAGCGCCCGCCGCACATCGGCGACGAACTCGGTACTGGTCAGATGGGCGGGGGTACGGGCGCCGCCGAAGACGTCGGCGATGATCAGGTCAGCCCAGCCGTCCGGGACCTTCGCCAGCCCTTCGCGGGCGTCGCCGCCGCGCACCCGGATCCGCCAGCCGCTCTCCAACGGCAGCTCGCGGCGCACCAGTTGGACGAGCGGAGTGTCGATCTCGACGACCTGCTGGGTGGAGCGCGGCCTGGTCGCCGCGACGTACCGCGCCAGGGTCAGGGCGCCGCCGCCGAGGTGGACGGCCTGGAGGGGCCTGCCGGGCGGCGCCGCGAGGTCGGCGACGTGGCCGAGGCGCCGCTGGTAGGAGAAGTCCAGGTAGGCCGGGTCGTCGAGGTCGACGTACGACTGCGGGGCGCCGTCGATCAGCAGGGTCCTGGCGCGCGGCCTGTCCCGGTCGGGCCGCAGCTCGGCGACGCCGCCCGCCACCGTCTCCACCACGGATTCCCCGCCGCCGCGCCCGCGTCTGCTCTTCGCCATGCCCCCAGTATGGCGGCCGGCCGCCGGCCCGTATCCGCTGGTCAGCGGAGGGGCGGCGGCCGGTCGGCAGGAAGCGGCGGACCGCCCGTGACCGAGGTCAGGGACGGCCCGCCGTCGCGTGGGTCCGCGCTGCCGGCCGAGCCGGCGCCGGGGTCACTTGTTGGCGCAGGTGTTCCCGAACGCCGGGTTCAGCAGGCCGATCACGTTGATGCTGTTGCCGCAGACGTTGATCGGCACGTGCACCGGCACCTGGATCACGTTTCCGCTGATCACACCGGGCGACTTCGAAGCCGCTCCGACGGCGCTGGCGCCACCATGGCCGTCACCACCGCTGGCGGAGGCGATTCCGGCGCCTCCCAGCACCAGTGCGCAGCCGGCCGCAGCCACCGCGGCGGACTTGGCGATCCGCTTCATCATCATTCTCCTTTCGATTGACGAATGGGGCATCGGTCACAACGAGCAGGGTGTTTTCGAGATGCTGGCATTCCTCCTTCCGGGAGAAACGTTCGTCCTTCTGGAAGACACCGCCGTTTAGCGCGCCGAAGTCCGCTGTTACGCCGGGCCGAATCCGGACCGGCATCCCGGCGCGGCAACCACCGTTTTCCGCATACGGTCTGCCAGAGTGCTCTCTTGTTTTGACGGAGAGAAGCCGGAGACGGAAATCGTGCGGCACGGACATCAGGCCGCGACCGTTGCCCCGCCGTCCGGCAGGGCAACGGGAAATCGGAGCAGCCCTCGGTACCCGGCCGCAGGCCGCCACCCGGATGCATTCCGACAGGCCATTACGCATTCCGCCCACAGCTCATCGAGTGAAGGACTCCGTTCATGCCATCGTTCGCCACCGAGGCACCCGCACCGTCACTCCTGACCGGCCCGATTCCTTTCCGTCACGGGGCACCGGGTACGTCCCGCTCCCCGGGCCAGGCGGGAATATCCGACGCCGGAATTGCCGCCCGAGCGATTCACGGACCCGGCCGAACTCGCCGCAGTGTGCCGCGCATTGCGCATTCCGCCGGCTCCCGCGAAATCCCGGTCCGGTGAGCGCACGACGCACGGACACGGACACGCACCCGACAAGAAAGCGCAGGGACAAGCCATGTACGACCTCGTGGTGGTGGGCGCCGGCCCCTACGGACTCTCGATCGCCGCGCACGCGGCGGCCTCCGGCCTGAACCTGCGGGTACTGGGCCGCCCGATGGCCTCCTGGCGGGACCACATGCCGGCCGGCATGTTCCTCAAGTCCGAGCCCTGGTCGTCCAACCTGTCCGACCCGGCGGGCGAGCACACCCTGGCCGCCTACTGCGCGGCCCACGGCCTCACCGTGCGGCACGGCGTCCCGCTGCCGGTCGGCGCCTTCGCCGCGTACGGCAGGTGGTTCGGCGAGCACGCGGCGCCGCCGGTCGACGAGGTGACGGTGACCGCGGTACGGCCCGACTTCGGCGGATTCCGGGTGGAGACGGCGGGCGGCGAGAGCCTGCGGACCCGCGCCGTCGCCCTGGCGGTCGGCGGGCTGCCGTTCGCCCACCGCCCCGAGCCGCTGCACCAACTGCCCGCCGCGCTCGCCTCGCACAGCAGCGACCACCACGACCTGTCGGGCTTCGCCGGCCGGGACGTCACCGTCATCGGCTCCGGGCAGTCGGCCCTGGAGACCGCGGCGCTGCTGGCCGAACAGGGCGCGCGGGCCCGGGTGGTGGCCCGCGCCGGCCGGCTCGGGTGGGACGGCCCGCCGCAGCCACTGCGCCGCGGGCCGCTGCGCACGCTGCGCGCTCCGCACGGCGGGCTGGGCACCGGCTGGTCGAACTGGGCCTGGGCCGAACTGCCGTGGGCGGTACGCCGGCTGCCCGCCGCGGCCCGGGTGCACCTCGCGGCCACCGCGCTGGGCCCGGCCGGCGCCTGGTGGCTGCGGGACCGCTTCGAGACGGCCGTGCCGGTCCTGTTCGGGCACCGCGTCCGGGCCGCGGTCGCCGGGGACGACACCGTGAGGATCGAACTGGCGGGCGCGGACGGCCGGTCGGCGGTCGTGGAGACCGAGCACGTGGTGGCGGCCACCGGCTTCGCGCCCGACCTGCGGCGGCTGCGGCTGCTCGACCCGCGGGTGCGCGACGCGCTGCGGACGGTGGGCGCGGGACGGGCACCCGAACTGACCGGCGGCTTCGAATCGTCGTGGCCAGGACTGTTCTTCGCAGGGCTGCTGACCGCCCCGTCGTTCGGCCCCGCGATGCGCTTCGTGTACGGCGCGGCCTTCACCGCCGGCCGGCTGGTGCGCGGTGTCCGCCGCCGCCTGGACGGCCGTCCGGTCGCCGCCCCCGCCCTGCCCCGCCCGGTCACACCGCCCCGTCCGGTCGCCCCCGCGCACCCATCGGCCGACGAGGCACAGCAGCCCGCACACTGACGCACCGTCACCTCATGGCAACGCGAGGGGGCCGCCCGGCTGTCCGGGCGGCCCCCCTCACCTGCTCAGCGCACGCCTCAGCGGCAGCGGTCGACGGCCTCGATCGTGCGGGCCGCCTCACCGAGCGCCTTGCGCAGCACCGCCGGGTCGGTGGCGGTGCCGTACGCGCCGCCCGGCGGCACCAGCCAGCCGGTCCCGGTCACCGGCGGCTCCGGCAGTGGCTCCCCGCTTCCGTACGCGGCGCCCGGCTCGATCCCGCACCCGTACGTCTGGGTACACGCACTGCCCGGGACGTCCCAGCCGTCGGCCGTCCCCGGGGGCACCAGGAAGCCGAGGGTGTCGCAGCCGCCGTCGTGCAGGACGGGCCCCACGCCGTCGCGCAGCCGCAGGATGTCGACCGCCTCCAGACCCTGCCGTGCGGGCACCGTGACGAGGTCACAGGGCTGCGCGGGCTGTGGCGGCGCACCCGGCTCCGCGAACCCGCTGCCGCCCCTGCTCACGCCGGTATCCCACACGGGAACCCCTCCTCATGCACACGCCGCACCGTTACCCCGTGTTCAACGGCGCGGCCCGTCAACGGCTACGGCGGCGGACCGCTGCAAAGGATGGCACTTCATGGCGGATCCTGCGTGAGATATCCGATTTGTAGCCAAACTCTCTGTACCCGGACCGTCACAGCCGGTACGGTCGTCCCGCCGCGCCGCCAGGCCGCGGCACCGCCACGAAAAGGGCACGGAGAGGGTCCGCCATGGCGTCGCCTACAGCGAATTCAGCGTCGTCCCGCACTGTCCCCGCCCGTCCGAACACCGCCTTCAGACAGCTGCGCGGCGAGCTGTCACCTGGCGAGTTCGCGGCGGCGGTCCGGCGGGCCGCCCGTGACATCGGCGAGCAGGTCTCGTGTGACGCCCGGTACGTGGGCCGCGTCGAGTCCGGCGCGATCCGCTGCCCGAACTACGCCTACGAGCGGGTGTTCCGGCACATGTTCCCCGGCCTGACGCTGTCCGGCATGGGCTTCGCGCCACGCGAGACGGTACGCGGACGGAGGGCGCGTACGGCGGCGGGCGCCACGCCCCCGGCAACCGAATCCGACCACCGCGATACCCGTATCCAGAGCTGCGAGGAGAGCGACGTGCTGCGTCGCGCGTTCATCACCGGCGGCCCGACCGCCGCCCTGGGCATGGCCGCCCAGCCGCCCCGTGCCGCCGCCGTGCCCGCGCCGAGGCCACCGTCCGGCGGCCGGGCAGGCGCCGCCGAGGCCGCCGCCGTCGAGGAAGCGGTCCGGCAGATCCGGCTGCTCGACGACCGGCACGGCGCGGAGGGCCTGCACCACCGGGCGGCGGCGCCGCTCCAGGCCGCCTACGCCCTGCTGGACGCCGGAGCGCAGCGCCGTTCGGTGTCCGACAGGCTGCACGCGGGCACCGGCGAACTGGCCATCTCCGTCGGCTGGTTGGCGCACGACTCGGGCCGGTTCGACGAGGCCCGCTCGTACTACGCCGAGGCGCTGGCCACCGCCAGGATCTGCGGCGACCGCGGTCTTGAGGCGCACGCGTTCTGCAACACCGCCTTCCTCGCCAGGGACGCCGGGCGCCCGCGCGAGGCGGTACGCGCCGCGCAGGCCGCCCAACAGGCCGCCAGGCGGCTCGCCTCGCCCCGGCTGCTGTCGCTGCTGGCGCTGCGCGAGGCCGGCGGCTGCGCGCTGCTGGCCGACCGCTCCGGCTGCGAGCAGGCGCTGCTGCGCGCCCAGCGGCTCTTCGGGCGCGGCCCCGCGGACCCGGATCCGGAGTGGATGTCCTTCTTCGGCGAGGCCGAACTGGAGGGCCTGGAGGCGCAGTGTTGGTCGGCGCTGGGCGAAGGGGGGCGCGCGGCCGAGCACGCGCGCCGGGCGGTGGCGCTCCAGAATCCCCACTTCACCCGCAACATCGCCCTGTTCACCGCGGAGTTGGCGGGTGACCTGGCGGCGGGCGGCGCGCCCGATGAGGCCGCGGCGGCGGGGACACGGGCGCTGCACCTGCTGGGGCAGGTCAGGTCCGCACGGATCCGCGCGATGCTCGACGGCACGGCCCGCATCCTGCGCCCGCGCCGCGGGGCCCCCGAGGTCGCCGCCTTCCTCGACCGGTACGCGGCGCTGCCCGTGGCGTGGGGGAACGGAACCTGACGGGCCGGGCCCGTGGGGGCCGAGGAGGGCGGGCCGCTCCGGCCCTCCCCCTACGGGGTGCCCGCCCGGGTCAGCCGAGGTGCCCGGTGTCGTTCCAGCGCTCGATGGCCGGCTCGCCGTAGGCCCAGCCGAGCACCGAGAGCGAGGTCGGCTCCAGGCGGATGCGGGCGCCGAAGGAGAGGTCCATGCCAAGCCAGCGGGCTCCCAGGGAGCGCAGGATGTGGCCGTGCGCGAAGACCAGCACGTCGCGGTCGGCCGAACGCGCCCACTCCACGACCCGGTCGGCCCGCGCGGCGACCTCGGCGAGCGTCTCGCCATCGGGGACGCCGTCGCGCCAGATCAGCCAGCCCGGCCGGTCCCGCTTGATCTCGGCCGGGGTCAGGCCCTCGTAGGCGCCGTAGTCGACCTCCATCAGGTCGTCCCAGTCCTGCGCGCGGTCGCCGAAGCCGGCCAGTTCGCAGGTCTCCTTGGCGCGGATCAGCGGGCTGGTGCGCACCTCGACGTCCGGCAGGCCGTTCCACGGGGTGTGGTGCAGCCGCTCGCCGAGCAGTTTGGCGCCGCGGCGGCCCTCGTCCAGGAGCGGAATGTCCGTACGGCCGGTGTGCTTGCCGGAAAGGGACCACTCCGTCTGTCCGTGCCTGGCCAGGAGTATGCGCGCTGCCATGGGCCGTACCTCTCGCCGATGTCTCGGCTGTTCGTCGCTCGGTGCGGGCGGCGCAGACGCTGCGCTGGGCCTGCGCGGCCCGCGGGACTTCCATCATCGCGCACCTGCCGTTGCACCGGGGTTCGGGGCACCCCGCTGACCTGCCCGTACGGCGTCCCGCCGGGTGCGGGGGCGGCGCGGGGGCCTGTCCGGAGATCCCCGCCATACAGCGTATGGTGGACGGTCGCCGGAATCTCCGGCGGCACGGCGCGGGGGCGCCCACGGCACGGCACGAGTGAAGAAGGTTCTTGATGCCCAGCGCAGCGCGCCGCACGGCGGCAGGCGGCGGCCGGCCCCGGTGGTGGACCGAACTCCCGCTGCTCGCCGCCGTCTACCTGGCGTACACGGCCGGCCGGCTGCTGGCCCGCGGTGACGTGCACACCGCCACCGGCAACGGCACCGCCCTGCTCCGCGTCGAGCGTGCACTGCGCCTCACCCCGGAGCCCGCGCTCAACCGGCTGTTCACCACGACCCCGGCCCTGGGCATACCGGCGGCGTTCGCCTACGCGGCGCTGCACTACCTGGTCACCCCCGCGGTACTCGTCTGGCTGTGGCGCCGCCGCCCGGACGACTACCGGACCCTGCGCAGCGGCCTGCTGATCGCCACCCTCATAGGGCTCGCCGGATTCACGTTCTTCCCGACCGCCCCGCCCCGCCTCCTGGACGCCGGACACGGGTTCACGGATTCCATGGCCCAGTACGCCGGTTACGGCTGGTGGGGCGGCGAGGCGAGTGCGCCGCGCGGCCTGGGCGGGCTCACGAACCAGTACGCGGCGATGCCGAGCCTCCATGTGGGGTGGGCACTGTGGTGCGGGGCCGCCGTGTGGCGGCTGTCTCCGTCCCGGATGGCGAGGACCCTGGCCGTCGCCTACCCGGTGGCCATCGCCCTGGTGGTGATGGGCACCGCCAACCACTACCTGCTCGACGTGCTGGCCGGGATCGCCGTCATGGGCGTGGGCGCGCTGCTCGCCCGGCCCTTCCTGCGGCGCGCGGACGCCCTGCGCGGGCGGGTGCCGGGCGGCGTTGTCAGTGCCGGATGCGAGACTTCCGCAGGTGAACGTTTCCCGCGACAGCCGACCCGCGGCAGCCGCTCCGCCGACGGAGCAGCAGGCGCCGACTCCGAGCCTGCGGCAGCGGCTCACTGAGCTGCGCGGACCCGGTGTACGGCCGCGTGCGCTGGATGCCCGCGCGCTGGCCGCGCTGGCGTCCAACCCCGGCTGCCGGCGCCGCGCGCTGCTGGACGGCGCCGGCGTCGACAAGACCGCGCTCGCCCAGGCGCTCGGCTCGCCCGCGAGCTACGGCCAGTCCCGGTTCGCCCTCGCCCGGGGCAACAGCTTCGAGGCGCGGGTCAAGGCCGACGGCGGCGCCGACCTGCTGCGGCTGCTGCACGAGCGGCTGCGGCCCGGCACCCCGGCGCCCGAGGACGGCGAGGTCGCCGTCCCCGACCTGTCAGCGGCCGGGCCCGAGGGCCGCGCGGCCCGTACGGCGCTGGCGCTGCGGGAGGCCACCGAGGAAGGCGGCTGGACGCTGCTCGACCACCCGATGCTCGCCGTCGAGGTCGCCGGATCGCCCGCCTACGTGGAGCCGGACGCAGTGGTGGTGCATCCGGACGGCGGCTGGACGGTCGTGGAGATCAAGTCCTTCCCGATGATCGACGGCGTGGCGGACGCCGCCAAGGTGGGCGCCGCGGCCCGCCAGGCGGCCGTCTACGTCCTCGCCCTGGAGAAGGTCGCCGGGCACGTCACGGCCAGGACCGGGCGCCCTGCCGAGGTCCGCGACCGCGTCCTGCTGGTGTGCCCCAAGGACTTCTCCAACCTCCCGACGGCCGCCGCCGTCGACATCCGCAAGCAACTGGCCACCACCCGGCGGCAACTGGCCCGGCTCACCCGCATCGAGGAGATCGCCGCGGCCCTGCCCCCGCGCACCACCTTCGACCTGCGGCTCGCCGACGACGGGACGACCGCGACCCGCCCCGCCGGCGAACTCGCCGCCGCCGTCGAAGCGGTCGGCGCCACCTACGCACCGGAGTGCCTGGCCGCCTGCGAGCTGGCCTTCCACTGCCGTAAGCGCTCCCGCGAAGACGGCGCGGTGGAGTCGCTGGGGCGCAGCGTGCGGGGCGAGTTGGGCACGCTGCACACGATCGGCGAGGTGCTCACCGCAGCCGCCCCGTGCGGGCCGTCCCCCGGCGACGCCCCCGAAGACCCCGCGGCGGACGCCCTGCGCCGGGCGGCGGCACTGCGCGCCGAGGCACTGGCCGCCGCCCCCGTGGCGGACGGAGCGGCGGCGGACCCGGTGCGCGATGCCGACGGCGCCGGTGCGGCGCAGGGACGACAGGAGCCGCGATGCCACTGATCGAGACGCTGGCCCGGATGGAGGCGGCGGCGGCAGGAGAGGCCCGCCCGCTGACCACCGTCCGGCACCGCCACCTGTCCCACAACCCGCTGGTCTTCGTGCCGTTGACCACATCCGGCGAGGCCGGCGCGCCCCTGGGCGCCCTGGTCGGCACGGACCGGGAGAACCCGCTGCTGCTGGCCGTTCCGCAGCCGCGCGACCGCGATCTGCGCTTCGCCTTCCTGGCCGAGCTGGCCGAGGCCGTCCTGCCGTACGTGGACGGCTTCGCCGACGGCATCGAGTGGGAGGAGCGCAAGGAGACCGACCCGGAGACCGGCAAAAAGGTCACGGTGCAGGTCGAACTGTGCGCGGACGCACCGCAGTTGATCGTCCCGAGCGGGGCGGGCATCGACTTCGTCCGGCTGATGGGGCGGTCGATGCGGTTCCGGCGGACGGCCGAGCAGGATCCGGAAACGCCGCACCCCGCGCCGCCCCATGTGCCGCTGCTGGGACGCTGGTTCACCCACTTCGGCGAGCGCGCCCAGGTGCCGGGCGCCTGTCTGCTGCTCTCCATGACGGACCTGCTGACCCGCCACTGGGCCACCGGCCAGAGCGCGCTGGAGGACCAGCACCTGGGTGCCCTGCTGTCCTGGATCGACCCGCCCCCCGGCGTATCGGGCCGGACGGCCGCCGAGCTGGCCGAGTCCGCGCGGGACGCCGAAGGGCAGCTGCGGTGCCCGCCCGCGGGCCCCGCCACGGACCCGGCGTTCGACAACCACCTGCTCGCCCCGGCCATGGCCCGCTACGACGCCGGGCTGCCCGGCGCCGGCGAGGAGCTGCGCCGCCTCGTCGAAGGGCAGCTCCGGCCGACGTGGGACGCCGTCTGGCAGGGCATCGGCCTGCTGCGCGCCCTGCCGCCCGGCGCCCGGGTAGCCGACCGCTGGAAGCGCGACCGCTGGTCGTACACCGCGCACCGCGACCGGGTGCGCGCGGGCGAGCCCCCGCAGCCCAAGCGGGACGACGCGGTCACCGCGGCCAGGAAGCTGTCGTCCCGGGAGGCCGCGCAGGTCCAGCTCGACGCCCAGGAAGCCCTGGACGACCCCCTGGTGATGGCGGCCCGCCGTTTGGCGGGCGAGGCGTTCGCCGGCACGGTCACCGGCGTCGAGATGGCCTACTCCGATGGCGCACGGCCGATGCCACGCCCCCTGGTCACCCTGCGCACGGACGACCGGCCGCAGCTCTCCGAAGGGACGAAGCTCCACCGCCCGTCGGCCGGCGGAAAGACCAGCACCGCCGTGTTCGTGGCGTACGACGACCCGGCATCGGGCAGCCTGACGGTGCGTCTCACCGGCGGCATGGGACGCGGCAAGGTACCGGAGCCCGGTTCGGTACCCGAGCCGGGCGACACCGTGTGCTGGACCCTGTTCGAGCACGCTCCACGCGGCGGCCCGGAGCTTCCCGACCCCGAGGACACCCCCTGGACACACGGCGGCCCGCCCACCACCGGGCCGTCCGGCGACGCGCCGGACCCGACGACAGCGGAGGACTTCCTGTGACCTGCGCCCCGCAGCACGACACGGAGCACCCCCGGCGGGCGGGCGGCGCGGAGCCGTTCGACCCGGCGGCGGCAGCGGCGCGGGCGACCGCCGAGATCCTTCAGGACACCCTGCACAGCCCACGGCCCGGCGTGGTCGTGGACTCCCCTCCGGGCGCCGGGAAGTCCACCCTCGTGGTGCGCGCGGCCCGCGAACTCGCCGCCGCCGGGCACCCGTTGATGGTCGTCGCGCAGACCAACGCGCAGGTCGACGATCTGGTGCTGCGGCTCGCCGAGAAGGATCCCGCGCTGCCCGTCGGCCGGCTGCACAGCAGTGAGGCCGGTTCCTTCGACCCGGCACTCGCCGAGCTGCCCGAGGTCCGTACGTCCACGAAGATCGCCGACCTGGCGGGGATGGACGTCGTGGTGTCCACCGCCGCGAAGTGGGCCTACACGAAGGTCGACGAGCCGTGGCGGCACGCCATCGTCGACGAGGCGTACCAAATGCGCTCCGACGCGCTGCTGTCGGTCGCCGGCCTCTTCGAGCGGGCGCTGTTCGTCGGCGACCCCGGCCAGCTGGACCCGTTCAGCGTGGTCGGCGCCGAGCAGTGGGCGGGGCTTTCCTACGACCCGTCGTCGAGCGCGGTGTCCACCCTGCTGGCGCACAACCCGGATCTGCCGCAGCACCGCCTGCCGGTCTCCTGGCGGCTGCCCGCGTCGGCCGCCCGGCTGGTCTCCGACGCGTTCTACCCCTTCACCCGGTTCCGCAGCGGCACGGAGCACGGCGACCGCCGGCTCGCGTTCGGCGTTCCGGGTGACGGCTCCGGTGTGGACCGCGTCCTGGACGAGGCGGCCGAGTCCGGCTGGGGCCTGCTGGAGCTGCCCGCCCGGCACACCCCGCGCACGGATCCGGAGGCCGTCGGCGCGGTGGCGCAGGTGGTCCGCCGGCTGCTGGACCGCGGCGGCGCGGCCACCAGCGAGCGCGGTCCTGATCCCGAGCCGCTCACCGCGGACCGGATCGCGGTCGGCACCGCCCACCGCGACCAGGCGGCGGCGGTCCGTACCGCGCTCGCCGGCCTGGGTGTGACCGGCGTCGCGGTGGACACCGCCAACCGCCTCCAGGGCCGCGAGTTCGACGTCACGGTCGTACTGCACCCGCTCTCGGGGCGGCCCGACGCCACCGCGTTCCACCTGGAGACCGGCCGGCTGTGCGTGCTCGCCTCCCGCCACCGTCACGCCTGCATCGTGGTCTGCCGGGCTGGTGTCGCCGAGCTGCTCGACGAGCACCCGTCGACGGAGCCGGTGCGGCTGGGCGTGACGGTCAAGTTCCCTGACGGCTGGGAGGCCCACCACGCCGTGCTCTCGCATCTCGCGGAGCACCGGGTGCCCTGGCGCGGCTGACCCGGCGGTCGGGGCGCGGCTGCCCGCGCGGGCCATGTCACGGGGCCCTCTTGCGCGGCGCGGGACAATGGAATGCGGCACTCGACCCTGGAGGTACGTTCATGTCCGAGCCGCGACCGGCTCCCGACCCACGCGGTACGGCACCCGCCCCTCGGCGCCTGAAGCCCGCGCCCCTGCTCTTCGAACCGCCCGAGGCGGTGGCGGATCCCGAGCACTTCTTCGATCTGGAGTCGATGGAGGATCCCCGGGAGCTGCTCGGCCGCTCCACGGAGCTGGCCCTGGCCTTCCGTGCCGCGGCCGACCGCGCGACGGAGTTCCAGGCGATGGCCGCCGCCCAGCTCGCCGACCCCAAGCGCTTCGACCGGCTGCCGCTCTCGGCGCTCGCCGAACGCGCGGAGTGGACCGAGGACTATGCCCGCAAGATGGTCGAGTTCGGCCGGACGCTGATGCGGGACGGCGGCTCGCGTCCCGACGGCGGGGACTGACCGGCAGCGGGCCGCCCGGCTCAGGCCGCCCGCGCCCGCGCCCGTTTTGCCCGTACCGATGGCCCGTGGTCCTTGATGACCATGGGCCGTTGGCATATGCGGGGAGGGAACATACTCCTTACCGACCCGTAGTGTCCCGTTTTCCGCCAACCTCCGGTGCCGGTCCCCCGCGGCTCGGTAGACCTGTCTCCATGAGCGACCGGCTGCCCGAACCCTCCCGTATCCCGGTATCCCCGCCTTTCCCCACCGCCTCCTACGTCACGCTCGCCGGAGCCGACTGGCTCGCCTCCGCCAGCCCGCATCCTCACCGCCTGCACACGCTGTGGGCGCAGCGGCCGACCGCTCCGAGCGTGCTGCCCTGCGGCACCGCCTTCGACGTGATCAACGCCCCGGCCCTCTTCGGGCGCCGGATGGTCGACCGCCTGTGGACCGACGGCCCCGGCTCGGGCCCGGTGGCCACCCACCACGGCAGGATCCTGCTCTTCGCCGCCCCCGGCACCGCCCACCGGCTGCCCGCGCTCCTCGGCTGGGAGGAGTGGGTACGGGCGGTGCCGCCGCTGCTGTGCCACGGCAGCGGCGACGCGGTGACCATCCCGCCGCTGCATCCCGGCGGCCGGGGGACCGACCCGCTGCCGCCCGCCGCCCGCTGGCTGGTGGCGCCCGACGTCCGCAGCCCGTGGCTGCCGGGGCCCGACATCCTGCTCTGGGCCTGCGTGCGGGCCGCCCGTGCGGACACCGGAGCGCCGGACGCGGGCGGCGCCGATGCCGCCAAAGCCGCCGCCCACCGGCCGTCGGGGCCTCCCGTCACCGCCCTGACCTCCCGCTGAGGCTGCCGCGGTACAGGATCGATTTTTGCCCTCCCCGGTCCGGGTGCTAATGTTTCGTCCGTCAGCAGGCGCCGCTAGCTCAGTTGGTTAGAGCAGCTGACTCTTAATCAGCGGGTCCGGGGTTCGAGTCCCTGGCGGCGCACAGACAGTCGAAGGCCCCCACTCCGGTGGGGGCCTTCGTCGTACCCGCAGGGCGCCGGTCAGCCGCGGGTCACCTTGACCGTCCAGTCCCCCGCCGGTGATCTCCCGGCGACCTCCACCCGCACCCCGTCCTCGCGGTCGAGCAGGCTCTCGCCCACGCCCAGCGGCGCGTCGGCGAGCGGCGGATAGACGGACGTGCCGCGGCAGGCCGAGGTGCCCGGGTTCCCGTCGAGCACCTGCACGGGCCCCGAGCCCGACGCGGTCTCGCTGTGTACGCGGTAGACGAGGAGGCCCTCGCGGCACACCGCCTTGTCGTTGCCGCTCGCGTCGCGGGCCTCCATGACCAGGGCGCTGCCGGGGCCGGTGCGGACCACCAGGAGCCGTGGCCTGCGCTCGTCGCCCGGTTCCATCGGCGCGGACAGTGGCCGCAGGGTGTGCAGGGCGGGCCCGGTCAGCTCGGCGCAGTCGATCTGGTTGTCGGTCAGCCAGCCGAGCTTCCATTTGTGCCAGCCGAAGGGGTCGGGCGCCAGGCCGAACTGGCTGCCCATGAGGTCCCAGTCGCCGACGTAGGTGTCCCAGTCGCCCTTGGCGTCCTGCGGCCGGTGATAGAGATCCGGCAGGTCGAAGACGTGCCCGGTCTCGTGGGCGAGGACGTTGCGGTCCGGCGGGCTCTGCTCGAAGACGGTGACGAAGCGCCGCAGGTCCGCGTCGTCCGCCCGCATCGGCTGGTCGAGATTGACGACCTTGGTGGCGTCCGAGTCGACGCCCGGCGCATCGGGGTCGGCGACCAGGTAGACCATGTCGTAGCGGCTGAAGTCGACGGAGGCATCGGCGGCGGCGACCGCGTCATGGAGGTAGGCCGAACGCTTGCCGTCCGCCCAGTCCCGCTGTATGCCGTAACTGCCGGAGGTGTGCGGCATCCGGATCCACTTCTTGTGGAGGTGCGGGCGCAGTGTGAACGTGCCGTAGGAGGCGCGGTCGAAGAAGCGGGAGGTCTCCGGGAAGTAGTCCCGGGAGAGTTCCCGTGTGTCGGCGACGGGCCGGGAGTCCGGGAAGGAGAGGAAGATCATCACCGCGTTGAGGGTGCCGTGGGGGCGCGGGTAGGCGGCGTTCCAGGTGTCGACGCCCTCGGAGTGGTGGGCGTCGGTCCGGCCCAGGGCACACGAGAGGGTGGCTTCGGAAGCGGTGGCCGGGCCGGCCACGATCGATGTCGCTATCAGTGCGCTCAGGGAGGTGACGACGGCGGCGAGGCGTCGCAGTCGTCGGTGGTCCACCCCGTCGGGTGTCCGGGCGGACGGCACATCAACCTCCAGGGAAGGAAGGGGAACACCTCACCCACCCTGTGGTGATTCAACGCCATTCGTCATGTTTCAAGGTCCAGCGGAGTGAGCAGCGCGCCACCACCCGAACGTAACGGAACGTAACAATCGACCATTGGGGCAATCTGCGCGAACAGACGTGGGCAGATTTGGCCGAACTTCCGTCACACGTGCCGATGATCACGGCAGTGTCGCTGGATCGGCCGCTGCGGCAGCCTCTATGATCGCCACACTTTCCAGCGCGAGATCCCCCCTCCATCACGAGACATGCGCCATGCGGGAGCGAGCAGTGAGCGGACACCCCGACAGGACGGGCCGCACGCACGGAGCGACGCTGCCCTCCGTGACGGAGCGTAACGGCACGACCAAAGAATCCGGAGTACGCGCGGACCGGCCGGCCGCCGCCCGCGAGGCGACCGTCGCCCGCGACGTCCCCGAACCGGCCCACGAATGCCCGGCCGCCTCGTTCGGCGACTACCGCACCGCCTTTCACGCCGCCCGCCTCCCGATGGCCGTACTCGACCGCGAGGGGCGGATCCTCGCCGCCAACCCCGCCTTCGGCGAACTCCTCGGTACCGACCCCGGGCGGCTCGTCGCGGCCACCGCCGCCGACCTCGCCGACCTCGGCTCCGACCCACGGGTGCAGGCCGCCTACCGCGAGGTGCTGAGCGGCCACAGCGACCGGCTGCGCTGCACCCGTCGTCTCAAGCACCCCTCGGGACACACCCTTTGGGTGGAGATCACCGTCGAGCCGCTGTCCGGCGGCGAACGGATGCTGCTGTCCGTCGCCGACAGCAGCGACCGGCACGACCTGCTCGCCCGGCTGCGGCATCTGCAGATGCACGACCCGGTGACCCGGCTGCCCAATCGCGCGCTGTTCTTCGAGCGGCTGTCATCGGCCCTCGAATCCGCATCGGTCGCGTCGACGGGCACCGGCCGCATCGGTCTGTGCTACCTGGACCTCGACGGGTTCAAGGCCGTCAACGACACGCTGGGGCACCGCGTGGGCGACCGGCTGCTGAGCGCGGTGGCGCAGCGGCTGACGCACTGCGCCGAGCACGCGGCGGACCGCGTCCCGGGGAACGGCCGCGCGCATCTGGTGGCCCGGCTCGGCGGGGACGAATTCGCCCTCCTGGTGGAGGACTCGACGGGCACCGACCAGCTGTCCGAGCTGGCCCAGTGCGCGCTGGACGCGCTGCAGCGGCCGTTCGACCTGGCCGGGCAGCGCCTTTCGGTGTCGGCGAGCATCGGCGTCGTGGAGCGGGCCGCGGCCGGCACGACCGCGACCGGGCTGATGCAGGCGGCGGACACCACGCTGTACTGGGCCAAGGAGGACGGCAAGGCCCGCTGGACGCTGTTCGACCCGGAGCGCAACGCCCACCGGATGACCCGGCAGGCGCTCTCCAGCACCCTGCGTCCTGCCGTGGACCGCGGCGAGTTCACGCTGGAGTACCAGCCGCTGGTCGGCCTGGACGACGGCCGTGCGGAGGGTGTCGAGGCGCTGGTGCGCTGGCGGCATCCGCAGTTCGGGATGCTGTCGCCGAATCGGTTCATCGCGCTGGCCGAGGAGAACGGCGCGATCGTCGAACTGGGCCGCTGGGTGCTGGAGCAGGCGTGCCGGCAGGCCCGCGCCTGGCAGCTGGAGCGGCCCGGCGACCGGCCGCTGTTCGTCAGCGTCAACGTGGCGGTGCGCCAGGTGTGGGACTCGGATCTGGTCGCGGACGTGGCCGGCATCCTCGCCGCGACCGGGCTGCCGCCCGAACTGCTCCAGCTGGAGCTGACCGAGTCGGCGGTGATGGGTTCCGCCGGGCGCCCGTTGCAGGCCCTCCAGGCGCTCAGCGACATGGGCGTACGGATCGCCATCGACGACTTCGGGACCGGCTACTCCAACCTCGCCTACCTCAGCCGCCTGCCCGTCTCCGTCCTCAAGCTCGACGGGTCCTTCGTCCGCGGGTTCCGCTCGCAGGAGCACCCCAACCCGGCGGACGAGACGATCGTGGAGGCACTGGTCGCACTGGCGCACCGGCTCGGCCTGACGGTCACGGCGGAGTGCGTGGAGAGCGCCGAACAGGCGGCGCGGCTGCGGCGGATCGGCTGTGACACCGGCCAGGGCTGGCTCTACTCACGGCCGGTGCCGCCCGAGCGGATCGACGCACTCCTCGACGCCGGTGGCCGCACCGGCGGCTGACCCGCCCGCAGCTCCGTACGCCTTCGGGGCGGTCCGCGTACGGGGCGCGGCCGGCGCCTCCCCGCGCCCGCCGCGGCCCGCACGCGGACCGCCCCGAAGGACGGTTTTCAGCCCTGCGGCAGGTCGTAGGCGTCGGCGATCAGCTCGTAGGAGCGCAGCCGCGCGGGGCCGCCGTGGGCATTGGCGGTGATCATCAGCTCGTCGGCGCCGGTCCGCTTCGCGAGGTCGTTCAGGCCCTGCCGGACGGCGTCGGGGGTGCCGTGGATGACGTTGCCGAGCCAGCTGTCGACGAAGTCCCGCTCCCGCTCGTCGAACGGGTAGGCCGCCGCTTCCTCCGGGCTCGGCACCAGTCCTGGCCGGCCGGTGCGCAGCCGGAGCATGGACAGCGCGCCGGTCATCACCTGCCGCTTGGCCTCCCGCTCGTCATCGGCGGCCAGCGCGGCGACGCCGATCAGGGCGTACGGCTCGGACAGCACGTCCGATGGCCGGAACGAGGCGCGGTAGAGGTCGAGCGCGGGGACGGTGTTGGCGGCCGAGAAGTGGTGCGCGAAGGCGAACGGCAGGCCGAGCGAACCGGCCAGGCGGGCGCTGAAGCCGGAGGAGCCGAGCAGCCACAGCGGCGGCCGGTGCGGCGACTGCACGCCGCCGGGAGCGGTGGCCTGGACCGGTCCCGGCACCGCGTGGATGCGGGCGTACGGATGCCCGTCAGGGAAGTCGTCGTCCAGGAAGCGGGTCAACTCCGCGAGCTGCTGCGGGAATTCGTCGGCACCCTCGTGCAGCCGCTCGGTGCGGCGCAGGGCCGCGGCGGTGGCGCCGTCGGTGCCGGGGGCGCGGCCGAGGCCGAGGTCGACGCGGCCCGGTGCCATCGCCTCCAGGGTGCCGAACTGCTCGGCGATGACCAGCGGCGCGTGATTGGGCAGCATGACGCCGCCGGAGCCGAGCCGGATGGACGCGGTGTGCGCGGCGATGTGGGCCAGCAGCACGGCGGGCGACGAGGACGCGACACCGGGCATGGAGTGGTGCTCGGCGACCCAGTACCGGTGGAAGCCGCGGCGTTCGGCCGTACGGGCGATGCCGACGGCGGTCCGTACGGCGTCGGCCGCGGTGCTGCCCTCGCCGACCGTCACCAGGTCGAGTACGGACAGCGGGACGGGAGCGGTGCCCCCGGCCGTGCCGCGGATCTCGTCGCCGGTGTCCCGGATCTCGTCGTTGCTGCCGCTCACGGGCGGGTCCTCCTCGCGTCGCTGGTCTGCGAGGAGGACAACCGGAGTAGTTCTCCGCTTATTCCCGGAGCGGGCGGGAGGTATTTGCTCCCCAGACCGTTACGGCTCCTGCGGCGCGCTGCGGGCGAAGAGGGTGCCCAGGGCCGGGCAGGCGAGCGTCCGGTCGAGGAGGCGCAGGCCCTCCCAGACGGTGACCTGATTGGCGGTGAGCACCGGTTTGCGTAGCGCGGCTTCGATGTCCGGCAGGTGGGCGGCGGTGTGCAGGGCGGTGTCGGGCAGCAGCACCACGTCGGCGTCGGGGTGGTCGCCCGCCCTGGCCAGTGCCAGCACCTCGTCGCGGCCCCAGGTGCCGACCTCGGCTGCGGTGATGATGCCGCTGCCGCGGGTCGAGACGACCTCCGTGCCGGCGGATTTCAGGAAGGCGTGGAAGTGGTCGGCCACGTCGGACGGGTAGGTGGCGGCAATCGCGACGCGGCGGGCGCCGAGGGCACGGATGGCGTGCGCGAAGGCGAAGGATGTGCTGGACGCGGGCAGCTGGGCGGCCACCGACAGCTCGCGGACCTGCTCGTGGGCGCCTTCCCAGCCGAAGACGAAGCTGGCGCTCGTGCAGGCCCAGACGATGGCTTCGGCGCCGCGCTCCTTCAGCTCGGCGACCCCGGCGGCGAGCCGCCCGGCCGAGCCCATCTCCAGCAGCGCGTCCACCCGGTGGGCGTCCTCGCCGATGTCGGTGTGCACCAGCGGCAGCCGGACGCCGCCCCCGAGCAGCGAAGCGAGCCGGGGGTAGTCGTCCTCGGCGGAGTGGCCGGGGTAGAGGAAGCCAACCGATGCCATGCAGCTCTCCCTTGCGCGTACGAATGGGGGTGCGGGTACAGGAGGCGCGACCGCCGCCCGCGGGGTGCGGGTACCGGCCGCGCCGGGTGCCGTCCGGTGGGTGCCCGGCGGTCACCGGGCACCGGCTGCTCAGACCGGCGGCTTCGGCCCGAGGTCGTCCGGTGGGTCGCCGCCCTCGCCCGCGTCGGGCTCGGGTGCGAGCGGCGGCCCCGCGAAGGCGGCCTCGGGCGTGTCCGCCGGACGTCTGTCGGGCGGCACGTCGGATCCGGACATCGCGGCGGGACCGCTCCGCGCCACCGGATCCAGCAGTGCCTGATAGGGGCCTACCGCATGGGCGCCGATGGCGCGCAGCGCGGCCCACATCGTGACCTGGTTGGCGGACAGCACCGGCAGCCGCAGCTCGGCTTCCAGCTGCGGGATGACGTCGTAGGTCGGCAGGTTCGTACAGCTGATGAAGAGCGCGTCGGCGGCGCCCACCACGGCCGCCCGTGCCATGTCGACGACATCGCGGTACGGCACCTTCCAGATGTGCCGGGTCAGTCCGAGGTAGGCGCGGCCGGTGACCGTGACACCCGCCTCGCCGAGAAAGTCCTCCAGGGAGTCGGTGACCGATTTCGTATAGGGCGTCACCACCGCGATGCGCCATGCGCCGATCTCGCGCAGCGCTTCGATGAGCGCGCCCGATGTGGTGAGGGAGGGCACCTCCCCCGCCTGGGCCATGGCGGTCGTCATGGCCCGCTCGCCCGCCATTCCTCCGACGAAGCTGCCGGACGTGCAGGCGTAGGAGACGACCTGCGGGGACACCGCGCACAGCGCCTGCACGGCGGAGCGCAGCGTTTCGTGCTCACTGACCAGACGGGCCAGGTCGAGGCTGACCTCGACGGGCACGAAGGGAGTACGGGTGAGGTGGAGGGACACGTCGTCGGGCACCCAGCGCCACAGCTCGCGGTCGAGTGCGAAGTCGAAGGGCGCTACGACACCCACGCCGAGCTGGGGCTGTGGGCCACCGAGAAATGAGACGTCCATGAAGGCCCCTAGAAGAACGAAGGGCTGGATTGGCCAGGCCATGGCCAGGGGATTTTGGAGCAGCCGGTATAAGCCGGGACGTCGGAACAGAGCCGTTGTTGACACGGTAGATACGACTTCTTAGCGTGGTCAATCCTCGCATCTCAGGCATCTGTCGGCGCCCCCTTCAGTTAAGGGGACTCACGTTTCAGAACGGTTGCAGGCCCATGTCCGAAAACACCGTCCTTGTCCTAGGTTCCGACCCGCCGCCGAAGCTGGACCGGCTCTCCGGCCGGGCCCGGGTGATCTACGCCGACGAGACCGCTCTCGCGGACCTACTCCCCTCCGCCGACGTGCTGTTGGCCTGGGATTTCACCTCCGATGCGATCCGGAAGGCGTGGCCTGAGCAGGGCCCGCGCCCCCGCTGGGTGCACACCGCGAGCGCCGGCGTGGACCGGCTGCTGTGCCCGGCACTGATCGCCGACGACACCCTCGTGACCAATGCGCGCGGCGTTTTCGAGCAGCCGATCGCCGAATACGTCGCGGGCCTCGTCCTGGCCATGGCCAAAGATTTCTACGGAAGTTGGGAGCTCCAGCGGCAGCGGCGCTGGCGGCACCGCGAGACCCTGCGGCTGGCCGGGAGCCGGGCCGTCGTGGTGGGTTCGGGACCGATCGGGCGGGCCATCGGCACCACCCTGATGGCACTGGGTGTCGACGTCGACCTGGTGGGCCGCCGGGAGCGGACCGGCGACCCGGAGTTCGGCACGGTGCACGCGTCCGACGCGCTGCATCCGCTGCTGGGCCGGGCGGACTGGGTGGTGTGCGCGGCGCCCCTGACCGACGCCACCCGCGGCCTCTTCGACCGGCGGGCGTTCGCCCTGATGCGGCCACAGACCCGCTTCATCAACGTGGGGCGCGGCCCGCTGGTCGTCGAGGACGCGCTGGTCGCCGCGCTGCGCGAGTGGCGGATCGCGGCGGCTGCGCTGGACGTCTTCGAAGTGGAGCCGCTGGCGTCCGACAGCCCGCTGTGGGACGTGCCGCACCTGATCGTCTCGCCGCACATGAGCGGCGACACACTGGGCTGGCGGGACGCGCTCGCCGAGCAGTTCCAAGACAATTTCGACCAGTGGTCGGCCGGCGAACCGCTGCGCAATCTCGTCGACAAGAAGCTCGGTTACGTCCCGGTGAGATAGCCCCCGCCCGCGCTCCCCTCCCCCGCACCGTCCCCACCGCAGCAGCCCCGCACCCGGCCGCCGCCCCGCCACGGGCGGCCCATCGCACGGAGGACGCCATGACCGAACCGACCCAGCTCGCCGACCTCTCCGCCCAGCGGCTCACGGCCGGCTACGCCGCCGGTGAGTTCTCTCCCGTCGACGTCACCCGGGAGACGCTGGAGCGGGCCGATGAGGCCAGGGCCAGGACCAACGCGTTCACCCTGATCGACGGCGACGAGGCGCTGGCCGAGGCCAAGGCGTCCGAGGAACGCTGGCGGTCGGGGCAGCCGGCCGGTCCGGTGGACGGGGTGCCGACGACCGTCAAGGACCTGTTCCTGACCCGCGGCCGTCCCACGCTGCGCGGCTCGCTGACCGTCAGGCCCGAGGACGCGGCCTGGGACGAGGACGCGCCCGCGGTGGCCCGGATGCGCGAGTCGGGCGCGGTGTTCCTCGGCAAGACGACCACACCGGAGTTCGGCTGGAAGGGTGTGACGGACAGTCCGCGGCACGGGGTGACAGGCAATCCGTACGACCCGGGGCGCACCTCGGGCGGCTCAAGCGGCGGCAGCGCGGCGGCGGTCGCGCTGGGCGCGGGGCCGCTCAGCCTGGGGACGGACGGCGGCGGGTCGGTCCGTATCCCGGCGTCGTTCTGCGGGATCTTCGCGCTCAAGGCGACGCACGGGCGGGTGCCGCTCTATCCGGCGAGCCCGTTCGGGACGCTGTCGCACGCCGGGCCGATGACCCGGGACGCGGCGGACGCGGCGCTGCTGATGGACGTGATCAGCGGCCCGGACTGGCGCGACTGGTCGCAGCTCGGGCCGGTCGCCGGGTCCTTCCGTGCGGCGCTGGACGGTCCGGTCGCCGGGCTGCGGGTGGCGTACAGCCCGGCGCTCGGCTGGGACGTGCCGGTGGCGCCCGACGTCGCGGCGGCGGTGCGGTCGGCGGTGGAGACGCTGGCGTCGCTCGGCGCGTACGTGGAGGAGATCGATCCGGGGATCGAGAATCCGGTGGAGGCGTTCCACACGCTGTGGTTCAGCGGTGCGGCGCGGGTCGCCGAGCACCTGGACGCGGCGGACCGGGAGCTGCTGGATCCGGGGCTGCGGGAGATCTGCGCGCAGGGCGAGCGGTACAGCGCGCTGGACTATCTGGCGGCGGTGGACGTGCGGATGGCGCTCGGCCAGGCGATGGGCCGCTTCCACAGCGCCTACGACCTGCTGGTGACGCCGACCGAGCCGATCACCGCCTTCGAGGCGGGGGCCGAGGTCCCCGCGGGTTCGGGGCACACCCGCTGGACCGGCTGGACGCCGTTCACCTACCCGTTCAACATGACGCAGCAGCCCGCCGCGACCGTGCCCTGCGGTCTGGACGGCGACGGGCTGCCGATCGGGGTGCAACTGATCGGCGCACGGCACGCGGACGCGCTGGTGCTGCGCGCCGCGCACGCCCTCTACACCTCCGGGGTCGCCGACATCCCTAGGCCCGGCGGAAGTTGAGGGTCTCGCCGAGCGCGCCGCCCCGCCAGAGGTCCTGGCAGGCGTCGGCCATCCGGTCGAGGCCCTCGACGACGGAGCCCCAGACGATGCCGGGCACCCAGCCCGCGTCGCCGTTGATCAGCAGGTTGTTGCGCTCGTAGAAGAGCGCGAGGTCGACGACGGTGGCGCGGCCCTGGTGCCCGGCCTCGGACTCGTAGCCGTAGGAGGCGGTGCCCAACTCGGTGTCGCTGAAGGTGAAGTAGCACAGGTCGCCGGGGATCGGTGTGATGGTGGGGTTCTCCAGCGGCGGCTCCTGGGGGGCGAACGGCGGGACCAGGGCGTAGATCTCGTTGCGGGCGTACTTGGCGTGGTAGACGTCGCCGCCGAGCGGCAGGGCGTCCCAGACGGCGTTGCAGGTGATCGGCGCCCGCGCGTCCAGCAGCTTCGCGGTGCAGCTCACGCCCCGCTTGTCCAGCGAGACTTCGACGAAACGGTCGGCCATGTGGCCTCCTATCGGTCCTCTTCGGTCGTGTGCCGGTCTCTTCAGGGCGCGCGGCGGCAATCCTGCGCGTCCGGTTCCTGGGTATCCCTTTGTGAGACGTCGGGCCGGTACGGCGGGCCGTCCGAAACGGTGAATTCCGTGACACCCGTACGGAACAGCATCACCACCGGGCTCCACCGTCACACATATGCCCCAACCCCCCATGGCATTCCAGGGGTTACACATCCGGCACCCGCACCGTAAGCACTCATGACGGACTTCCGCCACACTTTCACAACGCTTTTCCCGGGGCCGGAAATGATCTGCATATTTTCGTCAAGTCCGGGTAGCCGGGCGCCCATGGCACCACCACAGGGGAAAGATTCAGGCAAGAGTGTCAGAGGAATCGGCCGCCGCTCACTGTTGACAGGAGCGGCGGCCCTGGGTGTGGCAAGCGCGCTGGGCGCGAGTGCGGGGTGCTCCCGCGTCGACGTCGCCGGCGCAACGGACGGGGGACATCTGCTCGATGAGCTACGGGAAAAGAACACCGTACGCATGGGAATCGCCAGTGAGCCGCCCTATGCGTCCATCGACGAACAGGGCGAACTGACCGGTGAGGCACCGGCGGTGGCGGGCGCGATCTTCAAAAAGCTGGGTGTCGGACGTTTCGAACCGGTGCCGGTCGAATTCGGCGCCCTCGTACCGGGTCTGCATTCCTTCCAGTACGACGTGATCGTCGCGGGAATGTTCATCAACAAAGCCCGCTGCCAGGCCGTTCTCTTCTCCGATCCGGACTACGAGTCGAAGGACGGATTCCTCGTACTCAAGGGGAATCCGAAGCGCATCACTTCGTATGCGGACGTCGCCAGGGGCGGCTTCCGCATGGGCTCCGGAATCGGCTATGCGGAAATCGAGTACGCGATCGGCAACGGCGTGAAGAAAAGCGCCATTCAGACCTACGGCGACCAGATCGCGGGGATGGAGGCGCTGGAAGCCGGCCGGATCGACTGCTTCGCCGGCACCGCGCTGACGATGATCGAGGCGCTGAAGGCCGGGCGGCACCCGAAGGTGGACATGACCGAGCCGTTCACCCCTGAGGTCAAGGGCGAACCGAAGCGGGACGGCGGCGGTTACGGCTTCAGGACCGGCGAGACGAAGCTGCGCGACGCGTTCAACCGCGAACTGCACGCGATGAAGAAGAGCGGCGAACTCCTGCGTATCGCCGAGCCGTTCGGCTTCACCGAGGAGTTCATGACCGATCTGACCGCGAAGGAGCTCTGTGGCCGGTGACCGGAGCACTGTGGGAACTCTTCTTCCAAGGCGTGTGGATCACCGTCCAGTTGATGGTCTACAGCGCCGCCCTGGCCGCCGCCGTCGCCTTCGGCGTCGGTATGGCGCGCACCTCGCGCTTCCGGATCGTCCGCTTCCTCTCCGGCGCCTACATGGAGATCTTCCGCGGCATGTCCGCGCTGGTCCTGATGTTCTGGCTGTTCTTCGCCCTGCCGCTGCTCGGCTGGCAGCTGGCCGGCGTCTGGGCGGGCACCCTCGCCCTCGGCCTGTCCTACGGCGCGTACGGTTCGGAGGTCGTGCGCGGCGCCCTCCAGGCCGTCGCCCCCGCGCAGCGTGAAGCGGCCGTCGCGCTGAGCTTCTCGCCCTGGCAGCGGATGCGGAAGGTGATCCTCCCGCAGGCCGTGCCCGAGATGCTGCCGCCTTTCAACAACCTGCTGATCGAGCTGCTCAAGTGCACCGCGCTGGCCTCGCTGCTGTCCGTCGGCGAGCTGACGTTCCAGGCGAAACTGGCCCGGCTCTCCACGGGCCAGAGCGCCCAGGTCTACGGCATCATCCTCGTCCTCTACTTCGTCATCGCCTTCGCGGTGACCCGGGTCATGCGCCTGCTGGAGCGGCGGGCCAAGGCGTCCGTCGGCCGGGCTCCCGAGCCGTCCGGCGGCCGGATCCCGCGCACGCTTTCCGCCACCGGCCGGGAACCGCTGGCCACCGGAGGGAGGAAGCCGTGAACACCTGGTCATGGGGGTACGTCGGCGACATACTGCCCGAGCTGCTCAAGGGGCTGTGGATCACCGTCCAGGCGACCCTGTACGGCTCGCTGGTGTCCTTCGCGCTCGGTCTGGTGTGGGCGCTGGCGCTGCGCTCGCCGCACCGCCTGCTGACCTGGCCGGTCGGCATCGTCATCGAATTCATCCGCAACACCCCGCTGCTGGTGCAGCTGTTCTTCCTGTTCTTCGTGCTGCCCGGCTGGGGTCTGGCCTTCCCGCCGCTGGCCACCGGCGTCATCGGAATCGGCCTGCACTACTCGACGTTCACCGCCGAGGTCTACCGGGCCGGCATCGACGGCGTACCGGCCGGCCAGTGGGAGGCGGCGACCGCGCTGAGCCTGCCGCGCCGGCGCACCTGGAGCGCGGTGATCCTGCCGCAGGCGTTCCGGCGGGTGGTCCCCGTGCTCGGCAACTACGTCATCGCGATGTTCAAGGACACACCGATGCTGGCCGCCATCACGGTGGGCGACATGCTCTTCCAGGCGAACAGCATCGGCGCCGCCACCTTCGACTACATGGAGCCGATCACCGTCGTCGGGGTCCTGTTCCTCGTCATCGCGTACCCCACCTCCCTCCTCCTGCGAGCCCTGGAGCGCCGTCTTGTCCGCTGACCCGCACCTCCCCGAAGGAACCGCCAACCCGGCGGTGGACGGTACCGAGTTGATCCGCTTCGACCACGTCACCAAGCGGTTCGGGGCCCACACGGTCCTGGACTCGCTGGACTTCACGGTCTCGTCGGGCAAGCACGTGACCCTGATAGGCCCGTCCGGATCCGGCAAGACGACGATCCTGCGGCTGCTGATGACCCTGCTGACGCCGGACGAGGGCACCATCAGGGTCGGCGGCGACTACCTCACGCACGAGGAGAGGGGCGGCCGGCTCGTACCGGCCGGCGAGAAGCACACCCGCGAGGTGCGCAAGAACATCGGCATGGTCTTCCAGCAGTTCAACCTCTTCCCCAACATGAAGGTGCTGCGCAACATCACCGAGGCACCGGTGCACGTGCTGGGGCTCGGCAAGGAAGCGGCCGAGGAGCGCGCCCGTGGCCTGCTCGACCTGGTCGGCCTCACCGCGCACCTCGACAAGTACCCGACGCAGCTCTCCGGCGGCCAGCAGCAGCGGGTGGCCATCGCGCGGGCCCTGGCGATGCGCCCGCAGGTGCTGCTGCTGGACGAGGTGACGTCGGCGCTCGACCCGGAGTTGGTGGCCGGCGTGCTGGACGTCCTGCGGGACATCGCCCGCACCACGGACATCACGATGCTCTGCGTCACCCACGAGATGAGCTTCGCGCGGGACATCTCGGACGACGTGCTGATGTTCGACGCGGGCCGGGTCATCGAATCCGGTACGCCGGAGAAGATCTTCACCGAACCGGAGCACGCGCGCACCCGGGAGTTCCTGAGCGCGGTGCTCTGAAGCGGCGCGGTCACCGGGTACGCCACGGAGCCCGGCCCTTCCCCGGGCCGGGCTCCGCCGTGTGCACCGGGGGGGGCGCACTACTGTGCCTGCGGCATATGCCAGCGTGGCGCTTCCCTGGACAGGCGCATACCGGCCCATGCTTTTCGGTCAAGACCCCCTCCACCGAAGGCCGTTGGCCGCTATCGTGGTACGAGCCCCGCTGTCCGGGAGCGTCCGGTCCCCGCCGTTCGCCCCGCCCGCGACGGTCACTACGCAAGCGGTACCAACCTGCTAGGGGGACACCGTGGCGCTGAAGCCCGAGCCGACCGCGCCGTTCCATTCGGTGCAATACGCCCTTCGCGTGCTCGAAACCATCTCCCGGCACGCCAGTGGCGTGACCGACGTCCAGATCGCCCGCGAGACCGGCCTGGCCACCGGCCATCTCGCCCACATGCTCTCGATGTTGCGGCGCGAGAGCTACATCGAGCAGGTCTCCGACGGCGCGTACGTCGTCGGCGAATCGCTCCTCCTGCTGGGTACCGGCGGCGACCGCGACCAGGCACTCCGGGACAAGCTCCAGATCACGCTCGACGAGCTGCGGGACTCGGTCGGCGCCGCGGTGTACATCAGCCGCTACATCGACGGCGAGGTCAAGATCCTGCACTACGCCGACGGGCCGCTCGCCCCCAAGGTCAACGAGTGGGCGGAGTTCCGGCGCACGGCCCACGCCAGCGCGGTCGGCAAGTGCCTGCTGGCACAGCTGGACCACGACGGCCGCAAGGACCACCTCTCCCGGCACAAGACCGCCCGGCTCACCTCCCGGACGATCACCAACGAGCGGATCCTGCTGCACAAGCTCGACAGCCAGCCGCCGACGGTTCCCGTCCTCGACCTCCAGGAATACGCCGTCGGCACGGTCTGCGCCGCCGTGCCGATCACCGCGGGTTCGACGGTCGGCTGCCTCGCCCTGTCGATGCCGCTGGAGCACGCGCACCGCCTGCGGCAGGCCGCCGACGCCCTCAACCGCAGGGCCGCCCCGGTACTGCTGTCGCTCGCGCTCTGATCCGCGGGCCCGGTCACGGCGCCGCCCGACCACGGGGCGGGCGGCCTCGTACCGCTCGCTTCGGGCCGCCCCGCGTGCTCCCGGCCGGCCGGTGGTCCAGAGCACCCGCCGGGACCGGGTAGTATTTCTTTCGTCAGCGCGCGCCGCTAGCTCAGTTGGTTAGAGCAGCTGACTCTTAATCAGCGGGTCCGGGGTTCGAGTCCCTGGCGGCGCACCTGTGAAGTGGGCGTCCTCGGTTATCCGGGGGTGCCCACTTCGGCGTTACGGCCCGCCCTTGGCGTGGATGCCTGGCCTCCGGAGGCTCGGCCCGGCCCGGTCCGCGAACCCGCAAGGTGAGGACTTGCGGGCCGGGGACGCACGGGACCGGGCGGGTCCGGCGGGTCCGGAGGCCAGGCGGTCAGGGGCCGCAGGCGGGCGGTGTGCGCGCCTGCGGCCGGGGCCGGGTCAGGTGAGGTCGACGTCCGAGCAGGCGTAGAAGGCGTTGCCCGTGTCGGCGATGTTCCAGACACCCAGGATGATGTGGTGGCCGGCCTTCTGCGTCGGGACGGTGCCCTGGTGCTGCACCGTCGCCTCCGGCTGCTTGCCGCCCATCGGCACCGTCATGAACGGCTCGGGCTCAAGGTCGGCGCGGGTGAGCGGCTTGCTCGGGTCGTAGCTGTCCTTGGTGATGAAGTACTCGAAGTCCGTGGTGGCATGACGTGCGGTCAGCCGCCAGGTGAAGGTGTATCCCTGCCCGGCGGACAGCTTGGTCGCCGGCCACTTGCCGCCGCGCGGGTCGTCCAGCTCACCGAACCCTTCGTTTCCGCCGGAGCAGATCTTGCCGTCGGCGGGACCGGCGGCGGGGAAGCCCTTGGGGCCCTCGACGCTCTGGGGTTCGTAGGCAATGGCGCCGCAGTCCTTGGCCGTGCCCTTGGCGCAGAGCGCCTGCCGGCTGGGGGGTGCGTCGCTGTAGCCGTGGCTGGACGCGCTGGTGGTGGCCAGCAGGGAGGCGCCGACAACGCCGAGCCCGATCACGGCAGCACTGATCCTTTTGCGCATGCTTCGCTCCTGACGAACGTGGGGTGTTTCATCAGCGGGGGGGGGAAGTGCGGTCTAGACCACATCGGAGACTAACGACGGGTGCTGGACATGTCCAGACCAATAACAACCGGAGCTCCGGCTTCCGGAGCATGCCGAAAGCGGGCCACCGGCGGTACGCCGATGACCCGCAACTGCCTTGTCCCGGGGGCCTCGCACTCCGCGGGCGCCCCACACCCCCGGACATCACCCGGCCCTCAGGGGCGTCCCGGATCCGGGACGCTCGCCCGGCGCCTCAGGCCGCGGTGGCGAGATCTCCGGGACCGGGGCGGGCGGCCGTGTGCACCAGGGCCGTGTACGTACGCCGCAGCGCGATCAGCGACTCCTGCGCCTCGCGGTAGACGGCGGCATCCGGGCCGCCGCGATGGGCGAGGGTGCGGACCGGTGCGCAGTGCCGGTCCATGGCGCCGAGCCAGGCGCGGTGGTGCGTGGGCAGGTGACGGCGGACCGACTGCCGCCCGCCCTCGCCCGTACGCCGCCCGCCGACGCCGAGCACCGCGTCCGCCGCCTGGAGCACCGGCGGCTCCAGAGCGCCCTGGGCGGCCAGCGCGCCGAGCACCGCGCACTGCCGCGCGGTCGCCGGAGCCGCCGCCAACTCCGCGGTCTCCTCCTGGAGTTGGGCCCGCAGCGCGTGCTGGATACGGACCAGGCGGCGGAGCGCCGTCGGGGTGGAGGAGTCGTCGGGCGCCCGCCCTGCGAGGGTTTCGGCGAGCCGGAAGAGCCAGATGCCGTGCGCTTCGAGCCGCGTCACGGCCAGCATCAGCCGGTCGAGGCGGCACAGCGGCTGGCCTTCAGGCGCCCAGCGGACGATCGGCACCAGCTGTTCGGTACGGGCCAGTTGATCGATCGGCAGGTGCCGGCGCGGCTTGCGCTCCGGGGCCCAGTTGTGCAGCGACAGCGTGGGCAGCGCGACGAACTGGTCGTGGTCGATGCGGTGCGCGATCGCGGCCCACAGGTCGAGGAACGCCCCGTCGGCCGACTCGCGCGCGGCCGGCGCCTGCGGGTCGAGCCCGTTCCAGCCGCAGGCCACCGCGATCACCGCGATCCGCATCGCCGCGGCCTCGGCGTTGCGCGGCGACAGACGTGAGACGCGCTGCCGGAGAGCGGCCAGTTCGCCGCTGCGGCCGGCGCGCTCGACGGCCGCGACGGCCGCCTCGCGGTCGGGGGTGACGGCCACCGCGCGCGCCGTCGCGTCCAGTCGCGTCCAGGTGCCGATCATGCTGCGCACCGGTGGCCGCTCCGGCAGGAAGCCGTGCGCCCGCGGATCGTGCGCCCGCGCGTCGGCGGCCCGCTGGTCCGCTGCCGCATCCGGCAGATCCGGGTGGCCGGAATCGGACTGCTGCGCCGGCCGGCCGTCGTGGCCGCTCGGGCCCTCGTGCCCGGCCTGCCGCTGCTCGGGCACGTACGGGTGGCCCCCTTCGCGCGGGGCGGCCGGTTGCGGTGCCGTGCGCTGCGCGGGCGGCGTCGGCAGCCTGCGCTGCGCCGCACGCGTGCCGGGGCCGGGGTCGGTCGTGGTGGTCATGGTCGTCATCAGCACTTCCCCGCGAACAGCCGAGCCAGGTGGGTGTCCATATCCAGATAGCGGTCCTCGTGGCCGGGTGGCACGATCGCGGCCGTCTGTTCCAGCCATGCGGCCAGTTCCCCCGTGCGCACCGACAGTTCACAGACGGCGTCGTCGGTGAACAGCTCGATGTGGATCCGGCGCTGCCCGTCCGCCTCGCGGAAGGGCCACACCCGTACGTCCCCCTCGCCCTCCTCGCCGCGCAGCCCGTCCAGCAGCAGCTCGCGGCCGAACAGCCAGGTCGCGACCGTGGCGCCACGGCTGACGAACGCGACCTCGACCTCGTAGGGCCGGTCGCTGCGGTAGCTGAACGTGCCGGACACCGGAAGGGCTTCTTCCGGGCCGAGCAGGAGCTGCATCTCCAGGGTGCGCTTGGCTGTCGACACCATGACGATCAACCTTTCCGAGGGGGGACGGTCCCGGCGGACCCGAGTTCGGGGTGCGCGTCTTAGCAGACGTGACCCAGAGGGACGGGGTTGCAACAGTCGGGGCAGGAGTGACGGACACCATCGCGAACGCGGTCCTTACCTGCGCGTCGCGGGCCACGGTCGCCCCGGGCGTCGCGGCGGTGCCGGCGGCGCACGGATACCCGCGGGCGCCTGCCGCGCGACCCTGCACCGGCATTCCCGCTTCCCTTCCGTCCGCGTTCCGCTCTTCTCCCGCCCCGGCACTCGCTTCAGCCTCGCAACTGGCGGGCGATATCGCATGTTGACGGGGCAACTGATGATCTAGCGCACTGAACTCGATCTTCACAGAGCAATTCGGGCGACCCACCAGTCGAAGGTCCCGAGATCGAGGGACTTTCGCCCGCATCGGACGGGAATTCCGTGCGGTAGGTGCGGCGCCATTTCCGTGCGCCGCCCTTCCGGTGTCGATTCCCTCGCCTTTCCCCGCGCCGCTCCCCGGGCCCGGATTACCTCGAAGCCCATCCGTGTGACGCGTATCACCGGCCTTTCACGCATGAAGAGGCGCCCGGACGACCAAAGGCGGTCGGAAGCACTCCGCGCATTCGTGTAAAGTTATTCAGGTCAGCGCGCGCCGCTAGCTCAGTTGGTTAGAGCAGCTGACTCTTAATCAGCGGGTCCGGGGTTCGAGTCCCTGGCGGCGCACGTAGGACTGAGGCCCCTCGCCATGCGGGGGGCCTCAGTCGTTCCCGGGCGCGGCCCGGTGTGCGGCGGATCAGCCGGACGCCGGGCGGTTTGGTGCGTAGCCGCTCAGGTAGGCCGAGACCACCACGTCGGCCGGGCCGCCGTCCCGCGCGGCGCCGGGGTGCGCGCCGCGGGTCACCAGCCGGAGTTCGGCCCGGTCCGGCTCGTGGGCGCGGCGGACCTTCCGTGCGTCGAAGTCCCGGTGCTCGAAGACCTGGACGTCCTCGACGGTGAACCGTGCGGTGCTGCCGTCCGAGCGTTGTACGTCCACCCGCGCGCCCGGCCTGAGCCTGGTCAGACCGGCGAAGGCGGCCCGCCCCTCGCCCCCTGTGGACCGACCGGCGAGTACCGCCGCTCCGGCCGCACCGGGTTGCGGCCCGTCGGCGTACCAGCCGACGCTGCCGGGTGCGTCAGCCGGGGGCACGGCCACCGCGCCGTCGGCGTCCAGGCCCTGTGCGACGAGCCCGGTGTGGATGCCGAGGGCGGGGATGGTGAGGCCGCTGGGGCGTACGGTGCCGGGCGCGGCGACCGGGTCGTGGGTGCGCGGGGGCCCGCCGCCCAGGGGGCGGCCGACGGCTGCGACGTCTCCGGTGGCGGTCAGCTGGGACAGGGCGGCGTTCCCCGCCGTTCCGCTCCCCCACAGCCACAGGCCGAGCAGCAGCACCAGCCATCCCACCCCGATGAACAGCCGCCCGTATCCGGCGCCCGTGGTGGCCGTCGCGGCCACCCGCGCTGCGCCGTGGTGCTCAGTCCTCATCGCCACCGCCCTGCCGTTCGCGGCGGGTGCGCAGGCGGAGTCTGAGCAGTTGCCCGGCGATGATCAGGACCGCGCCGCCGGCCAGGACGAGGCCGACGGCCTGGGTGTTGTTCATCTCGGTGTCGGTCGCGGCGCCGGTGACCTGCGCGGGCTCGGGCCGTGGGGCCGGTGCCGGGTGGGGCCTGAGCTCCGGTATGACGGTGCGGGCTGCCGGGCCGGTGCCGGGCAGGGCCGCCGAGCCGCTCGGGGCGGCGGCCGGGGCGATGAGTGCCGTGCCGGTTCCGGCGCCGCGCCCGTCCCCGGCGTACGCGGGCGATGCCGTCACCGCACACACTGCGAGTGCGGCACAGAGAGTGAAGTGCGGTGAGCGCATGGTGAACCTCCGATATGTCGAAGGTCAGCCCGCGCGGGTCCTGCCGCATCCGGGGCGGCCGTCAGGTGCCCCGTTCAGGTGAGCGGGGCACCGGACGGCGGGCCGGTCAGATCAGGTCGACGAGGTCCGCGATGGAGTCGACGACGCGGGAGGGGCGGAAGGGGTGCCGCTCGACCTCTTCGGGGCGGGTGAGGCCGGTGAGGACGAGGAAGGTCTCCATGCCCGCCTCCAGGCCGGCCACCACGTCGGTGTCCATCCGGTCGCCGATCATGGCGGAGGTCTCGGAGTGCGCGCCGATGACGTTGAGGCCGTGCCGCATCATCAGCGGGTTGGGCTTGCCGACGAAGTACGGGTCGACGCCGGTCGCCTTGGTGATCAGCGCGGCGACCGATCCCGTCGCGGGCAGCGCGCCCTCGGCCGACGGGCCGGTCTCGTCGGGGTTGGTGGCGATGAAACGGGCGCCGTCGTTGATCAGCCGGATCGCCTTCGTCAGCGCCTCGAACGAGTAGGTCCGCGTCTCGCCGAGCACGACGTAATCGGGGGCGTGGTCGGTGAGGACGTAGCCGATGTCGTGCAGGGCGGTGGTCAGGCCCGCCTCCCCGATGACGTACGCGGTGCCGCCGGGGCGCTGGTCGTCGAGGAACTGGGCGGTGGCGAGCGCGGAGGTCCAGATCGACTCCCACGGCACGTCGAGCCCGATCCTGGACAGCCTGGCGTGCAGGTCACGCGGGGTGTAGATGGAGTTGTTGGTCAGCACGAGGAAGGGCCTGCCCGATTCGCGGAGCCGCTTGATGAAGGCGTCGGCGCCGGGAACGGGGATGCCCTCGTGCATCAGGACGCCGTCCATGTCGGTGAGCCATGACTCGATCGGCTTGCGCTCTGCCACTGCCGGACTCCTGCCGTACGTGTTGACCAGGGGCGCCGACCGCCTCCCGTACGCCCCACGGACCACACCGTGCGCCGCGGACTCGTACGTACAGCCGACACGGCCAGCCTAAGTCAGGGCGGGCCCAGGGAGACCCCGGCGGTCGTCCGGGTTCCGGTCCGCCGGGGCGCGGGCTCAGCCGCCGGTCGCCGTGCGCCAGGCGCCGACGTAGCTGTCCAGGTTCTTGTCGATGTCCTTCCAGTCCGGCTCGAAGATCTCGACTCCCTTCATGAGGGCGGCGAGTTCGGTGGCGCGGGCGTCCTTCGCCTCGATGTCCTGGCGGGCCGCGAAGCCGCCGCCGGCCGCGGAGACCTGGCGCTGGACGGGCTCGGAGAGCAGGTAGTCGAGGAACTTCTTGGCCTGGGCGGTGTGCGGGGCGTTCTTGACCAGGCCCGCCGCGTACGGCAGGGCGAAGGTGGCGGGCTTGCCGCCTGGCTTCGCCGCGGGGAAGAAGATGCCCTGGTGCGGCATGGCGGGCATGTTCGCGTAGTTCATCTGCACATCGCCGTTGGCGACCAGGAGTTCGCCCTTGTCGGTCTTGGGGGCGAGCTGTCCGGTGGAGGAGGACGGGCCGACGTTGTTGGCCTGGAGCTTCTTGAAGTAGGCCATGGCCGGTGCCTGCCCGCCGAGGTCGTGCATGGCCTTGACGACGACGGCGGTGCCGTCGCCCGCCACCCCCGGCGTCGAGTACTGGATTTTGCCCCGGTACTTGGCGTCGAGCAGGTCCTGCCAGCTCTCCGGGGGCCGCTTCAGCTCCTTCTTGTTGTAGATGAAGCAGAAGTAGTTGTTGACGACCGAGGTCCATCTGCCGCCCGGGTCCTTGTCGTGGGCGGCGACGTGGTCGGAGCCCCGGGGCCGGTAGGTGTCCAGCAGGCCCTTGCCGTCGGCCTGCTGGATGAAGGGCGGGAGGGTGACGAGCACGTCGGCCTGGGTGTGGGAGCGCTCGCGCGCCAGCCGCTGGACGGCGGCGCCGGAACCGCTCTCGACATAGTTGACCTTGATGCCGGTCTCCTTCTCGAAGCCCTTGAAGACCGTGTCGTAGAAGCCGTCGCCCTTCTCGCCGCGGAGGCCGTCGGCGCTGTAGACGGTGATCTCCTTGGCGTTCGGGTCGGCGGCGGCGCAGGCGGTCAGCGAAGCGGCGAGGGCGAGCGCACCGCCGCAGGCGGCGAGCGAGGCGGGAAGGGAGTGCGTGCGCATGGCGGGTGGGACTCCTGGTGGGAGGGGGCGGCCGGCCGGGGGTCAGCGGTACGAGGCCCTGGTGCGGATGCGGGAGACGGCGAGCAGGACGAGGAGGGTGGCGGCCATCAGGACGACGGCGAGCGCGGCGCCCGCGAAGAGGGAGCCCCGGTCGGTGGTGGCGAAGATCTGCACCGGCAGCGGCATCCAGTCGGGCGGGTAAATCATCATCGTGGCGCTCAACTCGCCCATGGACAGGGCGAAGCAGAGCCCGGCGGCTGCGGTCAGGGACGGCAGCAGCAGCGGCAGTTTCACCCGCCACAGGACGTAGCCGGGGCGCGCGCCGAGCCCGGCCGCGCTCTGTTCGTACGCCGGGTCGAGACGGGCGAGCGCGGCGCTGACGGACTGGTGGGCGAAGGCGGTGACCAGCACCGTGTGCGCGATGATCACGATCTGCCGGGTGCCGTTGAGCAGCAGCGGCGGCTGCGAGAAGGCGACCAGCAGGGAAAGACCGACGGCGACGGACGGCACGGCGACGGGCAGCAGGAACAGGCCGTCGACGATCCTGCGGACGCGGCGCGGCAGCCGCTCGGCCGCCAGCGCCGCCCAGGTACCGGCCGTCAGCGCGATGACGCTCGCGGCCAGTGCCGTCGACACGCTCGTCACCAGGGCGTCCAGGGAGCCGCCGTGCGCCATGTCCCGGTAGTGCGCCAGGGTCGCGCCGGAGGGGAGGGCTCCGCTCCAGCCGGTGGCGAAGGACGCGGCCACGATCACCAGCAGGGGCAGCGCGAAGAGCGGCAGGAAGAGCGCGAAGAAGACGGTCCACACCGCCCATCGGGCAGCTCGGCTATGCACGAGCACGGCGGACACCTCCCGCGGCGGTACGGGCCGCCACGCACCGGTAGAGCGCGTACAGCGCGACGGACAGGGCGATGTTGACGACGGCGACGACGCAGGCCCCGGTGTAGTCGCCGTCGAGGATGGCCTTGGTGTAGACGAGGACCGGCAGGGTCACGACGTCCTTGGCGCCGGTGAAGAGCACGATGCCGAACTCGTTCAGGCACATCACCAGCACCAGCGCGCCGCCCGCCGCGAGCGAGGGCAGCGCCTCGGGCAGGATCACCTGCCGCACGATCCGCCAGGGCCGGGCGCCGAGGGACGAGGCGGCCTCCAGCTGACCGGTCTCCACCTGGGCGAAGGCGGCCAGCAGCGGGCGCATCACGAAGGGCGTGAAGTAGGTGACCTCGGCGAGCAGGACGCCCCAGGGCGTGTGCAGGAAGTCGAAGGGGCCGCTCGCCGCGCCGGTCGCCTGGACCCACACGCCGTTGGCGACGCCGACGGTGCCGTAGAGGAAGAGCAGCGCGAGGGTGATGAGGAAGGAGGGGAAGGCGAGGAAGACGTCGATGAAGCGGCCGAGCGCCCGGCCGCCGGGGAACGGCACGAAGGCGATGACCAGCGCGAGGACGCAGCCCAGCACGAGGGCGCCGGCGGTGGCGCCGACGGCGATCAGCACGGTGTCGGCCAGCGCGGCGCGGAACGACGCCTGGGCGAGCACCGCCGCGTAGGGGGCGGTGGAGTGGCCGCCGTCCTCGGGGCTGAAGGACTGCCACACCACCAGGGCGAGCGGATAGAGGAAGACGAGGGCCAGCGCGGCGACGGGCGGCAGCGCCCAGAGGGCGTGCGTGCGGCGGGCGGCCGGTGCCGCGCCGGGCCGTGCCGCGCTAGCCATCGGCCACGCCGCCTTCGGCGAGCCCGGCGGGGATGAGGACCGCGTCATCGGGGGCGAAGTGGAGGGCGATCCCGTCGCCCGGCGCCGGGGTTTCGCGCAGTTCGCGGACGTCGGCCATGACGCGGTGGCCTGACACCTCCGCGTACAGCCGGTGGGTGGCGCCGCGCCATTCGATGTCGGTGAGGGTGCCGCGCAGGGTGGCGCCGTCCCCCGCCGGGCTCTCGCCGATGCCGACGAGGTGCGGGCGTACGCACAGGGTGGCGGCGGCGCCATCGGCCGCGCCGCCCGTGGCGAGCGGCAGCGTCCGGCCGGCGAAGCGGACCGCGCCGTCCGCCACGGTCACCGGCAGCAGGTTCGCGGTGCCCACGAAGGAGGCGGTGAACTCGGTGCGCGGGCGGCGGTAGAGGTCCTGGGGCGTGCCGCAGTCGCGCAGCCTGGCCCGGTCCATCACGGCGATCCGGTCGGCGAGGGTCAGCGCCTCCACCTGGTCGTGGGTGACGTAGAGGATGGAGACGTCGGGCAACTCGCGGTGCAGGCGGGCGAGTTCGGCGAGCATGCCGGAGCGCAGCCGGGTGTCGAGGGCGGACAGCGGTTCGTCCAGGAGCAGCACGCCGGGGCGGATGGCGAGCGCCCGCGCGATGGCCACCCGCTGCTGCTGCCCGCCGGACAGTTCCCTGGGGTGCCGTTCCGCGTACCCGGCCATGCCGGTCATCTCCAGCGCCTCGGTCACCCGGGGGGCGATCTCGGCACGCGGCACTTTCTGCGCCTTGAGGCCGAAGGCGACGTTCTCGGCGACCTTCATGTGCGGGAACAGGGCGTACTGCTGGACGACCATGCCGATGCCGCGGCGGTACGGCGGCAGGTCGGTGACGTCACGGCCGCCGATCAGCACCCGCCCCGACACCGGCCTGACGAACCCGGCGACCGCCCGCAGCGCGGTGGTCTTCCCGGATCCGGACGGCCCGAGCAGCGCCATCACCTCGCCCGGCTCGACGGTCAGATCGAGGCCGTCCAGGACGACGTTGCGGCCGTAGGCGACGCTCACCCCGTCGAAGCGGATGCCCGCCGGGGTGTCCGCCTGCGGTGCGGGCGGCATCTCACACCACCCCGAGCAGCGCGGGGAGTTCGGCGACCGAGCCGATGACGTGGGTGGCACCAGCCGTCTCCAGCTGCGCCGCGTCGTGCGCGCCGGTGAGGACCCCGGCGACGACGGCGGCACCCGCGCGGCACCCGGAGAGCATGTCGTACGAGGTGTCGCCCGCCACCGCGATCCGCCGCACGCTGTCGGTGGCGCCGGTGCGCAGCAGGGCGGTGAGCACCATGTCCGGGTAGGGGCGCCCGCGCCCGGCGTCGGCGGGGCAGAGGGTGAGCGATGCCAGGTCCTGCCAGCCGAGCGCGCGCAGGATCGCGTCCTGGGTGACGCGGGCGAAGCCGGTGGTCAGG
The DNA here is from genome assembly GCF_043199105.1 of Streptomyces sp. NPDC048644. NCBI lineage: Bacteria > Bacillati > Actinomycetota > Actinomycetes > Kitasatosporales > Streptomycetaceae > Streptomyces > Streptomyces sp. NPDC048644. The sequence continues at coordinate 284,847 of NZ_JBICVO010000008.1, forward strand.
ACGGTGGTCAGACCGGCGGCGCGGAGGGTTTCGATGGTCTCGCGGGCGCCGGGCAGCGGGGTGATCAGGCCGCCGTCGACGAGTTCCCCGTACGCCTCCTCGAAGGCGGTGTTGGCGCGCCGTGCGCTCGCCTCGTCGCCGAAGAGGTGCCGGAAGACGGAGATCTTGGACTCGCCCATGGTGGCGCGGACGTACCGGAGCTTTTCTTCGTGGTCGGGGCTGCCGGGTTCGACGCCGAGCGCGCGGGCCGCCGTGACGAAGGCCCGCTCGACGAGGCCGCCGTCGGCGACGGTGGTGCCGGCCATGTCGAGCACGACGAGTTCGGTGTCGCGGGGGTCGTGCGGGGTGTGCGGTGCGGTCATCGGTGTCACCAGCCCAGGTCGTTCGCGGTGGTTTCGGCGATGGCGGGGGCGCAGGTCATGCCGCGCCCGCCGGGCCCGGTGACCAGCCAGACGCCGTCCTGCACCTGTTCGCGGTGGACGACGCGTGAGGTGTCGGTGCACTGGGCGTAGACACCGGCCCAGCGGCGCCGTACGGCGGGCAGCGGGCGGCCGAGTATCGACTCGACGACGCCGGTGAGGTGCGCGTACGGGTCCTCGACGACGTCGAAGCCGAAGGGCGTCTCGTATTCGTGGGTGTCGCCGATGGTCAGGCCGCCGTCGGCGCGCTGGACCATCAGCAGCTGCATCTTGTGCGCGGCGGCGGTCGGCGTCTGCGCCTGGGCGGCGGCCATCGCGTCCAGGGCTCCGCTCGCGTAGGCGGGGTAGTAGCGGAAGCTGTCGGCGTCGGCGACGGAGGTGGTCAGCGGCTCGCCGAGCGGATCGGTCTGCAGCATCTGGAGCCGTACCCGGCGCACCGGCAGGCCGGGTGCCAGCTCGCGGACCAGGCCGCCGAGCCAGGCGCCGGTGCACAGGACGACGCTGTCGCCGTGGTGGACATCGCCGTGGTCGTCTCGCACCGCGCGCCCGCCGAGCACCTCGCGGACCTCGCGGCCACCGAGGTAGCGGTACCGTCCGGACGCCAACAGCGTGTCTTTCAGGGCGCGTTGGGCGACGCGGGGTTCGACGGCGGCGTCCCGCTCGCACCACAGGGCGCCGGCGAAGTCGCCGCGCAGCGCGGGGTTGAGCGCGCGGGCCTCATCGGCGTCCAGCAGCCGGTAGCCGCGGGCCGCGGCGTCCGGGCGGCGGGTGGCGGCCTCGGCGACGGCCCGCTCCGCGGCGTTCTTGACGATGCTCAGCGATCCGATGGCGCGGAAGCCGATGCCGGGGACGCGGGCGCCGATGCCCTCCCACAGCTCGCGGGCGCGCAGCGCGGTCGCCAGCTCCTCGCCGCCGGCCCGTCCGCTGACCCAGATCTGCCCGAAGTTACGGACCGAGGCGCCGCGGGCCTCGGCCTCCCGCTCGATGTGCAGGACCTCGTGGCCCCGCTCGACTGCGTGCCAGGCGTGCAGGGTTCCCAGCACGCCGGCTCCGACAACTATGACTCGCATGCCGCAGACGCTCGCGGCGCCGGGTGACCCGCCGCGGTCGGCCGGGCGACGCGACGGTGAACACGGCTTCAAGTTTGGCCTAGACCCGTTATCTTTCCGTGACCCGATTTCCGGACGAAAGGCGCCGTCCGGCCGGCGGTCAGGGCCGGGCCGGCGTCCCCAGATGCGTGGTGAAGGAGAACCGGTCGCCGCGGTAGAGCGAGCGCACCCGCTCCAGCGGGCGGCCCCTGGTGTCCCGCGACAGCCGGTGGATCAGCAGCATCGGCAGGGCGCCTGGCGTGCCGATGAGCAGCGCCTCGCGCGGGGTGGCCAGCACCGTCTCCAGCCGCTCGTCGGCGTCGCCGAAGCCGATGCCGAGCCGCTCGTGGAGGTAGGCGTAGAAGGACGAGTCGGGATCGAAGGCGGTGTCGAGATCCGGCACCCGCGCCACCGCTACGTAGGTGCTCTCCAGGCCCACCCGTTCGTCGTCGGCGAGCAGCACCCGCTCCATGTGCCACACGGGATCACCGGCCGCCGCCCCCAGGTCGGCGGCGAGCGCGGGCGGGCACGGGAAGCGGTCGAGGCCGACGAGGTGCCGGCCGGGGCGCCGCCCCTGGTCACGGACGCCTTCGGTGTAGCTGGCCAGGGACAGCGGCTGCGCCAGCTTGGGCCCGGCGACGACGGTGCCGCGGCCCATCCGGCGCAGCCGCCCCTCCAGGACCAGTTCGCGCAGCGCCTGGCGCAGCGTCTCGCGCGAGACGTCGAACCGCTGCGCCAGGTCGCGCTCGGGCGGCAGCGGCTCGCCCTCGTCCGCATCGGCGAGCAGCGCGGCGATGCCGACCTTGGCCGCGTAGTACTTCGGGATGCGTCCGTGCTCGGGGATGCCGGACCGGATGGGTGCGCCAGGTTCCTGGCCGTACGGGAACTCCACGGCGTGATCCTCGCACCCCGCACGGCCCGGCTCAGCGGCGCAGGCGCCTGGCCCCCGCCTTCAGCAGGCCGCCGCTCATCAGCAGGGCAGCGGCGGCGGCGCCGAGCCCGAACATCGGGACCTGCCCGGTGGCCGCCAACTGCGGTGCGGCGCCCGGCACTTGGAACCATCCGTCCGCGCGGGCGGGGCCGGTCAGCGGAGATACGGGCGCGTCGGCGCGGGCGGGCGCCACCGGGAACGAGGGGTCGTACGGGATCGTGGGACCGGCGTCGGAGTAGACGGTGAAGGCGTAGTCGCCGGACGGCTTCGCCCCGGCGCCGCCGCCTTCGGACCTGCGGTCAGTGGTGACACCCGCGGCGACCCGGTCGCGCGGGGTGTCCCTGGCGAACCGCATCCGTACCGGCACGGCCGTGGCGCCGTGCGCCGGAACGGTCAGGCCGTGACCGGCCCGACTCCCGCCGCCCGCACCGCCGTTCGGCCCGGTGCCGCCCTTGCCGAGCACGCCGATCTGCTCGTGCCTGTCGGTGGGCGCGAAGGGCACAGGCAGCCAGTCGCCGGTCGTCTGATCCCGGAACTCCAGCCGGATCATGTCCGGTTGCAGGCCGTGGCGCTCCGCGGCCAGCACCACGGCCGGGTGCACGTCCGTACAGGCCGCGTCGGCGGTGTTGCGGAGTTCCAGTTGCCAGCCGCGCCAGCCGTCGCCCGCCGCGTACTCCCCCGGGGCGCCGCCGGCCCGCGCGGTGAGCGGGGCGCCGCCGCTTTCCTGCCGGCCGCATCCGGCCTGGCCCCCCGGTCCGTCCCGGCCCTCCGCCGCGGCCCGGCGGTACGGCGTCACCGGGGCAGGTCCCGACGGGACGGCGTACGCGTCCGCCGCGGCCGACAGACCGTCCGGCAGCGCGACGCCGAGCGCGGCGGACAGCAGCCCCCCGGTGAGCAGCGCCCGCGCCGCCCGCCGCCCGGTGCGGCGGCATGCGCCGTGCCGCGGGGCGGACCGCAGGGCGGGCAGGGTTTGGCGGACGCGCCCTAAACGGGTGTCGCGTCCCTCGCGCCCCCTGACGCCTCTTCCTTGCCGGCCTGCGCTGGGCGTGGCCGCGCCGGACGGGTGCCTGCCGGACGGGTGCATGGCGGTCCTCCGCTGCTGAGTCGCTCGGGTCGTCAGGCGGTGCGTCGCCGCGGTGCCCCCTGCCCGCCGCGCACGGCCTGGCCAGACCCTGCCACGGGCACCGGCGGCGCCCGGGAGACCCGCATGCCGTGCACCCGTCCGGCGGCCGAATGCCGCCTTATCAGATGATTTTCGCGCCGGGGTGGTTGGTCATCTCCCTGCGGCCGGGCCGCGTTCGGGGCGGGCCGAACAGCGGCCCGAGCACCAACTGCGCCGCCCCGTCCGCCACCGCCCGCGCGCCCCCGGCGGCCGTCGCCACCGGCACCGGACCGCCGGTCCTGCCGCGGGCCGCGGCCTGCGCCGCCAACTCGCCCGCCACACCGGCCACGAAGACATCCGGCCACTCCCACACCGTGCGCCCGCCCAGCAACACCCGCTCCACGTCGAGCAGTTCCACGAGGTTGGCGGCGCCCACCCCCAGCACCCGTGCCGCGCCCGGCAGATCGCCGCGCGCCACCGCCGCCAGGCACAGCGCCTCCACACAGCCGCGCCGCCCGCAGCCGCAGAGCGGCCCGTCCCACTGCACGACCTGGTGCCCGAACTCGCCCGCGCCGGTGTGCGGCCCGCGGTAGAGACCGCCGTCCAGCACCAGCCCCGCGCCGAGCCCCGTCCCCAGATGCAGATAGGCGAACGACCCGGCACCGCCGTCCGCCGCGCCCCCCGCCAGGCCGAGCGCCGCCGCGTTGGTGTCCTTGTCGACGACGACGGGCAGGCCGAGACGCTCCGCGAGGGCGTCCCGCAGCGGGAATCCGTCCCAGTGCGGGGCCCCGGTCACCCGGTGCAGCACACCGGACGCGTGGTCGAGCGGCCCGGGGCAGGCCACGCCGACGCCGAGCACCTGCGGGGCGACGGCCTGCGCCCGCACCGCGGCGACCTCTTCCGCCACCCGCTCCAGCACCGCCCCGGGGCCCGCGCCGAAGGCGAGCGGGGCGCGGCGCACGGCGACCGGGGTGCCCGCGAGGTCGGCGAGTACGGCGGTGCTCTCGTCGCGGTCCAGGTGCAGCCCGACGGCGTGCCGGGCGCCGGGGACGAGACGCAGGACCGTACGGGGTTTGCCGCCGGTGGAGGCGCGACGGCCCGCGTCGGCCGCGAGTCCTCCGGCCCGCAGCCGTGCGGTGATCTTGCTGACCGCCTGCGGGGTCAGACCGCTCCGCTCGGCCAGTTCCAGCCGGCTGACCCCGTCCGCGCCCGCCGCCCGCAGCAGGCCGAGCAGCAGGGCGGTGTTGTGCCCGCGCAGGGCCGGCAGATTGAAGCCCGAGGGGGCGGGAAGGGCGCCTTCGGTGCCGTGCGGGCCGGGATCGTTGCTGGTCACCCCTCCATTGTCGGCACGTGTTGCACTTTGGCAACAGCGTTGCTTAAGTGGTTCCATGAGCGACTCCACCGGCACCCCCGACTCCCCGCTCCGCGTCGGCCTGATCGGTTACGGCCTGGCGGGCTCGGTCTTCCACGCCCCGCTGATCGCCACGGCCGACGACCTGGTCGTCGACACCGTCTCGACCCGCAGCCCGCAACGGCAGGCGCAGGCCCGCGCCGAGCACCCCGGGGTCCGCACCGTCGACACCCCCGAAGCCGTCATCGACCGCGCCGACGCGCTCGACCTGATCGTGCTGGCCTCGCCCAACAAGACCCATGTGCCGCTCGCCACGGCCGCGTTGGAGGCCGGCCTGCCGGTCGTCGTCGACAAGCCGCTGGCCGCGACGGCCGCCGAGGCCGGACAGCTCGCCGCGCTCGCCGAATCCCGCGGGCTGCTGCTCTCCGTCTTCCAGAACCGCCGCTGGGACAACGACTTCCGCACCGTGCGCAAGCTGCTGGACGAGGGCGCGTTCGGCGAGGTGCTGCGCTTCGAATCGCGCTTCGAGCGGTGGCGGCCCCAGCCCAAGGGCGGCTGGCGCGAGTCGGGCGACCCGGCGGAGGTCGGCGGCCTGCTGTACGACCTCGGCAGCCACCTCGTCGACCAGGCGCTGACCCTCTTCGGTCCGGCCGCGTCCGTCTACGCCGAGTCCGACGTACGGCGCCCCGGCGCGGAAGCCGACGACGACACCTTCATCGCCGTCACCCACGCCTCGGGCGTCCGCTCCCACCTGTGGATGAGCGCCACCACCGCCCAACTCGGGCCGCGCTTCCGGGTATTGGGCAGCAGGGCCGGCTATGTGAAGCACGGGCTGGACCCGCAGGAGGCCGCCCTGCGCGAGGGCTTGCGGCCCACCACGGACGGCACGGCGTGGGGCGTGGAACCGGAGTCCTCCTGGGGAAGGCTCGGGGCGGGCACGTCCCCGCGCGACGGTGGCGGCGAGGTCGTGCCGACGCTGCCGGGCGACTACCCCGCCTACTACGCGGCCGTCGCACGGGCGCTGCGCGAGGGCGGCCTGCCGCCGGTCACGGCGACCGAAGCGGCGGCGGCGCTGCGGGTCCTGGAGGCCGCCAAACTGTCCGCCGCCGAGGGCCGCACGGTCACGATCACGGCACCCGCGTGAGCGCGGTCGCGGTCTCCTGACATGCTCCAGGGCTTCGACCACACCATGGCGGTCGAAGCCCTGGATCACTGTCCGGCCGGCTGTTCCCCCGTCCGGCCTCGGGTGCCGTCAGCTGGAACGGCGGTTCCTCACCAGCAGGACCAGTGCAAGCCCTGCGAGCAGCGCGCCACCGGACGCGCCGATGATCCACGGGTTGCTGAGCGCACCACTGGCGGCCAGCTCACCGTCGTCATGGCCGTGTCCGCCACCGTGGCCGCCGCCATGTCCGCCGCCGTGCCCGTGACCGCCGTCACCGCCGCCGTGCCCCCAGCCGCCGGAGCTGTGCCCCGGCCACGGGTCGTCGGTCGGCTTGCCGGTGGGGTGTCCCGACGGGTGCCCGGTGGGGTGTCCCGACGGATGCCAGGTGGGATGTCCCGACGGATGCCAGGTCGGGTGCCAGGTCGGGTGCCCGGTGGGCCAGGTCGGGTGAGAGGTCGGCTCGGTCGGCCGTGACGTCGGCTCGGTCGGCCGTGACGTCGGCTCGGTGGGACGCGAGGTTGGCTCCGTGGGACGCGAGGTCGGCTCGGTGGGACGCGAAGTCGGCTCGGTCGGTGTGGCCGTCGGCTCCGTCGGAGTCGCGGTCGGCTCCGTGGGAGTCGCGGTCGGCTCGGTCGGCGTCGCGGTCGGCTCCGTCGGGGTCGCCGTGGGCTCGGTCGGCGTCGCGGTCGGCTCCGTGGGTGTCTCCGTCGGCTCCGTCGGGGCGACCGTCGGCTCCGTGGGGGTGGCCGTGGGTTCCGTCGGGCTGGTGGTGGGCTCCGGGCCGCAGTCCGGGAGGTCGCCCGTGAAGGGGTAGCTGTGGATCTCCGTGCCCGCGGTGCCGATGTGGTCCAGGGAACCGGCGGTGAAGAAGCGGCCGTTCATGCCCGGCATGCTCACCGACGTACGGCTGGCCTGCGGGCCGACGAGCACGGCGCCCTGGAACTGGGCGCTGCCCTTGAAGGTCACCGTGTTCGCGTCAGGGAAGTTCCACAGCAGCCGCTCGCGGATGCCGGCCGGCTGGAGGTCGTGCCCGATGTACGAGCTGATGGTGCGGCTGTCGCCGAGCATGTTGACCAGGACGGTCGCGCCGTCCGGGATGTTCTCGAAGGCGATGCCCTGGTCGCCGCCGTTCGCCGAAGCGATGTCGAAGTCGACGTTGAAGACCTGGAGCTGGGAGGTGCCGTCACCGCGGAACAGCGTCTGGTAGCCCTGGTTGACGGCGGTGCCGGTGGCCGGCCTGGAGGCGCCGTTCTCGTACGCGTAGCAGCTGCTGGAATCGGTCAGCTGCTGCCGCAGCCCGCGGTAGGGCTCGGCGGCGGCCGGGTCGTGAACGGGGGCGGGGATGACCGTGCCGCTCAGCGCCCCGGCGTACTTGACCACACCCGACGTGCTGCCCTCCTCGGCGAGCAGCCGCTGGCCCGCGGCGACGGTGAGGTCGCCGCCGACGGTGAGGAAGTCGGAGCCGTTGGGCGGCGGCACCCGCGAACCGACGCCGACCACACCGACGTTGTAGACGCTCGACCCGCCGGTCTTGTTCACGGAGAAGTTGCCGAGCGTGACGATCTTGCCTTCGGCCTCGGCCGCCGAGCCGCCGACGCGGTAGTCGCCGCCGACGTAGATATTGATGTTCTCGTCGCGGCCGGCGATCGGGCCGTTGTTCGGATCGTTGTAGGAGCCGGGGCACGCGCTGCCCAGACAGGGGCCGAGCCCGCCGGGGAGTGGCTCGGCGAACACCACGGCGGCACCCAGTCCGAGCAGCGCGGCGAGCGCCGTACCGATCAGTGCGGCCAGCACCGCCCTAAACCATTTTGTCCTCTTTCTTGGCATGTCTGGCACTATGCGGATGCCGTCCGTGCGCAGGGCAGACCGCTGGGGCGCGTCGCCCGAAAACGACCGGCAGATGGCCCCGGCCGGGGCCATCTGCCGTAGTGCCGGATACTCCGGATGCCCGGGAGCGCGGTCAGGCGTCCTTGAGCGGCTGGCGCTGCCTGCCCAGGCCGTCGATCTCCAGCTCGACCACGTCACCGGCCCGCAGGTACGGCTTGGGCTCCGGCTGCCCCATGGCCACCCCCGCCGGCGTGCCGGTGTTGATGACGTCGCCGGGGTACAGGGTCATGAAGTGGCTGACGTAGCGGACCACTTCGGCCACCGGGAAGATCTGCTCGGCGGTGGTGCCGTCCTGCTTCAGCTCGCCGTTGACCCACAGCCGGACGCCGAGCGCCTGCGGGTCGGGGACCTCGTCCGCGGTGACCAGCCAGGGGCCGAGCGGGTTGAAGGTCTCGCAGTTCTTGCCCTTGTCCCACTGGCCGCCGCGCTCGATCTGGAACGCGCGCTCGGAGACGTCGTGCGCCACCGCGTAGCCGGCGACGGCGGCCAGCGCCTGCGCGTCCGTCTCCAGATAGCGGGCGGTACGGCCGATGACGACCGCCAGCTCCACCTCCCAGTCGGTCTTCTCGCTGCCCCGGGGCACCAGCACCGTGTCGTCGGGGCCGACGACGGTGTCCGGGGCCTTCATGAAGAGGATCGGCTCCTCGGGGGCCTTCGCCCCGGTCTCCCGGGCGTGATCGTGGTAGTTCAGCCCGATGCACACGATCTTGCCGATCCCGGCGACCGGCGGTCCGGTGCGCAGCCCCGCCGCCTCGATCGCGGGCAGTGCGCCCGACGCCTCCGCGGCACGGATCCGTGCCAGCGCCTCATCGTCGCGGAGCAGTGCGCCGTCGATGTCCCGCACCAGGCCCGACAGGTCCCGCAGGACCCCCGAAGCGTCGAGCAGCGCCGGGCGTTCGGCCCCTGCCGTTCCGACACGCAGCAGCTTCATCGGTACAACTCCCGTGGTCGAAGGGTCGGCCCTGGAAGGGACTTCCGGGCCGGGCGATGGGGGACGGCCATCGAGCAATTCGGCTGATCGTCCAAGAACTCGGTGCAGTCTGCAAGACGGCGTTCACGGACCGGACCGTTACCGCGGGGTGGTGGCGGGCCGCACCGTGCCGCCGGGGGCTACCGGCGCCGCTCCGGCGCGGGTGCGGTCGCGGTGCAGCAGAGCCCGTTCGCACGCCGTCCAGGTCGTGGTCGTGACCAGGTACAGGCCGGCGGCGAGCGGCACCACCGCCACCGTGATCAGCGTGCCGAACGACAGCAGCGGCATCAGCTTCGCCACCCCCGCCATGCCGGGCAGCGCGGCGCCCCCGGCGTCCGGCCGCGGAGCGCCGGCCACCGCGGCACGCGCCCGCCGGAAGTTCCAGGTGGCGACGGCGGCGATCAGGGCGAACAGGCCGAGGTAGACCAGCCCCTGCGGGCCGAAGACCCCGCCGTCGCCGAGCGCCTGCCGCCAACTGCCGCCGAGCGGCGCACCCAACAGGGTGTGGTCGAGCAGGCTGCCGCCACCGGTCGAGAACAGGTGGTACATCACGAAGAAGACCGGCATCTGAAGCAGCGTCGGCAGGCAGCCGGCCAGCGGCGAGGCGCCGGTCTCGGCGTACAGCGCGGCGGTCGCCTTCTGCAGGCGTTCGGGGTTGCCCTTGTGCTTGCGCTGGAGGGCGGCGAGTTGCGGGGCGAGCGCGCTGCGCGCCTTCTCGCCACGGGCCGCGGCGCGGGCGAGCGGGTGCAGCGCGGCGCGTACCGCGAGGGTGAACAGGACGATGGCGACGGCCGTGGCCGAAGCACCGAAGAGCGGGTCGATCGCCTGGGCGCCGTGCTCCAGGAGATCGCCGAGAAAACCGAATACGGACATGGGTGGGAGCCCTCCACGGGTCTCGTCGTGCCGGAATGCGGAATCGGCGTGACGGACCGCGCGGGGCGCGGGGCATGCGGGTCTCGGGGTACGAGAACAGAAAGCGGAATGCCTGCCTGAGCGCCTACGCGGCCGTCGGGAGGGGACGGCCGGGTGCTCGGGGGCGGGGGCGGCCCGCCGCGTCGGGGTCGCGTTGCGGCAGGAAGGCGGTGCGCCGCTCGCGGTCGCGGATCGCGGTACGGACCCGGCCGGGTGGCATCGGGCGGGCGCAGGCGGCGATCAGGAAGGCGCTGCACAGCAGCAGCACCGCGGCGGTGGTGGCGGCAGCGGTCAGCCCGGACGTCAGCCCCGGCTCGGTCAGCAGCAGGCCGGCGACGAGGAAGAGCAGCGCGGAGAGGGAGAGCCGCCAGGCATCGGCGATGCGGTCCATCGGGCGCCTCCTGTGGCCGTTGCCGCGCCGTGCGGCGTTCGGTGCCCTGCGGCCGTGCGGCGGCAGGAACGTATCTGCTCCGCCCCAGGGTAGCCATACGTCAGGGCGGCAGGACACCGGTGGGTGACTTCCGCGCCTCCCCGCCCGCGTCTGGTGGCGGGCCGGGAGGCACCGTACGGCGGTGGCTCCGGGCGTCGGCCGGTCAGGCCGCCGGCGCCGGTCCCGGCGTCTCCTCGCGCGCGAACTCCTCGTCGAGCGCCAGCACTTCGGCGTCCGGACGCGGGTCGGCCCGGTGCGGCCCGAGCCAGGTGAAGGCCAGGGCGACCGCCAGGTTCACCGCGAGCCCGATGAGTCCGGCGTTGATGCCCCACAGGGGGTCGTGGCCGCCGAAGACCAGCACGCAGACGACGGCGACGCCGGCCGTCAGCCCGCCGACCGCCCCGTACAGCGTCAACCGCCGCCATATCAGCCCCAGCAGCAGCATCGGCACCAGTTGTGCCATGCCCTCGTACGAGATGAGGGACAGCCGGACGAGGGTGTTCGGGGCGGTGTAGGTGAGCAGCAGCGCGAGCGTTCCCGCGGCGACCACGACCACCTGCGACCACAGCTTCTGGCGCCGGTCGGCCGACCGGCCGCCCGGGGCGGCCCCGCGGTTGAGCCGGGGGATGGCGCCGAGCACGCTCCTCCCCCACATCGTGCCGATGACCAGCATGAACACGGCCATCGGCACGATCGACGACAGTGCCGCCGCCACCCCGATCACCCCGACCGCCCAGGCCGGGAGGGAGTCCACGACCAGTTGGAAGAGCGCGAGGTCGGAGTCCGTGCCGGTCAGCCCGGGGACCACGAACAGCGCGGCCATGCCCAGCAGCATCGGCACGAACAGCAGCACGTTGTAGGCCGGCAGGTAGACGGCGTTGCGGCGCAGGGTGTCGGCGCTGCGGGCGCCGAGATAGCCGGCCACGGTCGTCGGAAAGATCACCACGGTCAGCGAGTTGACGAGGGTGGTGCTGATGAACCAGCTCTGGCCGAGGCCGCCGGACTCGTGCCCGGGGAAGGTCAGCCACTGCGGCTTCTCGGTGACGATCCGGTCCAGGAAGTGCCCGTAGCCGCCGAAGTAGTGCAGCGGCACGTAGATCACGAGGAAGGCGAGGGTGACGATGACGAGGACGTCCTTGAGCACCGACACCCAGGCACTGCCGCGCAGCCCGCTGACGACGACGAACACGGTGGTCACCGCGAAGCCCAGGAAACAGGCCCAGTTGAGGCTGATCGCGCCGTAGGAGATCGTCGAGACGACCACGCCCATGCCGGTGATCTGCAGCTGGATGTAGGGCAGCAGGCAGACGGTGGCCAGCAGGGCGACGGCGGTGCCGAGCCAGGGCCTGCCGTAGCGGTGGGCGATGATGTCGGTGATGCCGACCAGTTGGTGGCGGCGCGCGTAGGACCACAGCATCGGGCCGACGACGTAGCCGAGCGCGTAGCCGCAGGACATGTAGGCGATGACGTAGAGGACCGGGGCGCCGAACTTGTAGCCCCAGCCGGCCGCGCCGAGGTAGCTGAAGCTCGTATAGCTCTCGCCCGCCATCAGCACCCAGATGAACGCGGTGCCCAGGCTGCGACCGCCCACCGACCACTCGGCGAGCCCGGTGTCCCGCCGCCCCTTGCGCCGGCCGCGCACCGCGAACAGGCCGAGGACGACGGTCAGCACCATGAAGGCGCCGAAGACCGAGGTGGAGACGGCGGCCTTCACGAGCGCCGCCTTCGCAGGTCACCGCGGTACGCCAGGCCCACAGCGAGCGGCGTCAGCAGCGTCGCGAGCAGCATCCAGAAGATCAGGAAGGGCAGCCCGGACACGAGGGGGGTCAGCCGGTTCACGAGCGGCAGCACCCCCAGGAACAGGACGTAGGGCAGCAGCAGCCACAGCAGCGCGGGGCGCTTGCGGGAGGCCGGGGGCCGGCCGCCGGGGGTCTGGTTTCGCACGGGGCGAGAGCCTAACGGCCCGGGGCGGGCGGCAGTCCCGGCACCCGTGGCCCGGCCGCCCTCACCGGGGGCTCGCCGACCGCAGCTCGGCCCAGACCACCAGCCGGTAGGTGGAGGTGAATTCGGGTGTGCAGGTCGTCAGCGTCAGGTAGGAGCCCGGTTCCGTGAAGCCGTACGAGGGGTGCACGGAGCTGTGCGGCACGGCGGCGATGACGGCGGTGTCGAAGGGGGAGGTCCGCGGCAGGACGCTGCGGACGACGTAGCGGTAGCGGGCCCGCGCGGTGTCGATGCCGACGGTGTCGCCCGGCCGCAGCCGGTCGAGGCGGCGGAACGGCTCGCCGTGCGTGTTGCGGTGCCCGGCCAGCGCGACATTGCCCGCGCCGCCGGGCTGCGCGGTGTGCGGATAGTGCCCGACGTAGCCGTTGTTGAGGACCGCGGCCCTGCCGATCCCCTCGGCGACCGGCGCGCGCAGGCCGATGCGCGGGATGCGCAGCACGGCGTATCCGCGGCCGGGACGGGGCGGACCTGCGGCCGGGCGGGCGGCGGGTCCGGGCGGCGCGGTGGCGGGCGGATCCGCGCCGGACGTCTGCGGGGCGTCGGCCGTGGCGCCGTCCCCTGGCCCGGCCCCCGGCGTCGCCCCGCGCGCCCACCGGCTCTCCAACTGCGCGACGCGGTCCTGCGCGGCGTGCTGCGCCTGGCGGTTGGTCCACCACAGCTGGTGGACGAGGAGCAGCAGCAGGACCGCGCCGAGCGTCACCGCCAGCTCGCCGCAGCCCCACAGGGCCCGCGCCACCGGCGTGCGCCGACCCCGCGCTCCGACCGCTCTTCGCTCCCGCACGCGGGCACCGTAGGCCCTGCGGCCACAGGTCGCCAGAGTGCGGGCGCGGCCGGGTCAGCCGCCGAACGCCCGCGAGACGGCGTAGATGCACAGCCCGGCCAGCGCGCCGACGACCGTGCCGTTGATCCGGATGAACTGGAGGTCGCGGCCGATGTGCGCCTCGATCTTCTTCGATGTGTGCTCGGCGTCCCAGGAGGCGACGGTCTCGGTGATCAGGGAGGTGATCTCGCCCTGGTACGTCGTCACGACGTAGACCACGGCGCCCTCCAGCCAGCCGTCGACCTTGTCCTGGAGCCGCTCGTCGTGGGAGAGGCGCTGCCCGAGCGAGAGCAGCGCGGCCCGTACCCGCAGCCGCAGTTCGCTGCGCTCGTCCTCGGCCGCCGCCACGATCATGGCGCGCACCGCGCCCCACGCGGAGGCGATCAGGTCCTGCACCTCGCCGCGGCCCAGCACCTCCGACTTGAGGCGCTCGACGCGGTCCCTGGTCTCCGCGTCGTGCTGGAGGTCGTCGGCGAAGTCCGTCAGGAAGCGGTCCAGCGCGCCGCGCGCCGGGTGTTCGGGCATGTCGCGCATCTCGGTGACGAACCGCAGCAGCTCCTTGTAGACCCGGTCGCCCACCTTGCGGTCGACGAAACGCGGGGTCCATCCGGGCGCGCCGCCTGAGACCGCCGTCATGACGGAATCGCCGTGCTCGACCAGCCAGTCGTGGGCGCGGGCGCACACCAGGTCCACCACCCGCCGGTGGCCGCCGTCCGCGACGATCTTCTCCAGCATCCCGCCGATGCCGGGCGCGACCTCCTGCGCGTCGGCCCGCCGGGTGATCGCCTCGCCCACCACCGCCTGCACGTCGGAGTCGCGCAGGACGGTGAGCGCGCCGCGCAGGGCGGTGGACAGTTCGGCGGTGACCCGGTCGGCGTTGTGCGGATCGGCCAGCCAGCCGCCGAGCCTGCGGCCGATGCCGACGGAGCGCAGCCGGCGGCGTACGACCTCGCCGGAGAGGAAGTTCTCGCCGACGAAGTCACCCAGACTCTGCCCCAGTTGATCCTTTTTGGTGGGGATGATGGCGGTGTGCGGGATGGGCAGGCCCAGCGGACGCTTGAACAGCGCCGTGACCGCGAACCAGTCGGCCAGCGCGCCGACCATCCCGGCCTCGGCCGCCGCCGCGACGAACCCCGTCCAGCCGCCCGCCCCGGCCGAGCCCGCCCACTTCGCCAGCACGTAGACCAGCGCGACCCCCAACAGCAGGCCGGTGGCCAGCGTCTTCATCCGCCGTACGGCGCGGCGCTTCTCCTCGTCAGCGGCGCTGTAGCCGAAGCCGCCGGCCGGTGCCACGTCCGGCTGCGGCGCCGCGTCCGTCTGCGTGCGTTCCATCCACTCCACCCGTCCGCCTAGGGTCTTTCGTCCCGCTCGTGGGGCCGTGCCCGCCGCCGCCCGTCCGGGTGGCGTCGTCGTACGCCCCAACTGTGACCTACACACGGAACGAACCACGAGTTCCCCGCGTCCCGTCATGGGGGCCGGTCAGGGCGCCGGGCCGGCCCCGGGTTCCCCGTGGGACCATGGGGGACCGATCGGACCGCAACGGTGCCGCTGATCGCCGGACGAGCGAGACCTCCGCCTTTCGCCCGCACGAAGGCGCGGTGGGCTCCCGCATCCGGCCGCCCTGCCCGCCCGGAGCCTGCCGCTCCGCCGTCCCAGGAGATCCGTCCCGCATGAACAAAAGTGTGGGCTACGCCCTGCTCGCCGGTCTGGCGGCGGTGGTGGTGCTCGTCTCGACCGCCATTTTCGTCGGCTTCGGCGGCAACGGCGGCCTGGGCACCACCGGGAACCCGCCGCGCGACCCGGCGGCACCCGCAGCGGCCGGCCAGTGGGTCGGCACCTGGTCGGCGGCAGCGGCGGCGGCGGAGCCCGGCACCCTGGACGGCTACGCCGGGATGTCGATCCGCAACGTCGTGCACACCAGCGTCGGCGGCTCCAGCGCCCGCATCCAGCTGTCGAACCTCTACGGCACCCGCCCGCTGCCGGTCAGCCACGCCTCGCTGGCGCTCGCCGCGACCACCGGCAACCCCACCGCCGCGACCGGCAGCATGCGCAGGCTCTCCTTCGGCGGCCGGCAGGCGGTGACCATCCCGGCGGGCGGCGCGGTCACCAGCGACCCGGTCAGGCTGACCGTGCCGCACGACACCGACCTGCTGGTCACCACCTACTCGCCGTCCCCGTCGGGCCCCGCCACCTACCACCCGTACGCCCGCCAGACGTCCTACCTGGCACGCGGCGACCGTACGGAGGACGACACCGGCGCCGCCTACACCGAGCAGAGCCCCTACTGGCGCTACCTGACCGGCGTGGACGTCTGGAGCCGGGAGGCGCACGGCTCCGTGGTGGCCATCGGCGACTCGATCACCGACGGCATCACCTCCACGGCCGGCGCCAACCACCGCTGGACCGACTTCCTCGCCGAGCGGCTGCGCAACGAACCGGACGCCCCCCGCCTCGGCGTGCTCAACCAGGGCATCAGCGGCAACCGCCTGCTGGTCAACGGCAGCCGCTTCTCGCCGAACAACGGCCCCAGCGTGCTGTCCCGGCTGGAGCGCGACGCGCTCTCCCGCACGGGTGTGAAGGCGGTGGTCGTCGAGATCGGCCTGAACGACCTGTTCAAGTCACCGCGGCAGCTCGACCCGGAGAAGATCGTCGGGGGCATGCGGGAGATCGTCAACGAGGCGCACGCCCGCGGACTGCGGGTCACCGGCGGCACGCTCAGCCCGTTCGGCGGCCACCGCGGCTACTCACCGAAGCTGAACGAGGTACGCGAACAGGTCAACAAGATCATCAGGTCCGGCACCGTCTTCGACGAGGTCGTGGACTTCGACAAGGCACTCCGCGACCCGGCCCACCCCCTGCGCCTGCGGCCCTCCTACGACTCCGGCGACCACCTCCACCCGAGCGACCAGGGCTACCGCGCGATGGCCGACGCACTCGACCTCGACCACCTCAGGCGCCCGGCGCCCGCCTCGCTCTGACGCCGGGCAGGCGACTCCGGACGGCGCGACGAAAGCCCCGTCGGGACTCCGGAGTTGGAGACCCGACGGGGCTTTACACCGCACGCGACCTGCCTCAGGCGCGGAACTCCCCGGCCTTGACACCCGCGACGAAGGACGTGAAAGCGGTGGCCGGGACGCTCAGCGCGGGGCCGTGCGGGGCCTTGGAGTCACGGACGGGGACCACGCCGCGTGAGGCGACGAGGTTGGCGGCAACCTCGATGCAGTTACCACCGTTGGAGCTGTAGGAGGACTTGAACCAGCGGGGGGATTCGGTCGTCACAGGGTGCCCTTTCGCAACTGCTCGATCATGGCCACGGATTCCGCCTGGGACAGCGATTCGGCCTGCAATTGATGGTAGGACGACAGCGAGGACAGCACGAACGTGGCCTCGCGGTCCAAGTGCCCCTGGGCTTGGGACTCCGCGTACGCAATCATGGAGCGGTCTGCCAACGTCAGCAGGTTGATCGGCAGATTGAAGGAGCGCCGCTCGCCTATGACGTAAGGGGCGATCTGGAGCATCGAGTTCGGCAACTCAGCGAACTCCACGAGGCGCTGGAACTGCTCATCCATGACCTCGTCGCCACCGATCGGGCGACGGATGCAGCTTTCATCCATCACCACAAGCATCGTGGGCGGCCTGGGACGCACCAGCCTCGCCTGCCGCTCCGCCAGAACCGTGACGCGTTCACCGGCCTGTTCCGGTGTGATGGTGCCCCGGCGTACATCGCCTTCCGCCAAGGCCGCTGCGTAGGCGGGCGTCTGAAGCAGTCCGGGCATGATCCCGATCTCGAACAACCGGATCTCCGTCGCCCGCGCCTCGTGCGTGACGTACTCCGGAAACCCCTCCAGCAAGCTCCCGTTTCTGATCTCCCCCCACGCGCGCTCGAACGACTCCGAGGTCCCCGTGAGACCCAAGGCCGCGTCAAGACTGCGCGAAAAACGTAGTGTTGGCGGCTTGCAGCCGGTTTCCACCGCCGAGATGTGCCTGCCGGAGTAACCGACGAGTTCGGCAAGGTCGTCCTGCTTCCACCCACGCGCTTCGCGGGCGCTGCGCACGCGCGCACCGAAGGCGGCTCGCGGGCTCGCGTCAGGGTTTAACTCTTTGATGTTCACCAAAGCGCCCTCCGTCTCCAGAACGTTGAAGAGGGCTCGAGCCTAGGCCGCCCCAGACCCCCTTGGTAGCGGAATGACTACGGAGGGGAGTGGCTGCGGCGGCGTGGAAGGGCGCCGAGCCCGAACACGTACGGCACGCGGCGCGCCCAGCGCCTCACCGTCCGGCCGCGGGCGGGGCGGCCACGCCCGCCGGACGCCCGCCCGCGTACAGCCGGGCGATGACGTCCTCGATGTCCGGCTCACGGATCGAGAGATCCACCAGCGGATAGCGCGCGGCGACCGCCGCGACCAGCGGCGCCGCGCTCTGCCCCGCGGGGAACGCCAGCCACTGCCGCGGCCCCGCCACCTTGACCGTGCGGGCCCCCGGCACCCCGTCGATCGGCGGCAGCTCCCGCTCCAGGTCGACCACCAGCGTCCGCTCCCCCTCGCCTGCCGCCCGCAGCCCGCCGAGCCGCCCGTCGTACACCAGCCGCCCGTGGTCGATGACCATCACCCGGCGGCACAGCTGCTCGATGTCGGTCAGGTCGTGGGTGGTCAGCAGGACGGTGGTGCCGCGCTCCGCGTTCACCTCGCGCAGGAAGTCCCGCACCTTCGCCTTGCTGATCACGTCGAGCCCGATCGTCGGCTCGTCGAGATAGAGCACCTCGGGGTCGTGCAGCAGTGCCGCCGCGATGTCCCCGCGCATCCGCTGCCCCAACGACAGCTGCCGCACCGGCACATCGAGCAGCGGCCCCAGGTCCAGCAGCTCCACGCAGCGCTCGTGGTTCGCGCGAAAGGCGGCGTCCGGGACGCGGTACATCCGGCGCACCAGCTCGTACGAGTCCTTCAGCGGCAGGTCCCACCACAGGGTGGTGCGCTGCCCGAACACCACACCGATCCGGCGGGCGAGGCGGGTGCGCTCGCGCGCCGGATCGAGCCCCGCCACCCGCAGCCGGCCGCCGCTGGGCATCAGGATGCCCGTCAGCATCTTGATCGTCGTCGACTTGCCCGCGCCGTTCGGCCCGATGTAGCCGACCATCTCGCCGCGCGGCACGGTGAACGTCAGCCCCTCCACCGCCCGCACCTCCTGCCGCACCCGCCGCAGCCGCCCCGCCTTGCGGCGCACCGAGAAGACCTTCTCGACGTCCGCCACCTCGATCATCACGTCCCCTGCGGCACCACTCACCGCTCCTCCTCCGCTCGTCTCCCGCACCCCCACGCCCCCTCAGCTCCCCGTACTCCGGTACGCCCGCACCCCGTGCCGCCAGGCAAGACCCGCCACCCCGCACAGCGCCAGGGCCACCACGGGCCCCAGGAAGTCCACCCACCCCGGCAGCCCCAACGGGTCGTCACGGCCCAGCAGCCACAGCGCCGGCAGCCAGTTCACGAACGCCAGCGGCACGATGAACGTCACCCCGCGCACCAGGTCCTTGCCGAACACCGTCGGCGGGAACTGCAGCAGGGCGTTGCCGCCGTACGTGAACGAGTTCTGCACCTGGGCGGCGTCCTGCGCCCAGAACTGGAACGCGGCACCCAGCGTGAAGACCGCCCCGAAAATGACCGCGCCGCACACCACCGTCAACGGCACCATCAGCACCCGGCCCGCCGTCCAGTCCACCTCCAGGCGGCCCAGCGACCATCCGAGCACCAGCAGCGCCTGGGTGATCTTGCCCAGCCTGCGCAGCGCGAAGCGGTCGGCGGCGAGCTGCGCGAAGACCGGCACCGGGCGCAGCAGCAAGACGTCCAGGGTGCCGTCCCTGATCCGGCTGCCGAGCCGGTCCATGCTGCCCAGCAGCAGATCGGCCAGGCCGAGCGAGGTGCTGGCCGTGCCGTAGAGGAAGGCGACCTCGGCCAGCGAGAAGCCGCCGAGCGCGTCGATGTGGGAGAACATCATCAGGATCGCGACGAAGTCCAGGGAACTGGCCGCGAAGTTGCCGACCACCGTCATCACGAACGACGCACGGTAGGTGAGCGTCGAGCGCACCCACATCCACACGATCAGCCCGTAGACCCGCAGCCCCTGCACCGCCACGGCGCCCCGCCCGCCACCGCGCCCGGGAGCGCCGGCCGCCACGGTCGTCCCCGCGGCCCGTACCCGTCCGGCGTCAGCCACCTTGCACCACCACCTTCCTGGTGGCCGCCGACTGCATCAGCCGCCCCAGCACCAGCAGCACCACCGCCCAGCCCGCCTGGAACACCAGCCCCCGCACCACCGCACCCCCGGTCCGCGCGCCGATCAGCACATCGGCCGGCACCTGGAGCAGCGCCGCCCACGGCAGCAACTGCGCGACCTGGCCGATCCCGTCCGGGAAGATCCGCAGCGGCAGCACCATCCCGGAGAAGAACATCGACGCCAGCCCGCTGATCACCGCCAGGCCCGCCCCGTCCAGCAGCCAGAACGACGCCACCGCGACGAGATAGCGCACCGCGAAACTCACCACCACGGCCAGCACGGACGACACCAGGA
The DNA here is from genome assembly GCF_043199105.1 of Streptomyces sp. NPDC048644. Classification (NCBI taxonomy): domain Bacteria; kingdom Bacillati; phylum Actinomycetota; class Actinomycetes; order Kitasatosporales; family Streptomycetaceae; genus Streptomyces; species Streptomyces sp. NPDC048644. Next base: position 304,478 of record NZ_JBICVO010000008.1, read on the forward strand.
ACAGCCCCCACGTCCACCCGTCCCCCGGCAGCGCCAGATCGAAGAAGCAGGCACCCACCGCCATCGGCACCACCCCGCGGCCGATCAGCTGGAACCCCGCCCGCCCCAGGTCCGCCGCCAGCCACCACAGCTGAAGATCGGCCGGCCGGTGCAGGTCCACCGCGATGTCCCCGCTGCGGATCCGCTCCTCGAGTTCGGCGATCCCGCCGCCGGTCATCATCGCGGTGGCCGCCAGCAGCGCCTGCCCCGTCCAGGCGAACGTCAGCGACTGCGCCTGGTCATAGCCGCCCAGGTGAGGCCGCTCGTGCCACAGCGCGATGTACGAGTAGGCGACGATGAAACCGAAGACGGTGTTGGTGAACACCCCGGCTGCGGTGGCCACGCGGTACGTCGCGTACCGCCGGAAGCCGCCGGCCGCCACGGCCGTGTACAGCATCAGCGCGCTCCCCTTCGTGCTCGGTACCGCTGCCACCTGAGCGGCGGACCCGACGCCCGGCGGACGGATACGACGCCGGCCGGCGGATGGCGGCAAAGCACCGGAGCGTACTGCGGTAACCGGAGCGGCCACCATCGATTTATCACCCGAAGGGGTGCGCGAGGGGCCCCGTCCGGCCGGAAGCGGAGCGGTCCAGGGCGCACGCCGCCCCTCGCGGCAGGAGCAGATGAGGCGACAGAACGTCCCGGGGCGGGTAAGCCTTGACAGGACGTCACGCGCATCCCCCGACGGCACCGATCCACCGCAGCGCCATCCCCGGCGGCGGCAGAGGAGTCCCACCAGATGAGCGAAGAGCCGCAGCACGGACCGGAACACGACGGTCCCCCGCAGCAGGGCCCGCGGCCCGGCCCCACGGCCGCCTGGGCCGAGCGCCCGCCACGCCGCCCGCGGCGCACCGGCCGGCGCCGCTTCCTCCCCACCTGGCGCCAGCTCCTCGGCACGCTGCTGCTGATCCTGCTGGTCGTCGGCGGCGGCCTGATCGCCGGCTACCTCCTCGTCGACATCCCGCCCGCCAACAGCGCGGCCAAGGCCCAGAGCAACGTCTACCTCTACTCCGACGGCACGGAACTGGCCCGCGACGGCGACGTCAACCGCGAGAACGTCCCGCTCAGCCAGATCCCCAGGACCGTCCAGCGGTCCGTGCTCGCCGCCGAGGACCGCGACTTCTACTCCGAATCGGCCGTCGACCCCGGCGCGATGATCCGGGCCGCCTGGAACACCGTCACCGGCAAGGGCAAACAGTCCGGCTCGACCATCACCCAGCAGTACGTCAAGAACTACTACCTCGGCCAGGAACAGACCGTCACCCGCAAGGCCAAGGAGTTCTTCATCTCCATCAAGCTGGACCGCGAGGCGAGCAAGGAAGAGATCCTGGAGGGCTACCTCAACACCAGCTACTACGGCCGCAACGCCTACGGCATCCAGGCCGCCGCCCAGGCGTACTACGGCAAGAACTCCGACGAACTCACCACCGCCGAGGGCGCCTACCTGGCCACCCTCCTCAACTCCCCCAGCGCGTTCGACATCACCGCCCACCCCGAGAACAAGTCACGGGTCCTGGCGCGCTGGAACTACGTCCTGGACGGCATGGTGAAGAAGAAGTGGCTCAGCCGCGCCGACCGGGCCGGCATGACCTTCCCCGCACCGGACCGCGCCACGTCCCCCACCGGCCTCAGCGGCCAGCGCGGCTACGTCGTCAAAGCCGTCACCGACTACCTGACCGACCACAAGATCGTCGACGAGGACACCCTGCGCTCCGGCGGCTACCGCATCACCACCACCCTCGACAAGGACCGCCAGGAAGCCTTCACCGACGCCGTCGACACCCGGCTGATGGACCAGCTGAGCGACAGCAGGAAAGTCGACTCCTACGTCCGGGCGGGCGGCGCCTCCATCGCCCCGGAAACCGGCCGGGTCGTCGCCATGTACGGCGGCGTCGACTACGCCGAGCAGTACGTCAACGGCGCCACCCGGCGCGACTACCAGGTGGGCTCCGTCTTCAAGCCGATCGTCTTCGCCTCCGCCGTGCAGAACGGCTCCACCACCCAGGACGGCACCCGCATCACCCCCCAGACCGTCTACGACGGCACCAACAAGCGCATGACCCTCAACAACGGCACCCCCACCGGCTTCGCCCCCGCCAACGAGGACGACCGCTCCTACGGCCCGATCACCGTCACCGAGGCCATGGACAAGTCCGTCAACGCCGTCTACGCGCAGATGGGCATCGACGTCGGCCCGGCCAAGGTCAAGGACACCGCCGTCGCCCTGGGAATCCCGTCCGGCACCCCCAGCCTCGCCACCTCGCAGGGCGCCATCTCCCTGGGCACCGCCACCCCCAGCGTCCTCGACATGACGCAGGTGTACGCCACCCTCGCCAACCACGGCCAACAGCGCCCCTACACGCTCGTCGACAAGCTCACCAAGGCCGGCGCGGACGTCCCGCTCCCCGAACGCGCCAGGACCACCGCCATCGGCCGGGAAGCGGCCGACACCACCACGTCCGTCCTGCGCAGCGTCGTCGAGGGCGGCACCGCCACCGCGGCACAGGAGGCGGGCCGCCCGGCAGCAGGAAAGACCGGCACCGCGGAGGGCGACAAGGCCGCCTGGTTCGCCGGCTACACCCCCGAACTCGCCACCGTCGTCGCCGTATTGGGCCAGCACCCCAAGACCGCCGCCCAGGAACCGCTCTACGGCGCGGCCGGCCTGTCACGGGTCAACGGCGGCGGCTTCCCCGCCGAGATCTGGGCCGACTACACCGCGACCGTCCTCGACGGACAACCCGTCCGCGACTTCGACCTCCAACTGGAGCCCGGCGCCCACGAACCCGGCCCCGATGACTCCGGATTCCCGTCCGCAACCACCACACCGCAGCCGGGCGACGGGGAACCCACCACCCCGCCCACAGAACCCGGCGAACCCGGACCCACCGACACCGCACCGACCGAGCCGACCGGCGCCCCCACCGAGGACTTCCCGACCGTGGGCCCCGAGGACGACTACTAGCCAGGGCGTGCCGGGCGGCGCCAGAACGAGGCCGGGCCGCCGGCTCAGTGGCCTGACGTCGCCTTGAGCCCCACCACCGACACCAGCAGCAGACAGATGAAGAAGATCCGCGCCGCGGTGGCCGGTTCGCCGAGCACCAGCATCCCCACGACCGCGGCGCCCGCGGCACCGATACCGACCCACACGCCGTACGCCGTGCCGATCGGCAGGGACCGCGCGGCGATCGACAGCAGCAGCATGCTCGCGATGATGCCCGCGCCGGTGAACACGCTGGGCCACAACCGCGTGAACCCCTCGGTGAACTTCATCCCGATCGACCAGCCGACCTCCAGCAGACCGGCGATGATCAACAAAACCCATGCCATGACGGCACCTCCGTGAAAGACCTTCAACAGGGGTGCGTCGTCTTGTCCTGCCCGGTACGGCGCGTCTCGTCGGGTGTCTTCGAGGCTAGCAAAAGCCCAGCACAACGGGCGGTGACCTTGATCACCGCCCGTTCATCGCAGGGCACTTACGCATGACTGCCGAAGACGGCTACCGACGGCGGCCACCGCTAACGACTACAGATACAGCCCGGTCGCATCGTCCGAGCCCTCAAGACGCTCCGCGGCCACCGCGTGCAGATCCCGCTCCCGCATCAGCACATACGCCACACCGCGCACCTCGACCTCGGCACGGTCCTCCGGGTCGTACAGCACCCGGTCACCCACCTCGACGGTCCGCACGTTCTGGCCGACGGCGACCACCTCCGCCCAGGCCAGGCGGCGGCCGACGGCAGCGGTCGCCGGAATGACGATGCCCCCGGTCGAGCGCCGCTCGCCCTCGGGGATGTCCGTCCGCACCAGCACGCGGTCGTGCAGCATCCGGATCGGCAGCTTGTCGTGGGTGTCCTTGGTGTTATTCGGGCTCACGGCACGACCGTACCCGCACCCTGCCGACTGCCGGGCCGCCGGGCGCCGTTCAGCCGCGGCGCCGTTTGGTGGTCACCACCAGCAGGCCCACCACACCCACGCCGACCATGGCCACCGGAACGATCCGCTCCAGCCGCGGCGCGCCGTCCTCCGACACCAGCTGGGCACGCACATCCGAGACCACACGGTTGACGGCCACGTACGCACGCCCCGCCGTCCGGTCCACCGCCTCTGCGGTCTTCGCCTTCGCCTCACCGATGATCGTCTTCGGGTGCAGCCGCACACCGATCTCGTCCAGCGTCACGGCGAGATCCTGCCGCCGGCGGACGATGTCCGCCTCGATCTGCGCAGGGGTCCTGGCTTCCGACACCGCGCTGCCTCCGTCGTCTCGGGCCGATGCGTACAGGACCGGGCACGAGCCCCGTACGGAACCGGCCAAGATCCTGTCCGTGCCGATTCGTGAAGGACAGTCTGTCAGCTCACACCCGCCCGCGCCCTCAGCACCCCCGTTACGCGCAGCCACGGCTTCCACCGCACCGCACCACAGGCCCCACGGAAGCCGTAATCTCGGGGGCGTACGCACCATCCGAAGGAGAGACATGAGCGAGCGACTGCAGACCGGTGACACCGCCCCCGCCTTCACCCTCCCCGACGCGGACGGCAACGAGATCTCGCTCGCCGACCACAAGGGCCGCAAGGTCATCGTCTACTTCTACCCGGCCGCGCTGACCCCCGGCTGCACCAAGCAGGCCTGCGACTTCACCGACAACCTCGACTTCCTCGCCGGCCACGGCTACGACGTCATCGGCATCTCCCCCGACAAGCCGGAGAAGCTCGCCAAGTTCCGCGAGAAGGAAGACCTCAAGGTCACCCTCGTCGGCGACCCCGACAAACAGGTCCTGGAGGCATACGGCGCCTTCGGCGAGAAGAAGCTCTACGGCAAGACCGTCACCGGAGTCATCCGCTCCACCGTCATCGTCGACGAGGAGGGCAAGGTCGAACGCGCCCTCTACAACGTCAAGGCCACCGGCCACGTCGCCAAGATCATCAAGGACCTGGGGCTGTGAGACGGGGCTCGGGGCTCTGAGGCAGGGCTCGGGGTGTGAGGCCGGGGCTGTGAGGCGGGGGCCCGAAGGCTCCCCGCCCGCCGCGAAGGCTCCCCCCGCCCGCTGTGAGGCTCCCCCCGCCCCCTCCCCCCTCTCCCCCTACGGGGGAGGGGGCGGGGGTGGGTTCGGGGGTGGGGGGGGTGAAACGCCGCCCGCGCCCGCCCGAAACCGGAAGCCTCTCCCCGCCCCGGACTCTCCCCGCCCCAACCGCCCCTACCTCGCCCCCACCACGTCCACATCGCCCCCCGCCGTCCGGTCCGGCAGCTCCAGGACGGCCTCGGCGCCGCCCTGCGCCGCCGTACCGAAGTCCAGCCGCGCCCCCAGCACCTCCGCCTGGCCCGCCGCGATCGTCAGCCCCAGGCCGTGCCCCGTCCCCCGCTCCGGCGCCGCCGTACGGAACCGCCGCGGCCCCTCGGCGCACAACTCCGCCGGATAGCCGGGACCGTGATCACGCACCACGATCCGGCTGCCCGCCACCACCACCTCGATCGGCGGCTCCCCGTGCTTCGCCGCGTTCGCCAGCAGATTCACCAGCACCCGCTCCACCCGGCGCCGGTCCGTCTCCACGATCCGCGGCTCCCCCTCCACCGACACCGAAACCGACACCTCGGACACGCCCCGCTGCCGCACCGCCCGCTTCACGATCCCCCGCACCAGCGACGGCAGCTCACAGGCATCCAGATCCGCCCGCTCCACCCCGGCGTCAAGACGCGACACCTCCAGCAGGTCCTCCACCAGCCGCCGCATCGCCTGCGCCCGGTCCTGCACCATCTCCACCGCACGCGGCTGCGGCAACAGCTCGGCAGCCGCCACCAGACCCGCCACCGGCGTACGCAGCTCATGCGCCACATCCGCGGTGAACTCCCGCTCCGCCTGCGCCTGCGCCGCCAGCGACATCGCCATGTGATGCACACTGCGGCCCAGCTCGGCCACCTCGTCCCGGCCACGGCTCGCCAGCGCGTCCGCGTCCGGAGCCGCACCGGCGGCTATCCGCCGCGCCGCCGCCGCACTCAGCCGCAGCCGCCGCGACAGCCGCTGCGCCACGAACCACGACACCACCGCCATCACCGTGACCGTGCCCACCCCCGCGACCAGCAGCGCCCGGTCCAGCGCCAGCTGCGCCGGATCGTCATCGGGGAACGCCGCCGACACCGACAGCGAACGCCCCGGCCGCTCCTCGCTCCCGCCGACCCCCGTCGCCGCCCACACCCGCGGATCCTCGCCCCCGCTGACGTACGTCCCCGACTTCCCCTCGAACGCAGCCGCCCGCAACGGCGAAGGCAGCGTCGCATCGTCCAGCTGCGCCCCCATCGCCAGCGTCCCGTCCCGCTCGTAGATCTGGAGCGCCGCACTCAACCGGTAGTCCTGGTACACACGCGCCGAACGCTCCCGCTCGGCGTCCGCGATGTGGTGCACGGCGAACCCCAGCAGCACCACGGCCAGCGCCGTCATACACGAAATGGCCAACGCGATCCGGCCTCGGATGCCCATCACGCGAGGTTGTACATCTCCGTCGTGTCACCGAGCGGCGTCGAGCCGTCGTACGTCACCTCAAGCCCCGTGAAGGCCCGGCCGCCCTCCACCGGCTCCGCCCCGTAGAGCCGGAACGTCGCGGGGAACACCGAATCCGCGCCCCCGCCCGCCGCGGTCTTCTCGACCTGCACCACGCCCCTGCCCTCCGCCGACCTCGCGCCGTACTTCTCCCAGGTGATGGCCGTCGCCACCATGCCCGCATCCGCACACGTCAACGTGATCACCCGCGGCTTGACCTCCGGCTCGCCCGAGCCGCAGTCCCGCACCCCCGGCAGCCCGTCCGACGGCTTCCCCGACGACTTCACGTCCTGCACCGCCGACGTCTTCGGCGCCACATCGACCGCCGTCGCATGGCCCCCCGACTGGCCGAACCACACCCCGCCCGCGGCCAGCGCGGTGACCACCACGAACGCCACCAGGGCGATACGCCCCCTCATCCGGCGCGCTCCGTCGCGGTCGGTCATCGCCCTCTCCTCCCGGAGCCCACGCCCCGTACCCCCACCCGGTACACACGAACGCCGCCACTCTCCTCGCACGCGCGACGGAGCGGCGGCTCCGGGCGCACGGACGGTGACGACAGCACACCACCCTCCCCCCTCCGCCACACGGACGGATTGCCCGGACGCTGCGATGACCCCGCGGCTGTGTACCAGTTCTGTAACGGCACACCCCGCCGGAAAGCGCTCCCAAAGCCCGCTCCGGCCCGTAAACCCGCAGGCCAGAACAAGTCATCCGGACGGCCCAACCCGAGTGACGTACATCGCGTTCCGGCGCCAGAGTGGTTTGATCCGCGCTCGACTGCGCAGGCGCACTCGTCGTACCCCATCGCGCACCCCGCGCTCTGACCGAACGAGAGGACCGCCTCGTGCCGATCGGCAGCACCGAAGCTGAGAACGCTTCCGAACACGACCCGGAAGCACTGAAGCGTCACCGCGCGCTCTTCCGCGCCATAGCCCGGCGCAGGAACCCCAAGCTCCGGCGCACCGATATCACGGTCACCGACGAAAAGGTGGTCAAGCGTGCCGTGAAGGCCGCCGCCCTCGGTAACGCCATGGAGTGGTTCGACTTCGGGATCTACGCCTATCTCGCCGTCGTCATCAGCAAGGTCTTCTTCCCCGGCGGCAGCGACACGGCCGGCCTGCTGTCGACGTTCGCGACGTTCGCCGTGGCCTTCCTCGTACGGCCACTCGGCGGCGCCTACTTCGGCCCGCTCGGCGACCGCATCGGCCGCAAGAAGGTCCTCGCCCTCACCATGATCATGATGGCGATCGGCACCCTCTGCATCGGCCTGATCCCCTCGTACGCGGCGATCGGCTTCTGGTCGCCCGCACTCCTGATCATCTTCCGTCTCATCCAGGGCTTCTCCACCGGCGGCGAGTACGGCGGCGCCTCGACCTTCATAGCCGAGTACGCCCCCGACAAGAAGCGCGGATACTTCGGCAGCTTCCTGGAGATGGGCACCCTGATCGGCTACACCGGCGCCGCCGGCATCGTGCTGATCCTCAACGCCGCGCTGACCGACGAGGCGATGGTGCAGTGGGGCTGGCGCATCCCGTTCCTGGTCGCGGGCCCGCTCGGCCTGGTCGGTCTCTACCTGCGGATGAAGCTCGACGAGACCCCCGCCTTCCAGAAGCTGGAGGCGTCCCAGACCCACACGCCCACGGGCTCCGCCACCGACGCCGAGGCGGAGTTCTCGCACCTGTCGGAGAACGCCCCGAAGAAGAAGCTCGGCGAGATCTTCGCCCAGCAGTGGCCGACGCTGATCCTGTGCATCGCCCTCGTCGGCGCGTACAACATCACCGACTACATGCTGCTGTCGTACATGCCGACGTACCTCACCGACACCTTGCACTACAAGGAGTCGCACGGACTGCTGATCCTGGTCGGCACCATGATCGTCCTGATGCTGATCGTCAGCAGCGTCGGCAAGCTCAGCGACCACTTCGGCCGGAAGCCGCTGCTGATGACCGGCATGCTCGGCTTCTTCATCACGTCCATCCCGGCCTTCCTCCTGGTCAAGCAGGGCAGCTTCGCCACGGTCATCGGGGGCATGGCCCTCCTCGGCCTCTCCCTCGTCTGCCTCCTGGGCACCATGTCCGCCGCCCTGCCCGCCCTCTTCCCCACCAGCGTCCGCTACGGCTCGCTCTCCATCGGCTACAACCTCGCGGTCTCGATCTTCGGCGGCACCACCCCGCTCGTCATCACGGCCCTGATGGGCGCGTTCAACGGGAACGTCATGGTCCCCGCCTACTACACGATGGGCGCAGCCCTCGTCGGCGTCATCGCCGTGGCCTGCATGAAGGAAACCGCCCAGCAGCCCCTGGAAGGCTCCCCGCCCTCCGTCGCCACCAAGGAGGAGGCGGTCGAAATGATCACCTCCCAGACGACGGAACCGAAGTTCTGACCGACGCCACATCGAGGGGCCCCGGGGCACGCACCTCGGGGCCCTCGCCATACCCGGACCCTCCGCATTCTTTTCCTCACCCCACGTAACCGTCTTGGCGTTCGATCGTTGTTCTGTTCGAGGGGGTGCGGGAAGGGCCCGCGCGGAGAACGGGGAGGGCGCACATGCCGGCCAGTCCGTACACCAGGGAACGGCTCGCCGCCGCGGCATCGACGTCACGGACGCTGTCGGAGGCGCTGACCAAGCTGGGGGTGGATCCGAAGGGACGCTCCCGGCGTTATCTGCGCGACCGGATCCGGTCGCTGGGGGTCGACACCTCCCATTTCGAACGGGAGGGGGCACGGTGGACGAGGGAGGCCCTTGAGGAGGCGGTGGCCCGTTCGGCGAACATGTGCGAGGTTCTGCGTCGGCTCGGGCTGGATCCGGTGGGCGGGCAGCACACCCACATCAGCAGACGCATCCGCAGCCTCGGGGTCGACACCTCGCATTTCACGCCACAGGGGCGGAGGAATGGCACAGCACGCCGGAAGCGCACCCCTCACGAACTCCTGATGGAAACCGCCACCCGCCGAGTACCGAGCAGCCGCCTCGAGGAGGCCCTGCTGGCCCTCGGGGCCGATGAGCGCTGCGCGGGCTGTGGCACAGGGGCGGTCTGGCGGCACCGCCCGCTACCTCTGGAGGTGGACCACGTCGACGGCGACTGGCGCAACAACCGCCGGGAGAACCTCAGACTGCTCTGCCCCAACTGCCACTCGGCGACGGACACATACCGGGGGCGCAACAAGCGCCGACGCAACGCCGCTGAGGCAAGGTGACCACGGCATGACCGCGAGGACGAGGTACACACCCGAATCTCTGGCCGAAGCAGCGCGATGTTGCACCACGATCGACGAAGTCATCGCTTTCTTCGGCACCCGCCCCTACCCGGAGCTGCGTCGGCACCTGCTGAGACGATTCGCGCAGTACGGCATCGACGTCTCGCACTTCCCCGCGGGGCGTACCCTCGTACGCAATCGCCCCCGGCCATCGCAGGTGGCGCTCCGTCGCGCCGTGACCCGATCGATCTCTCTGGCGGCAACCCTGCGGATACTCAACCTGCCCGACAACCCCAGGACCCGCGCCCTCCTCAGGCAGTGGATCACCGACGACGGCCTCGACACCTCGCACTTCCTGGGGCAGGGCCACATGCGAGGGAAGCCGGGAACCGTTCCGCTGAAGCCGCCCGAGCGCATCCTCGTGAAACGGGTCGGCGCCAACCGCGAAAAGAGCGTGCTGTTGCGCCGCGCTCTCCGCCAGACCGGTGTCCCCGAACGCTGTGCCGAGTGCGGAACGGGCCCCACGTGGCATGGCCGTCCCATGACGCTCGAAGTGGACCACATCAACGGCGACTGGCGCGACAACCGAGCCGCCAACCTGCGCCTACTGTGCCCCAACTGCCATGCGATAACCGACACTTGGTGTCGCGGCGGAAGCCGCAGGACAACGCGGCGACCCGACGCAGCGGAGTGCACGAACGGGCCCGCGTTCCAGCAGGCAGGGGGATCCGGTAAGGCGATGCCGTCGGTCGCACCCGGCCCGGTACGATGACGCCGGTGGCCAGCGGCCGTGGCGGAATTGGCCTACGCGCAGCACTTAGGATGCTGTGGGAGAAATCCCTTGAGGGTTCGAGTCCCTCCGGCCGCACCAGGCATCGGCGAAGGCCCGGCACGATCACTCGTGCCGGGCCTTCGCCATACATGCCAGACCTTCGGCGGGTGAGCCGCCCGCCTCAGCCCAGGAGTTCCTTCACCACCGGTGCCAGTGCCCGGAACGCCTGGCCGCGGTGGCTGATGGCGTTCTTTTCGTCGGCGGTGAGTTCGGCGCAGGTGCGGGTCTCGCCGAGGGGCTGGAGGATCGGGTCGTAGCCGAAGCCTCCGGTGCCGGCGGGGGTGTGGCGCAGGGTGCCGCGCAGGGTGCCTTCGACGACGCGCTGGGTGCCGTCGGGGAGGGCCAGGGCGGCGGCGCAGGCGAAGTGGGCGGCGCGGTGGTTGTCGTCGATGTCGGAGAGCTGGGCGAGGAGCAGGGCGAGGTTGGCGCGGTCGTCGCCGTGCCGGCCTGACCAGCGGGCGGAGAAGATGCCGGGGGCGCCGCCGAGTACCTCGACGCACAGGCCGGAGTCGTCGGCGACGGCGGGATGGCCGGTGGCGCGGGCCAGGGCGTGCGCCTTCAGCAGGGCGTTCTCGGCGAAGGTGACGCCGGTTTCCTTGACGTCGGGGACCTCCGGGTAGGCGTCGGCGCCGACGAGTTCGACGTCGAGGCCGACGGTGGCCAGGATGGCGCGGAGTTCGGTGATCTTGCCGGCGTTGCGGGTGGCGAGGATCAGGCGGCGGGGGGTCCGCGGTTCGGTTGTGTGCTGCATGGGACGTGATTATCCCGGGGTGCAGACCTTGGTGAGTTCACCGGCCGCGTCCGCGAGGGGCTGGAGGTCGGGGGCCTTGTTGTCCTCGACGGCGCGCTGTGCGTTGTCGACGGCGCGCTGCAGGCTCGTGACGGTCTTGGCGAGGTCGGGGTCGCCGGTCGAGTCGCCGATGCCCTTGAGGTCCTTGTCGATGTCGTCGAGGGCCTTTTCGGTGCGCTGCGGGTCGTCGAGTGCGTCGCCTGCGTTCTTCTGGAGTCTGTCGACGCCGTTGACGACGGCGGTGGCGGTCTTGGCGCAGTTCACGGCCGTGTCGACCGCTCCGCAGGCGGTGAGGAGGGGGAAGGCGAGGGCCGCCGCGGCGAGTGTGGCGAGTCCGGTGGCGGCGGCGGGTCGTCGGCGGTGCGGGTGCTGGGCCATGGTGCGGTTCCTCCCCTTGGGTCATGCTCGGGCAAAGGATGACACGCACGGGGCCGGTTTTTGGTTGCCGGGACGGAATGGGCCGGATCTGGGGGGGCCGGCCTGGTGGACGGGGCGGGCGTGGGTCGCCGTGGCCCCGTCCGTCCTGGGGCGTCGTCAGAGGGTGCGGGCGAGTGCCTCGTGCTGGGCTGCGTCGAGTGTGGCGCAGCCGTTGACGGCGAGGTCGAGGAGTGCGTTGAGTTCGTCGCGGGCGAAGGGCTCGGCTTCGGCGGTGCCCTGGACCTCGACGAAGCGGCCGTCGCCGGTGCAGACGACGTTCATGTCGGTGTCGGCGCGGACGTCTTCCTCGTAGCAGAGGTCGAGGAGCGGGGTGCCGTCGACGATGCCGACGCTGACGGCGGAGACGGTGCCGGTCAGCGGCTTGCGGCCGTGCTTGACGATCTTCTTGCCCTGGGCCCAGGTGATGGCGTCGGCGAGGGCGACGTAGGCGCCGGTGATGGCGGCGGTGCGGGTGCCGCCGTCGGCCTGGAGGACGTCGCAGTCGAGGACGATGGTGTTCTCGCCGAGTGCCTTGAAGTCGATGACGGCGCGGAGGGAGCGGCCGATGAGGCGGGAGATCTCGTGGGTGCGTCCGCCGATCTTGCCGCGTACGGCTTCGCGGTCGCCGCGGGTGTTGGTGGAGCGGGGCAGCATCGAGTACTCGGCGGTGACCCAGCCCTCGCCGCTGCCCTTGCGCCAGCGGGGGACGCCTTCGGTGACGGATGCGGTGCAGAAGACTTTGGTGTCGCCGAAGGAGACGAGGACGGAGCCTTCGGCGTGCTTGCTCCAGCCGCGTTCGAGACGTACGGGGCGGAGCTGTTCGGGGGTGCGGCCGTCGATGCGAGACATGGCGTAGAGCCTAGATGAGTGCGTCCGAAGCCGTGTCGTCCGCCCGGAGGGCGGGCCTGGCGGGGTCCGGTGCGTGCGATCGCAAGGCGGAGGAGAGAGTCGACGCGGAGCGTCGGCGACCGACGACAACGCCGCGAGCGTGCGTGCCGGACCCCGCCAGGCAGCGGGCGCGGCTTCGGGCTCGCTCGTCCAGTGGGAACGGCGCGGGCCCCGTCCCTGGCGTGGGTTGCCGGGGGCGGGGCCCGCGTGGTGGTGACCTGGGGGTCAGCTCACATCATGTCTTCGATGTCGGCGGCGATGGGGTCCGCGTCGGTGCCGATGACGACCTGGATCGCGGTGCCCATCTTGACGACGCCGTGGGCGCCTGCGGCCTTGAGTGCGGCCTCGTCGACGAGGGAGGCGTCGACGACCTCGGTGCGGAGGCGGGTGATGCAGCCCTCGACCTCTTCGATGTTGTCGAGTCCGCCGAGCCCGGCGACGATCTTCTCAGCCTTGCTGGCCATGTCCACTCCTGCTTGTCTCGGCCGCCGGCGGTTCTGCCGTGCGGTTGACGAACCGTAACGCACGTTCAGCCCAGTTTTATGGGCGTTTGCCCGCCGTCTGGCGAAGGATGGCGAGCACCCGGAGTGCGCGCCGGGGGCCCGGAATCGCACCACAACTGGTCTACACCACCAGTATGCGGCACACCGCGGGCGACGCGGTGACGGGCGGCCTGCCGGGAGGTGGCGGATGAGTTCCGGTGCGGCGGCGACTCCCCGTAAGACCTGGGCGGCCAACGCCTTCCAGGGCATGCAGAAGATGGGGCGCAGCCTTCAGTTGCCCATCGCCGTGCTGCCAGCCGCGGGCATTCTCAACCGGCTGGGGCAGCCGGATGTGTTCGGCGCCGACGGTCTCGGCTGGGACGACGTCGCCAAGGTGTTCGTGGGGGCGGGCGGTGCGCTGCTGGATTCGGGGCTCGGTCTGCCGCTGCTGTTCTGCATCGGTGTCGCGATCGGGATGGCGAAGAAGGCGGACGGGTCGACGGCGCTGGCTGCGGTGGCCGGCTTCCTCGTCTATTACTCGGTGCTGCACCAGTTCCCGGTGGACTGCGCCGTGGGGCAGACGTATACGCAGGCGGGCCTGTGGGGCGGGGTGTGCGTGGACGGCAAGGGGGCGGTGGCGCAGGCGACGTTCCAGAATCCGGGGGTGTTCGGCGGCATTCTGATGGGGTTCGCGGCTGCGTGGTTCTGGCAGCGGCTGCACCGGGTGAAGCTGGTGGACTGGCTGGGTTTTTTCAACGGCAGGCGGCTGGTGCCGATCGTGATGGCCTTCGTGGGCCTGGCGTTCGCCGTGGTGTGCCTGTTCGTCTGGCCGCCGGTCGGTGATGCGCTGACGAGTTTCAGCAAGTGGCTGACGGATCTGGACTGGGTCGGTTCCGGCATTTTCGGTGTCGCCAACCGGGCGTTGCTGGTGGTGGGGCTGCACCAGTTCCTGAATACGTTCGTCTGGTTCCAGTTCGGCGACTTCACCAAGCCGGACGGCACGGTCGTGCACGGCGACATCAACCGGTTCCTGGCGGGCGATCCGACCGCGGGGCAGTTCACCACCGGCTTCTTCCCGATCATGATGTTCGCGCTGCCTGCCGCCGCGCTGGCGATCGCGCACTGCGCCAAGCCGCACCGGCGCAAGGAGGTCGGGGGCATGATGCTGTCGGTCGGGCTGACGTCGTTCGTGACCGGGGTGACCGAGCCGATCGAGTACTCGTTCCTGTTCATCGCGCCGGTGCTGTACGGGATCCACGCGGTGCTGACGGGGGTGTCGATGGCGGTCAGCTGGGCGCTGGGGGTGCACGACAGTTTCAGCTTTTCGGCGGGTCTGATCGACTACGTCATCAACTGGGGTCTTGCGACCAAGCCGTGGCTGATCATTCCGATCGGTCTGTGCTTCGCCGTGGTTTACTACGTCCTCTTCCGCTTCGTGATCACGAAATTCGATCTGACGACTCCGGGGCGTGAGCCGGAGGACATGGCGGAGGAATTGGAGAGGGACAACGTGAAGTAGTCGCGGAAGTCCGGTGCGTGAGCATCGGGCTTTTCCGTCCGCGCGCCCCAACTCGCCGTGCACACTGGGCCGGTGAGGTTCGCGGCAGCGCATTTCCTGGATGCCGGCCCCGCTTTTTCCGGCCTTTGGGCCCGTTGACCCGAGGGCCGGTCGCCATGTGGTCCACACCACTTGGAAGAATGGATTCCTTTATGTCGGGGCTACGTGCTAAGAATGGTCTAAACCACTGAGTGGTGTAGACCAACAAGCGGGCCGTCCCCCTTCCCGAGTGCCCGCCTCACCAGGAGGAATCCGATGAGTTCGGCCACTGCCGCGAAGGCGGCCCCCGCAAAGAAGCGGGGCTCCGGCCTGTTCCAGGGCCTGCAGAAGATCGGCCGCAGCCTCCAGCTGCCGATCGCCGTGCTGCCCGCGGCGGGCATCCTCAACCGGCTGGGGCAGCCGGACGTCTTCGGCAAGGACGGTCTGGGCTGGATCGACGTCAGCAAGGTCTTCGCCGCGGCCGGCGGTGCCGTCTTCGACAACCTGCCGCTGCTGTTCTGCATAGGCGTGGCCATCGGCTTCGCCAAGAAGGCCGATGGCTCCACCGCGCTCGCCGCGCTGGTCGGCTTCCTGGTCTACAGCAATGTCCTCAAGGCGTTCCCGGTCACCGAGGGACACATCGAGAAGGGCAAGTGGGTCGAGCCGGTCCTCAACAACCCCGGCGTGCTCGGCGGCATCATCATGGGGCTGCTCGCCGCGACCCTGTGGCAGCGCTACCACCGCAAGAAGCTGGTCGACTGGCTCGGCTTCTTCAACGGCCGCCGGCTCGTCCCGATCATCATGGCCTTCGTCGGCACCGCGGTCGGTGTGCTCTTCGTGCTGGTCTGGGAGCCCATCGGCGACGGCATCTCCAGCTTCGGCGAGTGGATGACCGGCCTCGGCGCGGGCGGCGCCGGCCTCTTCGGCCTGATCAACCGCGCCCTGCTGCCGATCGGCATGCACCAGTTCGTCAACACCGTCTCGTGGTTCCAGCTCGGTGACTTCACCGACGCGGCGGGCAAGGTCGCGCACGGCGACATCGGCCGCTTCTTCGCCGGTGACCCGTCCGCCGGACAGTTCATGTCGGGCTTCTTCCCGATCATGATGTTCGGCCTGCCGGCCGCCGCCGTCGCCATCGCGCACGCCGCCCGCCCCGAGCGCCGCAAGGCCGTGATGGGCATGATGGTCTCGCTCGCGCTGACCTCCTTCGTCTGCGGCATCACCGAGCCGATCGAGTTCTCGTTCATGTTCATCGCCCCGGTGCTGTACGGGATCCACGCGGTGCTGACCGCGATCTCGATGGCCGTCACCTGGGCCTTCGGTGTGCACGACGGCTTCACCTTCTCGGCCGGCGCCATCGACTACGTACTGAACTGGAACCTGGCCACCAAGCCCTGGCTGATCATCCCGATCGGCCTGGTCTTCAGCGTCATCTACTACGTCCTGTTCCGCTTCGCCATCAAGAAGTTCAACCTCACCACCCCGGGCCGCGAACCCGAGGAAGAGGTCGAGGACCTGACGAAGGCGTAGCGGTCACCCCGTACACGGGAAAGGGCCCCGGAACCGATCGGTTCCGGGGCCCTTGTGCGTCCCGGCCGCGCGCCGCTCCAGCCGCGCGGCGGGCCTCAGATCTCGTAGACCGTCCCGGCCCTGGCGACCTCGACGGGCCCGTCGTAGACCTTCTGCGCGTCGCGGAGGCTGATGTCCGGGTCGGTCCACGGCGGGATGTGGGTCAGCACCAGCCGTCCCGCGCCGGCCCGCTGCGCGTGCTCCCCCGCCTCGCGGCCGTTGAGGTGCAGATCGGGGATGTCCTCCTTGCCGTGCGTGAAGGACGCCTCGCACAGGAAGAGGTCGGTGCCGTCGGCGAGGTCGTCGAGCGCCGCGCAGGTGCCGGTGTCGCCTGAGTACGTCAGCGAACGGCCGTCGTGCTCGATCCGGAAGCCAAACGCCTCGACGGGGTGGCTGACCCGTTCCGCGCGGAGGGTGAAGGGGCCGATGGTGAACGAACCCGGCGTCAGGGTGCGGAAGTCGAAGACCTCGCTCATCGCCCCTTCGTGCGGCAGGTCGGCGTGCGCGGCGGTCAGCCGGCGCTCGGTGCCGGCCGGCCCGTAGACCGGCATCGGCGCGCAACGGCCGCCGTCCGGCCGGTAGTAGCGGACGACGAAGTAGCCGCAGAGGTCGATGCAGTGATCGGCGTGCAGGTGCGAAAGGAGTACGGCGTCGAGGTCGTAAAGACCGGTGTGGCGCTGCAGCTCGCCGAGGGCGCCGTTGCCCATGTCGAGGAGCAGCCTGAAGCCGTCGGCCTCCAGGAGGTAGCTCGAACAGGCCGATTCCGTGGAAGGGAACGACCCCGAGCATCCGACGACAGTGAGCTTCATACGGTCGTGAACCTCCTGTGCGGGGGCGGCGGAGCGGCAGGCCCGTGCCGTGTGGTGCGGTCCGGCGGTCCACGCAGGTTTCCTGCGGTAACCCGGCGGTACTCGGCGGACACGGGCTCTCAGTGCAGTGCCCACGAGCGTAAGGCGCAAAGGGTTGTGTGGCGCCTCCAGCGGGGCGAGCTGTGGGCGGAATCACCAGTCCGGGTGGGCAGGTGCGGCGGGCCTCTCCCCTGTGCCGCGGACGGCGGCTGCCGGTACGGTCGCAGGACCTGCGGCGTGGAGGGAGCGGGTGTGGACACCTCGTGGTGGCCGGGTGTGGTGGTCGTGATCGCGTTGGCGCTGGTCGCCGCGGTGGTCGACGGGCGCGGGCGGAGCCGGCGACCGCCGCGCCGCGGGCGCCGCACCACAAGGCCGGGACCGGCCCGTCCGCCGCGGCGCGGCCGGCGGACCACCGTCGGCCGGCGCGCGGACGGCGGCACGGCGCGGCCCGGGACGACCACCCGTCCGGCGCCCGGCGAGATCTGGTGGGCGCGGGTTCCATACGAGGACACCCCGGCCGGTGCGAAGGACCGGCCCTGCCTGGTGCTGTCGGTGCGCGGCGGCACGGCACTCGTCATCAAGATCACCACGCGGCACCACGAGGAGCGGCCCGGGGTGATCCCGCTGCCCCCGGGGGCGGTCGGTGACGCGCGGGGCCGCCGGAGCTATCTGGAGACGGACGAGCTGCGGGAGGTGGCGGCGGACGCCTTCCGGCGCCGCGCGGGTGTCGCCGACCCGCTGGTGTGGGACCGGGTGCGGCACTTGGGAAGCTAGGTCCTGCCGTGCGACGGCCTGCGGGCGGGCCCGTGAGGTCCGGGCCCGCCCGCAGGCGGTGCAGAAGGGGTCAGGCGGTCAGGCCCAGAGCTGGCCGTGCAGGGTGGCGATGGCCGCCTCGGTCGACTCGGCGGTGTAGACGCCGGTGGAGAGGTACTTCCAGCCGCCGTCGGCGACGACGAAGACGATGTCGGCGCTCTGCCCGGCGCGCAGCGCCTTCTTGCCGACACCGATGGCCGCGTGCAGGGCGGCGCCAGTGGAGATTCCGGCGAAGATGCCTTCCTCGGTGAGGAGTTCGCGGGTACGGGCGACCGCGTCCTGGGAGCCGACGGAGAAGCGGGTGGTGAGCTGCGACTCGTCGTACAGCTCCGGGATGAAGCCCTCATCGAGGTTGCGCAGCCCGTAGACGACGTCGTCGTAGCGCGGTTCGGCGGCGACGATCTGGATGCCGGGGACCTTCTCGCGCAGGTAGCGGCCGACGCCCATCAGTGTGCCTGTGGTGCCGAGGCCCGCCACGAAGTGGGTGACGGACGGCAGGTCGGCGAAGATCTCGGGGCCGGTGGTGGCGTAGTGCGCACCGGCGTTGTCGGGGTTGCCGTACTGGTAGAGCATCACCCAGTCGGGGTGTTCGGCGGCGAGTTCCTTGGCGACCCGTACGGCGGTGTTGGAGCCGCCCGCCGCGGGCGACGAGATGATCTCGGCGCCCCACATCGCGAGCAGTTCGCGCCGCTCGGACGAGGTGTTCTCCGGCATCACGCAGACGATGCGGTAGCCCTTGAGCTTGGCCGCCATGGCGAGCGAGATGCCGGTGTTGCCGCTGGTCGGCTCCAGGATCGTGCAGCCGGGGGTGAGCCGGCCGGCCTTCTCCGCCTGCTCGATCATGTGCAGCGCGGGGCGGTCCTTGACCGAGCCCGTGGGGTTGCGGTCCTCCAGCTTCGCCCAGATGCGGACGTCGTCGGATGGCGAGAGGCGCGGCAGGCGGACGAGCGGGGTGTTCCCGACCGCCGCCAGCGGGGAGTCGTACCGCACCGTCAGACCGTCCCGGCTCGTCGCCAGGACGCCACTCCGGCAGGACGCGGCGTCGCCGCGGCGGATCCGCCCGCCACGGCCGGCAGGATCGTGACGTGGTCGCCGTCGGTGAGCTTGGTGGAGATGCCTTCCAGGAAGCGCACGTCCTCGTCGTTGAGGTAGACGTTCACGAAGCGGCGCAGCTGCTCGCCGTCGACGAGGCGCTCGCGGATGCCGGCGTGCCGGCTCTCCAGGTCGGCGAAGAGGTCGGCGAGGGTCGCCCCGCTGCCCTCGACGGCCTTGGCGCCTTCGGTGTAGGTGCGCAGGATGGTCGGGATTCGGACCTCGATGGCCATGAGAGTGCTCCTGTCGGAGTGCGGTGGCGGGTGGCGTACGTCCCGAGTGCACGGCCTGCGGCGGTGCGGGTGCGTCGGGGGCGCGGAGCTGCGGCTCAGGCGGCGGCGCGGCGCGTACAGATGGCGCCGGCCAGGCGGCACAGGTCGATGTGCAGCCGGGCGGCTCCGCAGCCGAAGGCGCCCAGCAGGGCGGAGGCGGAGCGACGCGTGGCGAGCGGAGCCTGCTGGTGCATGGCCCTCCTCTTCTCGCGCACGTCGTGGTCAACCATGTGGTCATCGTAGCGATTCCCGGTCCGGGTATTGGAACCTCGTCCCATGATGCGGACGGTGGGTGTACGCCAGGTGGGACGCGGTACGGGCCGCCATCTCGGCCCGTACCCGCAGTGGCCGAGGAAGCCCCAGGTCAGGCGTACGAATCCACCAGCTCGACCGGTTCCTCGGTGACCACGCCGTCCACGATGCGGAACGAGCGGAACTGGAAGGGTCCGGCATCGTCGGCGTCAGCGGTGGATACCAGGACATAGTGCGCGCCCGGCTCGTTCGCGTACGAGATGTCGGTGCGCGACGGGTACGCCTCGGTGGCGGTGTGCGAGTGGTAGACGATCACCGGCTCCTCGTCCCTGTCGTCCATCTCGCGGTAGAGCTTGAGCAGGTCCGCCGAGTCGAACTCGTAGAACGTGGGCGAGCGGGCGGCGTTCAGCATCGGGATGAAGCGCTCGGGACGGCCACTGCCGGCCGGTCCCGCGACGACGCCGCACGCCTCGTCGGGGTGGTCCTTACGGGAGTGCGCGACGATCTGGTCGTGAAGGGCCTTGGTAAGGGTCAGCATGCGGCAAGGATAAGAGGGCCCGCCGCGGCGCCCGGGAAAGGGTGCGGACGGCCGACGGGCCCGCACGTACCGGAGAGTGGTACGTACGGGCCCGCATGCTGGGACGGGAGTGAGGGTCAGCCCTTCGTGTCCCCGTCCGAAGGCGTGCCCTTGGCCGCCGGGACAGCGGTGGCCGTGGCGGCGTCCCTGCGCTTGATGGCGAGGTAGCCGACGGTCAGGATGACGGCCCACACCGGCGCCGCGTACAGCGAGATCCGGGCGTCCGGGTCCACACCCATCATCACGATCACCATGGCGATGAAGGCGAGCGCGAAGAGCGAGGTGTACGGGGCGCCCGGCGCCTTGAACTCGGACTGCGGCAGCTCACCGCGGTTGGCCTTGGCCCGGAAGCGCAGCTGCGAGAGCAGGATGACGATCCAGGCCCACATGCCGGAGATGGTGGCGAAGGAGACGACGTAGTTGAACGCGTCGCCGGGCCACTGGTAGTTGATCCAGACACCCACCAGCATCATCGCGACGGAGACGCCGGTGCCCCAGGTGGGCAGGCCGTTCTTGCTGAGGTGCGTGAAGAGCTTCGGGCCCTGGCCGTTGAGTGCGAGGTCCCGCAGCATGCGGCCGGTGGAGTACATGCCGGAGTTGGCGGACGACAGCGCGGCGGTCAGCACGACGAAGTTGACGATGCCGGCGCCGGCCGGGAGGCCGATGTGCCGGAACGCCTCGACGAAGGGGCTGACGTTCGGCGCGAAGGCCGTCCAGCTGACGACGGACAGAATGATGATGAGCGCGCCGATGTAGAAGAGGCCGATGCGCCACGGAACGGTGTTGATCGCCTTGGGCAGGACCTTCTTCGGGTCCTTGGCCTCGCCCGCGGTGACGCCGACGAGTTCGACGGCGAGGAACGCGAACATCACGATCTGCAGGGTCATCAGCGTGCCGCCGACGCCCTTGGGGAAGAAACCGCCGTCGGACCAGAGAAGGGAGAAGGAAGCGGTGTCACCGGCGTCGGAGAAGCCGATGATGATGACGCCGAGACCTATGAGGATCATTCCGATGATCGCGGTGACCTTGACCATCGAGAACCAGAATTCCAGCTCTCCGAAGATCTTCACGGAGATCAGATTGATGCCGAAGAGTGCAACGGTGAAGATCAATGAGGACACCCATTGTGGGATGTCCTGGTTCCAGTAGTGAATATAGGTGGCCGCGGCAGTTACCTCGGTGATGCCGGTGACGACCCAGAACAGCCAGTACGTCCAGCCGGTCACGAAGCCGATGAACGGGCCGAGGAATTCGCGTCCGTACTCCGAGAAGGAGCCGGAGACGGGCCGGTACATGAGCAGTTCGCCCAGTGCCCGCATGATGAAGAAGATGACGAGACCGACGATCGCGTAGGCCAGGATGATGCTGGGCCCCGCCTTGGATATCGCCTTGCCCGCCCCCAGGAACAGGCCGGTACCGATGGCGCCACCAATGGCGATCATCTGGATCTGGCGATTACCCAGACCCCGCTGGTAGCCCTCTCCCGAGCCTTTCCCAGCGGCCTCATTGCCGTCGTGCTGCTTGTCGACCTGCACAGAGGTCATGAGTGGTGCGCCTTTCTCCATACCGACCCGGTCTGTCCGGATCGGGTTCCGATCCCCCCGGATGGAGTTCCTGCACGCCGACGGTCGGCCGGCTCAGCGCTCCCGCAGCGACAGGGGTGGCGTCACTCACGGCAGGTCGTGAACATCTATCACGGCGCCTTGTAAGCCGACCAGGGATGCCCCGGGGCAGGGCCGCACGAAAATCAGGACAAAGCCCTAAAGACTCGGCAAGGCGCACGCGTGTGGTGATGGGATCGTTATCCGGATTTGAGCATCCGCTGAGCGAATGTCCCCGGAATGGTAACCAGGTTTCAGGACATCAGCGATTCGACAAGTGTTTCCTGGAGCCCGCCGAGCCAGAGGTAGGCCAGCACCATGGGCTTGCGCGGGTCGGTGTCGGGCAGCCGCAGCAGCTCCCCGCCGTCGTCCTCGTCCGTGACGTCGAGGCGGGTGCCGATGGCCAGCCGGAGGTCGTTGAGGGTACCGAGCCACTGCCGGCACTCGCCGGGCTCCAGGCGCAGCACGGCGCCCGTCTCCGGGTCGGCCGACAGTGCGTCCAGCGAGCGGATCAGCACCAGGGCGTCGTCACGCTTGCGGGCGCGAAGATCGTTCTCGGTGTAGCGGCGGAACTCGCCTGACGCGGCGCGCACGTCGTCGTCCGGCACCACGTCGGGGCCGCCGTACGCGTCCGGGAAGAGGCGGGCCAGGACGGGGTCGGCGGGCGGCTCGCTGGGGCCGTCGTTGAAGACCGAGGCGAGCAGGTCGTCGCTCCCGCCGTCGCCGGGCTCGTCCCCCGGGCCGACGAGTTCGAGGAGCTGCACGGCGAGGCTGCGCAGGATGGAGATCTCGACCTCGTCGAGGGTGACGGCGGCGCCGCCGCCGGGCTGGGGCTCGAAGTGGCCGGCCATCAGCGGTCCTGCTGGAGGGTCGCCCACAGGCCGTAGCCGTGCATGGCCTGTACGTCGCGTTCCATTTCCTCGCGGCTGCCGCTGGAGACGATCGCGCGGCCCTTGTGATGGACGTCGAGCATCAACTGGTGGGCCTTGTCCTTGCTGTAGCCGAAGTAGGACTGGAAGACATAGGAGACGTAGCTCATGAGGTTGACGGGGTCGTTGTGGACGATCGTGACCCACGGGACGTCGGGTTCCGGCACCTCATAGGGAGCCTCGCTCGACTCGGGACGTTCGATCTCCACCGGGACGCTGAGGGTGCAGCGGTGCGGCCGGAGAGTGATCGTGGGTGACGGATGAGCGCTCACGTGCCCCATGCTGCCACCCGGGGCCGGGCGGCGCACAAACGCCCCACAGGTACGCACCTCCCGCACGGCAGCCGACGGCCATCGGCTGCCGCCCCGACCCGAAATCGTCAGAGTGACGAGTAATGGGGGTAGCATCTCCTTCATGAACACAGCAGACCTGGGGCTGCCGGTGGCCGTGCCGTCGACTGCGCTCTTCACCGACCAGTACGAACTCACCATGCTGCAGGCCGCCTTGCGGTCCGGGAACGCGGACCGGCGCTCGGTCTTCGAGGTCTTCACCCGGAGGCTGCCCGAGGGCCGCCGCTACGGCGTGGTGGCCGGCACCGGCCGGGTGCTGGACGCGGTGGAGAACTTCCGGTTCGACGAGACCATCCTCGGCTTCCTGCGCGAGCGCGGCATCCTGGACGAGCCGACGCTCAAGTGGCTGGCCGGCTACCGCTTCCGCGGCGACATCTGGGGCTATCCGGAGGGCGAGGTCTACTTCCCCGGCTCCCCGATCATGCGGGTCGAGGGCACCTTCGCCGAGGCGGTGGTGCTGGAGACGGTGATCCTCTCCATCCTCAACCACGACTCCGCGGTGGCCGCCGCCGCGTCCCGGATGTCGGTTGCGGCCGGAAACCGCCCGCTGATGGAGATGGGCGCCCGCCGCACCCACGAGCTGGCGGCGGTGGCCGCGGCCCGCTCCGCGTACGTCGGCGGCTTCCACACCACGTCCGACCTGGCGGCCGGCTTCCGCTACAACATCCCCACCGTCGGCACCAGCGCACACGCCTTCACCCTGCTGCACGACACCGAGCGGGACGCCTTCACCGCGCAGGTCGACACCCTCGGCAGCGGCACGACACTGCTGGTGGACACCTTCGACGTGGCCGAGGCGGTCCGCACCGCCGTGGAGGTCGCGGGTCCTGGACTCGGCGCGGTCCGGATCGACTCCGGCGACCTGCTGCTGATCGCCCACCGGGTCCGCCAGCAGCTCGACGAACTGGGCGCCAAGGACACCAAGATCGTGGTGACCAGCGATCTGGACGAGTACGCCATCGCCTCGCTCGCCGCCGCGCCGGTGGACGCGTACGGCGTCGGCACCCAGCTGGTGACCGGCAGCGGCCACCCGACCTGCTCGATGGTCTACAAGCTGGTGGCGCGGGCGGACAGCAACGCCCCGGACGCCCCGCTGAAGGCGGTGGCCAAGAAGTCGATGGGCGCCAAGTCGTCCGTCGGCGGCCGTAAGTGGGCCGCGCGCCGGCTGGACGAGGACGGCGTGGCCGAGGCCGAGGTCGTGGGGACCGGCGAGGTGCCCGACGAGCTGGCCGGGCGGCAGTTGCTGGTGCCGCTGGTGACCGCGGGCGATGTGGTGGCGCGCGAGCCGCTGGACACGGTGCGGGACCGGCACATCACGGCCCGCGCCGGGCTGCCGCTGTCGGCGACCCAGCTCTCCCGCGGCGAGGCCGTGATCCCGACCGAATACGTCTGACGCCACCGCCGGGCGCGGGCGCATGCCCCCGCCCGGCCGGCCCGGCGGACGGCCCCATCCGGCCACTCCCGCTCGGGCCGGAAGGTGACTACCCTCGGTCACACCACCGGAGAACCCCGTCGCGGCGGGCTCCCCGACCTCCATCCGGAAGGCACGCACCATGCACCGGGCACTGCTCGTCGTCGACGTACAGAACGACTTCTGCGAGGGCGGCAGCCTCGCGGTGGCGGGCGGCGCGGACGTCGCCGCGGCCATCACCGACCTGGTGGGCCGCGCCGCGGGCAGCGGCTACCGCCACGTGGTGGCCACCCGCGACCACCACATCGATCCGGGCGACCACTTCTCCGACCGGCCGGACTACGAGAACTCCTGGCCGGTGCACTGCGTGGCCGGCACCGAAGGCAGCGGCTTCCACGCGAACTTCGCGCCCGCCGTCGCCTCAGGCGCCATCGACGCGGTCTTCGACAAGGGCGCGTACGAGGCCGCGTACAGCGGTTTCGAGGGCACGGACGAGAACGGCACCTCGCTCGCCGACTGGCTGCGCGCCCACCGGGTCACCGAGGTCGACGTGGTCGGACTCGCCACCGACCACTGCGTACGGGCCACCGCGCTGGACGCGCTGCGGGCCGGGCTGCGCACCCGTGTGCTCCTCGACCTGACGGCGGGGGTGTCCCCGCACACCACCGAGCGGACGCTGGCCGAGCTGCGGGAGGCGGGCGCCGAGCTGTCCGGCAAGCCGGTGGTCGCCACCGGCTGACCCGGCCGCCGGAGCCCGTCGGCCGTCCCTCAGGCGGCGTTCGCGGGCCGCAGCAGCGCCCGTATCGGGTGCCAGGACTCCGTGTCGTCGTCCGGGGCCTGGCGCCACACCAGCCCGTCCGGGTGGTGCAGGACGGCGGTCACCTCGTCCGGTGTCGGCGGCTGCATGTTGCCGCGCAGGTAGACGGCGCGCAGCCCGTGATTGCGCAGCCTGGTCAGGGCGCGCTGGCGGTTCGCGGCGTGGACGAGTACGCGGACGCGACGGCCGCCGCCACCCGGTCTTGGCAGGGCGAGGGCGACCACCACGCTGCCGCCGGGAAGTCTGATGTAACCGCCACCGGTCATGGACATATCTCCCCCGTGAGACTCAGCGTCAACAAGGAACTGTAGGACGCATCTAAACGCGATCGGCCGCTGCCCGCCAGGGGGCAACGGCCGATCATGTTTTGACCTGCGGCTTTACCTGTTACTTGGGTGCCCGCCCCACCTGGAGGGTCACCGTGGAGCCGTCCCCGGCCTCCTTGATGATCTTGATCCGGGTGTGGGTGTCAGGAACGAGGACACCACCGGTCGGGTTCGCCTTGTCGTAGTAGACACCGTTGTGGTCGTCGAAGACCGCTACGCCCTTCTTCGACTTGATCCGCACCGGCTTGCCGTCCTTGTGCAGCCGCAGGGCGTCCGTGCGGTGCCGGGTGAACGTCGCGTCGTAGGTCTGGAAGCGGTTGCGCATCAGCTTGCCGTCGGCCCACTTCTCGGCCCTGGGGTGGGCGTCGACCGGCAGGATCTGGCCGCGGCCCGGGTGTGTGCCGACGTTGTTGTCCGGCTGCGAGGTGTCCCACAGCCACACCAGCACCCCGTTCTGGAACGGGAAGTGCTCGACCCAGCCCGGCCGTCCGGTGGTCCAGCCGAAGTTGTAAGGGCCGGTCTTCAGGGTCGTGTCGTACGAGACGTACTGGCGGTTCTCCGCGAGGTAGTACTGCGGGTAGTCCTTGGTGAAGGACGCGCCGATCCGCGAGAAGCCCTTGGCGCTCCAGCCGTTGTCGTCGCCCTCGGCGCCGTCGGTGAAGAGCGGCTTGCCGTCGGCGACCACGCCGAGCGCGTCGGCGGCGAAGCCCTTCTGGGCCATCCCGCCGTCCGTCTGGTAACGGAAGCGCAGGTCGATCTTCTTGCCCGCGTACGCGTCGAGCGGGAAGACCAGGTCCTGGTAGGAGCCGGCGGCGCCGGTCAGGCCCGGCTTGCCGCCGCCGTCGCGCGGGACGGCCTTGCCGTTCGCGGTGCCGTCGAGCGGCGTCCAGTCGGTGCCCCCGTCGGTGGAGACCTCGGCGTACAGGAAGTCGTAGTTCTCCTCGATGTCCCACCAGCCCTTGAGGGTCAGCGCCGCCTTGGAGACGCCGGTGAGGTCCACCGGGCGGGAGAGGGTGTTCTTGAGGTTGTCGCCCATGCCGCTCCACCACTGGTGGGTGCCTTCGGCCGGCGGGACGATGTCGGTCTTCACCGACTTGGCGGGCAGGTCGACGACCAGCGCCTGCTCGTCCTTGGTGTGGTACTCGGCGACGCCGAGCTTGTGGGTGGACGGCGTCGCGGCCTTCGCCTTGCCGTAACTGAGCCATCCCAGCTGGAGCTTGTCCCAGGCGCTCATGTCGCCCGGCAGGTCACCGATGGCGTTCTGGCCGGTGCCGAGCCAGGAGCCCGCCGACATCAACGACCAGAAATCCACGGACGATTCGCCGGTTCCGGTGGTGTCGTACTCGTCCGGCAGCCCCAGGTCGTGCCCGTACTCGTGGGCGAAGACGCCCAGGCCGCCGTTCTCCGGCTGCATGGTGTAGTCGCCGACCCAGATGCCGGTGCCGCCGATCTCGGTGCCGCCCGCCCGGTTCCCCTCCGGTCCGCTCTTGCCCGCGTCGGTGCCGTACGCGTACCAGCGGTGCGCCCAGAGGGCGTTGGTCTTCTGGACGCCGCCGCCCGCGGACTCGTCCTCGCCCGCGTGCACGATCTGGAAGTGGTCGATGTAGCCGTCGGGCTCGTTGAAGTTGCCGTCGCCGTCGTGGTCGTAGCGGTCCCACTGGTCGTACGCGGCGAGGTCGGCCTTGATCTGCGCGTCCGTGCGGCCGGCCGCCTTCTGGTCCTGCGCCCACTGGTTGACGCCGTCGCGGATCAGGTCCCAGGCGCTGGGGCAGTTGGTGTCACCGCAGTAGTTCGAGCCGTACCGCGCCTCGTTCCAGGCGACCCGCACCCAGTCGGAGACCTCGCCTTCGACGGAGTAGCGGCCCGACGACTGCTTCTCGTAGTACTTCGCCAGCGACTGCTTCTTCTTGTCGTGCGAGAAGTACAGGTCCTGGAAGTGCTTCCGGTCGAAGTCCCGCTGCCAGGCGGTGCTGTTGTCGTCCTTGCGGTCCGGCTCGGCGATCTCGTTGTGCCCGGGTCCTGGCTCGCCGCCGTACTTCTTCACCGGCGGCTTCGGCCCGTCGCCGTCCGGGTCGTACAGGGTGGTGTCGTCGACCTTGTCGCCGAAGTCCACCAGGATCGTGAAGATCTTGTCGGTCTTCTCCCGCGCCAGCTCGACGTACTTGCTCTTCCCCAGCTTCACGACCCGCGAGGCGCCCCGCCGCTCCGCCTCGGCGTCGCCGGATATGACCTGCTGGAGCGCTTCCTTGCGCCGCGCCGCCTGCCGGTCGCTGAACGGGCCCTTCAGGTCGTGGTCAACGGCCCGCTCGGGCGCCGGGTCCTGACGGTGCGCAACGGGCTGCGGGTGGCCGGATTCGGCCGCGGCCACCGCCCCCGACGACAAAGCAGCCGCCCCGATCGCGGCAATCGCCGTGGCCAGGGCGGCCGGTCTGAACACCCTTCTCCGATATCTCACTTGACGCTTCCCTCCCCTGTGAACGGTCACTGTTCGAGGCATTTGACCGGAAGGGCGGAGGAAAAGACAGATCTTGACTTGCTCACGTCATCGACGTACGTTGCACGGTCGGCGAGGCGTGGAGCGGCACAGAGCGGCGCAGAGCGGTGCGGTGCGGAGCGGAGCCGAGCGGAACGGGACGGGACGGAACGGGAGTCACGGCCACCGGGCGCCGCCGGGGAATGCCCCGCACGCGGCCCGCGAATCCCCCGTGCCACCGCCGCCGGGCACACCGGCCCCTACACCCCCACCTTCAACTCCCCTACCACGAACACCCGTTCACCCCTGCGATGAATCGGTGCGCCCCCCGTGCGCCGGGACGGTGGGTGAGGTCACGCTTACCAGAGGTTCCTGACGGGAAGTAAGGACCGTAGAGTCGATTGGCGGCACACCCCTTGTCGACCGACATCCAGCCGACGCTCCGAGGACGGATCCCGTCATGCCTCGTCCGACCGCCGCACAGCTCGCCTACGGTTCGGCCACCGTCTTCCTCTCCACCCTCGCGATGCTGCTGCTGTCGCAGACGCGGACCGGCATCGGCGTCGCGGTCATCGCCGTCGCCGGACTCGGGCTCGGGCTTCTGGTCGCGATGACGGTGCCGATGCCTGGCATCGCGCGGGTGGTCCGCCGCCGCGCCACCCGCGCCACCACGCGCTGGGAGCCGGCGCCCGCCCGCCTGCCGCACCCCCGCGTCTCCCGGCCGGCCGCCACCCGCGCCGGCGCCGGCCGCCCCTCGCGCTGAGGGCCGTCAGGCCGCCGACACCACCACGGTCTTGGCCGCCTTGTCGTGCAGACACTGCTGGTACGGCTTGTCCCAGGTGCACCACAGGACGTTGACCAGCCAGAAGATGAATCCGCAGCACGGCACGATCTCCGGCAGCGTGTAGACGGCCGCCCGCAGCCAGCCCGCCTGCTGGGTCGGCACCGAGCCGTTCGACAGCATCGCCACCCGGATCTTCATCGCCATCTTGCCGAGCGTCTGCCCCCGACTGGTCAGCATCAGGCCCTCGTAGACGAGATACACCAGCATCGTCACACCGGACACCGTCGCCTGCTTGCTGGTCTGGGCGTTGCTGGTGCTGGTGTAGTCCACCCACCCGACGATCGCGTTCATGATCAGCATGACCGGTACGCCGATGATGATGGCGTCGATGATGCGCGCCACCAGCCGCCTGCCGCGCCCGGCCAGCGGCGGCATCCCGGCGAGCGGATCGGCCGCACCGTACTCGCCGCCGTAGGGACTGCCCGCGTACCGGCCGCCGCCGTAGGGATCCTGACCGAAGGGCGGCGGGGTGCCGTCCCCCGGGGGCGGTCCACCCGGGGGCGGGGCGCCGGCACCGCCGTACGGGGAACCGCCGGCGCCACCCGCCGGCGGCTCCTGCGGCTTCTTCAGGAACGGGTCGTCCTCCGGTGGTTCACCGGATCCGGGCCGGGGCGTCTCGCTGCTCATGGCCCGAGTCGACCCTCTGCGGCGGCCCTCCGCATCCGGCGAAGGCCGTTCGGGGTATCCGGGCCGCGCGCCCGCCCGGCAGGGTCAGTCGGCGGCCACGAACGTGCGCGCCACCTTGTCGTGCCAGCACTGCCGCCACGGGCGGTCGAACAGGCACCAGGCGGCGTTGGCCACACCCACCACCAGGACACCCAGCACGCCGTACACCAGCCAGCGCTTGATCGCAGCCGCGACCGGCGGGGTGTCGTGGCTCTCGATGTCCAGCACCCGCACCCCGCACAGCTTCTTGCCGAGGGTGCGGCCCCACTTGAGGGTCGGCAGCACCTCGATCAGGCCGCCGCCGATCAGCAGGACACCCAGCACCACGGCGAAGACCGGGAAGGTCGTGCCGTCCAGCAGATAGACCGTCACCTGCCTGCCGGACTGCTTGGCCGCCTCGATCTTGCCGTCGATGTGGTCGACGGCCGAGCCCCACAGCGGCAGCGCGGCGGCGACGGTGACGAGCAGCAGCACGGCCAGGTCGATCAGCCGGGCGCCGAGCCTGCGGCCCAGCGCGGCGGGGTGCCCCTGGGCGGCCTGCGCCGCGGCGAAGAAGATGTCGGCGCTCGGCGGCTTCCAGGGGATGACGCCCTCGTCGGCGCCCGGACCTGACGCGGACGGCGCGCCCGCGGGACCGCCCTGCCCCGGGAACCCGGGCGAGGGAGCGGGCGCGATCTGACCCTGCGGGCCTGCTCCGGGACCTGCCGTGGGCTGCGGCGGGCGGCCCTGGCCAGGTACGGCGCCCGGGTGCGACGCCGGGGGTGCCTGGGGCACTTGGGACGCCTGGGGTGCCTGCGGCGGCGTCTGCTGCGGGGATCCCGCCGACGGCAGCGGCTGCGGGGCGCCGGGGCCCGACGTGCCGGGCGGCCCCGACGGTGCCGGGCCGCCGCGCGGGGGCAGCCGGATGGCCATGGTGTCGTTGCCCTTGGGTGCGCCGCCGCCGTCCGGGCGGATCGCACGGATCGCCGTCGTGCCCTGGTCGCGGGTGGGCGGCTGGACGGCGCGGATCGTGACGGTGCCGTCCGTCCGCGGGGTGTCGGGGTGGTCCTTCGGCTCATCCGGCTGCCGCGGGGCCGGTGTCGCGGGCGTCTGGGGCGGCTCGCCCGCGCCGGGCTCCGCTCCCCCGGCCCGCTGGTCGCGCTGCGGCGGCAGGCCGCCCCAGGCGCCCGCGCCCTGCGGGGCGCCCGGCTGGTCAGGCGATCCCCAGGAGACGCGGGCCGCGGCCTCGCCGCCGAAGCCGCCCTGCCGGGAGGCGTCGGCCTGCCAGGCGGACGCGGGCTCGGGTCCTGAACCGTGCAGCCTGGCGGGGTCGTCCCAGGCGGCGGGTGCGTCGTCGGACCTGCGTGCGCCCGGCAGGTTCGCTCCCGCCGCCTCCTCGTCGAAGAAGACCGGCCCGGTTTCCTCGACGGGGGTGACGGGCGGCGCGGGGGTGACGGGCGCGGCCCCGGGCGGCGGTGCGGGCATCGCCTCCCCGTCGGCGGGCGCCGGCCTGCTGGTGCCCGGCACCCACGCGGCACCGTTCCAGTACCGGATGTAGCCGGGGATGGACGGGTCCGGGTAGAAGCCTGGCGTGGGGCTGCCGGCGGATCCTGAGGTAGGGGCGCTCATGTCCGAAGTCCCGTATCTGTATTCGTCCTGGTGGATGTGGGATGCAGTCTGCCGCAACGCAGCGTCCACATCTATCAGACCTCCGGTCGTCACGGCGGCGCTCGGGTCCACGACCACCTGGAAGAGGCCCGCGAAAAAAGTTGTACGAAGTTGTGTAAGGAACCGGCGGCTGCGGCCTCTCTCCTTGCGCGGGCGGATTTTCCCGGGGCCCGCGCAGCGAGCGGAGAGAGGTGGACCTCATGCACACCGTGGTGGAACGAGAACTGGAACTGGGCCTGGTCGTGTCAGCGGAGCGGAGTGTTCCGGTGCCGGCCAGGCTGACCTACAGGACCGACGACCCCTACGCCGTCCACGTCACCTTCCACATCGGCTCGGACGCGCCCGTCAACTGGACGTTCGCCCGCGAACTGCTCGTCGAGGGCGTGTTCCGGCCGTGCGGCCACGGGGACGTGCGGGTGTGGCCGACGAAGCTGGACGGGCGCAGCCTGGTCTGCATGGCGCTGTCGTCGCCGGACGGGGACGCGCTGCTCGAAGCGCCGGCCGCGGCGGTGTCGGCCTGGCTGGAGCGCACCCTGCGGGTGGTGCCGCCGGGATCCGAGCAGGAGCACCTGGGCATCGACAAAGGGCTGAGCGAGCTGCTGACCCTGGCGACCCGCGACGACCCGTGGCCGGCCGACCCCTGGTCGGCCGACGAGTCGTCGGAGCCGGGGGCGTAGCGCGTGGCGCACGCCCCGTCGGGCACCGGCGCGGACCGGGGAGGGTGCGGTAGCTCCCACCCACCCTCCCGTCCATGGAATGTTCAACCATCTCGTGGTGTTCCGCGGTCATGACCGCAGCGCACCACGACCCCCAGGACTTCAGGGCGTACGGAACGGCGGACGGCACGGCGAACGGCGTGCCAGGCCGCGCAGGCGCCCGCCACGACGACACCTACCTCACCCACGGCGCCCCGGCCGAACGCTGGGAGCGCGCTCAGCTGTTCTTCGACGCCAAGGACTTCACCGCGGCTGCCCGGATCCTGCGCGACCTGGTCGACGAGGCGCCCGCCCGGGTCGGCCCGCGCCTGCTGCTCGCCCGCGCCTACTACCACTCGGCCCAACTGCGGCGCGCCGAGACCGAGTTGCGCGGCGTCCTGGACCTCGATCCGGTCGAGGAGTACGCCCACCTGATGCTCGGCCGCACCCTGGAGCGCCAGGGCCGCCCCGATGACGCCGCCGGGCATCTGCGGATCGCGGCGGCGCTGGGCGGGGACGTGGCGCCGGGCTGAGTCCGGGCGCCCTCTAGGCCGTGCCGTCCCGGTACGCCTCCAGCAGCCGCAGCCACACCTCGCTGATCGTCGGGTAGGCGGGCACCGCGTGCCAGAGGCGTTCGAGGGGGACCTCGCCGGCCACCGCGACCGTCGCGGAGTGCAGCAGTTCGCCGACGCCGGGGCCGACGAAGGTCGCGCCGAGCACGATCTCGCGGTCCAGGTCGACGACCATCCTGGCCCGGCCGCGGTAGCCGTCGGCGTACAGGGCGGCGCCTGCCACCGCGCCCAGGTCCTGGTCGACGACGCGGATCCGGTATCCGGCGCGTTCCGCCTCGGCGGCGGTCAGTCCGGCCGACGCGGCCTCGGGGTCGCTGAAGACGACCTGCGGGACGGCGGCGGTGTCGGCGGTGGCGGCGTGCGCCCCCCAGCGGTCGGATTCCAGGACCGGTACCTGCCGGGCGCGGGCGACGATGGCGGCGCCGGCGATCCTGGCCTGGTATTTGCCCTGGTGGGTCAGGAGCGCGCGGTGGTTGACGTCGCCGACGCCGTAGAGCCAGTCGCCGTCGCCCGGTGTGGCGACCAGGCAGCTGTCGTCGACCGTGAGCCAGCTGCCGGGTTCCAGGCCGACGGACTCCAGGCCGATGTCGTCGGTGCGCGGCGCCCTGCCCGCGGCGATCAGGATCTCGTCGGCGATGATCTCGTCACCGGTGTCCAGGACGACGGTGACGACGCCGCCCGGGGCCTCCCGGCGCACCTCGCGGGCCTCGACGCCGGTGCGCAGCAGCACCCCCGCCTCGGCGAGCGATTCGGCGACCAGGTGTCCGGCGAACGGTTCCATCCGGGGCAGCAGTCCGTCGCCGCGCACCAGGAGCGTCACGGACGCGCCCAGGGCCCGCCAGGCGGTGGCCATCTCGACGCCGACCACGCCGCCGCCGACGATCACCAGGCGGCCGGGTACGGATGCCGCGCTGGTCGCCTCGCGGCTGGTCCAGGGCTTGGCGTCGGCGAGCCCCGGGACCGGCGGCAGCACCGCGCGGCTGCCGGTGCAGACCGCGACCGCGTGCCGTGCGGTCAGGGTCCTGCCGTCGACGGCGACCCGCCGCGGCCCGGCCAGCCTGCCCTTGCCGCGGATCAGGCCGATACCGGCCGACTCCAGCCAGCGGACCTGTCCTTCGTCCTTCCAGTGGGAGGCGAAGGCGTCGCGGTGGGCGAGCACGGCCTCGGCGTCCAGGGGTCCTTCCACCGCGTCCTTGAGACCCGGCACCCGGCGGGCCTCGGATCTGGCGGTGACCGGGCGCAGCAGGGCCTTGCTCGGCATGCACGCCCAGTAGGAGCATTCGCCACCGACCAGTTCGCTCTCCACGACGACGGCGCTCAGCCCGGCGGCGTGCGCGCGGTCGGCGAGGTTCTCGCCGGTCGGGCCCGCGCCCAGCACGATGACGTCGTAGGTTTCGTCGGCGGCTCGGGGCGTTGCGCTGGCTGCCATCGGCTCTCGCTCCTCGGGTGGCTCGGCGGGGCCCGTGCGGATGCCGGGGTCGGGTGGAGACGTCCCAGGGCCCATCCTGGGCCCGGCGCGGCGTCAGCGCATCCGGCGCTCGACGGCCGTCTTGGCCTCGGCGAGGCCGGAGCCGGTCAGTTCGCGGTGCCGCTTGATGGCCTGGATCTTCTTGCCCTGCCCCAGCAGCTCGTCGATCTCGGCGTGCGCGGGGTCTTCGGGCTCCTGGAGGCCGGTGTGCGCGGACAGCAGGTCGATCTTCCGTTCCAGGCGGGCGATGCGGCGGTTCTGGAGCTTGGCGCGGCGGTCGGCGGCGGATATCAGCAGCAGGATGGCGAGGATGAGCAGGCCGGTGACGGACATCAGAGTGGTGTTCATGGACGGAGACTCTACGAGGGCGGCGGGGCGCCGGGCCTCTCAGAACAGTTTGCCCGGGTTGAGGAGGCCCAGCGGGTCGAAGACGCCCTTGATGCCGCGCTGCAACTCCAGGCCCACCGGGCCCAGTTCGCGCGCCAGCCACTCCTTCTTCAGGACGCCGACGCCGTGCTCGCCGGTGATCGTGCCGCCCAGTTCCAGGCCGAGCGCCATGATGTCGTCGAAGGAGGCGCGGGCCCTGCGGGACTCGTCGGGGTCGTCGGCGTCGAAGCAGACGGTGGGGTGGGTGTTGCCGTCGCCCGCGTGCGCGCAGACGCCGATGGTGAGGTCGTACTTCTCGGCGATGGCGGCGGTGCCGTCGAGCATGGCGGCCAGCCGGGAGCGGGGCACGCAGACGTCGTCGATCATGGTGGCCGACTTGAGCTGTTCCAGGGCGGTCAGGGTCAGCCGACGGGCCTGGAGCAGCAGGTCGGACTCGGCCGGGGTCTCGGCGGGGACGACGTCGGTGGCGCCGGCCGCGGTGCACAGCGCGCCCACCGCGGCGAGGTCGGCGGCCGGTTCCGGGGTGTCGAAGGCGGCCAGCAGCAGCGCCTCGGTGGTGTCCGGCAGGCCCATCTTCGTCATGGCGTTGACGGCGCGGATGCTCGTACGGTCCATGAGTTCGAGGAGCGAGGGTGCGTGGCCGCGGGCCATGATCTCGCAGACCGCCTCGCAGGCGGCGGCGGTGGAGGGGAACTCGGCGGCCAGCACGAGCTGTTGGGGCGGCTGCGGCTTGAGGGCGAGGACGGCGCGGACGATGACGCCGAGGCTGCCTTCGGAGCCGACGAACAGCCGGGTGAGGTCGTAGCCAGCGACACCCTTGGCGGTGCGCCGGCCGGTCGTCAGGAGCCGGCCGTCGGCGAGTACGACGTCCAGGCCGAGCACGTACTCGGCGGTGACGCCGTACTTGACGCAGCACAGGCCGCCGGACGCGGTGCCGATGTTGCCGCCGATGGAGCACTGTTCCCAACTGGAGGGATCCGGCGGGTAGTACAGGCCGTGCTCGTTGACGGCGCGGGAGAGGGTGGCGTTGATGACGCCCGGTTCGACGACCGCGATCCGGTCGACGGGGTTGATCTCGACGATGGCGTCCATCTTGGACAGCGAGAGGACGATGCAGCCGTCGGACGCGTTGGCCGCGCCGGACAGGCCGGTGCGCGAGCCCTGCGGGACGACCGGGACGCGCAGCGCGGTGGCGGTGCGCATGACGTGCTGGACCTGCTCGGCGGTGCGCGGCAGGACGACGACGGCGGGGGTGCCCGCCGCGCAGAAGCTGGCCATGTCGCGGGCGTAGGAGCCGGTGACGTCGGGGTCGGTGAGGACCGCTTCCCCGGGAAGTCCTGCGCGCAGGTGTGCGATGAGGTCCATGACGCCCAGCGTCCCACCCGTGGCCGCCGCGGGGAAGATCGCGGTGTGCGGAACGCGGCCTCCCATGTGGCAAGCACTCCTTGACAACTCCATTTTGTCAAGGCGTACTTGCGTTATGACGCTACCGGATCTGGAAGACCTCATCGCGGAAGTGGACAGGACCTGCGACGCCGCCCACGCGCCGGGCGGTCAGGAGCAGCCCGACTGGCTGGCCCTGCTGTCGGCCGCGGTCGGCGTATCGGGCCGGCTTCAGGCGCTGGCCGATGACCTGGTCGAGGACTACGTCGAGCACTGCCGGCTGCACGGCCGTTCGTGGAACGACATCGGGGCGGTGCTCGGGGTGTCCCGGCAGGCGGTCCAGCAGCGCTTCCACGCCCCGCACAAGCGCTACCCGCCGGAGGTCATGACCGACGGCCTCCAGCAGGCGATGCGGCACATCAAGCGGGCCGCCGTGGCGCACCGCAACAACTACATCGGGACCGAGCACCTGCTCTGGGGACTGACGGCCGAGGAGAACAGCGCCACCGCACTTCTGGAGGCGGCGGGGGCGCGGCCGGCCGATGTGCACCGCGCGGTCGGCGAACGGCTGGGCACGGGCGCCTCCCAGGCGGCCGAGCGCA
Source organism: Streptomyces sp. NPDC048644 (assembly GCF_043199105.1). Taxonomy (NCBI): domain Bacteria; kingdom Bacillati; phylum Actinomycetota; class Actinomycetes; order Kitasatosporales; family Streptomycetaceae; genus Streptomyces; species Streptomyces sp. NPDC048644. Next base: position 340,788 of record NZ_JBICVO010000008.1, read on the forward strand.
TCGCCTGGACGCCGTACTCCCGCAAGGCCATGGCGCTCGCGGAGGAACGGGCCGAGGCCGCGGGATCCCCGTTGATCGACTGCGCCCACCTGCTGCTCGGGCTCGCCGCGATCGGCCGCGGGGTGGCCTGCGCGGTGCTCGCGGAGACCGGCGGCTCGATGGCGGCGCTCGGTGAAGCGGCCCGGCGCGACGCCTGACGGGCGTCGCGCCGGGCCTGCGCCGCCGGGAGGCGGACGGCGCCCAGGAGCGGGACGAGCGGGTCCTCAGGTGCGGCGGACACCGCTCGCCCGGCGCGGCTCACAGGTTGCCGCGCAGCTCCTGCTCGCGCTCGATCGCCTCGAAGAGGGCCCTGAAGTTGCCCTTGCCGAAGCCCATCGAGCCGTGCCGCTCGATCATTTCGAAGAAGACCGTCGGCTTGTCCTGGACCGGCTTGGTGAAGATCTGGAGCAGGTAGCCGTCCTCGTCGCGGTCGACCAGGATCTTCAGCTCGCGCAGCGTCTCGACCGGCACCCGGGTCTCGCCCGCCCACTCGCCGAGGGTGTCGTAGTAGGAGTCGGGGGTGTTCAGGAACTCCACACCGGCCGCGCGCATCGCCCGGACGCTGGCGACGATGTCATTGGTGGCCAGCGCGATGTGCTGGACGCCGGGGCCGCCGTAGAACTCCAGGTACTCGTCGATCTGCGACTTCTTCTTCGCGATCGCCGGCTCGTTGAGCGGGAACTTGACCTTGCGGGTGCCGTCGGCGACGACCTTCGACATCAGGGCGGAGTACTCGGTGGCGATGTCGTCGCCGACGAACTCCTTCATGTTCGTGAAGCCCATGACCTTGTTGTAGAAGGTCACCCACTCGTTCATCCTGCCGAGTTCGACGTTGCCGACGCAGTGGTCGATGGCCTGGAACCGGCGGGGACCGCTCTCCACGATCGGCGCGGCTGCGACATAGCCGGGCAGGTAGGGGCCGTGGTAATCCGTGCGCTCGACGAAGGTGTGCCGGGTCTCGCCGTAGGTGGCGATGGAGGCGCGGACGACGGTGCCGTTCTCGTCCTTGGTCTCGTACGGCTCCTCGATGCCGGTGGCGCCGTGTTCCAGTGCGTAGGCGTACGCGGCGCGGGCGTCGGGGACCTCGACGGCGAGGTCGATGACGCCGTCGCCGTGGGCGGTGACGTGGTCGGCGAGGAAGCGGCCCCAGTCGGTGGTGGCCTTGATGACGGAGGTGAACACGAACCGGGCGCTGCCGGATTCGAGCACGTAACTGGCGGTCTCGCGGCTGCCGTTCTCCGGCCCGGAGTAGGCGACGCTCTTCATGCCGAAGGCGGTGGCGTAGTAGTGCGCGGCCTGCCTGGCGTTGCCGACGGCGAAGACGACCGCGTCCATCCCCTTGACCGGGAAGGGGTCAGCCTGACGAGCCGTGCCGGGGGTGGGCTGCGTGTGCATCGTGGTGTCTGCCATGGCCGCAGATTCCCTCCGATCCACAAGGTGCGCAATAGTTTGTGCATTCATTGGGCATTGTGTATAGCGAACTGGGGGTTCCACCGGTACATCTGTACAGGATGACCATCGAAAACGGAGGAGGCCGCGATGGCGATCGATCATTTGGACGGGGCGCTTCTCGAGCTGCTGGCCCGGGAGCCGCGGATCGGCGTTCTGGAGGCGTCGCGGCGGCTCGGCGTGGCACGCGGGACGGTGCAGGCGCGCCTCGACCGCCTTCAGTCCAATGGAGTGATCAGGGGTTTCGGCCCGGACGTCGACCCGGCCGCACTGGGCTACCCGGTGACCGCATTCGCGACACTTGAGATCAAACAAGGGCAAGGTGCGGACGTTCGCGCTCATTTGACGACCGTTCCCGAGGTATTGGAGCTGCATACAACGACGGGACATGGGGACATGCTCTGCAGGCTCGTCGCGCGGTCCAACGCCGACCTCCAACGTGTGATCGACCGGGTAGTAGGTTTTGATGGCATCGTGCGAGCTTCGACAGCAATCGTGATGGAAAATCCGGTTCCGCTGCGCATCATCCCTCTGGTGCAACAGGCGTCGGGGGACTGAACGAGGGGAGCGCGAGTGAGCTTCTGGGAGTACGTCGGCAGCCGGCACGCCCAGTTGCTGACGGATACGCTGCAGCACGCCAGCGCGGTCTTCCAGTGCATGGTGATCGCCACCGTGCTGGGGGTCCTGCTCGGCGTCCTCACGTACCGCAGCGACTGGGCGGGCAACCTCGCCACCACCGCCACCGCCACGATCCTGACCGTCCCGTCGCTCGCCATGATCGGCCTGCTCATCCCGATCGTCGGCCTCGGCGTCGCCCCCACCGTCATCGCCCTGACGCTGTACGGACTGCTGCCGGTCGTGCGCAACGCCATCGTCGGGCTGCGCGGGGTGGACCCCACCCTCGTCGACGCCGCCAAGGGCATCGGGATGTCCCGCACCAGCCGCCTCCTGCGGGTCGAACTCCCGCTGGCCTGGCCGCCGATCCTCACCGGCATCCGGGTCGCGACACAGATGCTGATGGGCATCGCCGCCATCGCCGCGTTCGCATCGGGCCCCGGCCTCGGCAACGAGATCTTCCGCGGCATCGCCTCCCTGGGCAGCGCCAACGCCCTCAACCAAGTGCTGTCCGGCACCCTCGGAATCGCCGTTCTCGCCCTGCTCTTCGACGCCGTCTACGTCCTGATCGGACGCCTGACCATCCCCAGGGGGATCCGTGCCTGAGACGTCCGCCGCGGCCACCGCATCCGGCGCCCGCATCCATCTGGAGAACCTGACGAAGATCTACCCGGGCAATCCGAACCCGGCGGTGGACAGCGTCAACATGGAGATCAAGGCCGGCGAACTGGTGGTCTTCGTCGGCCCTTCGGGCTGCGGCAAGTCCACCACGCTCAAGATGATCAACCGCCTGATCGAGCCCACCTCCGGGCGGATACGCATAGGCGACGAGGACGTCACCGACATGGACCCGGTCAGGCTCCGCCGCAAGGTCGGCTACGCCATCCAGTCGTCAGGACTCTTCCCGCACATGACGGTCGCGCAGAACATCGCGCTGGTGCCGAAGATGGTGGGCTGGCCGAAGGCGAAGGTCACAGGCCGCGTCGAGGAGATGCTCGACCTCGTCGGTCTCGATCCCGGCGAGTTCCGCCACCGCTATCCGCGCCAGCTCTCCGGCGGCCAGCAGCAGCGCGTCGGCGTCGCCCGCGCACTGGCCGCCGACCCGCCCGTGCTGCTCATGGACGAGCCGTTCGGCGCCGTCGACCCGATCACCCGCGACCACCTCCAGGACGAGCTGATCCGGCTCCAGCACGAGCTGCACAAGACCATCTGCTTCGTCACCCACGACTTCGACGAGGCCATCAAGCTCGGCGACCGCATCGCGGTGCTCCGCGAGCGCTCGCACATCGCCCAGTTCGACACCCCCGAAGCCATCCTCACCAACCCGACGGACGACTTCGTGTCCGGCTTCGTGGGCGCGGGCGCCGCGCTCAAACGCCTCAACCTCACCCGCGTACGCGACGTCGGCATCGTCGACTTCGCCACCGCAGGCGTGGACGACCCGCTCCAGGACATCTTCGACCTGCTGCGCTCCGGCACCACCAACGAGGTCCTGCTCCTCGACCGGCACCGCCGCCCCTACAAGTGGCTGCGCCGCGGTGACCTCTCCCGCGCCAAGGGGTCGCTGGCGCGGGCCGGGACGCTGGTGCACGACACGGTGACCCGGGACGCGACGCTGCGCGACGCCCTGGAGGCGGTGCTGACCGACAACGCGGGACGGGTCGCGGTCACCGGCAGGCGCGGCGAGTACATCGGCGTCGTCGACATGGAAACCCTGATGAACAACGTCCACGAGCTGCTGGAGGCGGACCGGCTGGAGGCCGTCGAGCACCAGCACCAACTCCAGGAACAGCGGGCCCGCCAGACCCACATGGCGCAGGAGGGCATCAACGGCGCGAGCGGCTCCCGGCGGGCCGGCGCATGACGCCACGCGACGAGCGCACCCCGCGCAGGGACGAACGGCCGCCGGGCGAACACGAGGTGCACGGGCTGGCCTTCCGCGACCTGGTCCAGGCCGAGGAGCGGGAGACCGCGACCGGCGAGGCACCCGTCCGGGCCGCACCCGGAGCCCGCCGCATCAGCTGGCAGAAGTGGACCTTCATGCCGGTCTTCCTGATCGCCGCGCTGCTCATCACCTGGCTGTGGTTCCGCGGCGCCCGCCTCGACTCCATCGCCCACCAGGCGGTGGACAACGGCAAGGTGGGCCTCGCGGTACGCCAGCACATCCAGCTCACCGTCGTCTCCACCTTCTTCGTACTGATCATCGCGATCCCGCTGGGCATCGCACTGACCCGCGCCAAGCTGCGCCGGGCCACCCCGGTGGCGATGGCCCTCGCCAACCTCGGCCAGGCGATCCCCGCGCTCGGCCTGCTGATCCTGCTGGTGATCTGGCTGGGCATCGGCGCGGGCTCCGCCATCGTCGGCATGGTCATCTACGCGGTGCTGCCGGTGCTGGCCAACACCATCGCAGGGCTGCGCGGCATCGACCCCACGCTCACCGAGGCCGCCCGCGGCATCGGCATGTCCCCCCTGGGCGTCCTGCGGAAGGTCGAACTGCCGCTCGCCGTACCGCTGATCCTGGCCGGCGTCCGCACCGCGCTGGTCCTGAACGTCGGCACCGCGACGCTGGCCACCTTCGGCGGCGGCGGCGGTCTCGGCGACCTGATCTCGGCGGGCATCGTGACCCAGCGGATGCCCGTACTGATCCTCGGCTCCGTCCTGACCGTGGCGCTCGCCCTGCTGGTCGAATGGCTGGCATCGCTCGCCGAACTGCTGCTGAGGCCGCGCGGCCTGGAGGCAACCACTTGACCCCTCACCTCCCTTCGCAAGCTCAGGAAGGAGATTTCTGACTCAGACTGCCTGGCCGCTCAGCAAGCGGTCGGGGCTTACGCCCTCAGCATCAGCCGGGTTGAGACCAGCCCGGACCAGCATCACGCGGGCGGAGTTCTTGTCCCTGGGGGATACGGCTCCGCACACGGTGCAGGCATACGTTCGCTCCGAGAGGGGGAGTGCGTGCTTGGTTCTCGCTCCGCACTGCGCGCAGTCCATCGTGGTGTGCGCGGGGTGTACGAGGTGCAACTCACGGCCGTGCTTGCGGGCCATGTGGATCAACGCTTGCTTGGTCGCTCCGATTGCCGCGTCGGCTGCCTTGCGGGCCATGGTCGACTTCGCCAGGAACTTGGGCCGGAAGTCCTCCACCGCCAGGGCGTCATGGTCACGGACCACACGCTTGGCCCACTTTCGGCCGGTATCCTCCCGCTGCCGGGCCACCTTCTTGTGCAGCCTCGCGGTCTGCCGCTTCGCTTCCCGGTAGCCCTTCGAGCCGGCCTGACCCTTCGCCGGCTTACGCCGGGCCATCATCCGCTGATACTTCGCGAGCTTCTGCGCGGCCGTCCGGCCATGCTGGGTGTGGGGAAGGTCGTGGTCGTCGGAGGTGGTGGTCGCGGTCTCCTTCACGCCCCAGTCGATGCCGATCACACGCCCAGTGGCCGCAAGTGTCTCGGTCACAGCGGGGACTACGAACGAGCAGTACCACACGCCCGTGGCGTCCTGGTAGACGCGCACGCTGGACGGCGGCTCGGGAAGCTCTCGCGACCAGACCACCCGCAGCACGATGCCGCCGGCCAGGTGCAGACGGCCATCCCCGATACGGAATCCACGCTGGGTGTAGTTCAGGCTCGGCAGCGCTTCGCGCTTCCTCTTGTACTTGGGCATGCCGGCCCGCTGCCGCACCGGCAACCGGCCTTTGATGTCCTTCTGAGCCTTCGCCCTCGACGTGCCGAAGTCGCGTATGAGCTGCTGCTGAGGAACCGACGAACCCTCACGCAGCCACGCCGTGGTCCTGCGCGCCGCGGTCAGCATCTTGTCGAGCCGGGCAGGCCCACACGTCCGCTTGTCCACGCCATCGGGGCGGGCGAGGTTCCAGGCGTGGGCCTGCTGGGACTTGGCTACGCATTCGTTCCACAGCCACCGACACCGGTCCCACTCGGCTTCGAGCGCCGTACGGGCCGACGACGACATACGCACGCGGAAGGTGTACCGGGCATGCCCGGAACCCTCCGCGGTCGCCCCCGTCATCATGAACAACAACCTACCTGGGAGGTATGACAGTTGAGCATCCACACAGGAAGCGGCCTGCCTCACCACCACGGCGGGTGGGCGAGGAATCACCCTGACGGCGAACTCTCTTTCCCTGCCCTGCTCCGCAGGAGCCCGATTCCTCACCAGGCTGAAGCCCGATGCACCCTCGGAGGAAGCCGGTGAGCATCCACCGGAAACACCCGTGGCCGCGCCGCACCGCCGCCCTCCTCGCCACCGCGCTGCTGGCCTGCACCGCGCTGAGCGGGTGCGGTCTGGTCAGCGGCAGCGCGATGAGCGACGACGTCTCCCCCGGCCCGGCCGGCTATCCGGGCCGGCCGCTCGAAGGCGCCCAACTGACCGTGACGTCCAAGGAGTTCACCGAGCAGATCGTCCTCGGCCAGATCATGGGCATCGTCTTCGAGGCGGCCGGCGCCACGGTCATCGACAAGACCAGCATCCAGGGGTCGATCGGCGCCCGCGAGGCGGTCAAGTCCGGTACGGCGGACGCCACATACGAATACACCGGCACCGGCTGGATCACCTACCTCGGCCACGCCAAGCCGATCGCCGACCCGCACAAGCAGTGGCAGGTGGTGCGGGACGAGGACGCGAAGAACGGCATCGTCTGGCTGCCGCCGTCGAAGCTCAACAACACCTACGCGCTGGCGCTCAACACCGCCCACCAGAAGAAGCTGGGCCTGCACACCCTCTCGGACGTCGCGCGGCTCTCCCGCAAGAGTCCCGGCGCGCTGTCGATGTGCGTGGAGAACGAGTTCTCCGCCCGCAACGACGGCTACCCGGGCATGGCGCGGGCGTACGGCATGAAGATCCCGCCCGCCAACATCCGCAAGATGACCGGCGGCGTCGTCTACACCGAGACCGCCAAGGGCAGCACCTGCACGCTCGGCGAGGTCTTCACCACCGACGGCCGGATCAAGGCGATGCAGCTGCACGTACTCGCCGACGACAAGCACTTCTTCCCCAACTACAACGCCGCCCCCGCGATCAACTCCGCGTCCCTGAAGAAGCACCCGAAGATCGCCGCGGTGCTGGCGCCGATCACCAAGGCGCTCGACAACACCGTTGCCCAGCGGCTCAACCGCCAGGTGGACGTGGACGGGCAGGACCCGCACAAGGTCGCCCTGGACTGGCTGGTCGAGGCGGGTTTCGTCAAGGAGGGCTGACCGGGGCCTGCTCACCTACGGGATCCCGCCTGCCGCCGCCGGGCCGCCGGGCACGGCTTTCAGCAGGCGGGGACCTTGCCGCCGTCCTTGAGCGCCTTCAGCGCGTCCACCGCGCCGCCGAGCGTGGTGACGGGGACCAGCCGCATCCCCCGGGGCAGCTCGGCCTGCGCGTCGGCGCACTCCCGCTGCGGGACGAGGAAGACGGTGGCGCCGTCGCGGTGCGCCGCCTGCGTCTTCAGCGGCACCCCGCCGACCGGGCCGACCGTGCCGTCGGCGGTGATGGTCCCGGTGCCCGCGATGGTCCGGCCGCCGGTCAGGTCGTGGCCGGCGCCGTCCCCTTCCAGCTTGTCGATGATCCCGAGCGCGAACATCAGGCCGGCGCTCGGCCCGCCGATGTCCGCGAGCCGCAGGGTGACCTTGACGTCCTTCGGGGACTTGTGGAGGTGGCCGAGCGCGGCGCTGGTCGCGGAGTTCTGCGAGTCCTTCATCTGCGCCGCGTTGTGCTCGGCGATCTCCTTGGTGTTGTCGCCCACCGGATAGACCGCCTCGCGCGGCATCACGGCCTGGTCCGTACGGAACCAGCTCCTGGCGACGTCCGGCAGATGGACCGGGGCATCGGGTCCGGTGGCGACGATGGCGGTCATCCGCAGCTGCCCACTGGTCTTGCGGACGTCGGCCCCGGAGACGGTGATCACCGGTTTCCCCTTGTTGACCCCGAGCACGTTCGCCGTCGGCCCGGGAGAGGCCACCGAGAACGGCAGCGGCGCGAGGGCCGCCGTCAGCAGCAGGGCGAGGACGAGGACGGCACAGATCGTCAGGGCACGGGCGCGTGAGGACACCCCGCCACCTTAGATGAGTGAGTCCGAAGTCGTGTCGTCCGCCCGGAGGGCGGCCAGGCAGGCACGACTTCGGACGCACTCATCTAATTGACCCCCGTACGGGACGGGTCACCGCAGGGCTTCGGCGACCTCTCTGGCCGCGTCGACCACCCGCGGCCCGATCCGGTCGTTGACGGTGTCGGCGAGCATCACCACACCCACGCTCCCCTCGATGCCGCTCACCCCGAGCAGCGGCGCCGCCGCCCCGCTCGCGCCCGCCTCCAACTCCCCGTGCGTCAGGGCGAGTCCGGCGTCCTGGGTGCGGCCCTGCCGGGCCTTGAGGATCGCCCGTCCTGCCGCCCCGCGGTCCAGCGGGTGCCGGAAGCCGGTGCGGTAGGCGACGTGGTAGTCGGTCCAGGTGGGCTCCACGACGGCGACGGCGAGCGCTTCGGTGCCGTCGACGAGCGTGAGGTGCGCGGTGGCCCCGATGTCCTCGGCCAGCGAGCGCAGCGCGGGCAGCGCGGCCTCCCGGACGAGCGGGTGGACCTGACGGCCGAGCCGCAGCACGCCCAGGCCGACTCTGGCCCGGCCGCCCAGATCGCGGCGCACCAGAGCGTGCTGCTCCAGGGTGGCCAGCAGTCTGTAGACCACGGTGCGGTTGACGCCGAGCTTGTTGGACAGCTCGGTGACGGTCAGCCCGTGATCGGTATCGGCGAGCAGTTTCAGGACTCGCAGTCCTCGGTCGAGCGTCTGGGAGGTCTCCGCGGTCACGACGCCCCCTCCTGGTCTGAGTGGCGGGCTCGGACGCGGCGCGCTGTCGTCCCGGATCAGCGCGCGCAAGAGGCCGCCGGCCGCATCGCACCGGCTGCGCTCCGCGGCGGCGCTGCCACGGGGCGTGTGCGTGACCGGGACAGTAGCGAGCCAGTCCGGTCAGCGGAAGGGTCCGTCCAGAATCCGGTCTTTCCTGCCCGGAATGTCCGCTCCATCCCGACCGTACGCGTCAGTAATCTTTCGACTGTGAGCGGGAGTTGACCATTCCGCCGGGCCGGCGGAGCCGGGCGCGCACACGACGGGGCGGCACGCTCCCGGCGCACCGCCCCGTCCCGTTTCGACCGTTTCGCTACCGCATCCGCGTGGCCCACTCCTGGACCTTCTTGATCCGCTCGCGCAGCTGCCCCGCGGTGGCCTCCGCGCTCGGCGGCCCGCCGCACACCCGGCGCAGCTCGGTGTGGATCACCCCGTGCGGTTTGCCGCTCTGGTGCACGTACGCGCCGACCAGAGTGTTCAGCTGCTTCCGCAGCTCCAGCATCTCCTTGTGCGAGACCACCGGACGCCGCTCGGCCGGCAGCTCCAGCAGATCGGCCTCGGCGTCCGGCTTCTTCTTGCTGTGCGCGATCTGCCGGGCCTGCCGCTTCTGGAGCAGCATCTGCACCTGGTCGGGCTCCAGCAGCCCGGGGATGCCGAGGTAGTCCTGCTCCTCCTCGCTGCCCGCGTGCGCCTGCATGCCGAACTCGGCGCCGTCGTAGAGCACCCGGTCGAAGACGGCCTCGGACTCCAGCGCCTCGAACGAGAACTGCTCCTGCTCGCCGGTGTCCTCGTCCTGCTGCTTCTCGGCCTCCTCCATCTCCTTCTCGGACTCCGCGTACGGGTCCTCGTCGCCGTCCTTCTTCGGCTTGTCGAGCACGTGATCGCGCTCGACCTCCATCTCGTTCGCGAACTCCAGGAGCATCGGAACGGTGGGCACGAAGACGGACGCCGTCTCGCCGCGCTTGCGGGACCGTACGAAACGGCCCACGGCCTGCGCGAAGAACAGCGGCGTGGAGATGGTCGTGGCGTACACGCCGACCGCGAGCCGCGGCACGTCGACGCCCTCGGACACCATCCGGACCGCGACCATCCAGCGGTCGTCGGACTGCGCGAAGTCGTCGATGCGCTGCGAGGCACCGTTGTCGTCGGAGAGCACGAGGGTCGCGCCGTGTCCGGTGATCTCGCGGATCAGCTTCGCGTACGCACGCGCCTGTTCCTGGTCGGAGGCGATCACCAGCGCGCCCGCGTCGGGGATGCCCTTGCGGACCTCCGAGAGCCGCTGGTCGGCGGCGCGCAGCACGTTGGGCATCCAGTCGCCGCGCGGGTCGAGCGCGGTGCGCCAGGCCTGCGAGACGGCGTCCTTGGTCATCGGCTCGCCCAGCTTCGCGGCGATCTCGTCACCCGCCTTCGTCCGCCAGCGCATGTTGCCGCTGTAGGAGAGGAAGATGACCGGCCGCACCACGCCGTCGGACAGCGCGTTGCCGTAGCCGTAGGTGTAGTCGGCCGATGACCTGCGGATCCCGTCGTTGCCCTCCTCGTACGTCACGAAGGGGATCGGGTTGGTGTCCGACCGGAAGGGGGTGCCGGTCAGCGCGAGGCGGCGGGTGGCCGGCTCGAACGCCTCCAGGCACGCCTCGCCCCAGGACTTCGAGTCACCGGCGTGGTGGATCTCGTCGAGGATGACCAGGGTCTTGCGCTGCTCGATGCGGTTGCGGTGCAGCATCGGCCGCACGCCGACACCGGCGTAGGTGATCGCGATGCCGTGGTACTCGCGGCCCAGCGGGCCCGCGCTGTACTCCGGATCGAGCTTGATCCCGATCCGGGCCGCCGCCTCCGCCCACTGCTTCTTCAGGTGCTCGGTGGGCGCGACGACGGTCACCTGCTGCACGACGTGGTGGTGCAGCAGCCACGAGGCGAGGGTGAGCGCAAAGGTGGTCTTGCCGGCGCCGGGTGTCGCGACGGCGAGGAAGTCCTTCGGTTGGGTCTGGATGTACCGGTCCATGGCCGCCTGCTGCCAGGCGCGCAGCTTGTTTGCGGTACCCCAGGGGGCCCGGCCGGGGAAGGCCGGGGACAGGTGGTGGCTGTTGGTGGCGCTGGTGGTGGTAGTCACGGTCTCCGTCGGCTGGCTCGGCGATCGGCAACCGCGTCAGCCTACCGGTGCGGGCCGCCCCGCCCAGGGGCCGGACGCCGGGTGACCGGGCGGTGGGACCGAGGTCACATCCCGCGCCCGGGGTCCGCCGTCCGTGCCTACCGCGCCTTCGGCCGCAGCCGCCCCGCCAGACACGCGCCGGTCAGGGCCACCACCGTCATCGCGGCGAAGACGGCGGCGAAGGCCGCGGGCTGCGCGGTCGGGCCGCCGGTGGCCGCGGCCTGCCCGCCGGCGGCGATCGCACCGCCGCCGAAGGCCACGAACAGCACCCCGCCCAGGCCGACGAAACCGACGTTGCCCAGGGAGTCCGCCATCTGGAGCGACGCGGAATTGCTGCCCGCCTCCTCGGGCCGCGACAGCTTCAGGAGCAGCACCCCGCCGCTGGAGATGTTCAGGCCCATGCCGAAGCCGCCGAGCCCCCAGCCGACGGCGACGGCCCAGACCGGCACCCCGTCCAGCAGCACCAGCGGCACCACGGCGATGGCGCAGCCGAGGAAGAGCAGACCGAGGCCCATCAGCCGCTCCCGGTGCGCCTCCATGCGCGGCCTGCTCTGCACGTACGAGCCGAGCGCCCAGGTCAGGCCGCCGCCGGTGAGCGAGAGACCGGCGAGGGTGGGCGACAGTCCCCGCTGGGTGACCAGCATCAGCGGGATGAAGCTCTCGGACGCGACCAGCGCACCGGACGCGAGCCCCCGCATCAGCACCACGGTCGGCAGCCCCCGCGCCGCCCGGAACGTGCCGCGGGGAAGCAGCCGCAGCACCCCGGGCACCAGCAGCGCGAGCCCCGCAGCGGCCGGTATCAGCGCGTACGGGTCCGGGTGCCGGCCCGCGTACTGGAGCAGCGCGGCACCCGCCGCGACGGCCAGGGCGAGCAGCGCGCGCCGGCTGCGCAGCACCCGGCCGATGCCGCCCGCCGCGACCGCTTCCTTCGGCAGTCCGCGCAGCGCGGGCAGCATCACACCGAGCGGCAGCAGGATCAGCACGGGGATGGCGAGGAAGACCCACCGCCAGCCCGCGTGCTCGGTGATCGCCCCCGCGACCAGCGGTCCGACGATCACCGGCAGCACCCAGGCGGCCGAGAACGACGCCATGACGGCAGGCCGCAGCCGCTCGGGATAGGCCCGCCCGACGACGACGTACAGCGAGACGATCACCAGACCGCCGCCGAGACCCTGGACGCCGCGGCCCGCCACGAACATGCCCATGCTCTGCGCACCGCCCGCGGTCAGCAGCCCGGCGCCGAACGCGGCGATGCCGGTGAACAGCGGGGCGAGCGGGCCGCGGCGGTCGTTCCACTCACCGGCGAGCGCCATGGCGAACAGGCTCGCGGTGAAGAACGCCGAGAAGGCGAAGGCGTACATCTCGATGCCGTGCAGCGCGCGGGCGGCCACCGGCATCGCGGTGTTCACGGCGCTCGCCTCGAAGGCGATGAGCGAGACGACGGAGATGATGCCGAGGGTCAACGCGCGGTGGGCCCGCCCGAGAACCCCCGTCCCACCGTCATCGGCCTCCGGTGGCCGGCCGGCTGTGCCGGGAAGCTCGCCTTCGTCCGCGGCACCTGCGGCCACCGGCACGGCGGCGGTATCGGCGACGGCGTCGGCACCGTCCGTGTCGGGTGAGAGGTCGGCACTCATCGGGCCAGCGTAAGGGCCGCAGCGCGGCAACACCCCTGTCGCGGGACGGGGATCACCTCGGCCATCGGTCCTAGGGCGCCCGCGAACTTCCGTCGCCCGCCTGGAAAGCGCGCTTCATGAACCGCACATTGCAGCCTCGTGGCAGCCCGCCCGGCACCCTTGCCGCGCCCCCCACCACCCGGCCTACAGTCAGGACATCGCGTCATCCCGGCCGTGTGCCCGAGTGGTTCAGGGACTCGCCTGCAAAGCGAGTTACGTGGGTTCGAATCCCGCCACGGCCTCCGGCGCCCCTCAACAGGGGCCGCGGAAAGGGCGGTTCACCTACGGGTGGACCGCCCTTTCCGCCGTACGGCTCGGTTTCCGCCTCAGCCGGTCTGCGTCGCCGCCTGCGCCACCGCCGCCTGCGGGCGGATCGGGAGGCGGCCGATGGGACGGCCGGTGGCCGCGCGGACCGCCGATGCCACCGCGGCGGGCGAGGTGACGACCGGGATGGCGCTGGCGGCCTTGGCGCCGAACGGTGCCACCACGTCGCGTTCCTCGACGAGCTTGACGATCCGGATGTCCGGGGCGTCCAGCGCCGTCGGCAGCGCGTAACCCGTCAGGTCCGGGTGCCGCACCAGACCGCGGGTGGTCCGCAGGTTCTCCATGAGCGCGGCGCCCAGGCCCTGGGTGACCCCGGCCTCGATGCGCGCCCGCAGCTGCCGGGGGTTGAGCACCCGGCCGACGTCCTGGGCGACCGACATCTCCACGACCCGGATGGTGCCCAGTTCGATGTCGACGTCGGCGACGCAGCGGATCGCGCAGAAGGCGAGTCCGACGAAGGCGTCGCCCTGCCCGGTGTCGTCGAGCGGTTCAGTGGGGTGCGGCCGGCACTGGGCGGTGGCCCACAGTTCCTTGCCGTCCAGGGCCTCGGCGACGGTCGTGCTGAGCACCCCGTCGTACGAGGTGATCTTGCCGTCGGTGATCTGAAGCAGCTCGGTGGACATCCCGAACTTGTGGGCCAGCGGCTGGAGAAGCTGCGTACGGACCATCTTGGCCGCCCGTTCGACGGCACCGCCGGAGACCCAGGTGTGCCGTCCGTGGCAGGCGGGCCCGGCCGGCGGCTGGTCGGTGTCGACGGCGGCGACGCGGACCTCGTCCACGCCGAGCGTCTCCTGCACGATCTGCCGGGCCAGGGTGGAGAATCCGCCGCCGGTCTCGACCGCGGAGCAGATGACGGTGGCGACGGAGCCGCTGACCTTGACCGTCGCGGTGGACACCTCGTCGGCGCCCTCGGCGCCCAGCATGTGCACCATGCCGAGCGCGTAGCCGACGCCGCGGCGCACCGCGCCCGGCTCCCCGGCGCCCTCGGGACCGCCCGGAAGCAGCCACTCCGCTTCGGGGGTGTCCTTGGGCAGGTCCGGCAGCGGCGCTTCCTTGACGGCGCGCAGCAGTTCGGCGACCGGCGCGGGGCAGGTGACCGTCTGCCCGGTGGGCAGCAGATCACCGGTGGCCATCACATTGCGCCTGCGGATCTCGTCGGGATCGAGCCCCAGCCTCGCCGCCAGCTTGTCCATCTGGCCCTCGTGCGCCGCGCAGACCTGGAGGGCACCCTCACCGCGCATGTGTCCTGACGGCGGGTTGTTGGTGCGCACCGCCCAGCCCTCGATCACGGCGTGCGGCACGACGTACGGGCCGCAGGCGAAGGAGACGGCGGCGGCCAGCGCATCGGCCGAGGTGTCCGCGTAGGCACCGGCGTCCATCAGGATCTGCGCCTCCACCTTCACCAACTGGCCCTCGCCGTCGGCGTGGTGGCGGTAGCGCAGCAGCGTGGGATGGCGGTGCGCGTGGGCGAGGAAGGACTCCTCGCGGGTGGCGGCGAGCTTGACGGGGCAGCCGGTCCGCAGGGCGAGCAGCCCCAGGGAGAGCTGGATGCCCGGGTCCTCCCGGTCGGCGGTCGCCCCTGGCACGCCGGTCACCACGACCTTGACGCGCTCCGGGTCGAGGCCGAAGGAGGCGGCGGCCAGGTCGCGGTCGGTGTGCGGGTCGGTGGACGCGGTGTAGATCTCCACCCCGCCGTCGGGCCGCGGTACGGCGAGCCCGGCCTCGGCCCCGATGGGCGCCGGGTCCTGACGGCCGATCCGGTAGAGCCCCTCGACCATCACCTCACCGACCGCATCGGCGTCACCGAAGCGGAGCGGGATGTGCCGGATGAGATTGCCGTCCGGGTGCAACGGCTCGGCCTCGAAGGCGAGTTGCGGGTCGGTGACGGCGTCCAGCAGCTCGTACTCGACCGCGATGGCGGCGGCGGCGAGCCGGGCGGTGTCGGGGTGGTCGGCGGCGACCGCGGCGATCGGCTCGCCGTGGTGGCGCACCTCGTCCTTGGCGAACACCGGCCGGTCGGCGGTGCCCCGGCCGTGCCCGGCGTCGCCCGGTACGTCCTCGTGCGTGATGACGGCCCGCACCCCGGGCATCTCGGCGGCCTGCCGGGTGTCGAGGGACACGATCCGCGCGCGCGGGTGCGGGGAGCGCAGCACCGCGGCCCACAGCAGGCCCTCGGCCCACAGGTCGGCGGCGTACGGGAACGTCCCCTGGGTCTTCGCCGGGGCGTCGGCGGGCGGCAGGGAGACGCCCAGGCCGTGCGGCGGCGGCTCGACGGGGGGAATCGGGATGCCGGCCGGAGGGGTCGCGGTGGCGGCTCCGGCTCCGTCGGTCGTACCGCTCATGCGGGGCCTCCCGTCTGCGGATCGGCACCCGGCCCCTGGTGGTGCGGCCCGTGCGGGTCGCCGGGCCGGTGGCCGGTGTGCTCGTTCTCGTGCGCTGCCGGGTCGTGCGGGGCACGGCCCTCGGGGTCGGCGGGGCCGGCCTGATGGGGGATGCGGGCGGTGCCGTCCGCGGTGGCCTCCGGGGCGGCTGCCGCCTCGGACGCCTGGGCGCGGGCCTGGACGACCGCGTCGACGGCGTCCAGCACCCCGCGGTAGCCGGAACAGCGGCAGAGGTTGCCGCACAGCGCCTTGCGGGTCTCCAGCTCGCTGGGGGCGTGGTTGCCCTCCAGCAGGTCGTGCACCGTCATCGCCATGCCCGGTACGCAGAAGCCGCACTGCACCGCACCGGAATCGGCGAGCGCGCGCTGCACGTCGGACGGCGCGCCGTTCTGCGCCAGACCCTCGACCGTGCGGACCTCGCAGCCGGCCGTCGTGGCCGCCGGCACCAGGCAGGAGGCGACCAGACGGCCGTCCACCTGGACCGAGCAGGCCCCGCACTCTCCTTGCGAACAGCCGTCCTTGGCCCCGGCGAGGCCGAGCCGCTCCCGCAGGACGTAGAGCAGCGACTCGCCGATCCACGCGTCGGTGACCGGCCGGTCGGCGCCGTTGACCCGCAGCACGTACGAGGCGTGCGGGTGCTCCTCGGCGTAGGCGTCGGAGCCCGCGGCGAGGTCGGGGTCGTGGTGCGGGACGACCTGGGGGGTGCCTTCGGGGGCAGCCTCGGGGTCGGTGTGCGGGGAGAGGTCCGGGGTGGAGTCCGGGGAGAGGTCCGGGGTGGCGGGTGCCGCGTCGGTGGCCGGTCCCGGCAGCTCGCCGTTTCCGGCGGCCTGGCCGTCGGCATCGGCGTCAACTGCCGTGCCGCTGTGGGTGGTTGACCCGGGTTCCGCCGCTGCGTGGCCGTCGCCGGGCACGGCGGGGGCCGCACCGGACTCCGGGTCGGGGCGGCCGGACGGGTCGTCGAGGGCGGACGGGTCGGTCACCGCGCCCACCGGGCCGGCGTCGGCGGCAACGGCCGCGCCCGCCGCCGTCATTGCCGCACCGGCGGCGTCATCGGGCTCGCCGTGCACACCCTGCGCCGGAGGCCCGTCCGGCGCGAAGGCCCCGCCGACGGCGTCGCCGTCACCGCTCCCGGCGTCGCCCCCGAGGCCATCCGCCTCCGGGGCCACGGTCGCTTCCGGGACCGCGCCGGCCGCATCGGCCACCGGGGCGGTGTCCGCGTGCTCCGGCTCCTGCTGCGTGGCCGGCTCCTGCTGCGTGGCCGTTCCCGCGGGCCCGGCCTGAGGTACGTCCGGCCCGTCGGGGGTCTCCGGCGCCGCTTCGGGTGCCGGAGCCGCCGTGCCGGGGTGCAGCCCTTCGTAGGGCGCCGCCTCGTACGCCGGGTACGTGCCGTATCCGGTTCCGTGCGCCGCTTCGGTCGTGAACCCGCCCGATGTGTCCGGCTGTGCGTCGCGTGCCGCCGGGACCGCCCACGGGGATCCGCCGACCGGCGCGCCGCCTTCGGTGCCGTCCGCCGGGCCGTGGTCCGGTGCCGGTGCGTCCGGTGCATCGGTCGTGTCGTGCCGGGGCGCGGCCTCAGCGGCCGGCGGCCACTGGGCCAGGGCATCGGCCGGCAGCGACCAGTGCCCGGTCGTGCCGCCCGTCGGGGTCTCGGGGACGGCCGGGCCCCTCCCGTAGGGGTCGTCCGCCCGGGGTGCGTCGTCCTGGCCCGGCAGACCGCCGCCCGGCGCGTACGGATCGCCCGCGACGCCGCCGAACAGCGGGTCCTGCGCCATGAGGTGGCCCGCCGGGTCCGGGACGGCCGGGATGTCCGTGCCGTCCGGGGCGTGGCCGGTGGGCGCCTGCTCCGTGGGGAAGTGCCGGTGGACGGGCTGCTGTCCGGCGCCGTGGCCCGCGTCGTGCGCGGCGCCGCCGTCGTGGTGGCCCGCGTCCTGCCCGGCGCCCTGCGGGGTGCCTGACGTGCCGCCGTAGAGGCCGTGCGCGCCGCCGTAGGTGTCACCGGAGTGCCCGTAGCCGCCGGTTTGGCCGCCGTAGGTGTCGCCGGACGCCCCGTAGGTGAGGCCCTGACCGTAGGTGTCGCCGGAGCGGGCGTAGCCCTGGCCGTGGTCGCCGTAGCCGCCCTGCCCCGGGTGGCCCGGATGCCCGGTCAGGCCGTCGTTGCCGACGAGGTATTCGCCGGACTCCTCCAGGACGTCGTCCGGTGCCGCGGGTACCGACCACGGCCCGCTGCCTGCCGCCTCCGCGCTGCCCGCGACCGGCCAGTCGACCGTGTCGCCGCCCCACTGCCGGTCGCCCCCGGGCGCGTTGCCCGGGTGGCCCGCCGACGGGTCCTGGTGCGCGGCCTCCTGAGCCGGGTAGCCGGCCGACGGGTCGGCGTATCCGGCGGACGGATCCGCGAACGGCATCGTCCACTGGCCGGTGGCCGACGGGTCGGTACCGGCACCGGCGATCGGCGGGGTGAAGGAGGCCGGTGGGACATAGCCGTGACCGGGTGCGGCGAGCGGGTCGGCGCCGGGCGCGTAGTAGTCACCCGGTGCGCCGGCGCCGCCCATGGCCCCGGTGGTGAAGCCTTCGGGCAGCTGCACGAAGGCCGTTGCCTCCTGCTCGTACTCGCCGCCCTGCGGCAGTGGCTGCCAGCCCTGTTCGGGCTGCTGCCTGCGGTTGTCTTCGCTCACGAGAGCGCCCTCCCAAGTGCGCGGCGGGCCAGGGCTGCCACCGTACGGCGCAGGTGCAGCGCGGCGGGCGGCAGGGTCTGCGGCTCGGAGCCGTCCTGCGGCGGCGCCGGGTCGGGGATGCAGGCGGCGGCGACGTAGTCACCGAAGGCCGCCAGCGCCTCCGGAACCAGGCCGCGTTCGCCGTCCCAGTCGATGAGGGATGCCACCCACTGCTCGGCCTCCAGGGGGCGCAGCGGCATCGCGGCGACCGCGCCCACCGCGCAGCGCACGCCGCGCCTGGCCGGGTCGAGCACCAGCGCGACGGACGCGGTGGCGCGGCCGGGGCCGGTGCGGCCGGTGGCCTTGAGGAAGGTCTGCGGGGCGTGCAGCAGCGGTACCCGTACGTAGCCGACGAGTTCACCGGGCCGCAGCATCTCGCGGCCGGCCAGGAGGTGGCTGACCGGGATCTCGCGCCGGTCGCCCCCGGGGCCCGCGATGATCAGGGTGGCTTCCAGGGCGGCGAGCACCGGAAGGGTGTCACCGGTCGGCGCGGAGCTGACGATGTTGCCGCCGAGTGTCCCCGCGTTGCGGATCTGCGGCGGGCCCGCCGCGCGGGCGGCGGCGGCGAGTCCCGGGATCAGCGCGGCGAAGTCGGGGCGTCCCATCCGGGCGAGGGTGAGTCCGGCGCCGAGCAGCGCGTGCCCGTCCTGGTACTGCCAGCCGCGGATTTCGCTGATCCGGGCGAGGCCCACCAGTCCTGCCGGTCTGAGGAGTCCGGCGTTGACCGCCGCCATGAGATCGGTGCCGCCCGCGACGGGTACGGCGGCGGGCATGGCGGTGAGCGCCGCCACCGCCTCGTCGAGCGAGGCCGGCAACGTCACCGTGTGCGACGCCTGCGGTGCGTGGATGGTCAAGCCAGCTGCCCCTTCCCCGGTGTCCCGGCAGTTCCGCTCCGCCGTACGGTACGTGCTCACGGCCCGGACGTGGCAACTCTGGCACATCTTCCCGGGCCCACGGCGCGAGGGTCCACGAAGCGGCATTCCGTCCCCGACGGGGGTGCTGGTCCGGATTCGTCCGCCGTGCCGAAGACCCCGAAGGAGGCGCGGTGGCCCTCCTGGTGGTGCGTCGAGCGTGTGCGTCCTGCGGTGCGGGCCGCCCGTGCGGCGGTGCGCGGACCACAGTCCCAGGGACCGGCCGCACGGGCGCCCTCCTTGCACTCGGGCTCACACGTTTGGGGGCGCCCCCTCGATCGGGCGTCCGAGCAGTCCGGGGCGCTTCTGCCAAGGAAGCGGGCCGGTGGGCGGGCGGTAGGCGACGCCGAGCGCGTCGAGCCTGCGGTAGTGGACGGTCATCCGCCGGGTGAATTCCTGGTAGTCGCGGTCCTGCGGGGACGGCAGCTGCGACCAGGCGACCTCGGCGAACGCGGCGAGGCGCGGAAAGACCTGGTAGTCGATGCGCTGCCGGCTCTCCAGGACCTCGGTCCATACGTTGGCCTGGGTGCCGAGCACGTGCGCGGCCTCGCGGTCCGTCAGCTGGGGCGGCAGCGGCTCAAAGCGGTAGACGTCCTCCAGGGTCCGCACGAAGCCGAGCGGCACCGGTTCGTCAGGTCCCGCGTGCTGACGGTGGTCCAGATAGACCTGCTGCTCGGGGCACATGACGACGTCGTGGCCCGCGCGGGCGGCGGCGATCCCGCCCGCGTAGCCGCGCCAGGAGGCGACGGCGGCCCCCTCGGCGAGGCCGCCTTCGAGGATCTCGTCCCAGCCGATGAGCCGCCTGCCGCGGTCGGCGAGCCAGCGGTCGAAGTGCCGGATGAACCAGCTCTGCAGCCCGTCCTCGCCGTCCAGACCGAGTTCGGCGATGCGCGCCTGCGCGGTGGCGGACGCCTTCCACTGGTCCTTGGGGCATTCGTCGCCGCCGATGTGCACGAACGGCGAGGGGAAGAGTTCCAGTACCTCCTCCAGGACCTCTTCGTAGAAGCGGAGGGTGTTGTCAGTGGGGGCGAGTACGTTCGGGTTGACGCCCCAGGTGTCCCAGACCTTCAGGGAGGTGGTGTCGATGACGTCGGTGTTGCCGAGTTCGGGATACGCCGCGATGGCGGCCTGCGCGTGGCCGGGAATGTCGATCTCCGGGACGACGCTGATATGCCGCTGGGCGGCGTACGCGACGATCTCGCGGATGTCGTCCTGGGTGTAGTAACCGCCGTACGGGCGTTCGTCCCAGAGCGGGGAGGCCCGGTGGCCGAGCTTGGTGCGTTCGCGCCAGCCGCCGGTCCTGGTGAGTTCGGGGTGGCGGGCGATCTCGATGCGCCAGCCCTGGTCGTCGGTGAGGTGCAGGTGCAGGACGTTCAGCTTGTGCGCGGCCAGCAGGTCGATCCAGCGCAGCACGCCGTCCTTGGGCGTGAAGTGCCGGGCGACGTCGAGCATCGTGCCGCGCCAGCCGAAGCGGGGGGCGTCCTCGATGCGGAGGGCCGGCAGGGCCCAGGCGCGGACGTCCGGGGCGAGCGGGGCCCGCCGGAAGGCGTCGGGGCCGAGGAGCTGACGGAGGGTCTGGGCCCCCCAGAACAGCCCGGCTTCGCCGCCACCCTCCAGGGTGACCAGCCCTTCCCCGATGACGAGGCGGTAGCCCTCGGGCCCGAGACCGCGCCCGGTCTCCGGTGTGACGCGCAGCAGGATGCGGCTGGTGCAGCCGGCGTGATGGGGCGGCAGCGGCAGTCCGGTGGCGGCGCCGACGGTGGCCCGCAGCCACTGCGCGACGAAGCCGGCGCCCGCCTGCGCCTCGATCCCGGTGCCCTCGTCCAGCAGGCAGCCCGCGCCACCGTCCGTACGGGCACCGGCCCGGCGCGGAAGCGGAATGACGTGGTGTGCCGTGGTGCCTTCGGTGTCGTTCATGCCATCAGTCCTTCACCGCGCCGCCGAGGCCCGAGACCAGCCGGCGCTGTACGAGTACGAAGAAGACGAGGACGGGGATGGTCATCACGGTCGATGCCGCCATGATGCCGCCCCAGTCGTTCTCGTCGGGTTTGAAGAAGACGAGGAGTGCCATGGGGAGCGTGGAGTTCTCGGTGGCGCTGATCAGGAAGGACTTGGCGAACAGGAAGTCGTTCCAGGTGGAGATGAAGGAGAAGACGCTGGTCGCGATGAGTCCGGGGAGGACGAGCGGGAAGAGGATCTGCCACAGGAAGCGGGCGCGGCTCGCGCCGTCCAGGTAGGCGGCCTCCTCCAGGGCTTCCGGTACCGCCTTGACGAAGCCGCGCAGCATCCAGATGGCGAACGGGAGGGAGAAGGCGAGGTGCGGGAGGATCAGTGAGCCGAGGGTGTTGAGTCCGATGCCTGGCACCGCCCCGCCGAGGTCCCGCATCAGGAAGAACAGCGGGATGGTGAGCGCCTCGACCGGCACCATCTGCGCGACCAGGAACATGATGAGCAGCGTCGTACGGAACCGGAAGCGGAAGCGGGTCACGGCGGTGGCGGCGAGGAACGCGATCAGGGCCGAGGCGAGGACCACGGCTCCCGCGACGAACAGGCTGTTGAGGAAGTAGCGGCCGAAGTCCTGCTGTTGGAAGACGCGCCGGAAGGCGTCGAGCGACGGGTCGAGGGTCCAGGGGCGCGGCGTGCTCGACTGCACCTCCCCCGCCGGTTTGAAGGCCGACAGCACCATCCAGTAGAGCGGGAAGGCGACGGCGGCGGCGATGAGCAGCGCACCGGCCTCCGCGGCGAGCCGCCAGGGCCTGCGGATGCGGGGAGTTCTCACAATTCCTCCCCTTGGCGGCGCAGCAGTCGCAGATAGCCGAGCGACACCGCGAGCAGGATCAGCAGCATCACGACGCCGATCGCCGAGCCGAGGCTGTACTGCGCGGAGGCGAAGGCGGTTTGGTAGGCGTAGACGTTCAGGACGAGGTTCTGTTTGGCGATGCCGCCGCCGTTGGTCATCACGTAGATCTGGGTGAAGACCTTGAAGTCCCAGATCACCGACTGGAGGGTGACGACGACGAGAATCGGCCGCAGCATCGGGGCCAGCACGCTGCGCCAGATCCGCCACTGCGAGGCGCCGTCCAGGGCCGCGGCCTCCAGCACCTCGCCGGGTATCGCGCGGATCCCGGCGTAGACGGTGACCATCACGAACGGGAAGGAGCACCAGACGACTTCGAGGAGTACCAGCGCGAAGGCGGTGTAGCGGTCGTAGGTCCAGGAGTAGTGGGCGAAGCCGCTCAGGCCGATGGCCGAAAGGACCTTGTCGACCGGGCCGAAGTCGGGGTCGAAGAGGAAGAGCCAGACCGTGGAGCCGGTGATGGCGGGGGTGGCCCAGGCCCCGAGCGCGGCGAGCATCAGGGCGAGCCTGGGCAGCGCGCGGATCCGGGTGAGGAGGACGGCGAGTGCGCAGCCGACGGCCAGGGTGGCCAGGACGCAGGCGCCCGCGAACAGCACGGTGGCCAGGAGGACTTGCCAGAATCGGCCGTCGCTGAAGAGCGTGGCGTAGTTCCCGAGCCCCTGGAAGGTGGTCGGTTCGCCGCCGCTGACCTGTGCCTGGGTGTATTCGAGTAACGAGATCAGGCCGAGTTGGTAGATGGGGTAGACCAGCAGTCCGCCGAGGACGATCAGCGCGGGGGCGAGATACAGCCAGGGCGTCCAGCCGCCGCTGCGTCTCTTACCGGTACGGGTGGTGCGCGCGGGGCTCAGGATGCTCGCGCCGCTCACTTGCGGAAGACCTCGTCCATCGCCTGCGCGGCGGCGTCGGCGGCGGCGTCGACGTCCTTCCGGCCGCTGACGATCTGCTGGAACATGGTCGGCAGCACCTGCGAGGCGTCGATGGCGCCCCAGCCGGGCGACGCGGGGACGAACTCGGCGCCGGCGTCCAGGGTGGTGACGAAGGGCGCGAGGTAGGGCCGGCGGGCGGCGGCCTCGGCCCGTACGTCGGTGAAGGTGGGCAGGAAGCCCATCGCGTCGAACAGCGCGCGCTGGGTCTTCTTCCCCGCCAGCTGCTTCATCAGGCCGACGGCGAGGGTGCGGTGGCCGCTGCTCTTGAGGACGCCGATGTTGTTGCCGCCCGCGAAGGCCGGTGCGATCTCACCCTTGCGGACGCCGGGCAGCGGGACGACGGCGTAGTGGCCCTTGGCCTTGCCCGCCTCGACGGCCTGGTGGTTGAAGTCGCCGCCGATGGCCATGCCCGCCTTGCCGGATGCGAAGGCGGTGACGGTGTCGTTGCCGCCCATGTCGGCGCACTTCGACGCCGGGCAGTTGTCGTCGCCGAACAGGCCGGTGTAGGCGGCGATGCCCTTCTTCGCCGCGGGGCTGTTGACGGCCGCGGTGTAGCGGCCGTCCTTGCCGGTGGCGAGTTCGCCGCCGGCCGCCCAGATGAAGGGCATCGCGCCGTAGGTGTAGGCGCCGCCGACCGCCAGGCCGTACATGTCGGGCCTGGCCCGGTGGATCTTCTTGGCGGCGGTGGCGAGTTGGTTCTGGGTGGTGGGGGGTGCGAGGTGCAGGTCCTTGAAGACGTCGGTGCGGTAGTAGAGCGCGCGGACGCCGACGAACAGCGGTGCGCCGTAGATCTTGCCGTCCACGGTCACCGACCGTTTGGCGGTGGCGTCGGTGTCCTTGGCCTCCGGCCAGGCGCCGAACTCCTCGGTGACGTCGGCGAGTCCGCCGTCCTTGACGTAGCCGGCGGTGTCGGTGTTGCCGTACTCGATCACGTCGGGGGCGCTCGCGGGATCGTTGAAGGCGGCCTTGATGCGTTCGGCGCGGGTGTCGACGGGGATGTAGTCGACGGTGACCTTGACGCCCTTGTGGGCGGCGGTGAAGGCCGAGACGGCCTGCTGGACCGCCTTCTCCTTGGGGGTGTTGTCGACCTCGCGGAAGAGCCAGACGCGCACGGTGCCGGTCGCGGCGTCACCTGCGGCGCCGGGGCCTGCGGTGGACGGTGCGCAGGCGGCGGTGGTGAGCGCGGTCAGGGCAAGTGCCGCGGCTGCGGCGGATGTTCGAGCAGAGAGGTGCATGGCAGAACCCTCCGATTCGTTGTTGCAACATGCGCAACGGTCGTTTCGCAGTGCACAATTCACAGGAGATTAAGGGTGGTTGCCCGGCCGGACAAGGGATCACCAGAGGTCTCCACCACTCCGTGACCGGCACGCGCCCCGCCCCCGGGCACGACGAAGGGCCCGGGTCCACGAAAGACCCGGGCCCTCGCCCTGCGGCTGCCTGCGCCGGACGGCCGCTCACCCCCGCGGGCGGCGCACCCGTACGCGCACGGCTCGGCCCGCCGCACCGCGGCGGGCCTGACGGCTACTTCTTGCTGCCGTCCTTACCGCCCTTGCCGCCCTTGTCCTTGTCGCCACCGGCGCCCATGGACTCGTAGATCTCCTTGCACATCGGACAGACCGGGTACTTCTTCGGGTCGCGGCCCGGTACCCAGACCTTCCCGCACAGCGCCACGACGGGCGTGCCGTCCAGCGCGCTCGCCATGATCTTGTCCTTCTGGACGTAGTGGGCGTAGCGCTCGTGGTCTCCGTCGCCGTGCGACACCTGCGGTGTCGGCTCTACGAGGGTTCCCGTACCTGCCCCGCGCTCGGGCTCAAGAGGAGTGCTCATAACTGCCAAGGGTACTCACGCGCCCGGCAGCCCGGGAGCGTCGGCCCGCCGCCCCGTGCACGACGAGACCCAGGGCCGCCACCCCGGCCGCGACCCACGGCAGCGCGTACGGTGCGAGCCCCGCGGCCAGCGCGAGGCCGCCCAGCGCGGAGCCGACCGCACTGCCCAGATAGAGCGCCGAGTTGTTCAGCGCGAGAACGATCGGACCGCGGTCCGCGCTCAGCTCCAGCAGCCGGTGCTGCTGGGGCACCTGGAACGCCCAGCCCGCCGCCCCCCAGGCGACCAGCGCGACCACCGCACCGGGCAGCGCCACCGACGCCAGCGAAGGCAGCAGCGCCTGCGCCGCGATGACCATCACCAGCAGCACGCCGACCAGCACACGGACCCGGCCCCCCGTACGGTCCACCAGCGGACCGGCCAGCACACTGCCGAGCACCCCGCCCGCGCCCCAGGCCCAGAGGTACGGCGCGACCTCGCCGACCCCGCCGGCCGCGGCCAGCACCGGCGCCAGGTAGGTGTAGAGCCCGAGGCTGGCGACCGCGGCGAGGAACGACACCCCGACGACCGGTGCCACCGCCCGGTCGGTGAGCGCGGTGAGCCGGGCGCGCACCGGCACCGCGGGCCCGGCGGGCACCGGCGGCAGCAGTCCGGCGAGACCGGCGAGCGCGACCACACCGAGGCCGGTGACCAGCCACATCGTGGCGCGCCACCCCGCGTGTTCGGCCAGCAGTACGCCCAGCGGAACACCCAGGACGGTGCCCGCGCTCATCCCGCCCATCACCAGCGCCAGCGCGCGTCCGCGCCGCTCGGGCGGCACCAGCGCGGCGGCTGCTGCCGTGGAGAGCGCCGAGTACACCCCGGCCCCGGCACCCGCGACCACCCGGGCGGCGAGCAGCCCGCCCAGCGAAGGCGCCACCGCGGTCAGCGCGTTGCCGAGCGTGAACACGGCCAGCGCGGCGATGAGCAGCACCCGCGGGCGCACCCCGGACAGCAGCCCGGCGACCAGGGGCGCCGAGATCGCGTACGCCAGGGTGAAGACCGTCACCAGTTGGCCGGCCAGTGAGACCCGGGTGCCGATGTCGTCGGCGAGCACCGGCAGCAGCCCCGCCATCGCATAGGCGTCCAGGCCGAGGGTGAAGGCCCCCAGCGTCAGCAGCAAGACCTTGCGCACCTGCTCAACTCCCCTGATCGTCCGGGGCTTCGAAGGCCCCGGGTCACACCGACCGGGGAAACGTAGGCACTCTCCGGATGTCCGGGGAAATGCCCGCGACGGTGCACTTATGCTGGTGCGGCATGAATGCGGAGCGCGCCGGAGAGCGGCGTGTGACGGCCGGGACGGACAGGGGCGCACCGATGAAGCCGGACGACAGGGACGGACACTCCGTGGACACCGCACCACGGACGCCGGACGCGCCCGACGCCCTCGACGGCCTGCGGGGCATCGAGCTGCGGCACCTGCGCGGCTTCCTCGCCGTCGCCGACGAGCGCAGCTTCACGCACGCCGCGGCCCGGCTGCGGATCGGCCAGCCCGCGCTGACCCGGACCGTCCGCGCCCTCGAAACGACGCTCGGCGCCCGGCTCCTCGACCGGACCACCCGCCGCGTCGAACTGACCGATGCCGGCCGCAGACTGCACGCCGACCTCGCACCGCTGCTCCCCCGGCTGGCCGCCGCGCTGCACCCCGCGGGCCCGGCCGCCCTGCGCCTCGGCTTCACCTCGCTGCTGCCCGACGCCTGCGCCTCGCTCGCCGCGCGGTTCAAGGCGGCGAGCGGCGCCGGAGTCCGGCTGGTGCGCCGGGATTCGCCGCTCGCGGGCCTGGAGAGCGGGGAGTGCGACATCGCCGTGGTGCGCGGCGACGTCCCCCCGGATGCCGCGCTGCGCACCACGGTGCTGCTGCGCGAGGCGCGGGTCGCCGCGCTCTCCCGCACGGCGGCCACCGCCCGGCAGGAGACGCGCACGGGGGAGGCGGCTGCCGTGCGGGCGGTGGCCGGGCGCCGGGTCCTGGACTGGGCCGAGCTGGCGGACCTGCCGCTGGTGGTCAACACCGTCACCGGCAGCACCCGCCCCGAGCTGTGGCCCGCGGACCGGCGCCCGCAACTCGCCTGTACGGCAGGGAACTTCGACGAGTGGCTGGAAGCCGTCGCCGCGGGGCACGGCGTGGGAGTGGCCCCGGAGTCCGTCGCCCGGCGGCACAGCCATCCCGGAATCCGCTACGTCCGCCTGAAGAACGCGCCGCCGGTGCCGGTGCGCCTCGCCGTCCCGGCCCGCGACACCCACCCGCTGGCGGAGCGGTTCTTCGCCCTCGCCCTCGTGCCCTGAGGCACGGCGGCACGGGGCCCGCCCGGCGGAACCGTCAGTTCAGCGACGGGTCGTCCGGATACGTGGCCACCATCGCCAGCTCGTTGCGCTGCCGCCGCAGGACCGCGCGCCAGAGCTGTTCGGGGTCGGGCGATGAGACGTCGCCCGGTTCGGAATCGACGACGTACCAGGCACCTTCGACCAGTTCGTCCTCCAGCTGGCCCGGACCCCAGCCCGCGTAGCCCGCGAAGATCCGCAGGCTGCCCAGCACCGTGGCCAGCAGTTCCGGCGGGGTCTCCAGGTCCACCAGGCCGATCGCGCCGTGCACCCGGCGCCACCCCAGCGGCTCCTCGCCCGGCAGGCCGCCGTGCGGGGCGTCCGCCCGCGCCCCGGCCGCGGCGGTCTCGGCCGTTTCGGGCCGTACGCCGCTCTCCAGGGTGGCGACGCCGTCCGCGCCGGACAGGCAACCGGGGATGACCGCGACACCCAGTGCGGAGTCCAGCGAGACCGGGCCGCCCTGGAAGACCACTCCGGGCTCGCCCGCCAGCGCCGCCCAGGGCGCGAGGATGTCGCCGACCCCCACCGGGGTGGGGCGGTTGAGGACCACGCCGAGTGAGCCCTCCTCGTCGTGATCGAGGAGCAGCACCACCGCGCGGTCGAAATTCGGGTCGGCGAGCGCGGGCGTCGCGACGAGCAGCCGGCCTGTGAGCGAGGACACCTCGGTCATGGCGACATGATCCCGCACTTCGGCCCGGAGCGGGGAGTCAACGCCAGGACCCGTGCGAGAGCAGGGCAGGGCGTACGGCGGCAGCACCGGCGCACATCACTACCGACAGAAGACACATTCGAGACATTCGCTGTTCTTTTTGGCCAAATGGCGATTACAGATCAAAGGCGGCTCGTAGCCGAGCGTGTTGTGACAAAGCCATTACATGGCCGAAGTCCGTACGGCCCTACGGGCACCCCCTCCGGCCCCCTTACCATTTCTCATTGGCCCCTGCCCGTCTCCAGGAACGCGAGATCCATGACCGTCTCTACTGACGACGTACTGCTTGTCCACGGCGGCACCCCGCTGGAGGGCGAGATCCGGGTTCGCGGTGCGAAGAACCTCGTGCCCAAGGCCATGGTCGCGGCCCTGCTCGGCAGCGGTCCAAGCCGGCTGCGCAACGTGCCCGACATCCGCGACGTCCGCGTCGTGCGCGGGCTGCTGCAGCTGCACGGCGTCACGGTGCGCCCCGGCGACGAGCCCGGTGAGCTGATCCTCGACCCGTCGCACGTGGAGAGCGCCAACGTCGCGGACATCGACGCGCACGCGGGCTCCTCGCGCATCCCGATCCTGTTCTGCGGCCCGCTGCTGCACCGCCTCGGCCACGCCTTCATCCCGGGCCTGGGCGGCTGCGACATCGGCGGTCGCCCGGTGGACTTCCACTTCGACGTGCTGCGCCAGTTCGGCGCGACGATCGAGAAGCGCGCCGACGGGCAGTACCTGGAGGCCCCGCAGCGACTGCGCGGCACCAAGATCCGGCTGCCGTACCCGTCGGTCGGCTCGACCGAGCAGGTGCTGCTGACCGCCGTCCTGGCGGAGGGCGTCACCGAGCTGTCGAACGCCGCGGTGGAGCCGGAGATCGAGGACCTGATCTGCGTCCTGCAGAAAATGGGCGCGATCATCTCCATGGACACCGACCGGACGATCCGGATCACCGGCGTCGACAAGCTCGACGGCTACACCCACCGCGCCCTCCCCGACCGCCTGGAGGCCGCCTCCTGGGCGTCCGCCGCGCTGGCCACCGAGGGCAACATCTACGTCCGCGGCGCGCAGCAGCGGTCGATGATGACCTTCCTGAACACCTTCCGCCGGGTCGGCGGCGCCTTCGAGATCGACGACGAAGGCATCCGCTTCTGGCACCCGGGCGGCTCGCTAGACGCCATCGCACTGGAGACGGACGTGCACCCCGGCTTCCAGACCGACTGGCAGCAGCCGCTGGTCGTGGCGCTGACGCAGGCGTCGGGACTGTCCATCGTCCACGAGACGGTGTACGAGTCCCGGCTCGGCTTCACCTCCGCGCTCAACCAGATGGGCGCGCACATCCAGCTCTACCGCGAGTGCCTGGGCGGCTCCGCCTGCCGCTTCGGGCAGCGCAACTTCCTGCACTCCGCGGTGGTTTCCGGGCCGACCAAGCTGGAGGGCGCCGACCTGGTCATCCCCGACCTGCGCGGCGGCTTCTCGTACCTGATCGCGGCGCTGGCCGCGCAGGGCACGTCGCGGGTGCACGGCATCGACCTGATCAACCGCGGCTACGAGAACTTCATGGAGAAGCTCGTCACGCTCGGCGCCAAGGTCGAGCTGCCGAACGGCGCACTGCGCGACTGAGGTTCAGGGGCGGGGCCGGGGCCGGTGAGCGGCTCCCGGCCCCGCCGCCCGCTACCGCGTCCCTCGTGCGGCAACCAGCACCGGATTGCCGTGCGGCAGCAGCGTGTGTGCACGGCCCGGCCTCGGTTGAGGTGCCGCCCGGCCACGATCCGGCCGTCGGAGGCCGACGCGAAGTGCACGATCCCCGGATCGACACCGAGGAACTCCTCGACACCGGCGTTCCGTTCGGCCTCGGGGACCTCGCAGGTGGCGATCAGAAGCCACATGCCATCCCGGGTACCCAGGTAGCCGGCGGGTGCGCGGTGCGACCGGGCCCGCTCCGGGTGGCGCCACGCCGGCTTCTCCTGGATCTTCAGCCGCCCACCTGTATGAACAAGCCGCCGTCGGCGAGCCCCGGCGATCTCACCGCAAGAAGACCGCGGAACAAACCCCTGAGCCCAATAAAACCGCAGGTCATAACTGAGCACCGCGCCCAGCCAGAGCTTCACCGAACTGCGCAGCTTCGCCCAGTGGGCGCGGACCGGCGGACGCACCCCGGGCGGCCTGGTCCTTCAGACGGCGCGCGGCACGGCCGACGGCGAGGAGGCGGCCCTGCTCCAGGTCCTGCCCGGCGCCGCCGTACTGCGGGTGCTGCGGCGCCGGACCCTGGACGGCGAGCCGGTACTCCTGGAGCGCACGGTCTACGCGAACTGGGTCGCCGACGCCGTCGAAGCGCTGCCCGCCGACTGCGAGTCCGTCACCCAGGCGCTCCTGGATTCGCCAGGACTGGTCTGCGCGCACGGCGAGCACCACATCGACGCGGTGGCCGCCGGCACCGTCGACGCACGGGAGCTGCGGGTACGGCGCGGCAGCCCGCTGCTGCGGGTACGGCGCACCACCACCACGGCCGACGGCCGCCCCGTCGAGACCTCCGACGACCGCTACCGCCCCGGCGCGGTGGTCTTCACCGTGCGCAATTCCGCCCAGGCCAACCCCCTGGCCCGCACCCCGGCCGGCTGACCGCCCCGTCCCGTCCCCACCCAGCGAACTGCGAGCCCGCATGCCCTCTTCGAACGCCCAGGGCCCCGCCCTCCCCGCAGCCCTGCTGTGCGACATGGACGGCACCCTCGTCGACACCGAGCGCCAGTGGCTGGCGACGGTGGCAAGCCTGCTGCGCGCGCACGGCGCCCCGGACGGGCCCGATGCGCTGGTCCCGTTCGCCGGCGCCCCGGTGGCCGCCGCCGCCGAACTGCTGGCGGACGGCTACGGCATCGGCCGCGGCACGGCGGCGACGGCCGCAATCCTGGACCGTGATTTCACCGCCCGGGTGGCGGCCGGCGTCACCGTCCGGCCCGGCGCGCTGCGGCTGCTCGACCGGGCCCGTGCGCTGGGGATACCGGCGGCCCTGGTGACCGCGTCCGAGCGGCACGTCGCGGACCTGGTGCTGCGCACCCTCGGCGCCGACCGCTTCGCGACGTCGGTGACCTCGGGCGATACGCCGCTGGGCAAGCCGTACCCCGACCCGTATCTGGCCGCCGCCGCCCGCATCGGCGTCGCGTCCGCCGACTGCCTGGCCGTGGAGGACACCCCCACGGGCGCCGCCGCGGCGCTGGCCGCTGGCTGCCGGCTGCTGGCGGTGCCGACCGTGCCGGGCATCGCACCGGGGCCACGGACCGCCGTGCTCGCTTCTCTGGAGGACGTCGACCTGCTGGACCTCCCTTTCGCTCCGGCGGCCTGAGGGACGCCGCCAGCGGTCCGCGCGGGCGCACACAGAAGGGCGGCCACCCCCCGGGGAGGGGGCAGCCGCCCTTCAGAGCCGTGCTGAGGGACTTACTTGCCCTTGGCGGCTTCCTTGAGCTTCGAGCCCGCGGAGACCTTCACGCTGTAGCCGGCAGCGATCTGGATCGGCTCGCCGGTCTGCGGGTTCCGCGCGGTGCGAGCGGCACGGTGCGTGCGCTCGAAGGTGAGGAAGCCGGGGATGGTGACCTTCTCGTCGCCCTTGGCGACGACCTCACCGACGGTCTCGGCGAGGGCGGCCAGAACGGCGTCGGCGTCCTTGCGGGTCACCTCGGCACGATCGGCCAGAGCGGCCACCAGCTCACTGCGGTTCATGTTTGTACTCCCGTGTTCTTCTTGCCAATGGGCGTGCCCTGCGGCAGAGCCGCAAATCAGGCACAGCGAAGCCGATGCTGCCAGGGCCCTCGGACAGTCCCCGGACCCGGGTCTGCTGCCAGACCCTCGCGCCCGGTTACGCATCCTGCCCCCACCTGCGGCGGTAAAGCCAATCCGGCACCCTGGAGGGTCACACGGAAAGCCGTCACCGCCTCATCCTGGTGACGTTCCGCAACCGTGCCGCTCCGGGCCGGCCGACCACACAGGGCGGGGGGCCGTTTGCTGCCCCGCCACCCTATGGGCGCGTCCGGGACGGCAGGTCCCGCGACGCGCCGTACTCAGAGCGCCGTGGCACCCGTCACAGTCGGATCCGCGGACTTCGCCGCGTCCCGCACCGCATCGGCCACAGCGCCCGCGACCTTGTCGTTGAAGACGCTGGGGATGATGTAGTTCGGGTTGACCTCGTCCTCCAGGACGACGTCCGCCAGCGCGCGGGCCGCGGCCAGCATCATCTCGGTATTCACCGTACGGGACTGGGCGTCCAGCAGGCCGCGGAAGACTCCGGGGAAGACCAGGACGTTGTTGATCTGGTTCGGGAAGTCGGAGCGGCCGGTGGCCACGACGGCCGCGGTCTGCCGGGCGATGGCCGGGTCGACCTCGGGGTCCGGGTTGGCGAGGGCGAAGACGATCGCGCCGTCCGCCATCTTCGCGACGTCGTCGCCGTCCAGGACGTTCGGGGCCGAGACGCCGATGAAGACGTCCGCGCCGACCACGGCCTCCTTGAGGGTGCCGGTGACGCCCTCCGGGTTGGTGTTGTCGGCGATCCAGCGCAGCGGCGAGTCCGGGTCGGCCTCGACCAGGTCCGTACGGCCGGCGTGCACGACGCCGTGGATGTCGGCGACGACGGCGTGCCGCACGCCGGCCGCGATCAGCAGCTTGAGGATGGCGGTGCCGGCGGCGCCTGCGCCTGACATCACGACCCGCACGTCCTCGGTCTTCTTGCCGACCACGCGCAGCGCGTTGGTGAGGGCGGCGAGCACCACGATGGCGGTGCCGTGCTGGTCGTCGTGGAAGACCGGGATGTCCAGGGCCTCGCGCAGCCTGGCCTCGATCTCGAAGCAGCGCGGCGCGGAGATGTCCTCCAGGTTGATGCCGGCGAAGCCGGGGGCGATCGCCTTGACGATCTCCACGATCGCGTCGCTGTCCTGGGTGTCGAGGCACAGCGGCCACGCGTCGATGCCGGCGAACCGCTTGAACAGGGCCGCCTTGCCCTCCATGACCGGCAGCGCGGCCTTGGGGCCGATGTTGCCCAGGCCCAGCACGGCGGAGCCGTCGGTGACGACCGCGACGCTGTTGCGCTTGATGGTCAGGCGGCGGGCGTCCTCGGGGTTGTCAGCGATGGCCTGGCAGACGCGGGCGACACCCGGCGTGTAGACCATCGAGAGGTCGTCGCGGTTGCGGATGGGGTGCTTCGACGACATCTCGATCTTGCCGCCGAGGTGCATCAGGAACGTACGGTCCGAGACCTTGCCGAGCGAAACGCCCTCGATGCCGCGCAGCTTGCCCACGATCTCGTCGGCGTGCGCGGTGGAGGTCGCGGCGATGGTGACGTCGATCCGGAGCTTTTCGTGGCCGGACGCGGTCACGTCGAGGCCGGAGACCGACCCGCCGGAGGACTCCACGGCCGTGGTGAGCTGGCTGACGGCGGTGCCGCTCGCGGGAACTTCCAGTCGCACCGTCATCGAATACGAGACGCTAGGCGCCGTTGCCATGGCCGACTTCCTCTGCTTTCCCTGGTTTTCACTCTGCGCGCCGCTCCGTGACTCGGGGGTGCCGGGCCGGAGCGCGTTGTCCGATCGTCCCACCTACCAGCCGGTATACGGTAACCAGCCCCAAATTACGGAAAGGCGCTTTCACCATACGAGAGATGATCTGTCGAGCGGAACCCCTTCCGGGCGGCGGGTTCCGGCCGCGGACCGAAGCGTCCCGCCCGGCCGGGCCCCGGAACGCGTACGGGCGCCTCTCCCGGAGGAGAGACGCCCGTTGTCACGCTTTAACGGCACCGACCCGCCATGCTCGCCTCGCGGCAAGTGGTCGCTCGTAGCGACGATGGTTGGGCCCGGGGGCTTGGATCGAGCCGGTGCCGTCACCAAGGCTAACAAACCATCCCCGGAAGCGAATCCCGTCCCGGTCCACCTTTTCCGCGCCCCCCGGACGGCCCCTTGGGGCACGCCCGGGGCGGCTCAGTCCCGCAGCAGGTCGGGCACCCCGTGGGCGTCCGGTTCGTCGCGGCTGCCGGAGAGCACCGTCAGCTGCTGGGTGGCCCGGGTCAGGGCGACGTAGAGCACCCGCAGGCCGGCCGGCGACTCGTCGGCGATCTCCGCGGGGGCGACCACCAGCGTCGCGTCGTACTCCAGACCCTTGGCCTCCAGGGAGCCGAGGGCGACCACCCGGTCGCCGAGACCGGCCAGCCAGCCGCGCGCCTGTTCCCTGCGCCGCATCGCCACGACCACCCCGACCGTGCCCTCCACCTCGCCGAGCAGCCGTCCTGCCTCCTCGACGGTGGCCCGCGCCAGCGCCTCGTCGGTGACCGCGCCGCGCGCGCCCGTCGCCGGGGTGACGGCGAACCGCGGCCGGAGCCCGGTGGAGCGGACCGCGGCCGGGGACTCCATGCCGGGCATCGCCAACGCCAGTACCTTGGCGGCCAGTTCGGCGATCTCCGCGGGGTTGCGGTAGTTGACGGTGAGCATGAAGCGGCGGCGCGGGCGGGCGCCGAGCGCTTCGTCGCGGGCCTCGGCCGCCTCGTCCGGGTCGGACCACGAGGACTGCGCCGGGTCGCCGACGACGGTCCAGGTGGCGTGCCGGCCGCGGCGTCCGACCATCCGCCACTGCATCGGCGTCAGGTCCTGCGCCTCGTCCACGATCACGTGGGCGTAGTCGGTGCGCTCCTCCTCCAGGCGCTCCCGGCGGCTGCGGCCCGACGCGTTGCGGTCCGCGTACGTGGTCAGCTCCTCCAGGCCGGTCAGGTGGTCCAGCGGATCGGCCTCGCGCTGCCTGGCCTGGCGGGCCGGGGCGCCCAGGATCAGCTGGAGTTCGTCCAGCAGGGCGATGTCGTGCACCGACAGCGGGCCCAGACCCCCGGCGTCGAGCCGGCTCAGCGAGCGGGCCAGCAGACGCGCCTCACGCGGGGTCAGGATGCGGCGGGCCCAGCGGCCGAGCCGGCGCTCGTCGGCCATCGCGGCCAGCACCCCGCGCGGGGTCAGCTCCGGCCACCAGGCGTCCAGGAACTGCTGGAAGTCCGGTTCGGTGAGGAGGTCTTCGTCGAAGCCCTGGCGGGCCTCGGCGGCCAGTTCGGGGTCGGAGTGGCGCCGGTCGGCCCCCGACTTGGCCCACAGGGCGTCCAGGATCAGCCTGCGGGCGCGCGGGCGCAGCAGGTTGACCGGTGCGGTGCCGCCGAGCGCGGCCTGCCGGATGCGGCGCAGTTCGGCCGCCTCCAGTTCGATGCGGGCACCGAAGGCCACCACCCGCAGCCGGTCGGGCGCCGCCGTACGGCCGGGCGCGGCGTCCTCGCCTGGATCCGGGTCGCCCGCGGAGGCGAAGAGGCCCTCCAGGGACAACTGGCCGTCCGCGCCTGCCCGTTCGTCTTCCCTTTCCTTGGTGCCGGACCGCGGCTTCGCCGGCCTGGCGGCCTCGCCGCCCGCCGCCGCCTCCAGTGCCCCGCGCGCCGCCTTGCGCAGCAGCTTCTGCATCCGGCTCGATCCCTTGATCCGGGAGACCTCGGGCGGGTCGTATGCCTCGCCCGACGCGTCCGCCCCTTCGACGAGCGAGCCGAGCGCGCGGATGGCGACCTGGCCCTCCTCGCCGAGCGAGGGCAGCACGCCTTCGGTGTAGGCGACCAGCAGCGGCGTCGGCGAGACGATCAGGATGCCGCCCGCGTAGCGGCGGCGGTCCTGGTAGAGGAGGTAGGCGGCGCGGTGCAGGGCGACGGCGGTCTTGCCGGTGCCGGGGCCGCCCTCGACCTCGGTGACGGAGGCGGCGGGCGCCCTGATCACCATGTCCTGCTCGGCCTGGATGGAGGCGACGATGTCGCGCATGGCGTGGCTGCGGGCCCGGCCGAGCGCGGCCATCAGCGCGCCGTCACCGATGGCGGGCAGCTCCTCGCCGTGCAGCGTCGCCGTGACGTCCGGACGCATCAGGTCGTCCTCGACGCCGAGTACCTTGCGGCCCTTGGAGCGGATGACGCGGCGGCGCACGACCCGGCCGGGTGCCACCGGGGTGGCCCGGTAGAAGGGTGCGGCGGCCGGCGCCCGCCAGTCGATGACCAGGGGCGAGTAGTCGGCGTCGAGGACACCGAGGCGCCCGATGTGCAGCGTCTCGGCGATCGTCGCGCGGCTGTTCACGATCGTGCCGTCGGCCGGCTCGACGGAGGTGTACGCCCCGTCCGGGCCCTTCTTGCCGTCCTTGCCGAGGAGCAGGTCGATCCGGCCGAAGAGGAAGTCCTCGTACTCGGAATTGAGGCGGTTGAGATGGACGCCGGCCTGGAAGACCTGGGCGTCGCGCTCGGCGTACGCGCCGGGCGTGCCGACCTGGCCGCGCTTGGCGGCGTCGTCCATCAGGAATTCCGCCTCGTGGATCTTCTCCTCAAGGCGCCGGTAGACGCGGTCCAGATGCGTCTGCTCGGATTCGATCTCCCGGTCGCGGATGCCGGGCGGCACCCCTTCACCGGACGGATCCGAAGCGTGGTCCGGTGCGTGCGTGGCGTTCTGCGCGGCCACCCAGGCCCCCTTCTGCTGTTCATAGGGCAGCCGTCAACCGTACGCGAACCGAGCAGCCCGCGCACCTGGTCCCCCGCGTGATGCGACGCTCAGCGGGAGCGGTCCGTCCGCCGCCGGTGCCTGGCCACCCGGGCGCGGTTGCCGCAGGCCGAGCTGGAGCACCAGCGCCTGCGCCGCCCCCGTGACGTGTCGAGGTAGACCAGCGGGCAGCTCTCGCCCTCGCAGTGGCGCAGCCGGCCGCGGGCCGCGGTGTCGGTCAGCAGCGTGAGCGCGTCCCGTGCCACCGCGGCCAGCAGCGCCGCGCAGTCGGGCGGGCCGGGGAGGGTGCGGACGAGGGCGCCGTCGGGGCCGCGGACCGCGCGGACGGCGGGCGGGTCGGCGGCGGCTGCGGTGCGGTTGAGCAGGTCGAGGTCCCCGGTGGCCGCCCGGCCGCCGAGTTCGTCCTGCACCACGCGGCGCAGCAGCGCGCGCAGGGCGCAGAAGCGGGCGACCCAGCGGCCGTCGATGCCGTCCAGTGGTGCGGCCCCTGGTACCACGCCGGCTCCGGCGAGCCAGGCGCGCAACTGCTCGGGCCCGGTGAGCCGTTCGGCCGG
Source organism: Streptomyces sp. NPDC048644 (assembly GCF_043199105.1). Taxonomy (NCBI): domain Bacteria; kingdom Bacillati; phylum Actinomycetota; class Actinomycetes; order Kitasatosporales; family Streptomycetaceae; genus Streptomyces; species Streptomyces sp. NPDC048644. The sequence continues at coordinate 377,607 of NZ_JBICVO010000008.1, forward strand.
CGGGCCGTCGGTGGCCATCAGGTCCAGGCAGATCCGCCCGCAGTCGAACCGCAGGCCGTCAGGCGCCGCCATGTTCCTGTCACTCCTTAGACGAACTGCGCGAGAGGAATTGCCCGAACGGTGAGAGGCTTCGAGAACCAACCGGCACCGTGAGTGCGTCGTCCTCCAGAGTGCCCCGCCGTGCGGTCCCGCCGGAACCCTGCCGGCTCCCCCGCGTTGCGGTGCACGCTCGCCCGTCAGTCCATGTCCCCCATATACCCCCTCTCTATACATTCGGCGTATACAACTGCTGTATAGTCCCGGGCGTGGCGCCGCGGTCACTCCGCTCGGCCCCCGCGCCGCCCGTCGGCCCCGCCCGACCCGCCCGGCTCCTCAGGACGAAGGTCTCCATGTCGCGCACATCGCTGAACACCAACCGCTCCAGCATCACGCACAAGATCGGTTACGCGGTCCGCAACCCGGCCAAGATCACTCCGTACGTCAAGCGCACCGCGCGCGACACCTGGCTGCGGGTCAAGCACCCCAACCACGTGGACTATTACCGGGCCGTGATGGCGTCCGACGCGGGCCGCAACCCGGAGGCGGCGGTCGGCAGCCAGACCCACGACCGCTGGCTGGCCCTGGGCAAGATGCAGTTCGACTACCTCGCGGAGCACGGCCTCACCCCGCGCCACCGCATGCTCGACATCGGCTGCGGAAACCTCCGGGCGGGCTGGCGCTTCATCGCGCACCTCGACAGCGGCAATTACTACGGCATCGACATCTCGCCCGACATCCTGATATCCGCGAAGCAGACCCTGACCACGTACGAACTCCAGGACAAGCTGCCGCATTTGACGATCGTTCAGGACCTGAAGCTGGAGTTCCTCCCGGACGCCCACTTCGACGTCGTGCACGCCCACAGCGTCTTCTCGCACTCGCCGCTGAGCGTCATCGACGAATGCTTCTCCCACGTCGGCCGGGTCCTGGCCCCCGGCGGCTTCTTCGACTTCACCTTCGACCGCACCGAGGGCACCGAACACCAGGTGCTGCGCGAGGACTTCTACTACCGGACCGAGACCCTGCTGAAGCTGGCGCGCAAGCACGGCCTCGAAGCCCGCTTCATGGAGGACTGGGAGACCCGCAAGCACGGCCAGTCCAAGATCCGGGTCAACAACCCGTCCTGAGACGGGACCTGAACTCGTACGGGGCGGTCCTTCCCCCGAGGCCGCCCCGTACGACCACCCCGCACCTCCGCGGTCAGGCGCCGTACTTGTCGGTGTCCGCGTGCGGGTCGAGCGACAGCCGGTAGCCGCGCTTGACGACCGTCTGGATCAGCTTCGGGGCGCCAAGCGCCACCCGCAGCCTGGCCATCGCCGTCTCCACCGCGTGCTCGTCCCGCCCGGCGCCTGGCAGCGCCCGCAGCAGGTCCGCGCGGGAGACCACCCAGCCCGGCCGGCGGGCCAGCGCCCGCAGCAGCGCCATGCCCGCAGGCGGCACCGGCCGCAGCTCGCCGTCCACCAGCACCGCGTGCCCGCGCAGTTCGAGCTGCCGCCCGGCGACCGGCAGCGTCACCGCCCGGCCGGGGAGTTCCCGGCACAGCAGCTGCACCAGCGGCCCGAGCCGGAAGCGCTCCGGCTGGTGGGTGGGGACGTCATGCGCCTGGAGGGGCAGCGCCGTCACCGGGCCCACACAGGCCGCCAGCACATCCCGCCGCAGGGCCGCCAGCACCTCGTCGCCCATCCCCCGCTCCTCGGCCCTGCGCAGCAGCGAGGCGGCGGCCGGCGCGCTGGTGAACGTCACCGCGTCCACGCCGTGGCAGGTCATCAGGTCGAGCAGCCGGTCCACCGGGCCCAGGTCCTCCGGCGGCATCCACCGGTAGACCGGCACCCCGACGACCTCGGCGCCGCCGGCCCGCAGCGCCTCGACGAAGCCCGGCAGCGGTTCACCGTGCAGCTGGACGGCGATCCGCTGACCCCGCACACCCGTCTCCAGCAGCCGGTCGAGCACCTCGGCCATCGACTCCGACGCGGGCGACCACTTCTCGGTCAGCCCGGCGGCCCGGATCGCACCGCGCACCTTCGGCCCGCGCGCCAGCAGCTCCACCCCGGCCAGCCGCGCCAGCAGTTCCTCGCCCAGACCCCAGCCCTCGGCGGCCTCGACCCAGCCGCGGAACCCGATCGCGGTGGTGGCGACGACCACGTCGGGGGCGTGGCCGATCAGATCGCGGGTGGTGTCCAGCAGTTCGGAGTCGTCGGCCAGCGGGACGATCCGCAGGGCCGGGGCGTGCAGCACCTGTGCGCCGCGCCGCTCCAGCAGCGCCCCCAGCTCCGCCGCCCGCCGGGCCGCCGTCACCCCGACGGTGAACCCGGCCAGCGGCGGCACGGCGGCGGGGGCGGTCGCCGCCCGCCGCGGCCCGTCCGCCTCGTGTCCGTCCGTCCCACGGCCGTCCGCGCCGTCCGCCGGCTCTGCCTGCCCTTGCTCAACCTGCATGGTCCTCGTCCCGCTCCGCCCCGAGTGGTGTGGTGCCTGGTGCTCCCGTGCCGCCCGTGGCCACGGAGGTACCGGAGCGCCGAGCCTGCCAACGGCAGGTGACACGCGAGGTCCCACCGTATTTCCCGGCTGTTACGGGGCCGTTCCGGTAGCCGGTGTATCAGACCTCCGCACGGACCCGCGCCGGCGTCTCACGCGCCGCCGCACGGCCCGCCCGTGCCCCGTGCCCGCCGGGCCGCAGGTATACGGCCCAGGTCACCGCGGAGCACACCGCGTAGCAGGCCAGGAACGACACGAAGGCCGGCGTCCCCGACCCGGTCGCCCCGAAGGACTGCCGGAACGCCAGGTTGATCCCCAGACCGCCGAGCGCGCCGACCGCGCCGATCAGCCCCATCGCGGCCCCCGACAGCCGCCGCCCGTACGCCACCGCCGCCTCACCTGCCAGCCCGCGCCGCACCGCCTGGGCCTGGAAGATCCCCGGAATCATCTTGTACGTCGAGCCGTTGCCGATGCCGGTCAGCACGAACAGGGCGGTGAACCCGGCGAGGAAGACCGGCAGCGACCCGGCAGCCGACGCCCGGATCACCACTCCCGTCGCCGCCGCCATCGCCACGAAGTTCCCCAGCGTGATCCGCGCCCCGCCGAACCGGTCCGCCAGGCGTCCGCCCACCGGCCGCAGCAACGACCCCAGCAGCGGCCCGGCGAACGTCAGCGACGCCGCCTGGAGCGGGGTGCGCCCGAACTGGCTCTGGAGCACCAGGCCGAACGCGAAGCTGTACCCGATGAACGACCCGAACGTGCCGACGTACAGCAGCGACATCACCCAGGTGTGCGGCTCACGCGCCGCGTCGCGCGCCGCACCGGTGTCGTGGGTGACCGGCCCCAGATTGTCCATGAACCGCGCCGCGAGCACCGCCACGACCACGATCAGCGGCGCGTACACCAGCGGCACCAGACGCGGCTGCGCGGCACCCGCCGTCCCGATGACCAGCAGCCCCACCAGCTGCACCACCGGCACCCCGACGTTCCCGCCGCCCGCGTTGAGACCCAGCGCCCAGCCCTTCTTCCGCAGCGGATAGAAGGCGTTGATGTTCGTCATCGACGAGGCGAAGTTGCCGCCGCCGACCCCGGCCAGCGCCGCGACCACCAGGAACGTCGGGTACGACGTCCCCGGCGTCATCACCCACGCCGTCGCCAGCGTCGGCACCAGCAGCAGCAGCGCGCTGACCACCGTCCAGTTCCGGCCGCCGAACAGCGCGACGGCGAAGGTGTACGGCACCCGCAGCACGCTCCCGACCAGCGTCGGGACCGCCACCAGGAAGAACTTCCCGGCCGGATCGATCCCGTAATCGGGCCCCATGAAGAGCACCATCACCGACCACAGGCTCCAGACCGAGAACCCGATGTGCTCGGACAGCACCGAGAACACCAGATTCCGCCGGGCCACCCGCTCCCCCGACGCCGCCCAGAACCCGGCGTCCTCCGGATCCCACCGCTCGATCCACCGCCCGCCTCGCCTCGTACGGCCACCGGTACCCGCGCGGCCGTCCGCCGCTGCCTCGTCCGTCATCGCCTCTCCCAGGGTCAGGTCAGGCCGTCGACGGTAGCCGTGCCGGATTTCCGCACCGTGCCGCCCCGTGACGCGGACGAAACCGTGGTCTCACCGGGCGCCCTGCGGCCCCGTGAGCAGCGCCGCGGGCGCCCCCCGTACCCGGTCGTACCCGGTCAACAGGGCGGTAGGATCCGCGATTCGGGCCGGGCCGCGCAGAGGGGAACACGCGAACGGCCGCGGCGGACCACACGACGGGAGAAAGGGGGGCCGCATGATTCCGTTCCTGGGACTCTTCCTCTTCGGCCTCGGCGTGGTGAGCGCCTTCCAATTGCGGCGCGCGAAGAAGCGCATCCGCACCATGGTCACCACCGAAACGCTGGCCGCAGGGGAACTCGGGCAGCTGCACCGGGCGGCGCTCGAAGCGGTCGGCGCCGGCGCGTTCCGGCAGCTCGCCGAGGTCGCCGGGGTCACCCGCGCCGCGACCACCGGCCCGCTGACCTCCGAGCTGAGCCGGACGGAGTGCGTGTGGTTCCGCACCCGCGTCACCCGCACGTACGAGACGCGCGGCAACGGCCCGCGCCAGGTCCGCAAGAAGAGCGAGGTGGTGTCCGACTTCCTCAGCCCCGCGCCCTTCCTCGTCGAGGACGCGTCGGGCCGCACCGCCGTCATCCCCGAGGGCGCCGTCGTCGACCGGGCGCCGAAGACCTACGACCGGTTCGAGGTGTACCGGCCCGGCGACAACCCACCGCTCGGCGGCCTCGACATCCCCGGCATCACCCGCAATCAACGCACCCTCGGCTTCCAGCAGGAGGAATGGGCCGTCGCCCCCGGCGCCCGCTTCTACGCGCGCGGCGAGGCCAGGGACGACGAGCGCGGCGAGCTGGCGGTGGGCGCCCCCGCGGACGGCAGCCCGTTCCTGATGGCCGCCGCTTCCGAGCAGGAGCTGATCGCCGCCGAGCAGCGCAAACAGGCCGTCTTCGGCGTCTTCGCCTGGGCCTGCGTACCGGTCGGCGCCGTACTCCTCGCCCTCTCCTACGCGCTGGATCTGCTGTAGGGCTGTCGTTTCGGCGCCGGAACTCCTACGCGATGCCCATCGCCTCCGCGTCATCCGGCGGCAGCCACCACGCGCCCCCGGGGACGGCCAACCAGCCGTCCGCCACGGCCAGTTCCCTGGCCGCGTCCCGCAGCGCGTCGAGCCCCGGATGCCGCAGCCCGTTCCGCCACACCATCCCCACCGGCGACAGCGGCACCGGATCCGCCACCGGCCGCAGCACCATCCCGGGCACCTCGATGAACTCCACACTCGCCAGCACCGACCACCCCCGCTTCCGCACCACCCGGACGAACTCCCGCGCGCCCTCGATCTCCGGGAACGGCGCGGCCATCGCGATCCCGCGGCCCGCGAAGAGCCGGGCGGCCAGGTCCGTCCACTCGGCGGTCTGCGCGTTGCCCGCGCCCGCGTAGAGCGTCTCGCCTGCCAGCGCACCGAGCGGCACGACGGTCCTGGCGGCCAGCGGATGGCCCTCGCCCAGCAGGACCGCCATCGGCTCCAGCCGCACCGGCTGGTGCGCGAGCCCCGTGCGCACCGCGGCCGGCAGCCCGGCCCACCTCCCGAACGAGACATCGAGACGCCCGGCCGCCAACTCCCCGGCCGCGCCCGTCAGTCCGCTGTGGAAGCGGGCGATCAGCTCACAGCTGTCCGGCAGCCGCTCCCTGGCCGCCTCCAGGACCCGGTGCGCGGTCCCGACCGGCACCCCCACATCGACCAGCAACGGCCTGACCTGCGCCGCGCCCCAGGCCCCGGCCAGCTCGTCGTGCGCCGCCACCACCCGCCGCGCGTACGGCAGCAGCCGCTCCCCGTCCGCCGTCAGCGTCACCTGCCGCGTCGTCCGTACGAACAGCCGCGCCCCCAACTCCCGCTCCAGGCGCCGGATATCGCGGCTGAGCGCCTGCTGGGCGACGTACCGCCGGGCAGCGGCCCGGGTGAAGTGCAGCTCGTCGGCCACCGCGAGGAAACCGCGCAGCAGCCGGGGATCGATGTCGTACGCCACCGGGCCACCCTTCCAGCCGCCCGCACCCCTGACAACCGTCCACAACCCAGGTGCGTGAATGCCTCCTGAACAGGTGTTGGACGCCCAACCGGCCCCGGCCACAGGCTTTCCGCATGGTCCTCTTCCTCGCCGCCCGCCCGGTCACCGCTCCCCCGGTACGCCGCCCGGCCCGCCCGCCTGGCCCCTACACCCGCCTCTTCGCCCTCCCCGGCACCCGCGCCTTCACCGCCGCCAGCCTTCTGGCCCGGCTGCCGAGGGGAATGCTGAGCGTCAGCGCGGTGCTGATGATCGCCGGATCCCGCGGCTCGTACGCGCTGGCCGGGGCGGTCACCGCGACCGGCCTGGCGGCCACCGCGCTCGTCGGCCCCTGGACGGCCCGGCTCACCGACCGCCACGGCCAGGCCAGGATCGCCGTCCCCGCCACCGTCATCGCCGCCGCCGGCTCCCTCTCCCTCCTCCTCTGCGTCCACCACCACGCGCCCGCCTGGACCCTCTTCGCCTCGTACGCGGCGACCGCCACCACCCCCAACACCGGCGGCCTGTCCCGGGCCCGCTGGGCCCACCTGCTGCGCGGCGACCCGGCGGCCCTGCACACCGCCCACGCCTTCGAACAGGCCGCGGACGAACTGTGCTTCCTGCTCGGACCGGTGCTTGCCACCCTGCTGTGCACCGCCGTCCACCCGGAAGCGGGCACCGCACTCGCCGCCGCGCTCCTCCTCACCGGCATGCTGCTCTTCGCCGCCCAGCGCCGCACCGAACCGCCCGTGGCACCGCGTACACCGCCGCCCGCACCCCGCTCCGGCTCCCCGGCCCGGCACCCCTCCTCCTGGCCTTCCTCGCCTCCGGCGCGGTCTTCGGCTCCCTGGAGATCGTGACGCTCGGCTACGCGGACGGCCACGGCGCCCGGTCCGCCGCGGGCGCCCTGCTCGCCCTCCAGGCCGCGGGATCCTGCGCCGCCGCCCTCGCCCTGACGGCCGCACTGCTTCTCGTCCGCGCCCCTGACCCCGCGAGCGGCGCAGGACCGGCCCCGGACATGACTCAGGCCCCGGTGTCCTGACGGACACACGGGGCCTGGGCCTCACATGGGAATTGTGGAGATGGCGGGAATCGAACCCGCGTCCAACGGTGCGGAATCAGGGCTTCTCCGAGTGCAGTTCGCTGCGATTTTCTCGGCCCCGGAGATCACGCGAACAAGTCTCCGACGGGCCCAGTCACTGTTTGATTTCCTTCTATACCCCGCGACCGGGTCTAGAAGTTTAGTTCCCTAGCTGATGCCAGGATCCGGGTCGGGAACACCCCCGGGCTGACACTTCGCAAGTCGCTACTTAGGCAGCGAGGGCGAAGGAATCGCGCTTGGTATTGGCGATTATTGTTTGCGACACATGGTTAACGAGATCATTGCCGCTTCCTCGACTCGCTTCCCCTGCTTCGACATCCGCTGTCGAAACCGATCATCCCCATGTTGTTTTTTCAAGAAATAGCCGATACCCCTGACAGCTGAGCTACGGCTACCTGCTGCACACCCTCCGTGGGGTGCGTTGCCATCGTACGTGACCAACGTCCGAGGGTGCCAGCGAATTCCCCGGCCCGGCCTCCGCCGGCCCTCCTCAGGACCGCTGGCGCCGCTTGGCCGCGGAGATCGCACGGTCCGTCTCGCGCCGGTCCTGCTGCTCGCGGAGCGTCTGCCGCTTGTCGTACTCCTTCTTGCCCTTGGCCAGCGCGATCTCGACCTTGGCCCGGCCGTCCTTGAAGTAGAGCGCCAGCGGCACGATCGTGTGGCCCGATTCCTGGCTCTTGGCCGCCAGCTTGTCGATCTCGACGCGGTGCATCAGCAGCTTCCGCTTGCGGCGGGCGCTGTGGTTGGTCCAGGTGCCCTGCGCGTACTCCGGAATGTGGACGTTGTGCAGCCACGCTTCGTGGTCGTCGATCTGGATGAAGCCGTCCACCAGCGATGCCCGGCCCTGCCGCAGCGACTTCACCTCGGTGCCGGTCAGCACCAGACCGCACTCATAGGTGTCCAGAATGTGGTAGTCGTGCCGCGCTTTCTTGTGCTGCGCGACGAGCTTGCGCCCGGGATCCTTGTCCTTGCCCTTTTGCTTAGCCATAGTGCGGCCATTTTCGCACTACGCACCGCCCCCGAGGCCACTCAATACTGTGCGGGCCCGCTGCACGGCACCGTCGCCCGCCGCGAGGTCGGGGGTGATGCCCCGGCCGTCGACCGCCCGGCCCGCCGGAGTCCGGTAGTGGCCGACGGTCAGCTCGGCCACCGAACCGTCCGGCAGCGCACTGGGCATCTGCACCGAACCCTTCCCGAAGGTCGGGGTGCCGACGACCACCGCGCGGCCACGGTCCTGGAGCGCCCCCGCCAGCATCTCGGCCGCGCTCATCGTCCCGCCGTCGACGAGGACGACCAAGGGGATACGGGTATCGCCGCCACCGTCGGCGTACAGCACGCGCTGGCTGCCGTGCACGTCGTACGTGGCGACCAGACCGCCGTCCAGGAAGGCGGAGGCGGCGGACACCGCCTCGGCGACCAGGCCGCCGGTGTTGCCGCGCAGGTCGAGCAGCAGCCCGGCGTGCGGCGCCGCGGCGCGCACCGCGTCCCGGATCTGCGCGCCGGTGCCCTTGGTGAACGCCGCGACCTTGATCCGGGTCGGCCCGGCGGCGCCGGCCGGCCGGTCCGTGCGGACGTCATCGCTTCTGAGGCGGACGCGGTGCAGGGTGACGCTCCACTGCCTGGCACCGCGCTGGAGGTCGAGAGCGACCGGGGTGCCCTCGCCGCCGGAGCCGCCGCCGTCGCCGCGCAGCCGGGCGACGACCTCGGTCACCGGACGGCCGCGGGACGGCCGGCCGCCGACGGCGCGCAGCCGGTCGCCCGTGGTGATGCCGGCGCGGGCCGCGGGCCCGTCGGGCCGTACCCGGGAGACCACTATGCGACCGCCCGCCGCCTGCCGCAGCCACAGGCCGACCCCTACGTAATCGCCGTCGAGCTGCCGCTGGAAGTCCTCGAATTCGCCGGCCGTGTAGATCGTCGACCAGCGGTCGCCGCTGCGGCTGACGACGTCCGCCGCGGCCTGCGCACCGGACTTGCCGTCCGCCATCGCCTGCGCCGCCGCGCCCTCGACCGCCTCGCGGTCCGCGGTGCGGCTCCCGGATCCCGGCGCCGCGGCCGGTTTTCCGTGGGAGCGGCCCTCGCGTCCTGCGTGCCAACTGCCCGTTGCGGCACCGGTGGCCAGCACGCTCGCGACGACCAACGTCAGGGCCGCCCCGCGGCGGCTGCGGCGGGGCCGGACGAACAATGACGTGCCCGACATGGCCGCGAGTCTAGAGGACGCAAAGGCGCCGCACGGTGAGTTGACCGTACGGCGCCCTTGGCGAAGTTCACACCTTGAGGTACTTGCGCAACGCGAAGAACGCGGCAATCGCGGGCATCACAAGGCCGATCAGCAGGACCAGCGGCAGCACCGAAGCGACCGAGTCCCAGCCGATGAAGTCGACCACCTTGATCCTCTGCGCCAACCAGTTGTTGATGAGCGCGTACTTGCCGCCGACGATCAGCACACACGCGAACGCGGCACCGATCAGGCCCGCGATGGCTGCCTCCATGATGAACGGCATCTGGATGTAGAAGCTGGACGCTCCCACCAGCCGCATGATGCCGGTCTCCCGCCTGCGGCTGAACGCCGACACCCGCACGGTGTTGACGATCAGCAACAGCGCAACGACCAGCATCAGCCCCATGACACAGAGCGCCGCGATCCGCATGCCGTCCAGGAGGTTGAACAGCGGCTCGACGGTTCCCCGTTGGTCCTGCACCTCCTGGACGCCGGGCCGTTCGGAGAACGCCGACTTGATGACCGCGAACTTCGTCGGGTCCTTCAACTTGACCCGGAAGGACTCCGGAAGCTGGTCGGGCGTCACCAGACCGGCGACGGGCGTGTCACCGAACTGCTGCTTGTAGTGCTTGTACGCCTGGTCACTGGACTCGTACTGCACGCTCTCCACGAGCGGCAGCCGGTTCAGGTCGGCCTTGATCTCCGCCTTCTGCTGCGCGGTCGCCGCCCCCTTGGCGCAATTACCGCCGGAGTCGTCGTTCTTGTTGCAGAAGAAGATGGAGACGTTGACCTTGTCGTACCAGTAGCCCTTCATGGTGTCGACCTGGTCGCTCATCAGCAGCGAGGCGCCGAACAGGCCGAGTGAGAGGGCTACGGAGACGATGACGGCGAAGGTCATCGTGAGGTTACGGCGGAGACCGACGCCGATCTCCGACAGGACGAACTGGGCGCGCATGGCGTCCTTTCAGTGCTGGTAGCCGTACACGCCGCGCGACTGGTCGCGTACGAGCCGGCCCTTCTCAAGTTCCATGACCCGCTTGCGCATCTGGTCGACGATCTGCTGGTCGTGGGTGGCCATGACCACCGTCGTACCGGTCCTGTTGATCCGGTCCAGCAGCTTCATGATGCCGACGGAGGTCTGCGGGTCGAGGTTGCCGGTCGGCTCGTCCGCGATGAGCAGCATCGGGCGGTTGACGAACGCCCGCGCGATGGCGACGCGCTGCTGCTCACCGCCGGACAGCTCGCCCGGCATCCGGTCCTCTTTGCCGCCGAGGCCGACGAGTTCGAGGACTTCGGGGACCGTCTTGCGGATCTGGCCGCGCGGCTTGCCGATGACTTCGAGGGCGAACGCGACGTTCTGGCCGACCGTCTTGTTGGGGAGCAGCCGGAAGTCCTGGAAGACCGTGCCCACCTGGCGGCGCATCTGCGGCACCTTCCAGTTGGACAGCTTCGCGAGGTCCTTCCCCAGGACGTGTACGGCACCATGGCTGGCGCGCTCCTCGCGCAGCAGCAGGCGCAGGAAAGTGGACTTACCGGAGCCCGAGGACCCCACCAGGAAGACGAACTCGCCGCGCTCGATCTCCAGGGAGACATCCCTGAGTGCGGGGCGGTTCTGCTTCGGGTAAGTCTTGGAGACGTTGTCGAATCGGATCACTGATGCACCACGGTCGACCTGGATAGGGACACGGGTTGCCGGGTTGCGGCTCCCGTCGGTGTGCGTGACCCTACGCGAACCTCAGACGGCGGCGCAGTCGGCGACCATGGTTGGTGCGTTTATTCACGGCGCCTACGGGACAAAAGCTGCGCATTCCGGCGGGGCGCGCCGTTCCGTCACGGAGCTGGCACAGTGGTAAGGGGAACACTCACGCTTCCCCGTGCGTTGGGGCTGTGGAGAAGGAGGTCGCATGACGTACGACCGATTGGTGTGCGCCAACTGCGCGGCCCCTGTGAGTGAGGGCCGCTGCCCTGTGTGCCGCGCGAACAGAGAGCGGCTCCAGCAGCAGGCGGGCGGCATGTTCGCCCAGCTCAATCCGGCGATGCTGCTGGCGCTCCTGGTGGCCCTGATCGCGGTGGGCCTGCTGCTGCACCAGGCCGTCTGAGCGCCCGCCTGCCGCATACCGCCGGGGTGCCCGGCGCCTCACCGGCCGTACCGAAGGCGCGGCTCCGGGTACGCGGAAGCGGTACGGCGCCCGTTCCGGCGCAGCAGGCCGTTTCCGGCCGTATCGACGCACGGCCGAGGGGCCCGGAGTGTGTGCACACTCCGGGCCCCTCGACTGTGGACGGGTCGGCGTCAGGCCGCTGCCGCGCCGCCACCGTTCTTGTTGATCAGGCGGGGCATCAGGCGGAAGCCGATACCGCCGGCGATCATCGTCGCCGCGCCGACGAGCAGGAAGGTCGTACCGGAAGCACCGGTCTCGGCCAGCTCGCCACCCTTGGCCTGCTGCTTGGCAGGGCCGGGGGTGTCCGCGATCTGCTCCTTGGACTGGCTCGGCTGCTCGATCGGCTTGCTGCCGGCGTTGTCGGTGCCGGTGCCGTCGCCACCGGTGGTGCTGCCACCCGTGTTGCCGCCGCCGGTGGTGCTGCCGTCGTGGCCGCCGGTCTGACCGCCGTTGCCGTGACCGCCGGTCTGGCCACCGTTCTCCTGGCCGCCGTTGCCGTGACCGCCGGTCTGACCGCCGTTCTCCTGGCCGCCGTTGCCGTGGCCACCGGTCTGACCGCCGTTCTCCTGGCCGCCGTTCTCCTGACCGCCGTCTTCCTGACCGCCGGTCTGGCCACCGTTCTCCTGGCCGCCGTCTTCCTGACCACCGGTCTCCTGACCGCCGGTCTGGCCACCGTTCTCCTGGCCGCCGTTCTCCTGGCCGCCGTCTTCCTGACCGCCGGTCTCCTGGCCACCGGTCTCCTGGCCGCCGATCAGACCGCCGTCCTCCTGGCCGCCGTCCGTGCCGCCGTTGTCCTGGCCGCCGTTGTCGTCGCCACCGGTGTCGCCACCGTCGCCGTTGCAGAACAGGTGCAGCGGGTCCAGCGGGCTGCAGTCGCTCGCGCCGCTCTGGCCGCCGGGCGTGGCCGCGGAGGCCGCGCCGGCAGCGGTGAGCGACGCTCCGGCCGCGATCACCGCGCTGGCCGCAATACGCGCAACGCGCAGCCGCGTCTTCTTGGTCATGTGTCTGCTACCCCCAGTAGCTGAACTCGTCAATGGAGCATCTCTGTTCGGGGCCACGACGCCAGGGGTTCACGCGAGTACTCGGCGCCGCTCACCGGCGGGCCACTCAAATTTCCCCGTTCACACACGCGCGCCCCAGACAGACGCATGCCGCGCCCAGCCTTCCCAGTTCTCCGGGCAACGTCAAGGTCGAATAACGCCTTTACGCCCGAATCGCCGAAGAATCGCCCGTTACATGGACGTACGACTGTGACCTAACCGCCATAGCAAAAACAACTGCCCCCTCGCGGGGAACAGTTGTTTCCGGGTCGGAACGGGCCGATACCGCCTGCTTACTTGCCCTGTTCCTGCTGCTTGCGCCAGCGGATACCGGCCTCCAGGAAGCCGTCGATGTCGCCGTCCAGCACACCGGTCGGGTTGCCGACCTCGAACTCCGTCCGCAGGTCCTTGACCATCTGGTAGGGGTGCAGGACGTACGAACGCATCTGGTTGCCCCAGGAGTTGCCGCCGTCGCCCTTGAGCGCGTCCATCTTCGCCTGCTCCTCCTGGCGGCGGCGTTCGAGCAGCTTGGCCTGGAGGACGTTCATCGCGGTCGCCTTGTTCTGGATCTGCGAGCGCTCGTTCTGGCAGGAGACCACGATGCCGGTGGGGATGTGCGTCAGACGGACGGCGGAGTCCGTGGTGTTGACGCCCTGGCCGCCGGGGCCCGAGGAACGGTAGACGTCCACCCGCAGTTCGGACTCGTCGATCTCGATGTGGTCGGTCTGCTCGACGACCGGCAGCACCTCGACGCCGGCGAACGACGTCTGGCGGCGGCCCTGGTTGTCGAACGGCGAGATGCGCACCAGGCGGTGGGTGCCCTGCTCGACCGAGAGGGTGCCGTAGGCGTACGGCACCTGGACGGCGAAGGTGGTCGACTTGATGCCGGCCTCTTCGGCGTAGGAGGTTTCGTAGACCTCGGTCTTGTAGCCGTGCCGCTCGGCCCAGCGGAGGTACATGCGCTGGAGCTTCTCGGCGAAGTCGGCGGCGTCCACGCCGCCGGCCTCGGCCCGGATGTTGACGACGGCCTCGCGGGAGTCGTACTCACCGGAGAGCAGGGTGCGGACCTCCAGCTCGTCCACCGCCTTGCGGACGGCGTTCAGCTCCGCCTCGGCCTCGGTACGGGTGTCCTCGTCGTCCTCGGCCTCGGCCAGCTCGAAGAGGACCTCCAGGTCGTCGACCCGGGCGCGCAGCTCTTCGGCACGGCGCAGCTGGCCCTGGAGGTACGAAAGGCGGCTGGTGATCTTCTGCGCACTCTCCGGGTCGTCCCACAGGGACGGCGCCGCGGCCTGCTCCTCAAGCACGGCGATATCGGCCCTCATCTTGTCGAGGTCCAGGACGGCCTCGATCGACCCCATGGTCGAGGAGAGGGACTTCAGCTCTTCGGAAACATCGACGACTGCCACGCACCCAGCCTAACGGCTGCCGCCGACAGCGTGCCCAAGCCCCGTCACGGCGACCGCTCACGCGCTCCGCGCCGCCCGGTACCGCCCCCCTCCGGCCGTCACACAGCGCCACGGCCGGAGGCGGCCCGCGGAACCCGATGGCCTCAGGGCGCGGCGGGATCCGGCTGCTCGATGCCGGGTCCGGCGTCCCCGTGGGTGTCGTCGCCCGAGGCCAGCCAGCCGCCGATGCCCGCGGCGACGACCAACGCGGCTGCCGCGGCCCCGAGTCTGATGCGGCGCTTGCGCACCGCCTCCGGTGACGAACGGTGACGGGCCGATCCCGCCCGGCGCTCACCCGCCGCCCGCGGGGTGCGCGCGGTGCCGTGCGCACCGCCCGCCAGTTCGTCGGGGCCCGGCACCCGCATGCTCGTGTGCGTCTCACGGTTCGAGTCGGGCGCCGTCCCCTGCACGAGCGGTACCGCTCCCCGGGCCGGGGCGGTCTCGGCCGGCGCCACCGGGGGATAGAGCCCTTCCTCCTTGCCTCCGGAGGGCGCGGCGTCCTGCTCGTCCTCCGGGTCCTCGCTGCCGGGCTCGTCGATGTCCAGCGGCGGGATGCCGGCGAGCCCGGGGAGCAGCTCGCGCAGCCGGGCGGCCAGCTCCGGTGCGCGCAGCCGGGAGGCGGGCGCCTTGGCCAGGCACTGGAGGAGCAGCTGCCACAGTTCGTCCGGGATGCCGGGCAGCGGCGCCACCCGTTCGGTGACGTGGCGGCGCAGCACCGCTCCTGGATGCCCGCCGCCGAACGGCGTGAAGCCGGCCAGCATCTCGTACAGGACGGTCGCCAGCGCGTAGACGTCCACGGAGGCGCGCGGCGGCAGCCCTTCGATGATCTCGGGGGCGAGGTAGTCGGGGGTGCCGATGACCTTGGTGGCGCGCGTTCTCCGGGGGGAGTCCACGAGGCGGGCGATGCCGAAGTCGGTCAGCAGCGCGGGGTGCGCGCCTCCGGGGCCGAGCGGGCCCTGCATGTCCAGGAGTACGTTCTCCGGCTTGACGTCGCGGTGCACGATGCGGGCGGCGTGGGCTGCGGCCAGCCCGTCGGCGACGTCGGCGGCGATGGCGCAGGCGGCCTCCGGTGGCAGCCGCCGCTCCCGCTCCAGCCGGGTCCGCAGGTCGGTCCCCCGCACGAGGTCCATGACCAGGGCGAGGTCGTTGCCGTCGACCACGAGGTCGCGCACGCCGACGACCCTCGGGTGGTCCAGGCTCAGCAGCGCCGTACGTTCCTGTACGAAGCGGCCGACGAGTTCCTGGTCGGATGCGAGGTCCTCACGCAACAGCTTGATGGCCACGGCCCCTTCGGGGCCCTCGCCCAGCCATACCGTGCCTGCACTGCCGCGTCCCAGGATCTGGTGGGCGGTGTACCGGCTGCCGATCTTCCGTGCCAAGACTGCTCCGACGTGTCGGGCCCCCGAGCGTCCTGCGGAGGCTGAAGTTGGCGTCAAAGCTACGCGGGTACCGGGGGGTTCCGTGCCCCGGAAGGCGGCAACCCGCACTTCTGTGGGAGAAATCGCCGCTGGATGTCGACAAATCCACAGAGTTGCCGGGAGGCGGGCTCTCCGCCCGGGGACGGGCCGGGCTCCCGGGATGTCCCCGGGAGCCGTTCGGGCCCGGTCAGAACTTGCTGCTCAGCCCGTTGACGAAGTCCCGCACGCCGGCGAAGACGTCCCCGATCTGCGTGAAGAACCCCTTGGTGGTGCCGATCCACTCCTGGAGCGGGGTCAGCTCCCAGATCAGCCAGCTCGCCACGAACAGGATGACGATCGTGAACAGGCAGCCCTTGAGGCAGCCCAGGCCCGGGATCCGCATCGGGTTGGCGCTGCGCTGACGGGGCTCGCGGCGCGGGCGCGGCTCAGGGGCGGGCGGGCGCTGCGGTTCGTAGCGCTGCGGCGGCGGCTCCTGGCGGCGCTGCGGGGCCTGCGGCTGCTGCTGCGCGTACGGCACCGGGGCCGGCTGCGGGCGGTACTGGGGCGGCTGCTGTTGCTGCTGGGGCGGTGGCTGCGGGGCGGCCGGGCGGCGCTGCGGGCGGCGGCGCAACGGGTCGTCGCCGGGCTCCAGGTACTGCACCTGGGTCTGGTCGTTGCGGTCGCGCGCGGCCCGCATCTGGGACTCCCAGGGATGCGGCCCGTCGGGGTCCTGCGGGCCGCCGCCCGGCGGGCCGCCCGGCATCGGGGGCACCGGCGGCATCGCGCGGGTCGGGTCGGCGTTCGGACCGCCGGGGGTGCCGGTCTGCGGCAGCACGCTGGTCGCGGCTGCCGGGTCGAAGGACCCGGCGTTGGACGGCAGGACCTGGGTGGGGTCGGCTTCGCCCGCACCGGGGCCGCCGTTCTCCGTCCCCGGCACCGTCGCGGGCGCCGGGTCGGGGGCGAGCAGCGCGGCGACGCCGAGTGCCGCCTCGGCCTGGGCCGGGGTGGCGTGCACGCCGACACCGGCCGCGACGGTACGCAGCGCGCGGGCGAGGTTCTCGGCGCTCGGCCGGCCCTCCGGCTGCTTGCTCAGACAGCGCTCTATGACCGTCCACAGCGGTTCGGGCACCGAGCCGGGGCGCTGCGGCTCCTCGCTGAGGTGGCGGTGCAGCACCTCCAGGGCGGTCGATCCGGCGAACGGCGGGCGGCCGGTGACCAGCTCGTACAGCAGGATGCCGGCGCCGTAGATGTCGACGGCCGAGGTCTGCGGGCGGCCCTCGGCCGACTCCGGAGCGACGTAGGCGGGGGTGCCGACGAATTCGTGGGTGCGGGTCAGGCCCGGGGAGTCGGCGAGGCGGGCGATGCCGAAGTCGGTCAGCATCGGGTGCATCTCGCCGCCGCCGTCGGACCCGGCGAGCAGGACGTTGGCGGGCTTGAGGTCGCGGTGCACCACGCCGTCGGCGTGGCTTGCGGCCAGTGCGTCGGCGATCTGCGCGGTGAGCAGGGAGGCCGCCACCGGGCTGAAGGGACCGTTGTCCCGGAGGTAGCGGTGCAGGTCGGGGCCGTCGACCAGGTCCATGACGAGCGCGAGCATGTCGCCCTCGACGACGAGGTCGCGGGTCCGCACGATGTTGGGGTGGGTGAGCCGCAACAGGACGGAGCGCTCCCGCAGGAAGCGCATCACCACATCCGCGTCGTGTGCCAGCTCTTCCTTGAGGACCTTGATCGCGACCGTCTCGCCGGGCTCGCCGGCCACCGCGGCCTCGGCCCCCGCCGCCTCCCGCTGACGCGCACGCCAGACGGTGCCCGTGGCGCCGCGTCCCAGCGGCTCCTCAAGCAGGTACTTGCTGCCTACCGGCCGCACGTCATGCGCTCCCTGGTCGTGATCGAACTCTGTCCGGCCCGCTGGGTCAGCTCGCGGCCCGTCGCCCCACTGTAGTGCCGACGTACAAGCCCGTCGGCGTGGCGGATCGTACGGGGCTTGTGGGGAAGACGCCCGTTCCGGACGGATGGTTGCCACGGGACGGCGGGCGATGTGCGCGGCAGGACCGGGTGGCCGGACGGGCGGACCGCGCACGCCGCAGGTCCGCGGTTTCCCTGTCCGGCCGGCAACCGGCAAGATCATTGAGTGCCGGTCGGCGGGCGTGTTGTCAGTGGCAGGTGCGAGGATGCATCCAGCACGCATGCGGAGGGGGAGCGCGCTCTCGGTCGCACCGTGCACTTGGGACTTGTACGAGCCGACGCGCTCGGGCGCGGTGGGGGATTGAGCGGGCCCCTGCCGAACTCCCCGGGCAGAAGGGACCGTTGACGGCGATGCAGATCCGGCTGACCGTCCTCGGGCCGCGCAGCGGCCACCCCACGCGGGCCTGTGACGTGCTCGTGACGGCCCCTGCCGGGACCGCACTTGCGGCGGTGGCCGGTTCGCTCGCCGCGTCGGTCGCCGGCAGCGGCGCGGACGTCGGCGCGTCCGGTGGCGGGCCCGTCGTCCTCTTCGCGGGCGCCGAGCGGCTCGATCCGCAGCGCGCCGCGCTCGGTGAACCCCCGCTGATCGACGGCGCGGTGCTCTCCCTCCAGGCCCCCGGGCCCGACCCCGCCCACGGCCTGCCGCACGGCCCGGCGAGGCTGCGCGTGGTCTCGGGCCCCGACGCCGGCGGCGTCCATCTGCTGCACGGCGGCCAGATCCGCATCGGCCGCTCCGGCGACGCCGACGTACCACTCGACGACCCGGACGTCTCCCGGCTGCACTGCGCCGTGACGGTCGAGGCGGACGGCTCGGTCTACGTCGCCGACCTGCGGTCCACGAACGGCACCGTCGTCGACGGCACCGAACTGGGCGCGCACCCCGCGCCGCTGCACGCGGGCACCCTGCTGCGCATCGGCGAGTCCGCGCTGCGCCTCCAGCCCTCGTCCGGCACCCCCGATCCCGCACTCCAGGCCACCCCGGACGGCGAGGGCCACCTCCGGGTGCGCCCCGGCGACCCGGGCGCCCCGGAGGCCGACGGCGGCGCTGACGAGGACCGCGGTACCGGCGTACGCGCGGTCGGCGCGGCGGGAGCGGGCGGCTCGTACAGCGGCTCCTACGACGCGTCCGACGGGCGCGGCGGGCCGGCCGGCGGTACGGCTCCGGTGGCCGTTCCTGGGCAGTACGCCGACGGCGGCCACGAAGCCGGGGCACCGTCCACCGGACCGGGCGACGGCGCGCGGCCCGGGGCCGTGCGCGATCCCCGCGCATACCCGGGCGGCGGGCTGAGCAGCGCCGTGGCGGCCGGCGCCGCGCGCGGCCAGGAGCGGCAGGACACGCCGCTGCACGGCACCCCGATCGCCGCCCGCGGGCAGCAGCACCCCGGCGGCACGCCCCCGCGGCCCGTGGACGACACGCCCGTTCACGGCCGTCCCGATCACCCGGGCCACCCCGGGTCAGGCGCCCCGTACGGCGGCCACGACCCGCGGGACGACCGCTTCGCCGCCCCCCACGGCGCTCCGGAGGATCCCCGCGCCCAGGAGCCGTCCCGGCACGGCACCCCGCTGCGCGGCACCCCCGCCGACGGCTTCGGCCCCGGGGTCCGCGTGCGGCCGGACGCCGGGCCCGCGGGCGCCGGTGAGGGCACGCACGGCGGGCAGCAGGAGTTGGCGCCCCCCGAGGGGATGTCCCGCAGGGGCGGGCGGCGCGGCGGCATCGGCGCCTGGGCGCGCCGGCTCGCGGGCGGCAGGCCCGCCGTGGACGGCCCGGATGAGGCCGCCCCCCTGGAGGCCGGGCCCGCCGTGGTGGCGGCCGACGCCGGCCACCCCGCCGACGAGGCGGCGCAGGAGGCCGAGCCGTCGTCAGGGCCGGCGGCGCACGAGCGATGGCCGGACGCCGCCGCCGTACTGCTGACGGCGCTCGGTCCAGGACCCCGCCTGTGGGAGCGCGACCAGGACCATCAGGACGCGCTGACCGTCCGGCTCGGCACCGCGTCCAGGTCCGGCGGCCGGACCGCCGTGCCGGTCACCGTCGAGCTGCGCCGGGCGGGCGCGCTCGGCCTCGCGGGCCCGCGCACCCGCCTCGCCGGGCTTGCCCGTTCGGCCCTCGCCCAGCTCGCCGCCCTGCACGCACCCGCCGCCCTCGAAATCGTGCTGATCAGCACGGACCGCACACGCAGCACCGAGGAACGGATCGCCGACTGGTCCTGGCTCGGCTGGCTGCCGCACGCCCGCCCCGCGCACGGCCAGGACTGCCGGCTGCTGCTGGCCTACGACAAGGAGCAGGCGGCGGCCCGCACCGCCGAGCTGGTCCGCAGGCTCGACGACGGGCCGCTCGGCCCCGGCTGGGCCAGCGCCGAGCGCGCCGAGGTCGCGGCGGCAGCCGCCCGCTACCGCGGCCCGTTCACGGTCGTGCTGGTGGACGGCGATCTGGGCTCGTCCGCGCTGCGCGAGACCGCCGCGCGGCTGGCGGCGGGCGGGCCCGCGGCCGGTATCCACCTCATCTGCCTGGCCGAGACCCCCGCCGCGTCCCCGGCCTTCCCCCTGGCCGCGACGTACGAGGCGGCCCGCGCGGCGTCGCCCGCGTTCGGCGAGTGCGGGGCGGTCGCGGTGCTCAGCGGCGATGTCGCCACCGCGCTGCGGGTCGTGCAGCCGGGCTCCGGGCCCAACGGCACGGTCGCCGCCCTCGACGCGGTGTCCGGCGCCTGGGCCGACCGGTTCGCCAGGGCGCTGGCGCCGCTGCGCGAGTCCGAGGCGACGGCGACGGTCGGCGGCCGTCCGGTGCACCGCGCCGCCGCCCCGCTGCCCGAAGCGTCGCGCCTCCTCGACGAGTTGGGCCTCGCGCGGGCCACACCCGCCTCGCTGATGGCCCGGTGGGCCGCGGCCATGGACACCGACCGGCCGAGCATCCCGGCTGTGCTGGGCGCGGGGCCGCACGGCCCGGTCTGCGCCGATCTCGCCGCGGACGCCTCGCACCTCCTCCTGGAGGGCGCACCGGGCAGCGGCAAGACCGAACTGCTGCGGTCGCTGGCCGCGTCGCTCGCCGCCGCCGACCGCCCCGATCTGTTGTCGATGGTGCTGGTGGACGGCGGCGGCAGCGAACGCGGCGAGGGCCTGCGGGTCTGCACGGACCTGCCGCACGTCACGACGTACCTGGCGGCGTCGGATCCGGTCCGGATGCGGGAGTTCGCGCAGGCGCTGTCGTCGGAGCTGAAGCGGCGCGCGGAAATACTGGCCGACACGCCGTTCGCGGAGTGGCGCGCCAAGCATCTGCCGGCGCCGCGCGTGGTCGCACCACGGCGGACGACGGAGGGCGCGCCGGGCGGAGCGGAGGCCGATTCGTCGACGACGGGGACGCTGCGGCTCCGGCCGCGCAGCGGGCCGCAGCCCGGGGATGAGCCCGTGGCCGCGGTGCCGATGCCCCGGCTGTTCGTGCTGGTCGACGACTTCGACGCGCTGGTCTCGCCCGCGCTGGGCAGCACCGGCCGTCCGTCGGCCGGTTCGGTGGTGCGCGCGCTGGAGGCGGTGGCCAGGGACGGCGCGGCGCTCGGCGTGCATCTGATCGCCGCGACCGGCCATCCGGACCGTACGGCCGACACCGCGACCTCGGAACGCGCCGGTCTGCGCGTCCAGTTGGGGTCGCCGGCCGATCCGTCCGACCCGGTGCCGCCCGGCCGGGGCCGGCTGCACCGCGCGGAGGACGGCTCGTCAACACCGTTCCAGGCCGGACGGGTGACGGGCCGGATACCCCGGACGTCCACACTGCGGCCGACGGTCGTGCCGCTGGAGTGGCAGCGGATGGGCGATCCGCCGGCCCGGCGCCCGCTGCGCGAACTGGGCAACGGCCCCACGGATCTGGCCCTGCTCGCCAGCGCCCTGCAACGAGCCGCCCAGTCATCGGGCGCCCCGTCGGCCCCACCCCTGGCCTGAGCCGCCCGTCGGCCCCGCCCTGCCCCCGTCCCGGTGCATTCCGCCCGCACCGGGACGACGGGCCCGGCCGGGCAGCGGTGCAACCGTGCGGCGGAACTTCCCGGACTACGGCACGACCGGGCGAGGGCACGACCGGGCGAAGGCACGACGGGACAACCGGCCGCCCGTACAGCGCCCGATCCGTCAACTACGGTGATTCCAGCCTGCGTTGACGCCCCACTCCCCCGCCCGCCGCTCCGGTTTCCCTTCGCCCCGCCGCGCGCCATCTTCCGTTCACTTTCCTCCGCCTACGATGACGGCCGCGCCCTACCCCCGGTATCCGGCACCACCGGCGCGCCTCCCGCGCTGCCCGCGTCGCATGCCGTCAGAGATTCCCGACCGTCTGGAGACGGACCGCACATGACTGCCCCCACCGCAGACCAGAGTGCCGAACAACTCCCGCGCCCCGCCCGGCTTTCCGACGTCAAGGGCTGGTTCTTCACCGCCGACCAGCTGCTCTTCGACTGGTTCCTCGCATACCAGCGGGACCGCTCCACCACCGGAGACCTGCTCGAACTGGGCGCGTACCTCGGCAAGAGCGCGATCTTCCTCGGGGCGCGGCTCGGCCCCGGCGAACGCTTCACGGTCTGCGACCTCTTCGACTCCCCCGCCGATGACGCCTCCAACTCGAAGGAGATGAAGAAGTCCTACGCGACGCTGACCCGCCGCGCCTTCGAGGCCAACTACCTCGCCTTCCACGAGGAGCTGCCCACCATCGTCCAGGGCCTCAGCTCGATCGTGCGCGACCACGTCGCGGACCGCAGCGTGCGCTTCGCCCACATCGACGCCTCGCATCTGTACGAGCACGTGCACGGCGACATCCTGGCGGTGCGGGAGCTGGTCACCGACACCGGCGTCGTGGTGCTCGACGACTTCCGCGCCGAGCACTGCCCCGGCGTGGCCGCGGCCACCTGGCAGGCGGTGACCAACGAGGGGCTGCACCCCCTGTGCATCACCGGCACCAAGTTCTACGGGACCTGGGGCGATCCAGGGCCGCTGCGGGAGGCCCTGCTGGCCTGGCTGAGGAGCCGCGGGGACATCTGGCACGAGGTGCAGTCGGTCAACGGCGCCCCGCTGATCAGGCTCAGCGCCAAGGGTGCGAAGGATCCCGCGCACCCGGTGTCCCGGCACCGTGCGGCGGCGTCCGGGCGGGCGCCCGAGCACGTCCCGGGCCGGGCGGCGGACCGGGGCCGGGCCGCCCGTACCGGCGGGCGTCCCGGCCGCGCGCCGCGCCCGGTGCGCGCCCCGCTGCGCCGTCTCGCGGTCGACTGGCTGCCGCCCGTCGTCACCAGGGCCATCGTGGCGGCCCGGCGCCGGCCCCGCTGACCTGCGACGCGGCGCGGGAGGGCCGGCCCACGCCGCGCCGCGTTCACGCCGGTACCTGCCCGACCAGGACGAACGCGTTGGCGTCCAGCAGCCGGCCGGCCGGGCGCGGCAACGGGCAGGAGTAGGTGCGGCGGACGGACAGGCCCGCCGACTCGGCGAAGACCCGCAGCAGCGCGAAATCGGTGAAGCGGCCGGGGGCCTGGGCGCTGCGGTGCCCGGCCTCCTGCGGGGTGATCAGCACGACGCCGCCGCCCGGCCGCACGTACGGCAGATAGGCCCGCAGCAGGCCCTCGACCTGCTCGTCGTCGAGGTGCTGGAGCACCTGCGCGGACAGCAGCGCGTCGAAGGCCCCTGGCCTGGCGTGCGGGCTCGCGAGGAACGCGTCGGCGGTGTAGGCGGTCAGGCCGCGGGCCCGGCAGATGTCGACGGAGTGCGGGTCGTGGTCCACGCCGACGCTGCCAGGCGCGCAGCCGGCCAGCGTGTCGCCCGATCCGCAGCCGATGTCCAGCACCCGCCCGGAGCCGATCCGGCGCAGCTGCCTGCGGTACGGGGCCCGCGGCGGTCGCAGCCAGGGCAGCAGGGGCCGCGGTCCGCTGCGCGCCCGCGCGGGCGGCGCGGCGGCGGTGCGGACAGCCTCGGGGGCGGGGGCGGGCGGCGTTACGGGCCCGGCGCCCGGGGCGGAGCGGGCGGCGGGGGCCGAGGGGACGACGGGAGCGGCGGGACTGCCGGTTCGTCCGGGCATCGTGGTCACCTTTCCCTGGGCACGGCGCGGGGCGCGCCCGCTCCGTGCGGCGGTCTACGACATCGGATCCTCGGCCGCTGCGGCGTCCGCTCGGATCCAGGAGATCGGGTCTGCCGACGGCCGCCGGCTGCGGGGCGCCGGCGGCCACGGGTCCACGGCAACGGTCTACGGCATCGGGCCCGGTCCCGGCGCACGGCACGCCGACCGGCCCCGGCCGCTCCCCGGCACGGCGGCGCCCGGGTCCGCCGGGCGGTCGTGGGCGGCGGCCGGCTCCCGGTGACGGAACGGCTGGTCGCGGACGGGCCACGGGGAGCCGCGGCGGAACCCCGCGGCCTCACCCTTTCAGCGCAGCTGCGGTGACCGCGCCACGGGTGTGCGAGTTGAATGCCCCGGGGGACGTCCCCTGCCTCCCGCTTTCCCGCATGTCATCCGTTTCACCTGTTTCGCCTGTTCGGAAAGGCTTGGTTCGCGCGCATGAAGCCACGGCTCACCGTCGTCGTTCCGGTGCATCGCACCGAGAGGTCCGAGCGGGACCTGGAGGAGTGCCTGGAGTCGCTCGCGGCCCAGACGCTGACGGCGCTGGACGTGGTGATGGCCGTCGCCGGATCCTCGCAGGACGCACCGGCCGCCCTCGCCCGCCGCTTCGCTGAGCGGGATCCCCGCTTCCGGACCGTCCGGCACACCGGGGAGCCCGCCGACCCCGGCGCGCTCCGCAACACCGGCGCCCGGCACCCGTATCCGCACACCACGTACCTGGCCTTCCTCGGCCCCGGCGAGGTGCTGCTGCCGCGCGCGTACGAGGAGCTGACCGCGCTGCTGGACATGTCGGACGCGGACCTGGCGAGCGGCGGCGTCCACCTGCTCGGTCCTGACGGCCGCCGGTCGCCGCACGAGCCGGCCGGCCGCGCGAGCGCGCTGCGCACCCACATCACCGAGGACCGCACCCTGCTGTCCGACACCCCGGCCGCCAACAAGGTCTTCCGGCGCAGCTTCTGGGAACGCCACGAACTCACCTTCCCTTCAGGGGAGTTGTACGACGAGGCGCCCCTCACGCTGCGCGCGCACTTCCTCGCCGACGCGGTGGACGTGCTGCCCGCACCCGTCTGCCGGCTGCGCCGCCCGCAGGACACCGCCCGGCAGCCCGGTGTGCGGGAGGTGCGCGAGCGGTTCGCCGCCGTCGAGAGCGTCGCCGCCTTCCTCGCCGACCCGGCGCGTACCCGGGGCGTCCCCTGCCGCGATGACTACGACAGGGAGCGGCTCACCGACGGCCTGCGCGACCTCGTCGAAGCGCTGCCCACGGCCGGCCTCGAGGTCCGTACCGAGTTCCTGGAGCGGGCCCGCGGCTACCTCGCCCGCGTCGAGCCGCAGGTGTTCGGCACGCTGCCGGTGGAGCTGCGGATGCGCTGGTACCTGATCCGCGCCGGGCGCCTCGACGATCTGCTGCGGCTCCTGGCCCACGAGCGGCGCAATCCGGCCGCCTTCCGCGTCGCGGGGCCGCCGCTGCGCCGCCGGGCCGTGCTGCCCGTGGACCCGCCGCTCGGCCTGCCGCCGGGCGTCACCCGGCTCGACCGCGGTGACTTCCCCGCACGGGCCCGCGTCCAGGAGGCGGTGTGGCGGGACGGCGCGCTGCGGCTGCGCGGCTACGCCTACATCCGCAACCTCGCCGCACCCGGCCGGCACAGCTACCTCGGTACGGCGGTGCTGACCCAGGGCAGACGCCGGATCCTGCTGCCGCTGCGCACGCTCCGGATGCCGCAGGCCACCCTCGATTCCGGGCAGGAGCAGCACTGTTACGACTGGTCGGGCTTCGAGGTCACGCTCGATCCCTACCGGCTGCGGCGGGCCGGGCGGTGGCAGGAGGGCAGCTGGCAGGTGGGGTTGGTGATCATCGCGGCCGGTGTGCTGCGCACCGCCGCGCTCGGCCCGTCCGAGAGCGGTTCGGGCGCGTCGCCGTGCCCGCACGACACCTTCGACGGGGTACGGATCACCCCCGGCTACCCGGACGGGCGGCTGGGTCTGACGGTGGAGCGCGTCACCCGCCGGCTGACCGGACGCGAGCCGGCCGGTGCCGGGGCGCTGGATCTGACGTTCCGGGCGGCCGGCCCCGCCCCGGTCGCCCTGCGGCTGACGCATCAGGGGACGGGGGCGGTGGTGTCCTTCCCGGTGGAGACCCGGAAGGCCGGGGAGGCCCAGACGGCCAGGGAGACCGGGGAGCCCGGGGAGACCGCTCCGGCCAAGGCGGCGGGCAGGCCGCGCAAGCCCGCGGGCCACACCGTGCGGGTGCTGCTCGACGCGCTCGCCGCCGCCAGGACCGCCCGCGACGGCGCGCCCCGCGAGAGCACACCGGCACACGGCGAGACCTGGGACGCCGGCCTGGTGCTCCCCGACGGCGGCAGCGGACCGGTCTCCTGCGAGCCCGCTCTGGCACCGCTCGCGCTTCCGCTGGCGCACGGCAGGGAGCTGGTCGTGGCGGCAGGACCCACCGGGCGTCTCGTCCTGCACGACCGCACCCCGCAGCCGTACCTCGACCGCGTCGTCTGGCGCGCGGACGGCACCCTGCTGGTGGCCGGTGCGCTGCCGGCCGCCGCGCCGCACGCCACCGAACTCGTCCTCACGCACACCGCGCACGCCGTCGAGACCGCCGTCCCCACCACCCACGACTCAGGACGCTTCCACTGTGCCCTGCCGCTGGCCGCGCTCCCCTCCCCCACGGGCCCGCTGCCGCTGCGCGCGGGCCACTGGGCGCTGCGGCTGCGCGAACGCGGCGCCCCCGGCTCCGCGGCCGACGCCCCGGTCCGCTTCGCCCCGTCCGTCTTCGACGGGCTGCCCGCCTCGCGTACGGTCCGCGGCAAGCCGTTCACCCTCGACCGGCGCGACCACGACGAGGCGTTCCTGGCCGCCGGGACGACGCTGCCCGCCAACGACCGCGGGCCCTACCGCCGCCGGGTGCTGCGCGAGTCGCACTACCCGCTGCACCGCACCCGCCCGCTGCGCGACGCCGTCCTCTACAGCAGCTTCGGCGGCCGGGCGTACGGCGACTCGCCCCGCGCGGTGCACGAGGAACTGGTGCGCAGGGGCATGGACGCGGACCACCTGTGGGCGGTGCGCGACGCGCAGACCACGGTTCCGGCGACGGCCCGCGCCGTGATCGTGGGCAGCGCCGAGTGGCACGGCGCGCTGGCGCACAGCAGCTGGGTGGTGACCAACACGCACCTGCCGGGATGGTTCACCCGCCGTCAGGGCCAGACCGTAGTACAGACCTGGCACGGCACCCCGTTCAAGCGGATCGGCGCCGGCCTGGCGGGCACGCTGTGCGCGCAACTCGCCCACCTGGCGCCGCTGCCCGGCCGGGCCCGCCAGTGGAGCGTGCTGCTGTCGCCCAACGCGCACAGCACGCCGGTGCTGCGCTCCGCGCTCGGCTTCCCCGGCGAGCCGCTGGAGTCGGGGCTGCCGCGCACCGACGCGTTCTTCGCCGCCGACCGCAGGTCCCGTGCGGCGGTGGTCAGGGCCAGGCTCGGCATCCCGTCGGGCAAGAGGGTGGTGCTGTACGCGCCGACCCCGCGCGACCACCTCGCCTACGACGCGGCCCACCACCGGATGCATCTGCCGCTCGACCTGGACGCGGCGCGGCGGGCGCTGGCCGACGACCATGTGCTGCTGGTCCGCAGCCATCCGCTGGTCGCCGACCGGCTGCCGGCCCACCACGCGCCGTTCGCCGTCGACGTCAGCGGGTACCCCGATGCCACCGAACTGCTGCTCGCCGCCGACGTGTTGGTCACCGACTACTCCTCGCTGGCCGCCGACTTCGCCGACACCGGCCGCCCGATGCTCTTCTTGACCCCTGACCTGCCGCACTACCGCGACCGCCTGCGCGGCTTCACCCTGGACTTCGAGGCCGGGGCGCCGGGCCCGCTGCTCACCTCGACCGGTGAACTGATCGACGCGCTGGGCGACCTGGACACTGTCGCGCGGTCCTGTGCCGACGCGTACGCCGCCTTCCGCCGGGCGTTCTGCCACCGCGACGACGGAGGTGCGGCCGGACGCGCCGCCGACCTGCTGCTGAGGTGACAGGACGTGGGTCGCCTTATGGAGGTTTGGCGGACATCGGAATCCGGCGGCGTTCGGATCGTTACAGCTTGTGCAGGCGTCCTCACCGTGCCAATACCCGCCCAACCCTGGTTTTCCGGACCGTCATCGGACGGCAATGAGGCGGAAAACCGTGGTGGCGGGTGCAACCGCACGGCGGAATTCCCCCTCTGATCCAGGGAATGGGAAGTCCGGAGCCCGCTCGCGCCATGAGATGCCGTCGACACGAAATGTAGATGTAGTGACTGTGAAAGAAGCCCACGAGCCACCGCCTGGGCCCACCATCACGCCGGCCGCGCAGATCAGCATCGTCGTCATCGCCTTCAACGACGTCACGCACGTCACCGACGCGGTGCGCTCCGCACTGGCGCAGGCCGCCGACGGCGTCACCGTCGAAGTGATCGCCGTGGACGACGCCTCCACCGACGGCACCGGCGCCGCCCTCGACACCCTCGCCCGCGACGAGCCAGGGCTGCGCGTCCTGCACCGCACCGAGAACAGCGGCGGCTGCGGCACCCCACGCAATGACGGACTGCGCGCCGCGGCGGGCCGGTTCGTGATGTTCCTGGACAGCGACGACGTGCTGCCGCCCGGTGCGGCACCCGCGCTGCTGCGGGCCGCGCTCGACGCGGACGCGCCGGTGGCGTCAGGCGCCTGCGTCCGCAGGGAGCTGCCTGACCGCCGCGACGTCCCGTGGCAGCCGGGCATCTACCGCGGGACCACCGTGCACACGGCCCCCGCCGGCAGCCCCCATCTGGTGCGGGACACCCTGTGCGTGAACAAGCTCTACGACCGGGCGTTCCTCGCCGAGCACGGCATCGTCTTCCCCGAAGGCCGCTTCACCTACGAGGACTTCGTCTTCACCGCGCGGGTGCTGGCCGCCGCCCCGCGGCTGGTGACCATCCCCGACAGCGTCTACATCTGGCACGTCCGCCGCGCCGCCGCCAAGCAGTCGATCTCGCTGGCCCGCAAGGACGTCGCCAACTGGCAGGCCAGGATCGACGCGCACCGCACCAGCGTGCAGATCTTCCAGGAGGCCGGGCACAAGGAGCTCGCGCAGGCCGCCAGGACCAAGTTCCTCGACCACGACCTGCGGATGTACGTCCGTGAACTGCACACCCGCGGCGCCGACTACCGCACCGCGTGGTGGCGGCTGACCGCCGACTACCTGGCCGGCTTCGACGCGGCCGACCTCCAGGCCGCCCGCGCCCCGGCCCGCTGGCTCGCCCGGGTCGTATCGGCGGCGGACGGGCCGCCCGACGGTCTCGACCGGCTGACGCAGCTGGCGGACAGACCGGGACGGCTGCTGCCGCCGTACGCCAGGAACGACGAGGGGCGCCCGGTGTGGTCGGCGCAGCTGCCGCAGGTCGAGCTGGACGGGATCGACTCCAAGCCGACGCACCGGCTGCCGGTCACCATCGACGCGGAGCCGGTCATCGGCCGCCGCAGCGTGCTGCGGCTGCGGGTGCACGAGCTGTACGGGCGGCTCGCCGATGCCGGGCCGCTGAGCATCGACGTCGAGCTGCGGCGGCGGGCCGACGACCGGCGCGGCCCGGTGCACACGGCCGCGCTGACCCCGGCGCCCGGCTCCGACGCGTCCTGGACCGCCGAGGTGGTGCTCGACCTCGGCGCGCTGGTCGAGCGCGGCGACCGGCAGGCGGCCGGGCCCGACCCCTGGGATCTGATGGCGCAGGTGCGCTGCGCCGACGGCTCCGGCTTCCGCGCCTCGCTGCGCGCGGTGGGCCCGGGGCTGCGCCGCCGGATGCTGCCGAGCCGCCGCTTCGCCGTGCTGCTGGTGCAGCCGTACGCGACCACCGGCGGGGCGCTGTCGCTGCGGATCGCCGCCGGGCTGCGCAGCGTCCGGCGGATCGCCACGGCGCGGCTGCGCCGCTGACCACCGGGGCCGGGCACCGCCCGCCCTCCCGTCCTCCACCAGTCCGCGAGCCTAGGATGGCGCCATGTCTTACTTGATCACGGGTGGTGCCGGCTACATCGGCGCCCACGTCGTACGGGCCCTGCGGCAGGCGGGCGAGCCCGTCATCGTGCTGGACGACCTGACGACGGGGGTCGCCGCCAGGCTCCCAGAAGACGTGCCGCTGGTCGTCGGCTCCACCCTGGACCGCGCGCTCCTGGACCGCACCATCGCCGAGCACGGCGTCACCGACGTCGTGCACCTGGCCGCCAAGAAGCAGGTCGGCGAGTCCGTCGAGATGCCGCTGCACTACTACCGCGAGAACGTCCACGGTCTCCAGACGCTGCTGGAGGCGATGGCCGCGGGCGGCGTCGGCCGGTTCGTGTTCTCCTCGTCGGCCGCGGTCTACGGCATGCCGGACGTCGACCTGGTCACCGAGGACACGCCCTGCGTGCCGATCAACCCGTACGGCGAGACCAAGCTGGTCG
Source organism: Streptomyces sp. NPDC048644 (assembly GCF_043199105.1). Taxonomy (NCBI): domain Bacteria; kingdom Bacillati; phylum Actinomycetota; class Actinomycetes; order Kitasatosporales; family Streptomycetaceae; genus Streptomyces; species Streptomyces sp. NPDC048644. The sequence continues at coordinate 407,540 of NZ_JBICVO010000008.1, forward strand.
GCGAGTGGATGGCCCGCGCGGCCGGGCGGGCGCACGGCATCAGCACCGCCTGCCTGCGCTACTTCAACGTCGCGGGCGCCGCCGCCCCCGAGCTGGCGGACACCGGCGTCTTCAACATCGTCCCGATGGTGTTCGAGAAGCTCACCGCCGGCGCCGCGCCACGGATCTTCGGCGACGACTACGACACGCCGGACGGCACCTGCATCCGCGACTACATCCACGTCGCCGACCTCGCCGACGCCCATGTGGCGGCTGCCCGCAAGCTCGCCGAGCCGGGGCCGGTCCGCGATCTGACCCTCAACATCGGCCGCGGCGAGGGGGTTTCGGTCCGCGAGATGATCGATCTGATCGTCGAGGTCACCGGTCACCCGGGCGTCGCCGCCGAGGTCACGCCGCGCCGCCCCGGCGACCCGGCCCGGGTGGTCGCCGCCGACGACCGGATCGCGGCCGAGCTGGGCTGGAAGGCACACCACGACGTCCGCGACATGATCACCTCGGCGTGGGCGGGCTGGCAGCACCACCACCCCGAGGCCCGCTGACCCCGTACGGCGGACAGCCGCCGTGCCCCTCCTGGTGAGGGGCACGGCGGCTGTCGTCTCTCCGGGCGGCTTGGCGCTCCGGGAATTCAGCGCTCCGGGAATCAGCGCTCCAGGAAGGCGAAGAGTTCTTCCCAGCGGTGGGTGATCCGGTCGGTGCAGTAGCGCTGGACGTTCTCGCGCGCGGTGGTGCCGAGCCGGTCGCGCAGTTCCTTGTCGGTCATCAACGCCTCGATGTGCGCGGCGAGTTGGTTGATGTTGCCGGGCGCGGCCAGCAGCCCGTCCTCGCCGTCCTGCACGATCTCGTGGACGCCGGGCGCGCAGTCGAACGCGGCGCAGGGCACCGCCGCCGCCATCGCCTCCATCAGTGACAGCGGGAAGCCTTCGGCGCGGGACGCCTGGGCGAAGAGGGCGGCGCCGCGCAGTGCGCCCGGCACGTCGTCGGTGCGGCCCATGAACTCCACCGACCGCTCCAGGCCGAGCGCGTCGCGCTGCTTGAGCAGGATCTCCTCGTCCTCGCCCGAGCCGTAGATCCGCAGCAGCCAGTCGGGGTGCCGGGGCGTCAGCAGCGCCCAGGTGTCCAGGAGCAGGTCGACGCCCTTCTCGTCGGAGAGCCTGCCGATGCTGGCGACGACCTTCTCGGTGCGCTGCGAGGGGGCGTCGGGCATGACGGGCAGCGGGTTCGGCATGTAGTCGGCGTTGTCCATGCCGGCCCTGATCCACATGTCGGCGTCCTCGCGGGTGAGGGCGAGCAGCCGGTCGACGCCCTTGTAGTGCCGCTTGACCCGCGCGAAGCGCGAGGAGCCGCGGCAGGCGCCGAACGACTCGTGGGTCATGCCGATCACAGGCATGCCCGCGGTGTCGGCGAGCTTCACCCATTCCATGGCCCACACCTGGGTGCAGATGACGATGCCGCCGGGGCGCGCGGTGCGGAGGATGCCGCTGAGCCGCTCGGCCGCCTCGCGCATCCCGGCTTCCCTGGCGGCCCGCCTGCGCCGCTCGGCGAGGTTGAGCCGGCCCTTGACGCCGCGTACCGGTCCGACGTGCGGCGGGTGCACGGTGTAGAGGGTGTCGGTGGGGTACGGGAGGTCACCGAGGTCGGTGCGGAGTTCCTCAGGCGCCGGGACGATGCCGATGACGCGCGGGTGGTGGCCGCGCGCGGCGAACAGCCGGGCCATCTGGTGCGACCAGGTGGTCACCCCGCCCATCTCGTTGACGTTGTTGGAGACGAAGTAGATGTCGCGCCCGGTCACTTGGCGCCTCCTTCGCGGTGTCCCGCACCGAAGAATCTGCCGACGACGCGACGGGCCGCGTCCCCCTGGTCGTATTCGCCGTAGGCGGCGGTGAACTGCGCGCGGGCCTCGCGGTGTTCGGCGTCGGCCGCCTTGAGCTGGTCGATGGCGTCGAACAGCTCGTCCTGGGTCTCGACGAACGGTCCGGGCGCGGTGCTCTTGAGGTCGAAGTAGGTGCCGCGCGCCTCGTTCGCGTACTCCTCGTAGTCGTAGGCGAAGAACAGCATCGGCCGGTCGAGGAGTGCGTAGTCGAACATCACCGATGAGTAGTCGGTGATCAGGCCGTCGGCGAGGGTCATCAGCGGGGCGATGTCGTGGTGCCCGGTGACGTCGATGACGGTGCCGCGTACGGACGGCGGCAGGACGACGTGGTTGAGGTAGTGCGAGCGGATCAGCAGCACGAAGCGGTCGCCGAACCGCTGGGTGAACTCGTCGACGTCGAAGGGCAGCTCGAAGCCGCGTACCGCGCCGTTGGGATTGGCGCGGAAGGTCGGTGCGTAGAGCAGCACCGTCTTGTCGTCGGGGATGCCCAGTTCGGCGGCGAGCGGGCCGCGGGTGCGGGTGCCGGAGCACTCCTCTTCCCTGCGGGCGGCGACCAGGGCGTCGTTGCGCGGGTAGCCGCTGCGCAGCAGGACTTCGGGGCGCAGCCGGAAGGCGCCTGCGAGGGTGCGTACGTCGTGTTCGGAGCGCACCAGGAAGTGGTCGAAGCGGTCCAGGACCTGCTGGTAGGCGTCCTTCGCGGCGCGGGCCTGGAGCCGCAGCCTGGGCTCGTCGAAGCCCATCCGCTTGAGCGCGGAGCCGTGCCAGGTCTGGATGTAGGTGGTCTCGGGGCGCTTGGTGAGCTTGAGGGGGTAGCCCTGGTTGTCGATCCAGAACTCGGCCTGGGCCAGGGCCCTGAGGTAGGGCCAGCCCCAGCGCTTGACGAGGGTGGCGTCCTCGGGGAAGCCGGTCGGCTTCTTGCCCGCGTAGCTCCAGACCGCCTCGAAGTCGATGCCCTGGCGGCGCATCTCCTCGTACAGGGCGCGGGGGCTGTCGCTGTACTGCTTGCCGAGGTGGCTCTCGAAGACCACGAGGCCCTTGCGGACGGGGAGTTTGCTGAACACCTCGTGGTAGACGCGGAGTTTGGTCTGTCCTGAGTTCAGCTCCCGCTTGGCCTTGCGGGCGGTGCGCACGCCGGTCTTGGCGAGCGCGGCGGCCGGGCTGTGCAGCGCCTGCCCGAGCAGCTTCTGGGTGCCGCGTGACGCCTTGCTCTGCGCGTGCAGCACGAAGGTGAGGTGGCCACGCTTGGACGTGGCGGGCTCGATGCGGTCGGAGACCAGCCGGGTCAGCCGGGGCCTGATGCGCAGCGCGCGGGCGTCGTCGAGGTCGACGCCGCCGACGGTCAGCCGGGTGCGGGTGGTCTCCCCGTCGGCCTCCAGGATCAGCCTGGCGTCCCAGACCGCGTCGATCACACCGAGCGGGCGCAGGCGGCGGGCGAGGTCGAGCGTGGCGTCCCAGTCGACGCGGTCGCCGTGCAGCCGCAGCGAGTTGAGCGGGAAGCTGAAGGTCTGCAGGCTGCGGCGGCGGGCCTTCAGTTCGATGCGTCCGCGCAGCCGGGTGGCGGGGGTGATCGCGCCGAGCGGGTTGACGACCGAGCCGGCCAGCTCGACGGTGCCGCGCCCGTCGTCGGCGTAGGAGGTCAGCTGGTTGCGCAGGAAGAGCCGGCCCAGGGAGCGGGTGTGGTAGCCGGCGTCGGTGACGTCGAGTACCCGGCGGCCCTCCGGGTCGTCGAGGTGCCGGTCGGTCCAGTAGACGCGGCCCTCGTGCTCGGCGAGCGGGGTGGAAATCTTGTCGCGGTTGATGAGGGTGTCGACCGCGGGCATCAGGGCCTGCCAGTCCTCCTTGCCGAGGAGGTAGGCGCAGATGGCCTGTATCGGCTGCACACGCTCGTACGCCTCGGGGGCGATGCCGGCGAGGTAGCCGTTGGCCATCTCGGCGAACTCCCGCCGGTAGGTCTCGTCCAAGAGCGGCAGGTCACGCAGGTGCAGGACGAGGTCGTGCTTGAGGAATTTGACGTCTTTGTGGAACTTCAGCTCGTCCAGGCCCTGTTGGGCGAGCAGTTCGTCCACTCTGCGGTGAATTTCCATCCGATGCGCAAAGTTGGCGATTTCGTGCCGCCGGTTGCTGATGGATTTCGTCGCCGCCTTCTCGAACACATTCCAGAAGTAGACGTGGTTGGGAATGAGGGTGATGCGCCGGGCCGCCACATATGCCTGGGCGGAGAAGAGCAGATCCTCGTAGTGAATGCCGACGGGGAATTCCAGTCCGGCTTCGCGGAGGAATTCCCGGCGGTAGAGCTTGTTGGTCGACAGGGTGTCGAAGACCAGCAGGTCAGGGAGTTCGGAGACCGATTCGATCGTGCGGGTGCGGGCGTAGAGCCACGGGTACCACTCGACGGTCTTCTTGGTGCGGGTGTCGACGTGGACCCGCACGCACATGCCGGACACCAGGTCGGCGCCGGTGCGTTCGGCCGCGTCCAGCATGTTGCGGCAGGCGTTGGGTTCCAGGACGTCGTCACTGTCGAGGAACATGACGAACTCGCCCTGCGCGTGGGCGATGCCGTGGTTGCGCGGGGCACCGCAGCCCCCGCTGTTCTCGGGGAGTTGCAGGGCGCGGACCCTGCCGGGGTGAGCGGCGGCGAGTTCCTGGGCCACGGCGAACGATCTGTCCGTGCTGCAGTCGTCGACGATCACCACGTCGACACCGTGCAGCGTCTGATCCATCACGGACCGGACGGCGGTCGGCAGCCGGTTGGCGTCGTTGTAGACGATCACGACTACGGAGACGTCAGGCACGGGCACCCCTATCCTCTGTTCCTTGTGCCGTATTGGGCCATCAAAACTACCGTGCACCCCTGCCCGCACCCTGTCGCGCCGGACGGGCAACGGCGGGATTTCCTGCGCTTTTTCGTGCGCCTGACCACCCGTCCGTGGCATACCCGAACCGGCCGTTCGAGACGTATATCCCTACGACCGGACGCATATGCCGCGGCGGCCGAATCGGGCGCTTGGCGCATTTGCCGTGCGGTGCACGCTCATCGATCACAAAGAAGCGTCCACGGATCCGACGCCTCTGACACCCAAGAGGCCCTGCGCAGCAAGGGGGTTGCGCGAAATTCCCGTGAGTTGGCACACGCGCCCGCGGGACGGCTCATCGCGCACGGACGGCTGCGGATGTCCGAGCGGGCCGCGGCGGGCGCACCGGCCGGGCGCGGCGGGCGGGCGACGGGCGCCGGGCGGGCGGTCTCGCACACCGATCCGGGGGCGTACGAGTTCGCCCGCGCCGGACGGCGGGCCGCGAGGGAATGGTGGCGGCGGATGCCGGGCCGCACGGATTCACCGGCGCCGGACGGCGGGCGACGGGGAAATGGCGGCCGGCACCGCACACCCACAAGATCCGCATTCGCCCGCACCGCACCCCCGCCCGTATTGTCGCGACTTAGCGCGATGTGTAATGAGGGCCACACAACTTTCGGGTTACAGGCTGCAACCGTTGGCGGTGAACGACAGTCATACAACTGGCATAGAATTCGCTTCCGAGCGATTTCAGCTTTCTGTACTCGGCTCGTCACGAGGAGTAGCACCGCATGTCCGAGATAGGCACCGAAGCCGTACCCCGCTTCAGCATCATCGTGCCCGTGTACAAGGTGCAGGGATTCCTGCGCGAATGCATGGACTCGGTGCTGGAGCAGGAGTTCACGGATTTCGAGCTGATCGCCGTCGACGACTGCTCTCCCGACAGCAGCGGCGCGATCCTCGACGAGTACGCGGCCCGCGACAAGCGCGTTATCCCCGTGCACCGCGCCGAGAACGGCGGCATCGGCCAGGCCCGTAACACCGGTGTCGCGCAGGCCCGCGGCGACTACCTGCTCTTCCTCGACAGCGACGACACCTACGCGCCGGGCTCGCTCCAGGCGATGGCCGACCGTCTCGCGGTCACCTCCGACCCGGAGATCCTGCTCTTCGACCACGTCCGCACGTACTGGTGGAACAAGGTCCAGCCGAGCGCCAGCGCCGAGATGCTCCAGGAGGCCGGGACCGAGGTCTTCCGGCCGGCCGACCGGCTGGAGTTCCTCAACATGTTCGCGGTGGTGTGGAACCGCGCCTTCCGCCGGGACTTCTTCACCGGCAACGGCTTCCAGTACACCGACGGTCTCTACGAAGACGCGCTGATGGTCTACACGACCATGCTGACCGCCGAGACCGCCGCCTGCCTGGACCAGGTCTGCGTCGAGTACCGCCAGCGCCGCCAGGGCAACTCGATGAAGACCCCGGGCCGCAAGCACTTCACGATCTTCGAGCAGTACCAGCGGCTCTTCGAGTTCCTCGACACCCGCCCGGACCTGAACCGGATCCGGCCGCTGATGTTCGAGCGGATGGTCAGCCACTTCCTCTTCACCTTCGCCCGCGACACCCGGGTGACCCCGGGCGACCGGCCGGAGTTCTTCCACCGGGCCGCCGTGATGTACCGGCGCCACCTGCCGGCCGGGTTCGCGCTGCCCGAGGGCATCACGGGCGCCAAGTACCAGGCGCTCGGCCGCGGCTCGTACCGCGCGTTCCAGGCGCTCAAGTTCGTCAACGGTGCCCGGGTGTCCGGCCGCGACCGGCTGCGCAAGACCAAGCGCACCCTCGGCAAGCAGGCGTTCCAGCGCTTCTACCAGGTCCAGCTGCACCGCCCCATCGACGAGAACCTCGCGGTCTACTCCGCCTACTGGAACCGCACCCCCGCCTGCAACCCGCTCGCCATCTACGAGAAGGCGAAGGAGCTGGCGCCGCAGGTGCACGGCGTCTGGGTGATCAGGAAGGGCCAGGAGGACACCCTCCCGGCGGGCGTCGACCACGTCGTGGCGAACTCCCCCCGGTACTGGGAGGTGATGGCCCGCGCCAAGTACCTGATCAACAACGTCAACTTCGCGGGCGAGATCATCAAGCGGCCTGGGCAGATCCACCTCCAGACCCACCACGGCACCCCGCTCAAGCGGATGGGCATCGACCAGCAGAAGTACCCGGCCGCCGCCAAGGGCATGAGCATGCGCAAGCTCCTGGAGCGCGCCGACCGCTGGGACTTCAGCCTCTCCTCCAACCTGCACGCCACCGAGCAGTGGGAGCGGGTCTACCCCTGCTCCTTCCAGTCGCTCGACGCCGGCTACCCGCGCAACGACGTCTTCTACCGCGCCACCGCCCAGGACGTGCGGGAGATCCGCGAGCGGCTCGGCATCGCCCCCGGCCGCATCGCGGTCCTCTACGCGCCGACCGTCCGCGACTACCAGACCGGTTATGTGCCGCGGATGGACCTGGAGCGGGTCACCCGCGAGCTGGGCCCCGACTTCGTCCTGCTGGTCCGTACCCACTACTTCTACGGCGCGGACTCCCGCCTCGCGGAGCTCCAGGAGCGCGGCGCCCTGATCGACGTCTCCTCGCACCCGGTCGTCGAGGAGCTGTGCCTGGCCGCCGACGCACTGATCACCGACTACTCGTCGATCATGTTCGACTACGCCAACCTCGACCGGCCGATCATCAACTACGCGGACGACTGGGACACCTACGTCCGCTCCCGCGGCGTCACCTTCGACCTGCTCTCCGGCGACCCGGGCGACACCCCCGGCGTCGTCGCCACGAACGAGGACCAGCTGATCGACGCGTTCCGCAGCGGCCGTTGGGACGACGCGGACGCCGCCGAGCTGCGCGCCGCCTTCCGCGCCCGGTTCTGCCAGTGGGACGACGGGCACGCGGCGGAGCGTGTGGTGCGCCAGGTCTTCCTGGGCCAGGAGGCGCGTCCCGCGCCGCTGCCGCCCGCCGAGCGCACCGTCGTTCCCTCGCCGCGCGCCGCCGAAGCCGGACTGCGCCCCGGCGCACCGGAAGACGAGCTGCCGATCGCTCACGAGGCGGCGGCCGACGTGTCGCCTTCGGACATCGGGCTGGCCGGCTGACGCCGCTGCCCACTGGGTGCCGCGTGGCCGTCAACGGTCCCGCGGCACCCGGAAGCCCGGCCTTCCCGGCCGGGCGGCACACACGCCGACGGGCGGCCCGGAATTCCGGGCCGCCCGTTTTCTCACTCCTGCCTTCTCACTCCCGCCTTCTCACTCCGCGCCGAGTGCGCCGGCGACCGCGTCCGCCAGTTCGTCCAGGTAGTCGTCCGGCAGGTCGTCCCTGACCACCACCAGGCGCCAGTACAGCGGCCCGGTCAGCAGGTCCAGAGCCAGCCGCGCGTCCACCCCGGCCGGCAGTTCGCCGCGCTCGACGGCGCGCGCCACCATCGCCGCGGCGACGCCTTCCTGGCTGTCGTGCAGCGCGGCCTTGAGCGCACCGGCCAGCTCCGGGCTGCGCGCCGCCTCGGCCAGCAGGTCGGGGATGATCTGCGAGGCCATCGGGTGCCGCAGCGCACGGGCCGCGACCTCCAGCAGCGTCCGCACGTCGCCGCGGAGCGTGCCGGTGTCCGGGGTCGGCAGCCCGTCGGCGGCCAGCGCGGAGACCACGTCCAGGACGAGGTGGAGCTTGGAGCGCCACCTGCGGTAGACCGCGGTCTTGCCGACCCCCGCCCGCCGCGCGATGCCCTCGATCGACATCCGGGCGAAGCCCACCGTGGCCAGTTCCCCGAAGACCGCCGCGCGGATCGCCGCGGTCTTGTCCTCCCGTAGTACGGCGGCGCCGGCCGGAGCCCGGCGCGCCGCCGCGGGATCGTCTTCGCTGCCGTCTTTTGCCATGCCTTGAGCATAGCGTCACGACGCTACGGTTGCGTTTCGACGTCCGTTCGCCCTACTGTCAACGTCGCGACGATACGGACCCGTCCCGACGTAGTGGCCGTCCTTCCCGTCGCCCCCTGCCGACCTGTCGTTCCGCCTCGTCGTCATGCCCCGTCGCCATGACCCGTCCCGGTGAGCGCGCCGTGCACCGCGCGCGCCGCCCCGACGCCGTCACGTACGAAAGCGGCCCCCATGCCCCAGACCCTCGCTCCCCCGGACTCCGCTCCCGCACCGGACGGTCCGTACGCCGGACGCCCCGGCCCCGACGCCGCGCCCGATCCGCGGCTGCGGGAGATGGCCGCACGCCACGGCCTGGAGATCAGCGGCGCCCGCCCGCCGCTGCCCGAGTACACCCGCAGACTCTGGTCCCGCCGGCACTTCATCGGCTCGTTCGCCACCGCCCGGCTCACCGCGCTCTACACCACCGCCAGGCTCGGCCAGCTCTGGCAGGTGATGACCCCGCTGTTCAACGCGGGTGTCTACTACTTGATCTTCGGCGTGCTGCTGCACACCAACCGCGGGATCGCCAACTTCATCCCGTTCCTGTGCACCGGCATCTTCATCTTCACCTTCACCCAGTCCACGGTGCTGGCCGGCACCCGCGCGGTCTCCGGCAGCCTGGGCCTGGTGCGCGCCCTGCACTTCCCCCGGGCCTGCCTGCCCATCGCGTACACCCTCATCCAGCTCCAGCAACTGGTCTTCTCGATGGGCGTGCTGGCCGCGATCGTGCTGCTCTGCGGCGTCCCGCTGACCTGGCACTGGCTCTTGATGATCCCGGTCCTGCTGCTCCAGTCCGTCTTCAACACCGGGCTGGCGATGATCATGGCCAGGGTCGGTGCCCGCACCACCGACACCGCCCAGCTGATGCCGTTCATCCTGCGCACCTGGATGTACATCTCCGGCGTCTTCTACAACCTCTCGGTCTTCACCCAGAGCGCCCCGCAGGCCATCGCCGTCGCACTGAACGCCAACCCCGCGCTGATCTACATCGATCTGATGCGGTACGCCCTGATCGACACCGTGCACGCCAAGAGCCTGCCGCCGCACGTCTGGCCGCTGGCGCTGGGCTGGGCCGTGCTGTCCGGAGTCGTCGGATACGTCTTCTTCTGGAAGGCGGAGGAGGAATACGGCCGTGGCTGACACCGTCACCGTCAACGGACCCGCCGGCCTGCCGGACGCCCCCGGCAGCCGCCCGCTGCCCGGCCCGGCAGCCGACGCGGCAGGTGAGCGCGTCCCCACCGTGATCGCCGACAACGTCCACATCGTCTACAAGGTGCACGGCGCGGGCAGCGGTCGCGGCAACGCGGTCTCCGCGCTGCGCCGGATCGTCCGCCGCACCACCACGGCGGGCACCCGCGAGGTGCACGCCGTCCGGGGCGTCACCTTCGTCGCCCACAAGGGCGAGGCGATCGGCCTCATCGGCTCCAACGGCTCGGGGAAGTCCACCCTGTTGCGGGCCATCGCGGGTCTGCTGCCGCCCGCGAGCGGCCGGGTCTACACCCACGGCCAGCCGTCCCTGCTGGGCGTCAACGCGGCGATGATGAACGACCTGACCGGCGAGAAGAACGTGGTGCTCGGCGGCCTCGCGATGGGCATGAGCCGTGAGGAGGTCAGGGAACGCTACGACGGCATCGTCGACTTCTCCGGCATCAACGAGAAGGGCGACTTCATCTCGCTGCCGATGCGCACCTACTCATCCGGGATGGCGGCCCGGCTGCGGTTCTCCATCGCCGCCGCCAAGAACCACGACGTGCTGATGATCGACGAGGCGCTGGCCACCGGCGACCGCGCCTTCCAGAAGCGCTCCGAGGCCCGGATCCGCGAACTGCGCCAGGAAGCCGGCACGGTCTTCCTCGTCAGCCACAACAACAAGTCCATCCGGGACACCTGCGACCGGGTGCTGTGGCTGGAGAAGGGCGTACTCGTCATGGACGGGCCCACCGACGAGGTCGTCAAGGCGTACGAGGCGCACAAATAACGGACACCAGCCCCGGGGGCCCAACGGGGGACGGCCCCGGAGCAGTTGCTCCGGGGCCGTCCCCTTGCGCCGTACGCGGCGCGCGCCGGCGTGCGGTCAGCTGTGCGTCCGCATCAGGGTGCGCATCGTCCGCATGGCCACCGAGAGGTTCGCCAGGTCGAAGCCCTCCGAACCGTGGATCTCCTCCAGCGTCGCGCGGGCGCGGCCGAGGATGGCGGCGTTGTTCTCCTCCCACGCCTTGAACCGCTGCTCGGGAGTCGACGAGCCGTTGCCCTGCGACAGCACGTCCGAGGTCAGCGCGGCGTGCGCGGCGAACAGGTCCTCGCGGATCGAGGCGCGGGCCATCGACTGCCAGCGGTCGTTGCGCGGCAGCTCCAGGATGCGGTCCAGGAGCTGGTTGAGCCGCAGCCGCTCGCCCAGGTCGTAGTAGACCTCGGCGACGTCCAGCGGCTCCTTGCCGGAGCGGTCGGCGATGGCCACGATGTCCAGCGCGGGGAAGACCGAGGAGAACCCGGACACCTGGACGGCCAGCGCCTCGGGCACCCCCGCCTCGGTCAGCTCGCCGAGGGTCGCCCGGTACCACTCCAGGTCACGGCCCTGGAGCAGCTTGGGCAGCTCGGACCAGACCTCGGCGACCCGCTTGCTGAAGAACTCGATGGTCTCCGAAAGCTCCAGCGGCTGCGGACGGTTGTTGAGCAGCCAGCGGGTGCCGCGCTCGACCAGCCGCCTGCTGTGCAGCCGGATCCGGGTCTGGACGTCGGCCGCCACGCGGTTGTCCAGCGCCTCGACGTCGTCCCACACCTGGTTGAGCCCGAAGATCGCACGGGCCGCGGTGTGCGCCCGCACCACCTCTTCCAGCGAAGCGCCGGTCTCCTCCCGCATGCGGTGCAGGAAGCTCGTACCGCCGGTGTTGACGGTGTCGTTGACCATCACCGTCGTGACGATCTCGCGGCGCAGCGCGTGCCCGTCGATCTGCGCGGAGAACTCCTTGTGCAGCGCCGAAGGGAAGTAGGCGAGCAGCAGGTGCTGGAGGTAGGGGTCGTCCGGCAGGCCGGTCCTGATCAGCTCGTCGGCCACCGTGATCTTGGTGTAGGCCAGCAGCACGGCGGTCTCGGGCTGGGTCAGCCCGCGGCCCGCGTTCAGCCGCTCGCGGATCTGCCGGTCGGCGGGCAGGAACTCCAGCGCCCGGTCGAGGTGGCCGTCCCGCACCAGGCGGCGCAGGAAGCGCTGCTGGGCGTGGAGCATGCTGGAGGACTGCGCCTGGGCCAGCGCCAGCGCGGTGTTCTGCGCGTAGTTGTTGCGCAGCACCAGCGCGCCGACCTCGTCGGTCATCTTGGCCAGCAGGGAGTTGCGCTGCTTGACCGTCATGTCGCCGTTGGCGACCACGGAGTTGAGCAGGATCTTGATGTTCACCTCGTGGTCGGAGGTGTCCACGCCGGCGCTGTTGTCGATCGCGTCGGTGTTGATCTTCCCGCCGGCCGTGGCGAACTCGATGCGGCCCAGCTGGGTCAGCCCGAGGTTGCCGCCCTCACCGACGACCTTGACCCGCAGGTCCTCGCCGTTGACCCGGATCGCGTCGTTGGACTTGTCGCCCACGTCGGCGTTGGACTCGGCCGACGACTTCACGTACGTGCCGATGCCGCCGTTCCACAGCAGGTCGACCGGCGACTGGAGGATGGCCTTCATCAGGTCGGCCGGGGTCATCTTCTTGACACCGGCTTCGAGGCCGAGTGCCGCCCGCACCTGCGCGTTGATCGGGATGGACTTCGCCGACCGCGAGTGTATGCCGCCGCCCTGCGACAGCAGCTCGGTGTTGTAGTCGGCCCACGACGAGCGGGGCAGCTCGTAGAGCCGGCGGCGCTCGGCGTACGAGATGGCGGCGTCCGGCTTGGGGTCGATGAAGATGTGCCGGTGGTCGAAGGCGGCGACCAGGCGGATGTGCTCGCTCAGCAGCATGCCGTTGCCGAACACGTCGCCCGACATGTCGCCGACGCCGACCGCGGTGAAGTCCTCGGTCTGGGTGTCGTGGCCCAGCTCGCGGAAGTGCCGCTCGACCGACTCCCAGGCGCCGCGGGCGGTGATGCCCATGCCCTTGTGGTCGTAGCCCGCGCTGCCGCCGGACGCGAAGGCGTCGCCCAGCCAGTAGCCGTACGACTCGGCGACCTCGTTGGCGATGTCGGAGAACTTCGCCGTGCCCTTGTCGGCTGCGACGACCAGGTAGGTGTCGTCGCCGTCGTGCCGCACGACGTTCTGCGGGTGCACGACCTCGCCGCCGACGAGGTTGTCGGTGATGTCGAGCAGGCCGGAGATGAAGGTGCGGTAGCTGGCGATGCCCTCGGCGAGCCAGGCGTCACGGCCGAGCGCCGGGTCCGGCAGCTGCTTGCCGACGAAGCCGCCCTTGGAGCCGACCGGCACGATGACGGTGTTCTTGACCATCTGCGCCTTGACCAGGCCGAGGATCTCCGTACGGAAGTCCTCCCGGCGGTCCGACCAGCGCAGACCACCGCGCGCGACCTTGCCGAACCGCAGGTGGACACCCTCGACCTTGGGCGAGTACACCCAGATCTCGTACGCCGGGCGGGGCGCGGGCAGGTCCGGGATGGCCTTCGGGTCCAGCTTCATGGACAGGTAGGAGTGCGGCCTGCCCTCGCCGTCCCGCTGGTAGTGGTTGGTGCGCAGGGTCGCCTTGATGACGGTGAGGAACGACCGCAGGATCCGGTCCTCGTCCAGGGATGCGACCTGGTCGAGCGCGCCGTCCAGCTCTTCGAGCAGCCCGTCGATCAGCTCCGTGCCGGCCCGCTGCCGCTCCGGCGACATCCGCGCCTCGAACAGGGAGACCAGCAGCCGGGTGGTGTGGACGTTGTTGGCGAGCGTGTCCTCCATGTACGTCTGGCTGAAGGTCGCGCCGGCCTGCCGCAGGTACTTCGCGTAGGCCCGCAGCACCATCGCCTGGCGCCAGTTGAGCCCGGCCCGCAGCACCAGCTGGTTGAAGTCGTCGCTCTCGGCCGCGCCGTTCCACACCGCGGTGAACGCGTCCTGGAAGCGCTCGCGGGCGTCGTCGCCGTTGACCTTGTCGGGCAGCCGCAGGCCGAAGTCGTAGACCCAGGCGACGGTGCCGTCGGCGCAGGGCAGCTCGTAGGGGCGCTCGTCGACGACCTCGACACCCAGGCGGTTCAGGCCGGGCAGCACCTTGGAGAGGGAGACCGGCTCGCCCCTGCGGTAGATCTTGAAGCGGCGTTCGTTGGGGGCCGCGCCGACCGGCTGGTAGAGGCTGACCGAGAAGTCCGCGCCCGCCTCGCCCGTGAGCTTCTCCAGGTGCTGGAGGTCGGCGACGGCGCTGCGCGGGGAGTTGTCGGCCTTGTAGCCCTCGGGGAAGGCGTGGGCGTAGCGGCGCAGCAGCTCGGCGGCGCGCTCCTCGCCGACCTCGGCGGTCAGCGCCTCGGCGAAGCCGTCGGCCCAGGAGCGGGCGGCCTCCACCAGGCGGGCCTCGATGCGGTCCACGTCGGCGTCGGTGAGGTCCGGCAGCGAGGCGCCGGACTCGACACGGACGACGAAGTGCAGCCGGGAGAGGACCGACTCGGTGTTCCAGGCGGTGAAGTCGACGCTGGTGCCGCCCAGTTCCTCCTTGAGGATGTCGATCAGGCGCAGCCGCACGCCGGTGGTGTAGCGGTCGCGCGGGAGGTAGACCAGCGCGGAGTAGTAGCGGCCGTACTCGTCCTGGCGGAGGTACAGACGCAGCCGGCGGCGCTCCTGGAGGTAGAGCACGCTGGTGGCGATGGAGCGCAGCTCGTCGGCCGGGGTCTGGAACAGCTCGTCACGCGGGTACGTTTCGAGGATCTGGAGCAGGTCGCGGCCGTCGTGGCTGTCCGGCGTGAAGCCGGCGCCCTCCAGGACCTCGGCGACCTTACGGCGGATGACCGGCACCCGGCGCACCGACTCGGTGTACGCGGCGGACGAGAACAGGCCCAGGAAGCGGCGCTCGCCGATGACGTTGCCGTCCGCGTCGAACTTCTTGACGCCGACGTAGTCGAGGTACGACGGGCGGTGGACGGTGGCGCGGCTGTTGGCCTTGGTGAGGATCAGCAGCTTGTGCTCGCGGGCCTTCGCGCGGGCGTCGGCGGGCAGCCGGTTGAAGGACGGCGACACCGGGTGCCCGTCCTCGTCGGCGTGCGCGGGGTCGGCGCGCAGGATGCCGAGGCCGGTGCCGGGCACGGCGGACAGCATGTCCTCGTCGCCGCTCTCGCCGGGGCCCGAGATCAGCTCGTACTCGCGGTAGCCGAGGAAGGTGAAGTGGTCGGCGGCGAGCCAGCGCAGCAGCTCGCGGGCCTCCTCGATCTCCTGGTCGCGCAGGTCGTCGGCGGTGGGCTCGGCGGGCAGCTCCTCGGCGATCCGCAGCGCGGCGCCGCGCATCTTCTCCCAGTCCTCGACGGCCTCGCGGACGTCCGAGAGCACCCGCAGCAGGTCGGCGGTGATCTGCTTGAGGTCGTCGCGGTCGGTCTCGCGGTCCATCTCGACGTGGATCCACGATTCGGTGACCGCGTCGTGCGGCAGTTCGGCGGTCTTGCCCTTGCCGGTGCTGCCGTGCGCGTCGCAGCTGGAGTCGAAGACCTCGATGAGCTTGCCCGCGACGTCACGGCGGACGATGACCTGCGGGTGGATCACGACATGGATGCCGCGCCCCTGCCGGGACAGCTCGTTGGTGACCGAGTCGACGAGGAAGGGCATGTCGTCGGTGACCACCTCGACGACGGAGTGGCTGCAGGTCCAGCCGTTCTCCTCGACGGTCGGGGTGTGCACCCGGACGTTGGCGGTGCCCTGCGGACGGTTCTCCGCGAGGCGGTAGTGCGAGATCGCGGCGCCGAACACGTCGACGGGGTCACGGTCCGCGAGGTCCTCGGGGGCCGTGTGCAGGTAGTAGCGCTGGAGGTATCCCGTGAGGGTCTCCTTGTCGAGACCTCGTACCGGGTTCTTGCTCCCGGCCGGGCTGCTTTCAACGACCCGGGCGGCCCTGGTGAGCAGCTCGGTCTTGGCTTCGTCCAGCTTGGTCTGCATGTCCTCTGGCTCCTGTCGCGCGCCGTTGCGTGACGTTGTGGAAGAACTCCGTGGATGCTGCACAACGCCGCTGCGACGCGAGGTGTCCGGTCGGTGTCGACGCTATGCCGCGATGAGAGAAGGCCGTGCTGTCTTCGACTGTTCTTGACGCAGTCGACATACGCTCTTGGCCGCAAAGACCAGCGACCGCCCGGTCACGGTGGTGTCCCGGGCGCACAGCAGGGGCCTCGACGCCCCCGCGGGTTATCGCGCTGATCACGCTGCAAGGCTATCGCTCTTCGCACCGATGCCGTCATGGGGCTTGTGCGTACAAAACCCCACGCCGAACTTGGCCGTTCCGAACAACGGCGCGGCGGACGGAATATGCGATGCCCCAACAGCCGACGACAGAACGGCGATCAGCCCCGGAGGCCCGGCCCGGCCCGGTCCGGCCCCGTGGTCCGGACCGGCGGTCCGGTCCTGCGATCCGGCTACGCCGCCAGGCTCGCCGCTGCCTCGACCGCCTCCGCGAGACTGTCGACGATCGGCACCCCGGCACCCGCGGCCTCCAGGCTGCCGCGGCTGTGCGAGCCACCGGTGTAGAGCACCGCCCGCGCCCCCGCGTGCCGTGCGGCCACCGCGTCGTCCACCGCGTCCCCGATCACGACCGTACGTCCCGGATCCACGCTCTCCAGCGCCGCCAGGTGCCGCACCATGTCGGCACTCTTGCCTCCGCGCGAGGCCCCCTTCCGGCCGTCGACCCGCAGGAAGTGCGACTCGATGCCGAAGCCGCGCACCAGCGGTATCAGCTCGTCATGGCCGAACATGCTCAGGATCGACTGGCTGCCGCCGCCCGCCAGCCAGTCGGCCAGCAGCCCGTCCACACCGTCGGCGAGCGCACAACGCGTCCGGTACTCGCTGTAGTGCCGGTGGAACGCCTCGTCCATCACCAGCCACTCGGCGTCCGTCGGCATCCGCCCCATCCGCCGCTCGTAGAAGAGCGGCACGGGCACGCAGTACAGCTCGCGGTAGCGCTCCAGCGTGATCGGCTCAAGACCGATCACGGCGAACGCGGCGTTCGTCGCCCCCAGCACGGCATCGATGTCGTGGAAGAGCGTGCCGTTCCAGTCCCAGACGAGATGCGTCGTGTGCCTTTCCATGTCCTGCCCCCTGCTCCGTCACCGGCTTTCCCCACACCGAAAAAGGTACCCGCGCCCACTGACAACGCCCCGGCCGCGCGCCACCGTGCCGTGGCCGCCGAGGCACACGCGGGGCGCGGCGGATCACACACCGGGCGCAGAGCGGCAGCGGGAACGACCTCGGCGAAAGCCGTGCCGGACCGCCGCGGCCCTCAGCTGACCAGCTGCGGAATCTCCTGCACCCCGAACCACATCAGGTCGTGGTCCTCCGCGCCGTCGACGGTGAACTGCGCATCGGCGTCGCCCTGATCCGCCGCACCGAGCGCCGCCGCGGCAGCCGCGACGTCCGCCTCCGCGTCCGCGGAGTCCACGTGCACCGCCGCCGCCTTCGTCATCGGCACCGGCCCGGCGATCCGCACCTCACCCAGCGCCCCGCGGTCCAGGCCGCGGTCCGGATCGGCCACCGCCGTGCCCTCCGGCACGTCCACGGCCACCACGACCCGGCGCCTGGCCGCGTCCGGGTGCCCCGCCAGCTGCCGCAGCGAAGCCTGGGCCGCGCGGTTCAGCGCCGCGTACTCCAGCTCCTCGATGTCGTCGGAGACGTACCACTCACGCAGCGCCGGCGTGACGGCGTACGCGTCCAGGGGGCCGGGGCCCAGGGCGCCGTTCCCGTGCGCCTCGGCGAGACCGGGAAGGGTCAGGGGAACATAGACGCGCATGACCGTCGCTTTCACTCAATTCGTCGAGCCCGGAGCAGTGCCCCGTCCTTGGAAGACGCCAGCCAGCATACGGGCGCACGTCCCCCATCGAGGTGCCCGTACGGACCGCCCCGCGCCCTCCCGGGGCCGCCCGCGCACCCGTTCCGAGGCTTGTTCAGGCCCCTGTCACCCGCAACGGTGAATTTTGCGCTCCCCTGGCTTTCGTCCGTCGCACGTTGCCGCCGCCCCGTCCGCGCCGATAGAAGAACTCCCACCGAAGCTACTGCCCGGTAAACAACCGGGCCCGGCAGAACGGGGGCGACCACATGACCGGCACCACGACCACACCACGCACCACCACCGCACCGCAGCAGACACCACTCCCGGAGCCCGTCCCACCGCCCCCGGTCCCCGTCGGCCCGGACACTCCCACCATCCCGCGCCCCCGCCGCGCCCCGGCCGACACGGCGGCACCCCGCCTCCGGGCGGCCACCACCCCACCGCCCGTGACCAGGACGGCCCTTCCCGAGACCACCGGCGAGGAGCCGGGCCCGGTGGTACCCGTCACGACCACCGGGACGGACGCGTCGGCCCCGTCCGTCACCACCGTCCGGAAGGACGCAACGGCAGCGCCCGCGGCCACCACCGGGACCGGGACCGGCGAATCAACGGCCGGAACACCGGCCCGTCCCGGACAGGACCGCGTCCCGGCACAGGCGCACAAGCACAAGCACAAGCCGAATCAGCCACAGCCACAGACACAGGCACGGCCACAGGCATCCGCGGACGCCTCCCCCGCCCCGACGGATCCCGGCGGGGCGCCCGCCCCCGGAGCGGCCCCCGAAGAGACCGCTCCCGGTGACACCCGGGGCCGGGCCGCCCCGCCGCCGCGCCGTCCCGCTTCCGGCCGCGCCCAGGCCCGCCGCGCCGCTCCGGGAGGACGCGGCACAACCGGCCCCGTCGGCCGGGCAGGCACCGGGCCCACCGGCCGCGCCGGGACCGCCCCCGCCGCGGGCCTCCCCTCACCCGGCCGCTCGGCGGCCACTGCGGCGGCTGCGAGCCGACGGGCGGAGCGCCCGGCCCCGCTGCCGACGCCGGGCGCTCAGCGCCGCGCTCACGAGCGCAGGCCGCACCACTGGTTCGCGCACCAACTGCTGCTCACCCTCACCGGCGAGCGCCCGGTTCACGCGCTGCTGGGTCACGCGCTGCCCGCCGCCTACGACCGGCTGGTGGAACTGGCGCCGCTCGCGCCGCTGCGGCCCGCCCCGGGCCCCGGTGGGCCTTCCCGCGCCATCCCGACCGTGCGCGACTGCGGCCTGTACCGGCCGCGCAAGGGTGTCATCGAGGCGTTCGCCCGCATCGCGTCCGGCGAACGGCTGCGCGCCCTCGCATTCCGCCTGGAACTGGGTGCGGACGCCCGCTGGCGCTGCGCCGCCCTGGACATCGGCCCGACCCCCGCCGTCCGGGACACCCTCACAGAACCCGGCGCCGACCCACACCCCCACCGGGAACAGCGGAACCCGTAGCCCGCCCCGGGAGGCCCGACGGCACACGCCCCCGCACGCCCACCGAACGAGGGCGGAGCCCCGGGAATCACCCGGGGCTCCGCCCTCATCGACCGCAGCGGCTGCCGCTCACTTCTTGCGGCGGCGGCCACCCTTCTGGGCCTTGCGGCGCTCGGCGCGCGTCAGGCCGTCCGACTCGGAGCGGGCCGGTGCCTCGCCATCCTCGTCGCTGGTGAAGTCGCCCTCGATGACGCCCCCTTCACCGTCGACCGTGGGCGCCGAGAAGTGCAGCCGGTCCGGCCGCTGCGGCGCCTCCAGGCCCTTGGCGTGGATCTCCGGACGGCCCGCGCCGGCCGGCACCGCTTCCTGCACGTCCTTGTCCAGCGACGTCTGCGCGGCGGCTTCCTCCACCGGGACCTCCTCGACCTGCTGCTCCACCTGGACCTCCAGGTTGAACAGGTAGCCGACGGACTCCTCCTTGATGCCCTCCATCATCGCGGTGAACATGTCGAAGCCCTCACGCTGGTACTCGACCAGCGGGTCCTTCTGGGCCATCGCGCGCAGGCCGATGCCCTCCTGGAGGTAGTCCATCTCGTAGAGGTGCTCGCGCCACTTGCGGTCCAGGACGGACAGCACCACACGGCGCTCCAGCTCACGCATGACGTCCGAACCCAGCTGCTCCTCACGGGAGGCGTACTGCTGGGCGATGTCCTCCTTGATGGCGTCGGCGATGAAGTCCGCGGTGATCCCGGCGCGGTCGCCGGCCTCGTCCTCCAGCTCCTCGACCGTGACCTTGACCGGGTAGAGCTGCTTGAACGCGCCCCACAGGCGGTCCAGGTCCCACTCCTCGGCGAAGCCCTCGACCGTCTCCGCCTGGATGTAGGCGTCGATGGTGTCGTCCATGAAGTGCTTGACCTGGTCCTGCAGGTCCTCGCCCTCCAGGACGCGGCGGCGCTCGCCGTAGATGACCTCGCGCTGGCGGTTGAGCACCTCGTCGTACTTGAGGACGTTCTTGCGGGTCTCGAAGTTCTGCTGCTCGACCTGGGACTGGGCGGAGGCGATCGCCCGGGTCACCATCTTGTTCTCGATCGGGACGTCGTCCGGGACGTTGGCCATCGCCATGACCCGCTCGACCATCTGCGCCTTGAACAGCCGCATCAGGTCGTCACCGAGCGAGAGGTAGAAGCGGGACTCACCGGGGTCGCCCTGACGGCCGGAACGGCCGCGCAGCTGGTTGTCGATCCGCCGCGACTCGTGCCGCTCGGTGCCCAGGACGTAGAGCCCGCCCAGCTCCTTGACCTCTTCGAACTCCGCCTTGACCGCCGCCTCGGCACGCTCCAGCGCGTCCGGCAGCGCGGCGGCCCACTCCTCGACGTGCTCGACCGGGTCGAGGCCGCGCCCGCGCAGCTCCGACTCGGCGAGGTCGTCGGGGTTGCCGCCGAGCTTGATGTCCGTACCGCGGCCCGCCATGTTCGTGGCGACCGTCACAGCGCCCTTGCGGCCCGCCTGGGCGACGATCGACGCCTCCCGGTCGTGCTGCTTGGCGTTGAGCACCTCGTGGGAGACACCGCGCTTGTTGAGCTGCTGCGAGAGGTACTCGGACTTCTCGACCGAGGTCGTGCCGACCAGGATCGGCTGGCCCTTCCCGTGCTTCTCGACGATGTCGTCGACCACCGCGTCGAACTTCGCGGGCTCGGTGCGGTAGATCAGGTCGGCCTGGTCCATGCGGACCATCGGGCGGTTCGTCGGGATCGGGACGACGCCCAGCTTGTAGATCTGGTGGAACTCGGCGGCCTCGGTCATGGCCGTACCGGTCATGCCGGAGAGCTTGCCGTAGAGGCGGAAGAAGTTCTGGAGGGTGATCGTGGCGAGCGTCTGGTTCTCGTCCTTGATCTCCACCCCTTCCTTCGCCTCGATGGCCTGGTGCATGCCCTCGTTGTAGCGGCGGCCGGCGAGGATACGGCCGGTGTGCTCGTCGACGATCATGACTTCGCCGTCGATGACGACGTAGTCCTTGTCGTTCTTGAACAGCTCCTTGGCCTTGATCGCGTTGTTGAGGTAACCGACGAGCGGGGTGTTCACCGACTCGTAGAGGTTGTCGATGCCCAGCCAGTCCTCGACCTTGCTGACACCGGACTCGTGGATACCGACGGTGCGCTTCTTCTCGTCGATGTCATAGTCACCGGTCTCCTCGACGCCGCGCTGCGGGTTGGCGGCCTCGCCCTTCTTCAGGCGGCGCACCAACTTCGCGAAGTCGCCGTACCACTTGGTGGCGGAGTCGGCGGGGCCGGAGATGATCAGCGGCGTACGGGCCTCGTCGACGAGGATGGAGTCGACCTCGTCGACGATCGCGAAGTTGTGGCCCCGCTGGACGAGTTCGTCCTGCGACCAGGCCATGTTGTCGCGGAGGTAGTCGAAGCCGAACTCGTTGTTCGTGCCGTAGGTGATGTCGCAGCCGTACTGCTCGCGGCGCTGCGCCGGCGTCATGTCGGCGAGGATGCAACCGACTTCCAGGCCCAGGAACTTGTGGACCCGGCCCATCATCTCGGAGTCACGCTCGGCCAGATAGTCGTTGACCGTGATGAGGTGGACACCCTCGCCGGAGAGTGCGTTGAGATACGCCGGCAGGGTACCGACGAGGGTCTTGCCCTCACCGGTCTTCATCTCGGCGACGTATCCCAGGTGAAGGGCCGCGCCGCCCATCAGCTGGACGTCGTAGTGACGCTGGCCGAGCACGCGCTTGGCGGCCTCACGGACGGTGGCGAACGCCTCGGGCAGCAGGTCGTCCAGGGTCTCGCCGTTCGCGTAGCGCTCTTTGTACTCGTCGGTAAGCGCCCGCAGCTCGGCGTCGGAGAGGGCCGCGAAGTCCTCCTCGATGGAGTTGACCTGGCCCGCGATGCGGTGCAGTTTGCGCAGGATCTTTCCTTCGCCTGCACGCATGAGCTTGTTGAAGACGGACACTTGGGCTGGTCTCCTTGCCGGTCGGGCCTGCACGGTCGAGTGCGCGGGCGCGGCATTTTTCCAAGGGGCAGGCCCCGCCGCAACGGCCATCGTAAAGGAGGACGCTGCCGGGCCGGGAGGTCCGCCGCAGCGAAGCCCGGTATCCCCTCCCCTCGTGAACGCGCGAGGCGACGGGAAGGTGCCGGGCGCCACCACGAAATCCCGTCGCGCGGCCCGCCGCCGCCCCGCACACTCCCTCTATGGAGCCTGTCACTCTCACCACCGAGCGCCTCGTCCTGCGCCCCTTCGCCCCGTCCGACGCCCCCGCGGTGCACGCGGCGTGCCAGGACCCGGACATCCCGCGCTGGACACCCGTGCCGTCGCCGTACTCCTTCCAGGACGCCGAAATCTTCGTCGGCACCCGCTGCCCGGAGAGCTGGCGGCAGGACACCGAATACTCCTTCGCCGTGTGCTCCCGGCAGGACGGAGCCCTGATCGGCGCGATGAGCCTGGTGCGCCTCGCCCAGCTGCGCGCTCCGGGACACCAGGCCGAGCTGGGGTACTGGACGGCCAAGGAACGGCGCGGCCGGGGGTACACCGCCGAGGCGGCCCGCACGGTGGCGCGCTGGGCCTTCCACGACCTGGGCGTGGAACGGCTGGAATGGCTCGCCGAGGCCGGAAACGAAGGCTCCCGGGCGGTCGCCCGCAAGGTCGGCTTCCACATGGAGGGCACGCTCCGCGCCAAGCTGGTGCGCACCGGTACCCGCCGCGACATGTGGATCGGCTCCCTGCTCCCGTCGGATCTGCCGGACTCCACCGGACCGTCCGGAACCGCGGGCACCACCGGTGCGCCCGGTGTCCCCGGCGGGACGGGATCCGGGGCGACCCCGTATCTGCCGTACACCGGCTGAGCGAAGGGACGGGCCGCGGTGGCGGCCGGTTCCTGCGGCTCCGACGGGTGCCGCAGGAACCGGCAGTTGTCCACAGCCCCGGCGCGATGTCAGTGGCCGCCCCTACTCTTTCGGCATGACCGCAGTGACACCGCCTGGACCGCAGCCCGTGACCGCCCTGTCGCGTGATGACGCGCGCCGGATAGCGCTGCGCGCGCAGGGCCTGCTGGGCGCGCCCGACCGCGGCGCCGGGGTGCGCGGTGTGCTGCGTGATCTGGGCGCCGTGCAGCTGGACACGATCTCCGTGCTCGCCAGGTCGCACGAGCTGATTCCGTACGCCAGGCTCGGCGCGGTCGGCCGCCCCAAGATCGAGGCCGCCTACTGGAGCGACACCCACAGCTTCGAGTACTGGTCACACGCGGCCTGCATCCTCCCCATCGAGGAGTGGCCGCACTTCGCCTTCCGCCGCCGCGCCTACCGAGCCCGCCCGCAGTGGCACCACGAGCTGCGGCAGTCCGCGTACGACGCGGTGATCTCCCAGCTCGCGGCCGAGGGCCCGCTGACCGCCACCCAGTTGGGCGGGGAGAAGAACGGCGGGGAGTGGTGGGACTGGAGCGATTCGAAGGTCGCCGTGGAGCGCGCGCTCATGTACGGCGAGGTGGTCTGCTCCCGGCGCCGCGGCTGGAAGCGGGTGTACGACCTCGCCGAACACGCCGTTCCCGAGCGGCTGTACAAGGACGACCTCGACGACGCCACGTGCATCCGGCGGCTGGTCGCACAGGCCGGTGCCGCGATGGGCGTGGCCACCCGTGCGGACCTCGCGGACTACCACCGCCTCAAGAAGAACCAGGTCGACGCCGTGCTCGCCGACTCCGGCCTGCTGCCCGTCGAGGTCGAGGGCTGGACCGATTCCGCCTGGGCCGACCCCGCGGCCCTCGCCGCCCCGCCCCGCGGCCGGCACCGCACGACACTGCTCTCGCCGTTCGACTCCCTCATCTGGGACCGCCCTCGTACGGAACGCATCTTCGGCTTCACCCACCGCCTGGAGGCGTACGTCCCCCGCCCGAAGCGGATACACGGCTATTTCGTGATGCCCCTGCTGGCCGGCGGGCATCTGGTGGGCCGGGTGGATCCGGCGCGCGAGGGCAGCACCCTCATCGCCCGCCAGGTCTCGATGAAGGGCCCGAAAGCCGTCCGCCCGATGGCCCAGGCGCTCTACGAAGCGGCCGGCTGGGTGGGCTGTGACACGGTCCGCGTGGAACGCTGCGACGACGCGTCACTCGCCGCCGCGCTGCGCCGCGAGCTGACCCTCATCGGCGGCTGACCTGCCGGGAAGGAGCCGTACGGGCCGGCGCCGTCCACGGTGCTGCCGGCCCGCGGCCCGCTTCGCCCGTGTCAGCGGATCTCCAGGATCTTCTCCCGCATCGCGTACACCACCGCTTCCATCCTGGAGTGCAGTTGCAGCTTCTCCAGGATGTTGCGGACGTGGTTCTTCACGGTGTTCTCGGAGATGAAGAGTTCCTTGGCGATGTCGCGGTTGTTCATGCCTGTGGCGACGAGTTTGAGGACCTCCAGCTCACGGTCGGTGAGCCGGGGCGCGGGCACCAGCCGCCGCTCGTCCGTGCGCTGGATCATCGACTTGAACTCCGTCAGGAGCTTGGAGGCCATCGACGGGCTGATCTGCGACTGTCCGTCCGCGACGGCCCGGATCGCGGTCGCCACCTCGTCGGTGGAGATCTCCTTGAGCAGATAACCCGTGGCCCCGGCCTTGATCGCATCGTAGAGATCGGCCTCTTCGTCGCTGATCGTGAGCATGATGATCTTCGCGCTGGGGGCCACCTCCTTGATGGAGGTACACGCCTCGATACCGCCGCGCTTGGGCATCCGGACATCCATCAGCACGATGTCGGGCAGCAGATCCGTGGCCTTGTCGACCGCCTCCGCGCCGTCACCGGCCTCGCCGATGACCTGGATGTCCTCCTCCTGGGCCAGAACGATCTCCAGACCACGCCGGAAGAGCGCGTGATCGTCCACCACCAGGACCCTGATCGGCTCCTTGCGCGGCATGCTTGTCCGCATCCCGTTACCGCCCCCGGCACCGCTTCCGTCATCGTCCGCGTCGCCGCGCACGGGCCCGAAGCTGTCCCCCATCATCCCTCCCCGTCAACTACTCGGCCGTACGGCCTGAGCTTGGAAATAAGGCTGGTTGACAACAGCCCCCTGCGGCCAGCCCGAACAACGCCATACCACCGTCTCCCCGGCACAACGCCGTCACGTGCCCTCGTACTCCATGGCTGGCACCAACTCTATACGGCCTCAACTCCGGGCCTCCGCAGGCACGATGGTGCCCCCGGCACACGCCAGGGGCACCGAACGGATGAGGTCAGCCGCCGAGGGCGCCGCCGGCGCCGCCGGGCCCTTCCTCCCCGAACGAATCGGGGTTCAGGTGGATGACGCCGTAGTCGTAGCCGTGCCGCCGGTAGACGACGCTCGGCTGCTTGGTCTCGGCGTCGACGAAGAGATAGAAGTCGTGACCGACCAACTCCATCTCGTAGAGCGCCTGATCGAGAGCCATGGGTGCCGCGGAGTGGGTCTTCTCACGGACGACCAGAGGGCCTTCACCCTGCACGTCCAGCGAGCCCATCTTCTTGGTCGGCACCCTCTCCTCGACCGCCGCGTCCACGGCGAGTTCACCATGGGTGTTCAGGCTCGCGGCATCGGGAACGCTGACGGCGACGTCGCTCGCCGGGATGCGGCCGTTGCCGCGACGCGAGTTGCGCTTGTCGTGCTGCTTCCGCAGGCGCGCTTCCAACTTGGCGGTGGCCAGATCCAGCGCGGCGTACGGGTCGCCGGCAGCCGCCTCGGCCCGGACCACCGGGCCACGGGAGCGAAGGGTGATCTCCACTCGGTCGGAACGGTCGGCCTGCCGGGGGTTGGGCTCCTTGGACACTTCGACGTCCAGGCTGATCACCTTGCCGTCGAGCTTCTGGACCTTGTCCAGCTTCAGCTTCTCGGCCACGTGCTTGCGGAACCGCTCGGGCACCTCGGTCTTGCGGCCCTTGACGACGATGTCCACGCAGAACTCCGTTCCCGGATCGCCCCGCACTACGGGCGGAGCAATTCCTTCTTGCACCAGGCTCCGGTGGGTGCCGAAGCCTCGGACTTGGCGACTTTCACCTCCTCCTCCCCCGAGGACAAGCTCTCCACTCCCCCCATTTCAGGGTCGCCTCGAATACCCCTGAACGCACTCAGCACGACATTCGAGGCAAAGCGTCCGCCAAGTCCTCACAACCGAACATAGCTCGCCCGGACGGGTGTCGGCACCCCCTCACCGCCTCCGGCTCCGTTTGAGTGACTTTTCCTCCTCATTACCTGGAACGCTGAGCTTTCACGTTCCGTTCCGAACAGCGACGAAGGTGCCGCGCGGCGCCGCGACCACGGCCGCCCCGACCGCCTCGCCGCCCGCCGCCGCGACCGCACGCGCCGCCTCCGTGAGCGTCGCCCCCGTCGTCACCAGGTCGTCCACCAGCACCACTGACGCCGCCGCAGACGGCCCGCGGACCCCGCCCCGCACCTCTATGGCACCCGCGACGTTCGCCGACCGCTGCCGGGCGCTCAGCCCCGCCTGATCGGCCACCGCCCGGCGCTGCCGCAGCCCCGCGCACACCCACGCGGCCACTCCGGTACGCCGCAACTCGGCGGTCGCCGCCAGCGCGATCCTGCGCACCGGGTCATGCCCACGCCCGGCCACCGCCTTCCTGGCCGACGGCACCGGCACGAGCAGCAGCGGCCCGGCGCCCGCCCGCCGCACGCCCAGCCTCCGCACCGCGCCCGCCAGCGCCGCGCCCAAGGGCTCGGCGAGCCGCAGTGCGCCTCGCTCCTTGTGGGCGAGCAGCACGGCCCGCACCTCGTCGGCGTAGACCGCACCGGCCCACACCTCGGGCAGCCCCCGTGGCCGCGGCGCGAGCCGCACCCGTCCCGCACCCCGTCCGCCGCGTGCCAGCGCCCGGTGGCACGCGGCGCACAGCTCCGTACGCTGCCGACCGCACCCCGCACAGTCGACCGGCAGCACCAGACCGGCCAGCTCCCGCCACACACCCCGCATGACTCCACTGTCCCGCCGTCCGCACGCCGACGCCACCCCTGTGGATAACTCCGCGGAACGGCCGGCCGGCGGGCCGCGAAACGACGCAGCGGCGGGGAGGGCCGCCCCTCCCCGCCGCTGCCTCCGGCCCACCGGGTCACCCCGGGTAGA
Source organism: Streptomyces sp. NPDC048644 (assembly GCF_043199105.1). Lineage (NCBI taxonomy): Bacteria > Bacillati > Actinomycetota > Actinomycetes > Kitasatosporales > Streptomycetaceae > Streptomyces > Streptomyces sp. NPDC048644. The sequence continues at coordinate 434,585 of NZ_JBICVO010000008.1, forward strand.
CCGGCACCGAACCGTCCTTGGCCACCGTCTTCCAGTTCGCGTCCGGAGGCAGCCGCACGATGCCGTCATCGGCGTCCGCGATCAGCGGCCTGGTCTCGTCCTCCGACGCGGCCACCGCCTTCACGCCGTTGACGCCGGGCAGCGTCTCCGCGTTGGACGCCGAACCGTCCGTCTCCATGAACTGCATCTGCTGCACGCCACCGGACTCCCGCCCGACGACCACCAGCCGGCTGCCGCCCGCCCAGGACGCGGCGACCACATCCTCCAACTGGGGCGCGATCGGCCGCAGTTCCTCGACCGAAAGCTCCGGGTGCGCCGACGAGCCGCCCCGCTCGACCCGGCCGAGCTGAAGCGTCGTGCGCCCCTTGTCCTCGACCAGCATCGCGATCCGGATGCCGTCCGCCGCGACCCGGATCGCCTTGATCCGCCGCTTGCCCAGGCCGGGCACCGCCACCTCTTCGGGGTCGCCCTTGCCCTCGCGCATCCGCAGCAGCCGCGAGCCGCCACCGGAGCGCCCGGAGCGGTCCGCGATCCACAGATCCCCCAGACCGTCCCAACTGGGCGCGGTCAGGCCGTTCTTGACCGCGCTGGCCAGCAGCGGCCCGCCGTGCCCGGCACCGTCCTCCATCGGGGCGACGTACAGCGACCTGCCGTCGGTCGACACGCCTGCCGCGGTGTCCTCGTCGCGCGAGATGGCGACCGAGCTCAGCGGGAACTTCCCCGAGCCGAACGGGCCGGGCACCGGCGTCGGTTCCGTGGCGGTGTCCGACATGGCGACCAGCTTGCGGTCGGCGTCCAGGTAGTACTCATCGGCGGTGTGCCCGGCGCGCCGGTGCGGCGCGAAATCGCGTTCGGCCTGCTCTTGGCCCAACACGCACAGGGAGTTGCCGTTGTTGTCCTGGAGCTCCACCTCACTGATCTTGGACGCCCTGGTCATGTCCTGGACGGTGAAGAAGAGCTGAGCGGCCATCCGCTTGCACTGGTCGGTGTCGGTGCTCACCGCCTGCCTGCTGAGCTTCACCTGCAACGCGTTGGAATCGTCGAGCGCCAGGCTGCGGCTCGCCAGTCGGGTACCGGGCGGGAACGCCGAAGAAGTCACCTGGTCAAGCCAGTTGCTGGGGCCCGACAGCAGCGCCTGCACGCTGGCCGTGACCGGATCTATCCGCTGCCGCAGGTAGACCGGGTCGGCGACCAGGACGTTGCGGCGCGCCTTCGGCTCCTCCGACTCCGTCTTGTAGGAGGCGAAGTAGTACTTGTTGACGGACTGGTAGATGCGCTGGAAGTCGGACTGCCCCAGTACCAGGCCGTTCGGCAGCCGGTCGATCCGCCACTGATCGTCCTCCTTGATGAGGTGGATCGTCTGGCGGTACGGCTTCTCCTCGGGGGTGTACGCGTGGTTGTCGTCCACCGTCGCCACCTGGCTGCCGGAGAGCGTGACCGTATAGCCGTCGGGGTCCTGGCCGTGCGGCAGCACCTTCGGCTCCGGCTTGGGGCGCTCCTGGAGGACGTTGGTCACCAGGAACGGCCGCCAGGTCTGCCGCGCGGATTTGGCCAGGTACTGGGTGGCCGTGCGGAAGTCCGCCTCGTCACTGGTCGTCGCGTCGAGGAAGCTGCGGACGATATTCGTCGGCTGCGCCCCGTCCTGGGGCGGCACGCCGTACACCCGCACCTGGGAGTCCCCGTCGGAACGCGGGGACTGCTCAACGGACTTGACCTCCCCGCTGTCCGGCATGGAGGCACATCCGGCCAGCAGCAGCGCCGCAGCGCCCAGCAGGGCCGTGGCCCGCGCCACCCGGGGCCGGCCGACGGGCCTGCGGGCAGGCTCACCTGCGGGGTTGTGCGCAGCCCGCGCCGCTCCCGCGGGGTTGTGTGCAGCCCGCGCCGCTCCTGCGGCCCCACCGCTGCGGCCCCTCGGCTCCGCGTCCACATCCCGTCCGTGCTCAGCGTCCACGCAGCCCGCCCTCTCGATCCGCGCCCCGTCCCTCGTCGTCCACCGGCCCGCCGTCGGACGCGCCGTCCTCGGTCGCCGCGGGGCGCGCACCCGGCCCGCGCGCCGCTTCCCCGCCCCGTACGCCCTCGGGCCGCTCCGGCGTGCGGGCTCCGCTGCCGGGCGCCGCCACCTGGTCCGCCGCCGACGGATTCCCGGCGGCCGACGGGTCCTCGGCCCGGGGGTCCGACACCGGGGACCGGGCGGGAGTCGCGGACGCCGTGCGCGCGCCGTCGGCCCGCGACTGCCCCGCCCCTGCCGCTCCACGGTTGCGCCGCGAGTCCTCCGGCTCCAGCGGTATCGGGGAGCCGCGCAGCGCCTCACCCGCCGTACGCGGCAGGGTCAGCCGGAACTGTGAACCGCCGCCCGGCTCGCCCCACGCCTGCAACCAGCCGCCGTGCAGCCTGGCGTCCTCCACGGCGATGGACAGCCCCAGTCCCGTACCACCCGTCGTACGGGCCCGCGCCGGGTCCGCCCGCCAGAAACGGTTGAAGACGCGGGCCGCCTCGCCCGGCTTCAGCCCGACACCGTAGTCGCGCACCGCGACGGCGACCGCGCCGTCGCGGCGACCGCCGCCCGACGCCAGCCGGATCACGACATCGCGGCCCTCGCCGTGCTCGACGGCGTTCACGACGAGATTGCGCAGCACCCGTTCCACCCGCCGGGAGTCGGCCTCCGCGATCACCGGATGTTCGGCGCCGCGCACGACGATGCGGGTGCCGGTCCGCTCGGCCAGCGGTTCGGCGCCCTCGATGACGCGGTGCACCACATCGCGCAGATCGACCGGCTCGGCCTCCAGCGCCGCGGCGCCCGCATCGAACCTGCTGATCTCCAGCAGCTCCGCGAGCAGCGACTCGAACCGGTCGAGCTGCCCGCGCAGCAACTCGGCGGAGCGCGCCGTGGCCGGATCGAAGTCCTCCCGCGCCTCGTGGATGATGTCCGCCGCCATGCGGACGGTCGTCAGCGGCGTCCGCAGCTCGTGCGAGACGTCGGAGACGAAACGGCGCTGCATCCGGGACAGCTCCTCCAGTTGCTGGATCTTGACCTGGAGGTTCTGCGCCATCTTGTTGAAGGACTCGCCGAGCCGCGCGATGTCGTCCTCGCCGGTGACCTTCATCCGTTCCTGGAGGAGACCGGCGGCCAGCCGCTCGGAGATGCCGGCCGCCATCCGCACCGGCGTGACCACCTGCCGCACGACGAGCCAGGCGATCGCCCCGAGCAGCGCCACGACGAACACACCGGCCGTCGCGAGAGTGCCCGTCACCAGCTTCAGTGACTCCGCTTCCTGCGTGAACGGGAAGAGGTAGTAGAGCTGGTACTGGTTGCTGTTCGCGTCATTCAGCCGCTTGCCGATGATGATGGCCGGCACGCCGTCGTCGGACCCGATGCGCTTGATCTGTGTGTACTCGCGGAACGTGCCGGTGTTCGTCTCGATCTTCTGGCGCAGCTCGGGCGGCACGCTGCGTTCCGGATCGACATCCCCGGAGGCACGCGGGCCGCGCGTGCCCCGGCTGGCGTCGCCGAACGGCTCCTCCGTGTCCGAACTGAGCGCCACCACCGAGAACACGCCCTGGCCACCACTGGCCAACTGCTCGACCAGGCTGGTCAGCCAGGTCGCGGAGTCCTGGGTGCCACGATTGCCGGTTCGAGCGGCGTCGTCGGCGTCCGTGGTCCCCGCCCCCGCGCCGTCGGCCAGCTTCTGGGCCACGCCGAAACCGCCCACCGCCTGACTCTGCGCGGCCTGTGCCTTGGCGGTCAGCAGTCCGTTGCGGACCTGCCCGACGACCACGACGCCGAGCAGCAGCACCACGGCGAGCGACATCAGCAGGGTGGTCGCGACCACCCTGAGCTGGATGTTCCGCCGCCACAGCCGCAGCGCGGGCAACAGCGGACGCCGCACCCAGCGGCTGAACAGCCGCAACAGCGGGTGGACGGGGCCGCTGACCGCGCCGTCGGGCAGCAGCTGGCCGCCCCGCAGGAGCTTCGCCGACAGCCGCCCGGAAAAGGACATATCACCCGCCGGGTCGGCGGTGCGCCCCCGTTTCCCCCCCGGGGCCGAACCGTCCCGGCTCATATCAGCTGGGCCCCGCCTTGTAGCCGACCCCGCGCACGGTCACCACGATCTCCGGCCGCTCCGGGTCCTTCTCGACCTTGGAACGGAGCCGCTGCACATGGACATTGACCAGCCGGGTGTCGGCCGCGTGACGGTACCCCCACACCTGCTCCAGCAGCACCTCACGCGTGAACACCTGCCACGGCTTCCGCGCCAGCGCCACCAGCAGATCGAACTCCAGCGGCGTCAGCGCGATCGACTGCCCGTCCCGCTTCACGGAGTGCCCCGCCACATCGATGACCAGGTCACCGATGGCCAACTGCTCGGGCGCCGGCTCCTCCGAACGCCGCAGCCGGGCCCGTATCCGCGCGACCAGCTCCTTGGGTTTGAACGGCTTGACGATGTAGTCGTCCGCGCCCGATTCGAGCCCGACCACCACATCCACGGTGTCACTCTTCGCGGTCAGCATGACGATCGGCACCCCGGACTCGGCCCGGATCAGCCGGCTCACCTCGATGCCGTCCCGTCCGGGCAGCATCAGGTCGAGCAGGACAAGATCGGGCTTGGTCTCGCGGAAGGCGGCGAGCGCCTTGTCGCCGTCCGACACGAACGACGGTTCAAAGCCTTCGCCGCGCAGCACGATGCCGAGCATCTCTGCCAGTGCGGTGTCGTCGTCGACGACCAGGACGCGTCCCTTCATTCGGCCATCATCCCATTGCCTGATCGTGACGAACTCCATCGTGACGTGGAACACAGCTCCGCGAGCCCGTCCCGGGTCACCGGAGACACCACACCGGCCTCCGTCACGATCGCCGTCACAAGCTCCGCAGGCGTGACGTCGAACGCCGGGTTGTAGGCCCCTGACCCCGCCGGAGCGACCGGAATCCCGGCACCGGCACCCCGCTCCGACGGCACCACGAACTCGGTCACCTCCCGCCCCGGGCGCTGCTCCACCTCGATGTCCGCGCCCTCCGCTGTCCCCGGATCGACCGTGCTGATCGGCGCCACCACCACGAACGGCACGTGGTGGTACCGGGCCAGCACCGCCAGCGGATAGCTGCCCACCTTGTTGGCGACCGCTCCGTCCGCCGCGATCCGGTCCGCGCCGATCAGCACCGCGTCGACCTCTCCGGCGGCGAACAACGAACCCGCCGCGCCATCCGCCAGCACCGCGTACGGCATCCCCGTCCGCGCCGCCTCGAACGCGGTCAGCCGCGCCCCCTGCAACAGCGGCCGTGTCTCGTCCACCCACAGCTGACGCAGCTCACCGCCGCGATGCGCCGCCAGCGCCACCGCCAGGGCGGTCCCCTCGCCGCCCGACACCAGAGCACCCGTGTTGCAGTGCGTGAGAATCCGGTGGCCGCCGGCCGGCAGCAGCTCCTCAAGAAGCCGCAGGCCGTGCGCCGCCATCCGCTTGCTGGCCTCGGCGTCCTCGGCGTGCACGGCACGTGCCTCCGCCAGCGCGACCGCCGCGGCGGCCTCCTGACCGGCGCCGCCGCCCGTCGCCGCCCGATACGCGGCAGCCGCACGGCGTACGCCGTACCCGAGATTGACCGCCGTCGGCCGGGCATGCGCCAGCGCCTCGGCAGCCTCCTCCACATCGTCCCCACGGGCCGCCGCCAGCGCGACGCCGTAAGCACCCGCGATACCCAGCAGCGGCGCACCGCGGACCGCCAGCGTCCGGATCGCCTGCACCAGCGCGGGCACATCCGCACAGACCAACTCGGTCTCCTCCGCCGGCAGCCGGGTCTGATCGAGCAGCACCACCACCGGCCCTTCGGGCGGATCCGCCCAACGCAACGACGGGACAGCAGGCATCGCGACGCCCGCTCCTGATTCCTCGCACCGATCGACCATCCGCTCAGTCTGCCGGTGACCGCCGTCCGAACAGAAGGTCCCTTACCCCTCAGGCCCCGGGTACGCGAAGCCACCCGCCATGACACGATGACTGCCACCGCGGACGCCGGTCCCCGCCCGCCCAGGCGGACGGGCAGCATGAAGGAGCGACGATGAACAACTCTCCGGGCTGGGCCTCGCCCGGATCCGCCCCCTCCGACGAGCCGGACCGCGGCGCCCAGGAGCACCCCACCCCACCACCCGCACCGGAAGACCGGCCCGGGACCGACGAGCAGCCCGCGCCGCCGAACTGGTCCAAGCAGCAGCCGCCCGCAGGTCAGTGGTCCGCCCCCGGCACCATCCCCGGTCAGGGCGGCCCCGGCACCCGCGGACGCGCCGCCTCCGGCGCCGGCTGGGGCGGCACCCGGCCGCCCGGCCCGAACGGCGGCCCCGGCTGGGGCGGCGGCTGGGCCCCCGGCCCCCAAGCCGCCAAGCCCGGTGTCATCCCGCTGCGCCCGCTCGGCGTCGGCGAGATCCTCGACGGCGCGGTGGCGACCATGCGCGCCCACTGGCGCACCGTTCTCGGTGTCTCGCTGGTCATCGCGGTCATCGCGCAGACCGCCATCACCCTCATCACCGGGGTGTGGTTCCAGGACTCCGGCAGAACGACGACCCTGGAGATCTCCCCGGACGCCCCGTTCGGCGAGGCACTCCGCGAGGCCGCCAACGCGCTCGCCGGCAGCGCCCTCACCTCGGTGGTCGGACTGCTCGCCACGATCATCGCCACCGGCCTGCTCACCATCGTCGTGAGCCGGGCCGTCCTCGGCCGCTCGGTCACCACCGGGGAAGCCTGGCGGGAGGCACGGCCCCAACTGCCGCGGCTCTTCGGCCTGCTGATCCTGCTGCCGCTGCTCCTCACCGCCGTCATCGTGGCGGGAACCGTCCCCGGCTTCCTCGTTGGGCTGGGCTCCGCCCCCGCCGGCCTGGCGCTCGGCCTGCTCGGCGGCCTGGCCGGCACCATGACGGCCATCTGGCTGTGGGTCCGCTACAGCCTCGCCTCGCCGGCCCTGATGCTGGAGAAGCAGGGAGTCGTCGCATCGCTGCGGCGCTCCGCCAAGCTCGTCCGCGGCTCCTGGTGGCGCGTCCTGGGCATCCAACTGCTGACGTACGTGCTGATCGGCATCATCGAGTTCATCGTCCAGATCCCCGCCACCCTGATCGCCTTCCTCATCGACGGCGACACCCTCATGGACTGGGCCAACGGCACCGGCGACTCGACCGGCTGGACGTTCCTGACCGTCCTGGGAATCGGCGCCGTCATCAGCTCCGCCGTCACCTTCCCGATCAGCGCCGGCGTCACCGCACTCCTCTACATGGACCAGCGGATCCGCCGCGAGGCCCTCGACCTCGAACTCGCCCGCGCCGCCGGCCTCCCCGACTACGGCACCCAGGCCACCGCCCCAGGGCCGCGCACCGGCGGCCACCCCACCACAGGCTCCCCGGCAGCCCCCTCGGGCAGCCCCGCCACGCACCCGGACGGCACCACGGGGCCCACCGGAACCGCCGGTACCGCAACGGCCACCCCCACGGCCCCGCCGGCCACCGGACCGGACGCCACCGTCCCCGAGCCCAGACCCACAGGCGCCGCCGACCTCACCAAGACCGAGCCCGGCAGCTCCCCCACCACCGATTCCGACGCCTCCGCGGACGACTCCGGACCACAGCCCACCGACCCCGCTCCGGGAAGCTGATGCGGTGACCACAGGGGGGATCACGGTCGCGCTGGGCCGGCTCATGGCGCGGTCCGACGACGACGGGCCGGTGCGAATACCTCGCGTTCCTGCCCGCGAAGCGGCGGAGCGCGAGCTGTCCGACCCGCGGTACCACCAGCACGACCCCAACCCCGTCCAGCGCGCCCTCAATTGGTTCTGGAACCACGTCGACGCGCTTTTCCAAGCGGCAGCCGGCGTCACACCGGGCGGCTGGACGGGCCTGCTCGTCATCATCGCCGTCGTCGTCCTGCTCCTCGTGGCACTGCGACTGCGGCTCGGCGCGATCCGCCGCACACCGGTCACCAGCCGCGCCCTCTTCGCCGACGCGCCCCGCACCGCGGCCGAACACCGCGCCGCCGCCGACCGGTACGCCATCCAGGGCCACTGGAGCCACGCGGTCCAAGAACGCCTACGAGCGATCGTGCTCTCCCTCGAAGAGCGAGTGCTGCTCACTCCGGGGCCGGGGCGCACCGCCGACGAGGCGGCAACCGAGGCCGGCCGCGCACTCCCCTCGTACGCCGAGCGGCTGCGCGCGGCGGCCCGCGCCTTCGACGACATCACGTACGGCGGCCACCCCGGTACCGCCGACGCATACGCCCTGATGAGCGCCCTCGACACGGACCTACAGCAGGCCAAGCCCCACCTGCCGGCCCTCACGACCGGGAGCCGGCGATGAGCGCCACCACCGCGAGTGCGTCCTCCCTCACGCCTACCGGCCGCCGCATATGGATACGGTCCCGCGGACTCCTGTACGCGCTGCTGCTCCTCGTCGTCTGCGGCGTGGTTCTCGCCGCTCTCCAGTCCGGCCGGCAGCACGGCCGGCTCGACCCCCGCTCGGCCGACCGCCTCGGAAGCCGGGCCCTCGCCGTGCTGCTGGCGGATCATGGCGTCACCACCAAGGTCGTCACCACGGCCGAAGAAGCCGCCGCCGCTGCCGGCCCCGGCACCACGCTCCTCGTCAGCGATCCGGACGTCCTCACCCGACGGCAACTGACGGGGCTGCGCACCGCGACCGCGCACACCACCGGCCGCACCGTCCTCCTCGCCCCGGGTGCCACCGCGCTCAAGCCCTTCGCCCCGCAGGTGAAGGCGGAGCCCCCGGCCAGCGTCGCGCCGCGGACACCCGGCTGCGCCCTGCCCGACGCGCGACGAGCCGGAGATGCCCTCCTGGGAGGCGTGCGCTACGCGGCGCCGTCCGGCACGGCTACGGACAGCTGCTACTCCGCCAACGGCCTCCCCACTCTCCTGCGCCTGCCGGCCCCCGACGCGGGCCGGGACGTCCTGCTCCTCGGCTCCCCCGACTTCCTCTACAACCACCGTCTCGCCGAGCGCGGCAACGCCTCGCTCGCCCTTCAACTTCTCGGCGCGCACCACCATCTGGTCTGGTACCTCCCCTCCCTCAGCGACCCGGCATCCGCACAGAACGATCAACGCGGATTCCTCGACCTCATCCCCTCCGGCTGGAGCTGGGGGCTGCTCCAACTCGCCTGCGCCGCGGGCTTCGCCGCCCTCTGGCGTGCCCGCAGACTCGGCCCTCTCGTCCCCGAGCGGCTCCCGGCCACCGTCCCTGCCGCCGAGACCACGGAGGGACATGCCCGCCTCTACCAGCAGGTCAACGCCCGTGACCGGGCCTCAGCGGTCCTGCGCTCAGCGGCCCGCACCCGGCTCGCCCCCCTCATCGGCGTGCCTCCCGCGCACGCCCACACCCCCGACATCCTTCTCCCGGCCGTCCGCGCCCATCTCCCCGAGGCCACCGAGGCCCCGGCCGACCTGCCCGCGCTCCTCTTCGGCCCTGCCCCGGCCGACGACAAGGCCCTCGTGCACCTGGCCGATCACCTCGACGACCTCACCACCTCGATCGTTTACCAAGAGAGGCACGCCCCCCGTGAGCACCCCGACCGCTGACAGCGCCCGAGCCTCACTCGAGGCCCTGCGTACCGAGATCGCCAAGGCCGTCGTCGGCCAGGACCCCGCAGTCACCGGCCTGGTCGTGGCCCTGCTCTGCCGCGGACATGTGCTGCTCGAAGGCGTCCCCGGCGTCGCCAAGACCCTGCTCATCCGCGCACTCTCCGCCGCACTCGAACTCGACACCAAGCGTGTCCAGTTCACCCCGGACCTGATGCCCAGCGACGTCACGGGATCCCTCGTCTACGACACGCGCAGCTCCGAGTTCTCCTTCCAGCCGGGCCCCGTCTTCACCAACCTCCTTCTCGCCGACGAAATCAACCGCACCCCTCCCAAGACCCAGGCGTCCCTGCTCGAAGCGATGGAAGAACGCCAAGTCACCGTCGACGGAACACCTCGTCCCCTCCCCGAGCCGTTCCTCGTCGCCGCCACGCAGAACCCGGTGGAGTACGAGGGCACCTATCCGCTCCCCGAGGCCCAACTGGACCGCTTCCTGCTGAAGCTCACGGTCCCGCTTCCGGCCCGCCAGGACGAGATCGACATCCTGACCCGCCATGCCGACGGCTTCAGCCCACGCGACCTGACCGCGGCGGGCCTTCGCCCCGCAGCCTCCGCCGCCGACCTCGAAGCCGCCCGGACCGCGGTCGACAAGACCGCTGTCTCCCCCGACGTCGCCGGCTACATCGTCGATATATGCCGTGCCACCCGCGAATCCCCCTCACTCTCCCTCGGCGTCTCCCCACGAGGCGCCACCGCGTTGCTCTCCACTTCCCGCGCCTGGGCCTGGCTCACCGGTCGTGACTACGTCACCCCCGACGACGTCAAAGCCCTCGCTCTCCCCACACTCCGCCACCGCGTCCAGCTTCGCCCGGAAGCCGAGATGGAGGGAGTCACCGCAGACTCCGTCATCAACGCCGTACTCGCTCACCTCCCCGTCCCCCGCTGAGACGACACCGTGGCCCTCACCGGACGCACCGCCCTCATCGCCGCACTCGGAGCCCTCTTCGTCGGCTTCGCACTCCCCAGTTGGCTCGGCATCCTCACCGTCCAACTCGCCTTGCTGATAGCAATCCTGTGCGATCTAGCCCTCGCCGCGCCAGTGCGAAAGCTCCATTTCACCCGTACCGGTGACACATCCGTTCGACTAACGGGAGAGGCAGAAACGCACCTCACCGTCACCAACCCGGACCGACGCACGCTGCGCGCCACCATCCGAGATGCCTGGCCCCCGAGCAGCCTCGCTGCCGGCACCGACGCTCCCACTTCCCACCACACGGTCCGCATACCCGGCGCGGAACGCCGCCGCCTCACCACCGTGCTCCGCCCCACCCGCCGAGGCGACCACCACGCCGTCCGCGTCACCGTCCGCTCCCACGGGCCGCTCGGCCTCGCTGCCAGGCAGGGAAGCCACTACGTACCGGGCACCGTGCGCGTACTCCCGCCCTTCACCAGCCGCAAACACCTCCCGGCCAAGCTGGCCCGGCTCCGCGAACTCGACGGCCGCACCAGCATCCTGACCCGCGGCGAAGGCACCGAATTCGACAGCCTCCGCGACTACACCCCGGGCGACGACACCCGCTCCATCGACTGGCGCGCCACCGCCCGCCGGCAGGCCGTCGCGGTCCGCACCTGGCGCCCCGAGCGCGACCGCCGCATCCTGCTCGTCCTGGAGACCGGTCGCACGTCGGCCGGACGCGTCGGCGACTTCCCTCGCCTCGACGCCTCCATGGACGCCGCACTCCTGCTCGCAGCACTCGCCGCACGAGCCGGCGACAGGGTGGATCTCCTCGCCTACGACCGCCGCGTACGCGCCTCCGTACAGGGCCGCACGGCACGCGATCTCCTCCCGGCCCTCACCAACGCCTTGGCCCCCCTCGAATCAGAACTCATCGAGGCGGACGCCCGCGGCCTGGCCGCGACCATTCACCGCAGCGCACCACGCCGCTCCCTCATCATCCTTTTCACCGGCCTCGACACCGCGCCCGTGGAAGAAGCGCTGCTCCCGGTCCTCCCCGGGCTCACCCAGCGGCACGAACTCATCGTCGCCGCCGTGGCCGACCCCCGCATCGAAGAGATGGCCGCCGGACGCCACACCCCGGAGGCCGTCTACGGAGCAGCAGCCGCGGAACAGACCCGCACCGCCCGCCGCCGCACCGCCGACCGTCTGCGCCACCAGGGCATCACCGTCATCGATTCCACCCCGGACCACCTCGCCCCCGACCTCGCCGACGCCTACCTCACCCTCAAGTCCACCGGCCGCCTCTAACAAACCTCTCCACCCACCAGCTCTACGCCCAGCACAACACGGGGCTACGGGGCTACGGGGCTACGGGGCTACGGGGCTACGGGGCTACGGGACAGGTTCTCGGACACGAGTGCACTCGCACTTCCACACGGCACTACTATGTCGCCACACCCCCATACAGATATCCCGGAGAAACAACATAGCCATAACCGTGCGTCCCTGGCTGTACAGAGTTCGGTCCCGGGAACGCAAAAAAGCTCCGGCCCCTGAACCAAAAGGTCCAGGAACCGGAGCTGAAAAATTGTTCGGCGGCGTCCTACTCTCCCACAGAG